>JBNMHZ010000003.1:0-188110 GCA_050873025.1 Faecalibacterium sp. | reverse complement strand
GTAATTAAGAATAAAAAACGGGTTTTTGGCCACAGCGAAATTTTAGCCTGGCATTCTTCTCGCAGCCATGATATTTTTATCTTGAATCGCAATGCCTGATGGTGTACTATAAAAATACATTGTACGGACGTAAGCCTTTTAGTAAAAATATGAGGTGTGGACTATGAAAGACTATGGAATCGAACACTGGATCACGACTGACCGCTACGGTAACACAGTCGAATGCTTTGCAAACCGCTTTGCAGAGGTTCATACAAAAGCCCCAATCTGCTGTTGTGGAGAACACATGCTGGAGACTCGTTCGGACGAATGGGACTGTCCTAAATGCGGATGCCATTTGGAGTCCGAAGATGTTGCTCGCAGGCTTGACCCGGACACTTACATGTCATGCTCACTGGAACCGGACGAAGATTTTGGCGAGTATAAGTACATGGAAGATGATGACGGAACGCGAGTATTTCTCGCTGGGGCTCCTGGCTACGAGATCGACTTTTTCCATCTGATTTGAATACCGCAAATCTTATTGCCTCTGCGCTAACAACGCAGGGGCTTTTCTTTTGCCCAAAATTCGCAAAATCTTGCAAAAATTAGCAAAAACTGACGCGATAAAAACATGCCCTTTTATGGAGGAAATAGAATGCGTCTCAAACGCACTATTCTTTTTATTTTGGAGGTTTTTATCATGCTTGAAAACAAATTCAAACAGGGATTGACGAAAGAACTGAAAGAACGCTTTCCTGGCTGTGTAGTGGTTCATCTTGACCCGAACGAGGTGCAGGGACATCCTGACCTTCTGGTTTTGTACGGCTCCACTTGGGCAGCACTTGAAGGCAAGCGCTCTGCAAATGCTCCGCATCGTCCGAATCAGGACTATTATGTCCGTCAGATGAACGAGATGAGCTTTGCCGCTTTTATCTATCCTGAGAACAAGGAGGAAGTTCTCAATGCAATGGAACGATCATTCCAGGCTCGTGGGGCAGCATGCCTTTCTGGGCGCAAGTAAGTATCACTGGCTGAACTATGATGCACAGCGCCTGGTGGATGCCTTCATGAGCTGTCAGGCAAAGGAGAAGGGCACCCGGCTTCATGCTTTTGCGGCTGAGTGCATCAACCTGAAACAGAAGCTCCCGAAGAGCAAGAAAACCCTCAACGCGTATGTCAACGATGCAATTGGCTTCCGTATGGACCCGGAACAGGTTTTGTTTTATAGCGAAAACTGTTTTGGCACAGCGGATGCAATTTCTTTCAACGAGAAAGATAATTTCCTTCGCATTCATGACCTGAAAACAGGAGCTGTTCCGGCACATATGGAGCAGCTCTTTATTTATGATGCGCTGTTCTGCATGGAGTACCACGTCAAGCCGAAAGATATTCTCATCGAAAATCGCATTTACCAGAATGACGATGTTCTGGTTGAAACGCCGGCGGCTGACATCATTGACCCCATCATCGATAAAATCAAAGAGTACGACAAGATCATTGCCGATCTGAGAGAAGGAGCAGCGTTATGAATCCGATTGAAAAAGACCTCGAAAATTACTACGGCATGGGCTCCGACTCTGATGTTCTGGAGCATTACGGCACAAAGCGCCATTCCGGCCGCTATCCGTGGGGCTCTGGCGATAATCCGTATCAACACTCCGGTGACTTCCTGTCCCGTGTAGAAACGCTCAAGAAGCAGGGTCTGTCTGAGAAGGATATTCTGGACCAGATCAACAGTACCCTTCCCAAAGAGTATCAGATGGGGCTCACTGAGTTTCGCATTGCAAAGCAGAAAGCAGGCCACGACCGGAAAGCCCTTGAATACGACCAGATCGTGAAGCTCAAGGACGAAGGCCTCGGTTGGAAGGCAATTGGCGAAAAGCTCGGCATGAGTGAGTCGAGCGTTCGTTCCAAGTACAATGGCGGCATCGGAGAGAAAGCGAGTCAGGCCGAAAAGATTGCCGAAACTTTGAAAAAAGAAGTAGACAAGAAGGGCATGGTCGATATCTCCGAAGGTGCCAATCTTACGCTTGGTGTCTCGGAGAGCAAGCTGGATGAGGCAGCATACATTTTGGAAGCAGAATACGGTTATAAGCGTTACGGCGTAGGTATCCGTCAGCCGACCAATATCCATCAGCAGACCAACATCACTGTACTGGCGAAGCCTGAGTTTGACCAGAAGTATGCATACCAGCATCAAGATCAAATCGACTCGCTCGGTGACTATCATTCTGATGATGGCGGTGACACCTTCAAGAAGCTTCAGCGTCCTGCAAGTCTGGATTCCAGCCGTGTTGCCATTCGCTACGGTGACGAAGGCGGTCTGGATAAAGATGGTGTTATGGAGATTCGCCGCGGTGTGCCCGATCTGGACCTTGGTAAGAGTCATTACGCACAGGTTCGTATTCTTGTGGATGGAGACCACTATCTGAAGGGCATGGCTGTCTACTCGGATGACCTTCCTGACGGTGTTGACATTATGTTTAACACCAATAAGCCTTCGGGCACACCCAAAATGAAGGTTCTGAAGGAAGCGAAAGCTGACCCCGATAACCCGTTTGGCGCAGCCATCAAGGCCAACGGTCAGAGTACATACATCGGCTCCGATGGCAAGGAGCATCTTTCTCCCATCAATAAGCTGAAAGAGGAAGGCGATTGGGATACGATGTCCCGAAATGTGTCCTCCCAGTTCCTGTCCAAGCAACCCAAAAAGCTGATTGAGAACCAGCTGAAACTGACCGTTGCAGATTATCAGGCGCAGTATGACGAGATCATGCACTACGACAATCCGACGGTCAAAAAGAAGCTGCTGAATGACTTTGCCGATACCTGCGAAGGCACGTCCATGACGCTGAAAGCATCGGCATTTCCTGGGCAATCGACCAAGGTTATCCTGCCGATCAATCGAATCAAGGAAACGGAAGCTTACTGCCCGACCTATGAGAACGGCACTCAGCTTGCATTGATTCGGTATCCTCATGCAGGCACGTTCGAGATTCCGATCGTTACGGTCAACAACAAAAACGTGAGCGGGAAGCGCAATCTCGGACAGATCCAGGATGCTATCGGTATCAACGCCAAGGTGGCAGAGCGTCTGTCCGGCGCAGATTTTGATGGCGATACGGTCATGGCTATTCCTGTCACCTCCAAAGTTCCCATTAAGTCTACTCGTCCCTTGGATGATTTGAAAGACTTTGATCCAAAGACCGCATATGCCGTTCCCGAAGGCAACCCCAACAATGTGCGGCTTATGAAAAAAGAAGAGAAACAGCGTGAAATGGGCATTATCTCGAACCTCATTACGGATATGACTCTTCGCGGTGCCGATGAAAAAGAATTGGCTCGTGCCGTCAAGCATTCGATGGTCGTTATCGATGCCGAAAAGCACAAGCTGGACTACAAGCGCTCTGAGAAGGAGAACGGCATTCAGGAACTGAAGGAGAAGTGGCAGATCCGTGTGGATGAAGAAGGTGCTACGCATTATGGCGGTGCATCCACGCTCCTGTCTCGCCGTAAGCAGACCGTCCGCGTGCCGGAGCGTCGCGGCAGCGTACGCGTTGATAAGGAGACAGGCGAACTCATCTATAAGGAGAGTGGGCGTACCTTCATCGACCCGAAGACCAAGAAGGAACGTATCGCTGAGGATACTGTAAGCCTGATCTCCGAGACGAAGGATGCACGCACCCTGTCTTCTGGCACTATCCAGGAGAACCTGTATGCCGACTTCTCCAACAAGCTGAAAGCTATGGCAGCGCAGGCTCGTAAAGAGGCGGCCAACATGAAGGGCATCCAGCGTGACCCGGAGGCGGCCAAGACCTATGCCGCAGAAGTGGCTTCACTGAAAGAAAAGTACGCGACCATGTTGGCCAACAAACCCAAAGAGCGTAAGGCCATGTTGATCGCCAATGCCAACATCAAGGCAAAGATTCAGGAGCTGGGACTCAACCCTGCCATCGACAAGAAGGAAATCAAGAAAATCTCTTCTGTTGAGATGCAGCGTGCACGTGACCAGGTAGGTGCAAGCGGACGCAAATCCAAAGTCACCTTTACTGATAGAGAATGGGCTGCTGTTCAGGCAGGCGCAATTTCTGATAACATGCTGATGAAGTTCCTGAATTCTTCGGATTCGGATGAAATCGTGAAACGAGCAATGCCGAAAACTACAACTTCGTTGTCTTCGGCTAAACTGTCTAAGGCGAGAGCGATGCTGAGAAGCGGCTACACTTATAAAGAGATTGCACAGGCTTGTGGCGTTCCCGAATCCACAGTCTATGATGCACTCGGCAAGTGACAACAGGAAAGAGAGGCTTTGAATTATGGTTCGATGCTTTCTGACTACATACGATAACCCTTACAGTCCATACGAACAGTTCGAGCAGTGGTACCAGTATGACATGGACCACGGCTATAACTCGTCTGGCCTGCTCATGCGGCTGGCACAGACCTCTTCTCAGTTCACAGACAACGAAAATGCCTATGAAATTGAGAAAGCAATCGATCAGATCGTAGCAAACGACCCAATCAACATCTATAAGAAGCTCAAGATCGGGATCAAGGACGATACTGACTACGCGCAAAGCGCCTAAGGGCATAGGGAGGGGGTCTCAAAATCGACACCCCCTCTCAAATCGCGCCGGTCTTTGATATTTCCCCGGAGGGAAAATTGATATTTGGACTTTAAACATGCTGCCGAGACCTTGGGGTGTAGACTGAGGTTTCGGCAGTTTTTGCAAGGGCTTATGGGTAAATGCACCTCCTGAGAGTTTTCTTTGTTCATGACCTCCATCGATAGTTACCCATTCTGTGTTGTTCTCCTTTACATGGAACGTCTGCTTTCTCCCTTCAAAGATAAAGCACTGCAGCCACGCCCATAAGCCTTTGCAAAAACTGAATTTAAAATCTACAACGAAAAAAGAAAGAGGGCCTATGAATGAGACCGAAGAAGAGCACACCGGGAGAAACGGCTGTGGCTTTGGCCCGGCCTGCAACAAGCCCGGAAGCACAGGAACAATACATGATAAACCTGACCATGCAGCTGGTGGAAAGACGGCTGCGGGAAGGAACAGCTTCCAGCGCGGAAACAACACATTTTCTGAAGCTGGCCACCATGAAAGCCGACCTTGAGAAAAAGAAACTGGAAGAAGAAAACAAGCTGCTGCGGGCAAAGACCGAGACGCTGGAAAGCGCGAAAGACACCAAAGAAATGTATGCAAATGTGCTGAAAGCCATGGCGAAGTACAACGGTGTGGACGAAGACAAGGATGCAGACTATGAGTTTTGAAAGCTTTTGTGCAGCCGGAATTATTCTGGGGCTGTTTGTGGCGTTTCCGCTGCTCGTTGTGTACACGTGCGATTTTTACCGTACGGAGAGAGAAACAAAACGAGGCTTAGCGGCAATTGCGCTGGTTGTAGTTCTGATATTCATCTGCACATACGGGTTTGACCATGCAGGGACTGCCTTGCCGAATGACCAGGAAGAGAGGTGTGGGTGCTGTGAGCATCAGCATAAATGAAGTGATTTTTATACTGGGGGCATTTGGCGCATTCTTTTTGGCGATTTTTTGGACGCTGGATGTTATGGATAAGAAACATCTGCCGAACGAACTGGAAATTATGCTGGACTATGCAGTTCCATTGACTGTATGGGTCGTAGCGCTGTTGTCGTATGATGTGCTGCGAAAGAGAGGATATCTCTAACATGAAAACCTACACGGAACTGTGCCGGCTGGCCACGTTTGAAGAACGGCTGGCGTATTTACAGCTGCATGGAGAAGTGGGAAAAGATACTTTTGGCTTTGACCGGTGGCTGAACCAGAACTTTTACCAGTCGAGAGAGTGGCGGCAGTTCCGGGACAGGATCATTGTGCGGGACGGCGGGTGTGACCTTGGATGCAAAGACCACCCGATCACGGACTGGGTGCTCCGGGACGGAAAGGCAATAAGGCCGAAGATCAGCATACATCATTTAAACCCCATCACGAAAGAGGACGTGATAAACCACAGTGAAAAGCTGCTGGACCCGGAGAATGCCATCTGTGTTTCGGCAGCGACACACAAGATGATCCATTACGGGACCGGGAGCGGGCCGAAACTGCCGGACGGAGATAGAAAACCGGGAGATACCTGTCCGTGGAGAAGGTGAGCGGCAATATGTACAAGGCAAGGACTTTTACAAACGAAGAGAAAAACTGTGCCGCGGCTATGCGGACACAAGCCGAAGTGCTTGAACGGATGATCCGGCATATCACGCCGAGCAGAGAGCGAAGCCTTGCTTTGACAAAGCTGGACGAAGCTCTTTTGTGGGCAAATACGGCCATTGCGGCGGGTCAGATGCTGGACCACGAAGAGTGAGAGGAGAAATTCAAAATGGACAGTATACTGACCTCGGTAAAGAAACTCCTTGGCCTGACTGAGGAGTATACGGCATTCGATGCAGACCTTATCATGCACATCAACAGTGTGCTGATGATCCTGAACCAGATGGGCGTGGGGCCGGAAAAGGCATTTGCTATCAGCGATGCGACGGCCACATGGAGCGAGTTTATGGGCGAGCGGGCCGACCTGGAAGCGGTGAAGAGCTATGTTGGCCTGAAGGTGCGGATGCTGTTTGACCCGCCGCAGAGCAGCGCTGCCATGGAAGCGGCCAAGAACCTGACAGCTGAGCTGGAGTGGCGGCTGTACGTGACGTGTGACAAGGAGGACGAGGGATGCGCAGACTGATTTTTGCCGTGAGCGGGCAGCAGCTTACAAAGCACGGCGATTTTACCGGCGTGACGGCAGGAAGCAAGGGATACCTGCGCTGCCGCTTTGAGCTGAGTGACCCGGAGTGGCTCGCCGCCAAGAAAATTGCAGTGTTCAACGACGGGCACGCGGTGGCGGTGGGCGCGGACGGGGAATGCACTGTGCCGGACGAAGTGACCGACGGCAAAAGCTTTAAGGTGTACCTTGCAGGCCAGAACGGCAAGACCCGGATGGTGACGAACAGGGTGCTGATCGAGCAGGTGAAGTGATATGGTGGATTTGGACAAGATGTTTGCCGAAATGGCAGATACAAGCACAGAGGACAGTGCCTGTGACTTTGTGATCGACGAAGACCTGCGCGTGATCGCGGTGCCGGAGCGCGGCGTGGTGCTGGGCGTGGAAGGCGACAAGGATGTGAACCGCATCCGGTTCCGGATGAACAAAACGTGGCGCGGGAACGACATGTCGAAGTTTGAGCTGCGCGTCAACTACGAAAATGCGAACGGAGACAAGAACTATTACACGGTGACCAGCAAGCGTACTGAAGGCGACACTGTGGTGTTTGACTGGATCGTAGCGGCGGATGCTGTTGCGTACCGGGGCGACGTATTCTTTATTGTGGTGGGCCTTATCACCACAGGCGGAACGGTGACATGCGCGTTCCATACGACGCTGGGCCGGGCGAAGTGCCTGGAAGGCCTTGATGTGGGCACAAAGACCGACGTGCCCGAGATCCGGGACTTTATGGCGACACTGAAAGCCGAAGTGCAGGCATACGGGCAGACCTATGTGAACGCCGCCGCGTCCAGTGCCAGCGCCGCAAAGGCCAGCCAGACGGCTGCAGCGGGCGCTGCCAGTGCGGCAAAGACCTCGGAGACAAACTCTGCGGCCAGCGCAAAGGCGGCGAAAACCAGTGAGACCAACGCGGGCACCAGTGCCAGCGCTGCCAAGACCAGCGAGACCAATGCCAGTGCCAGCGCAGCCAGTGCGAAAAGCGACGCGGCAAAAGCGGAGAGCTTCAAAAGTGCTGCAGAAACGGCAAGCACGAATGCTGCCGCCAGTAAAAACGCTGCAGCCGACAGTGCAGCAGCCGCAAAAAAAGATGCCCAGACAGCATCCGCCGCGGCCACTACTGCCACCGGTGCGGCCAGCGCTGCCAAGACCAGTGAGACCAACGCGGGCACCAGTGCATCCAACGCGAAGAACAGCGAAACAAAATCCGGCGAATACCTGCAGGCCACAAAAGACTGCTATGAACAGGTCAGTACCGTCACAAATGGCGCACGCGGCTTCTATGAGACGCCGGACGCCCTGACCTCTGCAGTACCGGTGGGTGAAAACGGCTGGTGGGCCGTGGTTGGCACTACAGACAGCATCTGGATATGGAGCAGTGACACGGGTGCATGGCGCGACAGCATGGTGACGGTGGACATGAGCGACTACTACACCCACACGCAGGTGGATGAAAAGCTGAAAGACAAGGCTTTCAAAACCGCCGACGATCTGAACGCGATGATAAACGCGCTGAGTACCAGCACCGCTACCCCCACCGACGCTGACTACTTCGTGAGCCAGGCTGCAGGCGGCGGCACCGCTACCACCACGTACCACCGCAGGCCCATGAGCGCACTGTGGGCGTACATCAAGAGCAAGGCCGAAAACGTGTTTGCAGCAAAGAGCCACACGCACAGCTATGCCGGTTCTGCATCTGCAGGCGGCAGCGCCACCAGTGCCGTAAAGCTGGACACCCCTACTGCAGGCACCGCGACAAAGCCGGTGTACTTTTCCGGCGGAAATCCGGTAGCCTGTACTTATGAGCTGAAAAAGACGGTGCCCGCGGATGCTGTGTTTACTGACCACACCTACGCCGCCATGAAGGGCGCGACCGCCAGTGCGGCAGGTACGGCGGGTCTGGTGCCTGCACCGCCAGCAGGTGCAAACACAAAGTATCTGCGTGGTGATGGCACATACCAGACCGTAAGTATGCTGGATGCATTCCCTGTAGGCATTGTGATCTCCATGGTGGGCAGCACCAGTCCGGCAAGCTTATTCGGCGGCACGTGGGAGGAAATTGCATCTGATCGCGTTCTGATGGGTGCATCCGATACCCACAGGGCAGGAAGCACTGCAGAAGCAGGTCTGCCGAACATCACAGGCGACAGCTGGCTGCGCCCGGATAAGGGCGCAATCTCCGAAAATGGGTGCTTTTATATAACGGGTGCCCAGATTAGAAATCCAACAGTTTATTCTGGCGGCAACTCTATGGATGCCAATTCGAAACAGTGTACCGTCGGTTTCAATGCGTCTAAATCGAATGCCATTTACGGCGCAAGCAGCACGGTACAGCCCGCCGCCTACTATGTACATATTTGGGAGCGCGTTGGCTACCTTCTGAATATTTTTGGGGAAGTTGGAAGTTTGCTGACAATAACAGATGGCGTTACGACAGTTAAAGGCACTGTAGATGCTTCTGGAAGATATTCGAGAGAACTCCCCAATACCGGAACATGGAGAGTTACCGCTGCAAAAAACGGGACAGTGCGAACTGAATCGTGTACTGTCAGCACCTACGGCGTATTTACTGTTGACTTTATTACCATTAAAACATTTGGTGTTGTCTGGGATTATTGCAGCAGTTCTACGGCTCTTGCGCGTCTGAGTAAAGAAAACGACCCGCATCATTTTGTGACGGTAAACGTTACGGCTGAACCTTCCCCCGCTGTAGGCCCGAGTTCCGGGCGCAGCTTGTTTGATGCATATGCGCCGTGGAGTGGCATGGAAGAGTATAACATCGTGAATAATTCGGTCAGTGCTAAACGCGGCGAAAGCGGTTTTTCTCGCGCGAATGATACGATGGTATATATTCCGGAGTTCTATTACAATATCGTAGACGATGCAGCAAATAAAAAACGCTATTTTTATATCGCGGGCAAGGAGCGCAGTGGCTTTAAAAAGCATCCGGGCAGCGGACGATATGTTGGCAGGTATAACACTGCCGCTGGCTATGCGTCAAAAACTGGACTTGCTCCGCTGACGGGGATTACTCGTGCCGCAGCACGAACAGGTTCGACGAACAAAGGCTCTGGATGGTTTGAGTATGATTATGCCTCATGGTGTGCAATTTGTCTGCTCTACATCGTGGAGTATGCAGATTGGAATTCCCAGAGTAAAATTGGACAAGGGTATGTAAGCGGCAGCTCAGCAATAATTTCTGGCGGCACGGACAGCATGATCTATCACACCGGCAGAGCTGCTGGTACAGACGGCGGCACGGCCATGCAATACCGCCACATCGAGAACATCTGGGGTAATGTTTTTGACTGGGTGGACGGCGTTAATTTTTATGGTGAAGATGTCTATGTTTGTACAACTCCTTCTGGCTTTAAAGATGACACCCAAACGGGATATACCAGAACTGGCGCAAAAGTACAGGGGACAGGATATATTTCCGGATTGGGAATGTCTTCGAAACTTCCATGGGCGTTTTATCCGACTGCTGTGGATGGAAGCAATTCCACATACGTTCCGGACAACGCAAACTATGCTGGTGGATGGCGTGCACTTGGGACGGGTGGTACTTTCTCGAACGGAACCTCTGCCGGATTGTTTGCTTTCGGCACGGGCGGGAGTTCAAGTTACTCGGATAAGTATATTGGAGCGCGCCTTCTCTTTGTTCCTAACGCATGATCGATATGGAGAAATAAAATCATGAAAATTATTGACGAGACCGGCATGACCATCGAAAATCCAGACTTGACACTGGGCTATCTGGTGGATGATACCGAACCCGTAGAGCACCCCGCTGTGGAAGGCGTAGAGGAAGTGAGCCACTACGAGACCGTGGCAGAGTACCCCAATGGTGGAAAAGATGTACGCAAGATCATTGACACGCCCGGTGTGCCTGCAAAGGCTGCATGGACGGAGCAGGTGCCTATCCAGCGATACATCCGATACACAGCCGAAGAACTGGCTGCGCTGGAAGAAGAGCGCAAGAAGCAGGAAATGAAGGAAAAGCTGCCGGAAACGGTGGCTGCACTTCAGGAAGAAAACGCGATGCTCAAGCAGTGTCTGCTGGAAATGAGCGAGATCGTGTATGCTTAAACACTTAAAACAGAAATTGGAAAGGATGGTATTTATGATGGCTATGCTGTGGGCACAGGAGATCATGAGCTGTGAAACGACCGAGGAGGCAAAGGCGATGTATGCACGCTGCCCCCGGCTGCTGAAGGAGAAGGTGAAAGCCATTCTGGTGACGAGCGGCTTTGAGGAGATCACGCAGGAGTAACACAGGAGCTGAAAATTCAAAATGGCACTCTCGAACACGGCGACGCCGATCTACTACGGCCGGTTCCGGGAGGCCGTGATGCGCGGGGAGATACCCGTTTGCAGAGAGATCAGCATGGAGATGAACCGGATCGATGACCTGATCGCAAACCCGGGCATCTACTACGACGATAAGGCCATCAACGGCTTTATTGCATTCTGCGAGGACGAGCTGACCCTGACCGACGGCGGGGACGTGAAGATGCTGGACAGCTTTAAGCTGTGGGCCGAGCAGATCTTTGGCTGGTACTACTTTGTGGAGCGAAGCGTGTATGTGCCGAACCCGCACGGGGCAGGCGGACACTACGAGACCAAGTGCATCAAGAAGCGGCTGGTGACAAAGCAGTACCTTATCATTACCCGTTCGGCGGCAAAGACCATGTATCTGGAGTTTTTGCAGGCGTACTTTATGACCGCCAACACGAACACCACCCAGCAGCTGACGACGGCCCCCACCATGAAACAGGCCGAAGAGGTTTTAGCCCCATTTCGCACTGCTTTGGCGCGGGCAAAGGGGCCGGTGCTGAAGTTTATGACCGAGGGCAGCCTGCAGAACACGACCGGCGCGAAAGCCGACAGGGTGAAGATGGCAAGCACCAAGAAAGGCATTGAGAACTTTTTGACCAACAGCCTTTTGGAAGTGCGCCCCATGACCATTGAAAAGCTGCAGGGCCGGCGTGACACCGTGGCCACCGTGGACGAATGGCTGAGCTGCGATATCCGCGAGGACCCCATTGGTGCCATTGAACAGGGCGCAGCGAAAAACGAGAACTACCTGATCGTGGCGGCCAGCAGCGAGGGCACGGTGCGCAACGGATGCGGCGACGACATCAAAATGGAATTAATGAGCATCCTGAAAGGAGAGTATGTAAACCCGCACGTTTCCATCTGGTACTACAAGCTGGACAGCATTGATGAAGTGGGCCAGCCGGAGATGTGGCTGAAGGCGAACCCGAACCTGGGCAAGACCGTGAGCTACGAGACCTACCAGCTGGACGTGGAACGAGCCGAAAAATCGCCCAGTGCCAGGAACGACATTCTGGCCAAACGCTTCAACCTGCCGATGGAGGGGTACACATACTTTTTCCCGTATGAAGAGACCCTTTGCCACCGACCGAGAAGCTACTGGCAGATGCCGTGCGCCATGGGCGCAGACCTGAGCATGGGCGATGATTTTTGTGCGTTTACGTTTTTGTTTCCGCTTACGAACGGATATTTTGGGGTAAAGACGCGGGATTACATTACCAGCTACACACTGAGCCAGCTGCCCGTGAGCCGGAGAAACCAGTACGAAGAGTTCATGAAAGAGGGAACGCTGTTCGTATTTGACGGCACGGTGCTGGACATGATGCAGGTGTACGAAGACCTGGACAACTTTGTGCAACAGAACGAGTACGACGTACGGGCCTTTGGCTACGACCCCTACAACGCGCAGGAGTTTGTGGAACGCTGGGGACAGGAGAACGGCACCTTTGGCATTACGAAAGTAATACAGGGCGCGAGGACCGAGAGTGTGCCGCTGGGTGAACTGAAAAAGCTGAGCGAACAGCGGAAACTGCTGTTTGACGAGAAACTGATGCAGTTTGCAATGGGCAACTGCATTGCACTGGTGGACACCAACGGCAACCGGAAGCTTTACAAGCAGAGGCAGGACCAGAAGATCGATGCCGTGGCAGCCATGATGGACGCGTACATTGCGTGGAAGCAGAACCGGGATGCGTTTGAGTGATTAGCACAGTTTTTGGTAGATGTCACCGTTAGGAAGAAGATAGAGATCTGTTTGTTGCGAAGGCTTGCTGAGGGAATCTTTTATGACGGCAAGCATCGGATGCTCTGTCTGCTTTTTTAAGGAGTTATTAATAGCAAAAACTTTTTTATCATCGGGCGAGTATGGAAAATCGATGAGCTTGTAGATTACACTATTGTGATACTCTTGAATGTCTTTTTCATAACTATCAAAAGCCGTCAATGACTGGTTCCTTGCAATTTCAAGGATTTGTGTTGACTCGTCGATGACCGAATGGAGATAGGATTCGTCCCAGTTTTTGGAATAGTATACCTCCATGACTACGCTGATTGCATAGAGTTGCGTTGCAATATCGAGGTTCTTTTTCATGTGGAGAATCTCTGACGGCGTTTTCGCTGCATCAGCCAGATTTACTTTGCGAGAGAGTTCGGAAGAATAGAAATCAATATCAGCCATTGCAGTAATTTTTGCGCGCTGCAAATTTACGATCGTGGCAATTCGCTGTGGCTCAACGAACATGATAGAAGAATAGTTGCTCAGGGCATATTGGGCGAACGATAGCGTTGATACGAGTTCTGCACGTTTTGTTGCTTCCAAGTACCGAATTACTTCGTCAAGCTTTTTATTGATTTCAGACAACTCAGATGTTATAGCCGAGAGAAAATACTGGCCTGTTACAAAAGAAATAAGAGTGAATGATTGAAATAAAGGGGATTGTTCGATCTGGTAGAGAGAGGCTGTTCCGGCAATTTTGCCATTTGACCCGACAATTGTTGACGCCATACCTCCTTGATGGAGTTTCATTAGACTGCCTTCGACGCCTTCAGGAAAACGTAGAATATATGTTTGTTCTGGGTTGAAAGCTGTTACAGAAGGTATAAGTTGAAGCAAAGAATCAGCTGTGAGGCCGATTTGCTTAGGAAAAGTTACTTTTCTAAAACGCTTTGAGTCCGAAAAATCGCAATTGTTTCCATATAAGATGGGAACACATCCAATCTCTGGTGTCTGATATTCGGACATAAAAAGATCCCTGTCCAATGCAGCAAAACTCCTTTCAATGTTTCTATTCAATCCTGTTTACCGTGCAGAAGCCCCTGGGCAATGGAATAGGCTTCTTCCTGTGGGGCGAGGATGGTATCACCGACGGTGTGGTAGGAGATGACGATGGGTACATCCATAGGATACCAGCTGCCGACATCCATACGAGGAACCCCATCCACAGTGACTTCAATGACGGCGTTATAGCGTTTGGTTGTGGTGTTGGTGAGATCAGCAACCGGCTCGGTGGTGATATTGGTAAAGCCCGCTTTCTCAAAATCCTGCTGGACGATGCGATAATCAGTAGCCATGCCGATTTCGATGTCAGGCATCTGAACTTCACCTTCCGCAAGGTGCGAGTAGGCAATCTTCTCGCGCTCAAGACGGGCAAGCTCTGCACCGTGAGCGATTTCCGCCTGACGTTTGGAGGCATAAAGTGACCAGATATTTCCGACGACCAGCACAAGGATGATGGCGGCAACGATGGAATAGGCGGCTTTCTTGGGCTGGGTCATGCAGAAATGCCAGAACTTATCTTTTAGACGATTGAACATAAAATCTTTCCTTCCTCGCATCCGAATGCTGTTAAAGCCAGTATAGCACGAAGACATGGATAAAAGCAATAGAGCATGAAAGAAGGTGAACAAACTGGAAAATCAAAATGACTGGTGGAGCTACCTTGCACACGGGCAAGACGGCAGCTGGGCGAACCACAAGTATTATGCGAGAGTTGCCGTTGAAACGAGCGGCGGCCACACACAGTACCGCTACTTTTACTCCAAAAACGAATACGCCGCGTACCTGAAAGGCAAGGCCGGCACCCGGAAAACGTATGCAGAAATGGGCCGGAGCAACGATGCGCCCCAGCGCGGCAGCGAAACGGAGACGGCACCCGCTGCAAAAGAACCTTCCGAATGGCGCAAGCGGCGGCAGGAAGAGGCAGACCGGGAGGCGCGCATCCGCACTGGAAACAAGCGGCTGACCGGAAAAATTGGCAGTGAGAAGCACTGGAATGGCCGGACGGTTTACTATGCGGAAGAGCAGTACCGGGACGAAAATGGCAAACTTGCCACGAGAAAAAAGTTTATCGACCGGGACACCTACGACCAGATGCAGCTGACGAATCGTCGGAGAGAGCGTGCTGCCGCTGAAACAGAAAAAGACAAACAGGCCAGAATGAAAGCTGCCCGAAAGTGCTACAACAGGAAAATGTCTGGCACAAGGCGCAAGCGTGCTGTGCAAAAGGGAATGCAAACGGTGCTCCGTCTGCTGAACAAAAAGAAATGAGGTGACAGCAGAGAATGCAGGCATACAGCAATACCCTGTGCCACTGGGGCATCAAGGGCATGAAGTGGGGCGTGCGGCGGTACCAGAACAAGGACGGCACCCTGACCGCAGCCGGAAAAAAGCACTATGCCGGAGATGGAAACGCCGGTGAGAGTGAGACTGCCAAGACCGAGTACGCCCCGAAGCGCAAAGGCGGAAAGGCCGAGGACTACAGCGACGAAGAACTGCGGGCACGGATCAACCGGCTGCAGATGGAAAAGCAGTACCGTGATCTGCAGGGGGACACGAACATCCGCGCGGACGACCCGAACCGGGAACTGAAAGCCGAAAAAGAACGGCTGCAGTTACAGAAGGACGTGAAACAGCTGCGCAATGACGTGTACGGCGGGCAGAGCTTTGTGAAGAGCGTGATGAAGGATGCCGGGAAACAGTTTTTGACGAAAGCGGTAGCCGGTGCCATGAGTTACGGCGCAAAGCAGTTTGTGACGAACGCCTTTGAAAACCCCGACCTTGCAAACGCCATTGTGAACGGCAGCGCGGGCGGCGGACAGGCAAAGAAGGACGACAAGAAGGATAGCTGAAGCGGGAGGAAAAAATCAAAATGGCAATAAACGTTGGCTCCCGCCTGAAACGGGCGTGGAACGCCTTTACGAACCGGGACCCTCCCGGAAAGAACTATTATGGCGGAGGAAGCAGCTACCGGCCCGACCGGGTGAGGCTGAACCGTGCGAATGACCGCACGATTATGACCGCCATTTACACCCGCATTGCCATGGACGCGGCGGGCATCACGATCAACCATGTAAGGCTCGATGAAAACGGACGCTACGACGAAACCGTTGATTCGGGCCTTAATTGTTGTCTGAACCTTTCCGGCAACAAGGACCAGACCGGCAGGGCACTGCGGTATGACATGTTCCTCTCTGTTTTGGACGAGGGCGTGGCGGCGCTGGTGCCGGTGGACGTGGATGTTGACGAAGAGACGGGCAGGCGAAAGATCCTTTCCATGCGGGTGGCGAAGGTAAAAGAGTGGTACCCCGATGCCGTGCGGCTGGAAGTTTACAATGACCGGACCGGGCAGAAAGAGGAGATCACCCTGCCGAAAGCGGAAGTGGCGCTGATCGAGAACCCGTTCTACGCCGTGATGAACGAGCCGAACGGCACCATCCAGCGCCTGATCCGCAAGCTGAACCTGATGGACGTGGTGGACGACCAGCTTGGCTCCGGAAAACTGGACCTTATCATCCAACTGCCCTACGTTGTGCGCAACGATGTGCAGAAAAAGAGGGCAGACGACCGGCGGGCCGAGATAGAACGGCAGCTGACCGGCTCCAAATACGGCATTGCCTACACCGATGGTTCGGAACACATTACGCAGCTGAACCGCAGCCTTGAAAATAACCTTCTGAAAACCGTGGAATACCTGACCAACATGGCATACAGCCAGTTAGGCATCACCCCGGAGATCATGAACGGTACGGCAAGCGATGCGGTGATGACGAACTATGAGAACCGCACCATCGAACCCCTTGTGGCAGCAGCCGTGGACGAGCTGAAGCGAAAGTTTTTGACCGAAGAGGATCGGAAGGAAGGACACGAGAGTGTGATGTACTTCCGCGACCCGTTCAAGCTGGCACCGGTGAGCGCCGTTGCCGAAATGGCGGACAAGTTTACCCGCAACGAGATCATGACGAGCAACGAGTTCCGACAGGTGATCGGGATGAAGCCCTCGAAGGACCCGAAGGCGGACGAACTGCGGAACAGCAACATTTCGCAATCCGATGCGGAAGTTGCTGCGAAGAACAAAACAATCACGGCTGGAAAGGAAGCCGTAGAAAGGAGTATTGCGAACGACGATGGCAAAATTTGACTACGACTGCAGCGGCTGGGCCACGAAAGCAAAGACCAAATGTTACGACGGCCTGACCATTGCACCGAATGCATTCCGGGAATGCGATGGCAAAGTGGTGACCATGGTGTACAACCACGACCACGACAACCTGGAAAACGTGATCGGCCACTGCCTGCTGGAAAACCGGCCCGAAGGCGTGTACTGCTACGCGAAGTTCAATGACACGGACACCGGCCGCACGGCCAAGGCCTGCGTGAAAAACGGCGATCTGAACGCATTTTCCATCTATGCAAACTGCATTCAGAAGGCAGGCAGCACCATCCAGCATGGCATTATTCAGGAAGTGAGCCTTGTGCTGGCAGGGTGCAACCCCGGTGCGCTGATCGACGAAGTGGTGAAGCACAGTGCCGACGAGGACTATGAGGGCGGCGAAGCCTTCATCTACACGGACGGCGGGCTGAGCATTACCCACGGGCTGGACCCGGACGGCGAACCGCTGGACGACCTTGCACACAGCGCTGACAGCGGGGACGCGGTGATCGACGACGAAGCAACACAGGAGGAAGCCAAAATGGCGGACGAACAGAAAGACGGCAAGACGCTGGAAGAGGTGTACAACAGCATGACACCCGAACAGCAGGAGTGCTGTCACGCACTGGTGGGCCTTGCCCTGGAAAAGCGTGACGGCGGCGAAAAAGACGACGGTGAGGAGGAAGATATCGTGAAGCACAACGTATTTGACAAGGACTCTGGCGGCAGCGTGCTGAAGCACAGCATGGACGAGATCAACAAGGTGGTGAAGACTGCCAAGAGCAGCGGCACCATGAAGGCGGCCTTTGAGAACGCCGGCATTGAGGCAGGTGAGGTGGATGCCCTGTGCCACGGCATTGACAACATTGACTGGCTGTTCCCCGAAGACCACCTGCTGGACACTCCGCCCCGCATCATTGACAAGCCCGACGACTGGGTGAGTGTGGTGATGGGCGGCGTGAAGCACATTCCGTTCAGCCGCTTCAAGAGCATGTTTGCGGACCTGACCGAGGACGATGCACGCGCCAAGGGCTACCTGAAGGGCAACTACAAGACCGAAGAGGTGTTTGGCCTGCTGCGCCGTTCCACCGGCCCGACCACGGTGTACAAGAAGCAGAAGCTGGACCGCGACGACGTGATCGACATTACCAGCTTTGACGTGGTGGCATGGCTGCGCAACGAGATGCGCTACAAGCTGAACCGTGAGCTGGCACTGGCTTACATTCTGGGTGACGGCCGCCTTGCTTCCAGCGAGGACAAGATCGACGAGAACTGCATCCGCCCGGTGTTCAACGATGCCGACCTGTTTACCATCAAGGTGCAGGTGAAGACCACCGGCCTTTCCACCGTGGAGGACAAGTACAAGGCCTTTATCAAGCAGGCCATCCGCAGCCGCAAGGACTACCGCGGCAGCGGCACCCCGACCATGTTTACCACCGAGGATGCCCTGACCGAGATGCTGCTGCTGGAAGACGGCATGGGCCGCCCGCTGTACGCGGACGAGGCCGCACTGGCCCGCAAGCTGCGTGCTGCCAAAATCGTGACCATTCCCGAAATGGAAGGCCGCAAGGGTGCCAAGGGCGGCGAGCTGGCTGCGGTGATCGTGAACCTGGCCGATTACACCGTGGGTGCCGACAAGGGCGGCGCTGTGAGCATGTTCGATGATTTTGACATCGACTTCAACGCACAGAAGTACCTGATCGAGACCCGCTGCTCCGGCGCACTGACCAGCCCCTACAGCGCCATGGCCATTGAGTGGGCTGCTTAAAAGAGGAGGTAAACCGATATGCTGAAACCCTGTTACGAGACCGGTTCTGACCTGCACGTGGCAAACTACATTGCCTACGCAAATGAGACGAAGCTTTACGAAGACGCCGCCCACAAGACCGAGGCGGCCAAGAGCGACTGCGAAAAGGCGTTCAAGCTGGGCAGACTGCTGATCGCAAACGGCACGGAGCTGTGCCAGGCGGTGGCACAGACCGATGCGGGCTTTGTTGCCTACAACGGCAAGGCTGCTGCGACCTATACGGCCAAGGCCTGATGCCCTCTCAGCGCGCAGTCCGGCAAAGCCGAAGCTGCTTGCAGCTCTCCCGAAGGGCGAGCCGTGCTTAAAGGAACGAATATTTCAAAATGGAGTGAAGATGGAATGAAATGGAGCGGGAAGATCGGGTTTGCCGACACGCGCGAGGACGAACCCAGCGTATACACAGAGCATATTACCGAACACAGCTACTACGGCGACGTTGTGGACTTTGGGCGGCAGGTGCAGGGCGGCGACAAGATCAACGAGGATGTGACGGTGGGAAACAGCCTTAGCATCATCTGCGACCCGTTTGCCATGAACCATCTTTACGCCATGCGGTATGCAACCTTTATGGGGCAGCGCTGGAAAGTGACGAACATAAAGGTGCAGTACCCGCGTTTGGTGCTGACACTGGGAGGGCTGTGGAATGGCAGTGAAGCTGAGTGAGAGGCGAAGCGGGCTTGACAAGTACCTGCGCAGCATCGTGAAACAGCGGTGCGGCAGCGAGAATGTGTACTACCAGCCCCCGGCGAATCTGCGCATGAAATACCCCTGCATCTGCTACGAACTTGCTAAGATTCGGAACCGGGATGCGGACAATGCGGTGTACGGCCAGACCTTCCATTACAGTGTGACCGTGATCGACACAAAACCGGACAGTGAAATGACGGCGGCCGTGAGTTTGCTTACAAAGGCTTCTCATGACCGCCAATTTATTTCTGACAATTTGTACCACGACGTGTTTGACGTGTGGTGCTGATACCTTATTTATAATAGGAGGATAAAACCCTATGGCAAAACTGAATTGGGACGTTGACGGTACCCGCAAGTTCCACGCCGGTGTTTCGCATGGCGTGGTTTACCCCAAGGCCGACGGCGAAGGTTATGACAATGGTGCACCCTGGAATGGCCTGACCGGTGTGACCGAGAGCCCCAGCGGCGCGGAACCCACCGACCTGTGGGCCGACAACATGAAGTATGCCCGCCTGATCTCCGGTGAGGACTATGGCTTTACCATTGAAGCCTACATGTACCCGCCGGAGTTTGAGCCCTGTGACGGCCTGGCTACCCCCGTGAATGGCGTGCGCATTGGCCAGCAGAAGCGCAAGGGCTTTGGCTTTACCTGGCAGACCAAGGTGGGCACCGATCAGGACCCCGACGCCGGTTACGTGATCCATGTTGTGTGGAACGCCACCGCAAAGCCTGCCGAGAAGAGCCACGAGACCATGAACGACAGCCCGGACGCAGAGACCTTCAGCTGGGAGTGCGACACCGTGCCGGTGAACATTGAGGGCCTCAAGGCTTCTGCAGTGGCAGAGTTCGACAGCACCGAGCTGACCGCAAAGCAGATGAAGGCGGTGGAAGACCTGCTGTACGGCACCGACAGCGACGAAGCACAGCTGCCCACCCCGGACGAGCTGCTGGCTGCCGTGAAGGCCGCTGTGTAAGAACTCCTTCAGGCGCTGACGCGCCAGCTCCCTCATAGAGGGAGCCTTTTAAGGAAAAATCAAAATGGCATAAGAAGGGAGAAGCAAGATGCTGAAAAAGACTATCACCTACACCGACTATGATGGTGTGCAGCGCACCGAGGACTTCTATTTCAACCTCTCGAAGGCTGAGATCACCGAGATGGAGCTGAGCATGGAGGGTGGTATGCGCACCTACATCCAGAAGATCGTTGCCGCAAAGAGCCAGCTGGCGCTGGTGAAGCTGTTCAAGGAGATCGTGATGAAGAGCTACGGCAAGAAGAGCCCGGATGGCCGCCTGTTCATGAAGAACGACGCCATCCGTGCCGAGTTTGAGGCCAACCCGGCCTACAGCATGATCTATATGGAACTGGTGACCGACGAAGCCAAGGCAAGCGCCTTTGTGAACGGCATTATGCCCGCAGACATGGCGAACCAGAACCCCGCCATGGCGATGGCTGCAGCTGCAAGCGCTGCGCCCGCACTGAGGGCGGCATCGGTGCAGGGCTGAGTTCCGATTTGAAATGCCCTCCGCAAGAGCTTTGGGCATATTCAACGGAATGTGTTTTTAATTCGTGTTTTGTCGTGTCTGTGGACACTCCAAAACACACTTTCACGAGAAGGGCCGGAATGGTAAACGGCATCGTGAATCGTATTCTGCCGCTTCGGCGGCGAAAAAAGCCGACCGCGTAAAAAACGGTCCGCTTTTTTATTTTTACTCCTTCAGGCGCTGACGCGCCGGCTCCCTCTGGGAGGGAGCTTTTAAAGGAGCACATTTACAAGCACAGGGAGAGTGAAAAGATGCTGGAACTGCAGATCCCCGGTGAAGAACGCTGGGATGAACGTGTGAGCATGTTCATGTACGACGAGCCGGTAACTTTGAGGCTGGAATACAGCCTGCTCTCCCTGTCTAAATGGGAAAGCAAGTGGCACAAAGCCTGGCTGGACGAAAACGTGAAGAAAACACGCGAAGAAACGCTGGATTTCGTCCGGTGCATGACCCTGACAAAGGGCGTGGACCCCGCTGTGTACGCAAGACTGCGGCGGGAAGACTGGCTGGCCATTCAGAAATATATGAGCGACCCGATGACGGCCGCGACCTTTAAAGACCGCAAGGGTGGCAAGAAGCGTGCACGCTACCAGACGGCAGACCTGTTTTATGCCGCCATGGCAAACTACGGCATCCCGTTTGAGTGCGAAAAGTGGCATTTAAACCGGCTTTTAGCACTGATCCGGGCCTGCGGGGAAGAAAACCTGCCGCCCGAAAAGATGGGAAAGCACGAACAGGCGGCGCATATCCGGGCGCTGAACGCACAGCGCAGAGCAAAGATGCACTCAAGGGGGTAAGAGCCCTCTCAGCGCGCAGTCCGGCAAAGCCGAAGCTGCTTGCAGCTCTCCCGAAGGGCGAGCCGTGTTTCAAGGAAAATGGAGAAGTTATGTCAAAAATCATCGAGATACGGCAGAAAGGCGACTTTAAGAAAAGCCTGACCTTTTTCAGCCACATCAAGAGCTGGAGCGTGCGGCCCATTTTGGAAAAATACGGAAAACTGGGTGTAGAGCGGCTTTATGACGCCACGCCGAAAGCGACCGGAAAGACAGCGGCGAGCTGGAGCTATGAGATCAAAATGGATAAAAGCGGGGCCACCCTTTGCTGGAAAAACTCCAACATTGTGGGAGG
The DNA here is from genome assembly GCA_050873025.1 of Faecalibacterium sp. Classification (GTDB taxonomy): domain Bacteria; phylum Bacillota; class Clostridia; order Oscillospirales; family Ruminococcaceae; genus Faecalibacterium. The sequence continues at coordinate 165,943 of JBNMHZ010000003.1, read as the reverse complement.
CGTACCCATTGCGGTGATCTTACAATACGGACACGGGACAAGAAACGGAGCCTATGTGCAGGGAGTGGACTACATAAACCCTGCCCTGGCTCCGATTTTTTCGGCCCTCAGTGACGAACTGTGGAAGGAGGTTAAGAGCCTTTGAGCGGGGAAGTGGACGAGCGCGTAGTAGAAATGCGGTTTGACAACGCGCAGTTTGAGAAAAATGTACGGCAGACCATGCAGAGCCTTGAGAAGCTGAACGACAGCCTGCAGCTGGAAGGAGCGGAAAAAGGCTTTGAAAAGATCAGCGATGCATCGGCCAAAATTGACTTTGACGAGATGCAGGGCGCGCTGGAAACGCTGAACAGCAAGTTCTCGGCCGTGGAAGTGATGGGCGTTGCGGCCCTGACCCACATTACAAGGCAGGCCGTTGACACCGGCGAAAAGCTGGTGAAGAGCCTGAGCCTCGATCAGGTGACGAGCGGCTGGAACAAATACGCCCAGAAGACCGCCAGCGTGCAGACCATCATGAACGCGACGGGCAAGAGCATCACCAAGGTAAACAGCTATCTGGACAAGCTGATGTGGTTCAGCGATGAGACCAGTTACGGCTTTACCGACATGACCAGCGCTCTTTCCACCCTGACGAGCGCGGGCGGCGACATTGAGAAAATGATCCCCATGATCATGGGTATGGCAAACGCCACGGCCTATGCAGGCAAGGGCGCTGCCGAGTTCCAGCGGGTGATCTATAATCTGGCCCAGAGCTACGGCACCGGTGCCATCCAGCTGATCGACTGGAAGAGCGTGGAGCAGGCGGGCGTTGCAAGCCAGCAGCTGAAACAGCTTCTGATCGACACCGGCGTGAGCCTTGGCAAGATCAAGAAAGGCGACGTGACCACCGGCACCTTTGACAACAGCCTGCAGAAGAAGTGGGCCGACAAAGAGGTAATGGAGACCGCCTTTGGCAAGTACGCGGAGTTTGCCGAAGCCGTGAAGAAGATGGTGGACGCGAACCCCGGGATGCTGGCTACGCAGGCCATTGACGCACTGGCCGACCAGTACGACGACGTGGCCGTGAAAGCCTTTAAGGCAGCGCAGGAGGCAAAGAGCTTTTCCGAAGCGGTGGACGCCACGAAGGACGCCGTGAGCAGCGGCTGGATGGAGACCTTTGACATCCTGTTTGGCAACTACGAGGAAGCAAAGGGCTTTTGGAGCGACCTTGCGGAAGAGTTCTGGACCATGTTTGCAGGCGGCGCGGCCGGGCGGAACAACTGGCTGAAAAGCGCTTTTGACTCCGGCCTTGACCAGCTGCTGGGAACAGACGGCTTTGGTGACGCCGGAGACAACTTTACGAACCTTCTGGAGACGAGCCTGACGCGGAGCGGACTGCTGACCGAGGAAGCCATTGAGGACGCAGGCAGTTTCCAGAAAGCATTGGAAGAAAGCGGCGTGACAGCCCGGCAGCTTGGGGACGTGCTGCAGTACAACGCGAACGGCTATGCGCAGCTTGCCAAGCTGAGTGACGCAGAGCTGAAAAAGAAAAAACTCAGCCGCGAGACGGTAGAGAAGCTGGCCGGTGCTTACGCGGACATGGCGGAGAAAATTCAAAATGGCAGCGTGAACCTGGACGACTTTGCGGGGAAGATGAACCAGCTTTCCGGCAGAGAGCACTTCTTTAACGGCATCCTGAATGTGCTGGAAGGCATCAACAGCGTATTGGAGCCGGTGCGGGATGCATTTGGCGACGTGTTTATGACCGACGGCAGCCCGCTGTACAATTTTTTGAAAGGCTTTGACGAGCTGACCGGAAAGCTGGCACTGAGCGAAGAAACGGCCCGGAAGGTGCAGAAGGTATTTACCGGCGTATTCCGGGTGCTGAGCATCGGGCTGAAAGGCGTAAAGACGGTGGGAAAGACTGCCTTTGCCATTCTGGAAAAGCTGCTGGACTTGCTGAGCCCGCTGGGAGACCTGCTGCTGAACATTGGAAGTTACATCGGCAACCTGCTGACATGGGTGGACATGAGCCTTGGGCAGGCGGAGAACCTGAGCGATGTGCTGGGTATCCTTGTGGGGGCCGTGGCGGCACTGGTGAGCCCCATTGCAGACGTTGTGAAGGGCGTGCGGAGCCTTGTGCGCGGCGGCAGCGTGGAGGACGCAAAGAAACAGTTTGGCGCATTTGGCACCGTGGTGGATGCCGTGGGCAGTGTGTTGGACAAATTCAAAACAGGAAGTGTCTCGGCAGGAAACGTGATCGGCACGGTGTTTGAGGTGCTGGGCGGCGTGGGGGTGCTGATCGGGAGTGCATTTGGCGGATTTAAAGATGCGGGAAAGACCGTAGAGGACTTCAAAGACAGCCACGTGCCGATGCTGGAGAACATCCGGGATACTGTGCTGAGCCTGCCGGAAAAAGCCGAAGCGGCGCTGAAGGACTTTGGCGGAACGCTGAGCGGCATCATGACGAATATTGTTTCTGCGTGCAAAACAGCGCTGGAAGCTGTGAAGGACTTCTTTAACTTACAGGACGGCATTGACATCTACCGGCTGCTGGCACTGGTGGATGTTGGTGCACTGGCGCTGGCCATTTACGGGGCAACGAAGCTTTTGAAGAAAGCCAGCGACAACCTGAAAAACACCTTTGCAAACCCGATCTCGAAGTTCTTTGAGAGCCTGACCAATGCCGTGAACACCTGGACGAAGGCAAACACCGCAAATAACCTTACATCTGCGGCGAAGGCCATTGCAACGGCGGTGGCACTTATCAGCGGCAGCATGTACCTGCTGAGCAAAATTGACGACCCGATCAGGACCGTGCAGGCGCTGGGAAGCGTGATGACCGAGCTGTTTGGCATGGTGGTGGCGCTGAAAGTGCTGGCGGCGACCGACCTGACCGGCCTTGACACGGCAAAGCTGATGGGAACCATTGCGGCCATCAGCGTCGGCATGATCGCACTGGCAGGCAGTGTTGCGAAAATGGGAAGCCTGCACACCTATCAGGTGATAAACGGAGTGCGGGCCGCATGGCAGGTGGCGTCCATGCTGACGGCCATGATCGGCGCTGTCTCGATGCTCAACGCCATGTTTGATGCAAAAGGTGCAAGCGGATTTGTGGCTGCTGCCGCGGCGGTGGACATGATCGCCATGGCGCTGATCCCGCTGGCACTGGCGGAGAAAAACGGCCTTGACATTGACGGGGCGGTGGAAGCCATCAACGGCGTGGCCATTGCAATAGGCATATTGACTGTGGCGGCGGGCTTTGCACAGAAACTTGCCGGAAAAGCGGACGTGGGCACGGTGGACAAGATCATCCAGTATCTTGTAAAGCTGGGCGGAATGCTGATCGCCATGAACGCGATGGGCACGGCTTTGCTGATGGCAGCTGGGGCCGTGGCGATTTTTGCGAGCCTTGGGGACCGCATGATGGACGGTATCCGCGGCGCAGGGCTTATGGTGAGCGGCATTGCGGCATTGCTGGTGCTGATGGCGAACACCAAGGTGAACCCGCTGCGGATGAAGAAAGCTGCCGAGAGCATGGTGACCGCAAGTGCGGCGCTGGTGGTGATGGCCGGTGCTGTGTGGGCGATGGGCAAAGCCATGGAGACTGACACGGGCGGTGCCGGCATGGCCGGCGTGACGGTGATGCTGATCGAACTTTCGGCAGCGCTGTATCTGCTGGGCAGGAGCGCGCCGGAAACGACGGCAGCGGCCATTGCAATGCTGGCCATGGGCGCGGCGATGGCGGAAATGGCACTGGCCATCAAAATGCTGGCGAATGTGCCCTTTGAGACCATTATGGTGAACCTTGGACTGCTGTGCGCGGGGCTGGCCGCGCTTGTAGCGGTGTGCATGATTTTGCCGGAAGCTTCTCTTGGGCTGCTTTCAATTGCAAAAGCCTGCATGCTGCTTGCAACGGCTTTGCTGCTGCTTGCACCGGCGTGTTACCTGCTGAGCGGGCTGAGCCTTGAACAGGCGCTGGCCGGGTTTACCGGAATGCTGGGCATTTTTGTGGGGCTGGGCCTGATCGGTGCAGCACCACCCATTGCGACCGGCCTTACGATTTTTGCAGCAAGCCTTGTAAACCTTGGAAAAGCATTCAGTGCGTTTGCGGGCGGGTTGCTGAAACTCTCCATTGCGGCGGGGATTCTGGCCGTGCTGAGTTCGATCGCCGACCCGGTGTGTCAGGCGATCATCAGCGCGGGGCCGTATATTCAGGCAGCACTGGAAACCATTGTTGATGTGATCTGCAACACCATCAACGACAAGGCGTACGTGATCGCACAGGCGCTGGCAAACATTATTATCATTGTGCTGGATGCGACCATACAGGTGCTGGACTGGGCATGGGAACAGCTGAAAGCCTGGGTAGGCGAAAAGGGCAGCGAAGTGAGCAAGCTGGCGAACCCGTTTGACCTGACCAGCTGGGTAGACACCTTTACCGCGAAAGACCGCGTGTTTGGCGCGATCCTGAACGGGATCACCTACCCGTTCCTTGCACCGTTTGGAACCACGCTGGACGAAATCGGCAACCAGATCGAAGACAGCATGACCGAAAGCGGCAAGGCCGTGCAGGAAAGCACAAAAGCGCTGGAAGAAAACCGGAAGCAGGTGGACGACAGTGCAAAAGCGGTGCAGAAGGCAGACGAGGAGACCGGGAAAGCTACCACAGCGACCAATGCCATGACCATTGCCCAGAAGAAAAACACGGACGGGCTGATCGCACTGACGACCGAGACCGGCGAAGTGAAGTATGTTACCGAGGACATGGCCAGAGCGATGCTGAACGGCGAAGCTGCCATGACCGACGCGGCGAATGCTTCCGGCACGGCGGCAGGCGTGATAAGCGGGAACGCCCAGAACGTGGACACCAGCATGACCACGATAAAGGCAAAGACCGGCGAAGTGAACGATACTGTGCAGAGCACCACGGCAAAAGCGGTGGAGCAGGCGCAGGAAAGCACGGAAACCAGCGGCGGAAACCTTGGCAAGTGGCTGTACGACGGATTTATCAGCAAGATCGAAGAATGGTTCCCCGGTTCGACGGACAAAATTCAAAATGCGATCAACAGTGCAGTGAGCGGAGTGCAGATCCCGCAACTGCCAGAAAACAGCTGGAACCCGTTTGCAAATAAAGTTGACCAGCCAAAGGGAACAGGCCTGACACTGGATGATCTGGTGGATGCGGCACAGGAAGATGACCCGACGGGCTCCGGCGGCGGAGGCGGAACGGGCAAAACCAAATCTTCCGGCTCCAAAAAGACCCTTGCCCAGCAGGTCACGGAAAAGTACAAGACGAAGCTGGAAGCGAACAAGGCTTTGCGGGAAGCCATGGACAGCGAGTACGAGCTGTGGAAGATCGAGAACCAGTATTCCGCAGACGAGGACACGCTGCTCTCGAAGAAAATGGAGAACGCGGCGGCGGAAATTGCGAACCAGACTGACCGCGTGGCCATTGCACAGGCAAAGTACGACGAGATGTACAAGCGCTGGGGCAAGGACAAGACCGAGACGAAGGAAGCGTATGCAGACCTTTTGAGCGAAAAGACCAGCCTTGCCAAGCTGAAAGCAGAGCAGTATACGAACCTGTTTGAGGACATCACGAAGCGGTACGACACCGACCTTGACACGCTGGAAAAGGAATATGCTTTGTGGACCGCGCAGAACAGCAATACCGCAACGAAGCTGGACAAGATCGACAAGGAGACCGAGTACCAGACGGCCGAGCTGGAAGTAAAGCAGAAGAAGGAAGCCAGGGCAAAAGAGCAGTGGGACACCCTGCGCCAGCAGTACGGCGAAAGCGACCTGCGCACGAAGGAAGCCTGGAACGACTATCTGGACGCCCAGACCGAAAGTCTGGAACTGCAGAATGAGATTGCAAAACAGGCGCTGAACCGGCTGGACGCACAGCTGGACATCATCAGCGATGCACAGAGCCGGATGCAGAGCCGTATGGACCTGCTGACCAGCATCTACGATGACGGCAGCCTGAAAGACCGTGCGGACGCCTACCAGAAGGCCGTGGAGCAGTACGGCGAAAACAGCGCCGAAGCACGGAAGGCGAAGTATCAGGGCATCACGACCAGCATTCTGGGAACGGTGGAAGCGCTGCAGAACATGAATGCAGAGCTGCAGAAGACCTACGAGCTGCAGCAGAAACTGGCTGAGGACAAGCGGAAAGACGCGAACGACCCCAGCAAGATGAGCGAAGAGGAACGCAAGAAGTACGAAGACCAGCTGCTTTCTTCCCGCAGTTCCATGGTGAGCTTTGCGGGGGCACTGGCGGACGCCATGGGCCTTGAGGACAACGCCAAGAACGCCGTGGTGCGGTTCGCCAACGCCATTCAGAAAAACTGGGTGCCCATCAGTGATGCGTGCAGCGAGGTGTGGAAGAAAGTTTCCGGTGCCATGGGCGAGGAAATGACGAACACTCTGACGAACGTATTCGGCGCGGCATTCAGCGAAGAGGGCATGGAGATCGGGACGGAATTCGTTTCGGCCATTGCGTCCGCCATGCAGGGCGATTACGCCAGTGCGCTGATCTCGGCGGCAACGGGCCTTGTGGACCTGCTGTTCACCGAGACCGGGAACAAGCTGACCGGCGGTGCAGGCGACATGCTGACAAACCTGATCGGCGGATTTCAAAATGGCGATTTTGCGGCAAAGCTTGGAAACATCGGCGCTGCGGCGACGAACGTGAGCGATGCTGTGAGCGGGCTGGTGCCGGTATTGGGACAGCTTGGAACGGCAGGCAGCGGCGCAGGCGTGGCTGTGAGCGGCATTGGCGAAGCGTTGGGCGGACTGGGCGCGGCCATTATGTCGGCACTGCCGGAACTGCTTTTGGTGGTTGGCGTGCTTGCAGCCATTGCGGCGGTGATCGGCGGCATTGCGTGGTTCATCCATAAGCGCAAAAACCAGAACCGCGAGACCAGCGTATCGAAGGACATCGGCTCGGAGATCGACAAGGGCATCAGCGACGGCGTGAAGGAGGATGCGCCCATCATTGACGATGCGGTGGACGAAGTGACGCAGGATGCGACTGACATTGCAAAGGGCGCACTGAGTGCTATCAGCAGGGTGATGGACAGCGACTACGAGTATACCCCGCAGATCACGCCCGTCGTGGACCTGACGAACGTGCTGGAAGGTGCAGAAGAGATCGACAACACCTTTGCGGCAACGAGATCCCTGAGCCTGGACGGTGACGTGAGCCGGAACCTTGCAAACCAGATCGATGCGGAAGTACAGCTTCAAAATGGTCTGAAGAACGCCGGAAACGAGGACGCGCTGAACGCCATTGGCGGGCTTGCAGACCACATGGACGGCATTGCGGACGCAGTGCGGAACATGAAGATGACCGTGGACGGGCGTAGGGCCATTGGCTGGATCGACGACCGCATGGGACGGATGAGTGCAGCGAAGGTGACGTGAGGTGCAGAAATGGGAAAACTTGTAAAAGACCTTGCCCGCCTTGACACGCTGAAGGTGGCCGAAAACGGCGTACTGACGGATTTTATCGTAGTACAGCACAACTGGCGCGCTGACCTGAACGGCAAGGGCAAGACCCTGCTGATGCGCAAAATGCTGCTGGACAGCGGCGTGAGCTGGGGCAGCGACAAGGAAGGGCAGTCGTGGGAGAATGCACCGGAACTGCGCAACTGGCTGGCGGACACCTATGCAAAGCGGCTGAGTGCGGACACGCTGGAAACCATTGTGCCGACCACCATCGAGTACGTATATGGACGAGGCACAGGCCGGCTGAAAGACCAGAAGTTCTGGATACCGCTGGAATCGGAGGTGAACGACCAGGAACTGCTGACAGTTTTCTGGAAGGCATGGCTGGGAAGCACCGAAGAAAAGCATATGTACTTTGGCACCCGGGAAACGCAGGACGTGGAAGCCACGAACTCGGACAACACGGGCGGCTTTTACTACAGATGCTCCATTTACCGGCCGCTGTATTACAAAGGAGACTTTATCTTCAGCACCGCCCAGAACCGCCTGCCCTGCGGGGATATCAGCGATGCGATCGACACCCGGTACAAGCAGGCTACCCTCGTATGCATGTGTGTGGATGAGAATGCCACGATCACGGATGCGGGGAGACTGACCAGCAACAAAGCACCTGAGATCGAAAGCAACTTCTTTGGGCAGGACGGCGCATTCGGACGGTGGACGGCATTCGGGTTTGCATACCGGGTATCCGACCCGGACGGCGACCCGGTGACCGTGACCGAGAAGATCGACGGCGTAGTGCAAAGGACGTTTGCGGCCGATCAAAATGGCATATACAGGTTCCATGTTTCCACGGAGACCCTGCAGAGCTTTGAAAAGAACACCGTGCACACCCTGACCGTGGAGGCTTTTGACGGCGAGACGACGACCAGCAGAAGCTGCAAGGTATGCCGCATCCGGGCACCGGGCTATGTGGTATACATCGGACAGATCAAGGGCACGGCAGACGGCAAGAGCTACTACTGGACCGAACGGAATGTACTGGACGACCCATACGACGAGGACGCACCGGTGATCCTGGATCCGGAAGTGACGCTGGAAGCCAACGAGATCAGCTCGTTCAGCTTTACGGTGCCGGTATCGAACCCGCACTACGACAAGCTGGAACTGAAAAAGCCGGTCATCAGCATTGAAGAGGACGGGCGCGAGATCTTTATGGGATATATCACCGAAATGAGCAAGAACCTTTATCTTGACATCGAGGTGACCTGTGAAAGCGAGCTGGGATATTTGAAGAGCCGGCAGTGTCAGGTGAAGAACCAGCTCTATACGGCACAGGAGCTTATGGAACTGGCGCTGGCTGTGCCGGACGACCCGACGGCGCACATCGGCTTTAAAGGCGAAGGCAAGGTGTTTCTGCCCGGCGATGTGACCGTGGTAAAGCCCGAAAGCGACACGGACAGGGAAACAGCCGGTGTGAGCAGCTGCTGGGACGTGCTGACGAACAGCCTGACCGGAAAGTATGGCGGATATCTGCGCCTGCGCAAAGAAATCAAAATGGTGGACGGCGTGCGGGTATATACAAGATATCTGGACTATCTGGCGAAGCTGAACGACAAGACCGCCCAGGTAATCGAGCTGGGAAAGAACCTGCTGGATATTTCGTATTACGTGAAAGCCGGAGACATCGTGAACTCGGTGAAGGCCATTGGCTGGACGACCCGGACGAACGGGTTCTGGTTCTGGGCGACCACGGAAACTGTGCAGCTGACCGCAGAGGCGTACAACGGTGAATCCATCAAACGGTACGGGCTGTGCCAGAAAACCATCGTGGTGGAAGGCACTGCTTCGACTACGGCAAGCCTTATGGAGCGGGCCGAAGAGGAACTGAAAAAGTACAGCGGGTTTACGGGGAGCATCCAGGTGAACGCGGCAGACCTTGCCGACGTAGGCGTGGACATCGACCGGCTGGATTTCATGAAGGAGACCTATGTGCTCTCGGAACCCCACGGCATCGACGACTGGCTGCCCTGTGCAAAAGAAGTGATCCCGCTGCACGAGCTGGACCAGAAGGATTTTACCTTTGGTGCGACCACGCAGAAGCTTTCGAGCCTGCAGGCGGCAAACTTCGGCACGGCAGGCAGGGCATGGAACGCGATCCAATCGACCATCGGATATCTGAACAGCAAGTGAGGCAAGGCAATGTATCATTCTCTTATCATCAACGTAGGCGACCGCTACATTGACACCTGGGATGACTGGCGGCTGATCCCTTCCTCGCGGCCGGTGATCGCAGCGCCTATGGAGCGGACAAAGTTTGTGACCGTGCCGGGCAGAGACGGGGCGCTGGATTACAGCCAGACCGTGCCCAAGCGGGCTACCTACGACAACCGCACCGGGAAGATCGAGTTTTACCTTGAGAACGACTACGAAGGCTGGGACTGGGAGACGGCGTACACGACCATCTGCGAGACTTTGAAGGGGCAGCGGGTGCGGTTTGCGCTGGAGGACAACCCCAGCCATTATTATGCGGGCCTGCTGTTTGTGAACCAGTACAAGAGCGACAAGGGACACTCTAAGATCACGCTGGAATACAACGTACACCCGACCATGTACACACTGAACGTGGAAGCCGTTGCGCTGAACACCTATGCGGTGAAGCTGAACCGGGGCATGGAGTACCAGCTGCTGGTGGGCGTTGGGCCGACGAATACGTTTTACCGGAAGATCAACGTGACCGCAAAGCCCCGCGATGTGGCGAAAATTACTCAAAATGGAACCATTCTGGCCCTGAAACGGGGTACGGCAGTGGTGACGGCAGAGTGCGGCGGGGTGACAGCGGAGTGTACCGTGAGCGTGGGCAGTTACGAGAGCTGTGCGATCGGCTGGACACTGGACGGCTGCACTGCCACGAACCCCATGCAGAGCATCGTGAAGGGTGAAAGCTACCAGAACACCATTGCGGTGACCGACAGCGGGAAGGAAACACTGGAGCTGACCGTGAAAATGGGCGGCACGGACGTGACTAAAAGCTATGTGACCATGGCGGAGGACAGCGCGAGCGCAGAAATCAAAATGGATGCTGTGACGGGAAATATCACGATCACGGCGCACGCGGCGGCAAAACCGGAGATGGCCATGCTGTGCGCGGACATCCTGCCGGTGGAAGTGAAGCCGCTCAAACGGGTGGAAGGAGCTTTCCGGCTGTGAAAGAGAAAGGAAAGGTGAGTTTTTGAGTATCGAAGCGTACTCCATTTTGAAAAATGGAAACGAGAAACTCTCGGAGCATTTCAAGGTGCGCGAGTTCTACTGCCGCGATGGCTCGGACCCGGTGTTCATCGACACGGCGCTTGTGGAAGTGCTGGAGAAGATCCGGGTGCACTTCGGCAAGCCGGTGACCATTACGAGCGGGTTCCGCACGGCAAGCTGGAATGCAAAGCAGAAAAACGCGGCAAAGTTCAGCCAGCACCTGTACGGCAAAGCGGCGGACATTCAGGTGCAGGGCATCAGCGTGGAGCAGGTATATGCTTACGCGGACAAACTGCTGGGCAACGCCGGCGGCTGCGGCATCTACCCGCCCGGCCTGGGACGCGCCAACGGCTGGGTGCACGTGGACGTGCGCAAGGCAAAGAGCCGCTGGAAGGGGTGAGCACCGATGCAGAGTGTGATCGCATACATCATGGGGCACTGGATGGAGTGGGCCATCGGGCTGCTGACCTTTGGCTGGGGATACCTTATCAAAAAGGTGACCGAGTACCGGAACATCAAGGGCGGCTTACTTGCCATCATGCACGACAGGCTGTATCAGTCGTGTACGTATTTTATCAAAATGGGGTACATTGACACATCCGCGCTGAAGAACCTGGAATATCTTTACGAAAGTTACCACAAGCTTGGCGGCAACGGGACCGGCACTGAGCTGTACAACCGCGCCAAGAGTTTACCGATCAAGGAGGATTGAATATGAACATCAACATCACTGCAGGCACCATCGCACGCACTGCTGTTCTGCTGCTGGCTCTGACCAACCAGCTGCTGAGCGCCATGGGCAAGAGCCCGCTGCCCATTGAGAGCACTACCGTGGAACAGCTGGTGACCGCCGGCATCACCACCGTGGCGGCTCTGGTTGCATGGTGGAAGAACAACTCCTTTACGAAAGAAGCCATTATGGCAGACAGGGAGTATAACCGTTTGAAGGCAAAGAGCGGGAAGTAAAATAAAAACGGCCCTTGGAAGTGGGATTCCAAAGATCGGTTGATCGATCAAAGCTTAATCATTTATGTCGTTGAAGAGGGCAAATAAAATGTCCCTCAGCGTAAAATGATATTCCGGGCAGGGGAAGGAAACGTGATCCACACACGAATCCTAAACTGAATGATTCTTCCGTACTGCCTGAAAATATTTCATCTGGCACTCACCGAGGACAGGATATGTCTTGAGAAATTCAAAATGGAGTGACTGATAAGATGAAGAAAGCCCCTGCAATGATCGTTTATGGCTCTGAGTGGGAGCTGTGAGCGAAAGTTGCAGGGACTTTTATTTTTTGAAATTGGTTTGAGGAAAACTGCGGAGGAATACTCAGGGAGCACTCGGACACTTTGATGGAAAAATAACGATGGTGCGATAGGGAAAATTTGTAGCACAAAAAGCCAATTTTGTCTTGAACTTTTTGCCGGGTGTGCTAGAATAAAAGGGAAAGGCATCCTTGTGTCCAACAGACACCCGGGTGCGAATATTGGAAAGTAAATTCGGAGGTAATCACAATGGCTGATATGTTTGCACCGCTGGTAGCACAGCTGAAGGCAAATCCCAAGACGATCGTTTTCACCGAGGGCAATGATCCCCGCATTCTGGAGGCGGCAAGCAAGCTGCTGGCCGAGGGCGTGCTGAAGGTCGTCATGGTGGGCAACGAGGCTGAGTGCAAGGCTGCTGCCGCCGCCGGTAACTTTGATATTTCCGCTGCCGAGATCATCGACCCCGAGAACTACGCAGGTTTCGATGAGATGGTCAACACCATGGTGGAACTGCGCAAGGGCAAGCAGACCGCTGAGGAGTGCACTGCACTGCTGAAGAAGTCCAACTACTTCGGCACCATGCTGGTGAAGATGGGCAAGGCAGACTGCCTGCTGGGCGGCGCTACTTACTCCACCGCCGATACCATCCGTCCCGCTCTGCAGCTGGTCAAGACCAAGAAGGGCGCACATCTGGTGAGCTCCTGCTTCATTCTGGATCGTGACTGCGGCGAAGAGGGCCTGAAGCGCATTGCCATGGGTGACTGCGCCGTGAACATCGACTACACCGATACCGTTGATAAGGCTACTGGCGAGGTCAAGGTTGCTGCTTCCGCAAAGCTGGCTGAGGTCGCCATTGAGACCGCAAAGACCGCAAAGCTGTTCGGCATCGACCCGAAGGTTGCTGTGCTGAGCTTCTCTACCAAGGGCTCCGGCAAGGGCGGCACGGTCGCTCTGAGCCACGACGCTGTCATCAAGGCACAGGAGATGGACCCCGAGCTGGCTGTGGATGGCGAGCTGCAGTTTGACGCTGCCGTTGCTCCCGAAGTGGCACAGGTCAAGTGCAAGGGCAGCAAGGTCGCCGGCCAGGCCAACACCTTCATCTTCCCCTGCATCGAGGCCGGCAACATCGGCTATAAGATCGCTCAGCGTCTGGGCGGCTACGCAGCATACGGCCCCATCCTGCAGGGCCTGAACGCTCCCATCAACGACCTGTCCCGAGGCTGCAACGCCGACGAGGTCTACAAGATGAGCCTGATCACTGCCTGCCAGTCCTGATTTTCCTGATTAAAAATAGCTGCCGCGTTCGCTCTGGCTATCTTAAGCGGAAAATTTATTGTTAACTTGCACCCCGGAAAATCCGCAGATTTTCCGGGGTGCTTTTTCACAAAGAGGGGCCACTGCGGCAAATGGTATCTTCCTCTTGCAATCTGCCTGCGTTTATGGTACAATATTCTGGCATTCAAGAGAATGTGTCGGACAGCGCCTGCTGCGTGGTTCGGCATACGGATGCGGGTCCTGTACGATGGATTCGCTGTGAACCAGGTCAGGTGGGGAACCAAGCAGCCTTAAGCAGTGCGTTCGTGCGTTTCAGTAAGCCTGCATCCGTATGCCGAGTTACGCAAGGCGGGGACAAAACCCCGTCAAGCGCTGTCCTTTTTATTTTGCCGGAAAGGGGAGAAGGCCATGTACCGTGCCTTATACCGCAAGTGGAGGCCCCAGCGCTTTGAGGATGTGGTGGGCCAGCGGGCCATTGTCACAGCCCTGAAAAACCAGATCACGGCAAACCGTGTGGGCCATGCCTACCTGTTTACCGGCGTGCGCGGCACCGGCAAGACTACCTGTGCAAAAATTTTCGCCAAGGCGGTCAACTGCCTGCATCCGGTAAACGGTGACCCCTGCAGAGAGTGCGAGATATGCAAGGGTATCGACAATGGCAGCATCCTTGATGTGGTGGAGATGGACGCGGCTTCCAACAACGGCGTGGATGATATCCGCGACCTGCGCGATGAGACCGCCTACACTCCCAGCGCCTGCAAATATAAGGTATACATCATCGATGAGGTGCACATGCTCTCCACGGCAGCTTTCAATGCACTGCTCAAAACGCTGGAAGAGCCACCAGCCCATGTCATCTTTATTCTGGCAACCACAGAGATCCAGAAGGTGCCCGCTACCATTTTGTCCCGCTGTCAGCGATACGATTTCACCCGCATCGGGCCAGAGGATATTGCCCACCGGGTGGAGTATATCGCCGGCGAAGAACATTTGGAGCTGACCCCGGACGGTGCAGAGCTGATCGCCCGTCTGGCCGACGGCGCTCTGCGTGATGCACTGTCCATTCTGGACACCTGCGCAGGCGTCACGGCAAAGATCGACGCCGATGTGGTGCGCTGCATGGCGGGCGTCACCGACCGCAGCTATCTGTTCCGCATCTCGGACGCACTGGAGGCACAGGACGGTGCCACGGCGCTGGCCCAGCTGGCCCAGCTGCGGCAGCAGTCGGTGGATGTGAAGCGCCTGACCGAAGAACTCATCGCCCATTACCGTGCCTTGATGCTGGCAGCGCTGCCCGGTGGGCAGGCTCTGCTTTCCGGTGTATCGCCGGAGGAGGAAGCCCTTTATCTGGAAAAGGGCCCGCAGATGGGCCAGCGGGAGGCGATCCGCGCCATCCGTGCGCTGGGCAGTGCACTGGAACACATGACCCGCGGCAGTGACCAGCGCATTGAACTGGAACTTGCCCTGTTCAGCCTTTCGGAGCCGCCGCAGATACAGGCGATGCCCGCGCAGAATGCACCTGTACGCACGGTAAGCCAGCCATCCGCACCGCAGCCTTTTGCTTCGGCTCCTGTGGTGCAGCCTTTTATCAGTGCCCCGGTGCAGGCTGCGCCAGTGGAAGGATCTGTGGCTGTACAGGAACCGGTACGGACGGAAAAATCCGCTGTGGCAGAATCCTCTGTACCGCCTGTTGCTGCTGCACCTGTGCAGAAAGCACCGGAACCCGAACATCCTGAATCGGTTCCTGCTCCGGTGGATGATACGCCGCCGCTTCCGGAAGAACCGCCCGTGCAGCAGACAGAAGCACTGCCGTGGGATGAACCTGCTGCGCAGCCGACCCTGCCCGTGCAGGAAGCTGAGCCGGAAAAGTCTGCACTGACTCCGCAGCCAGAACCTGTGCTGGAAGTTCCTGCAAAACCGGCCCCGGAAAAACCGCATGCCGCTGCACAGGAGGGAACTGCACCGTACTCATATTGGCCGCAGGTAGTGCAGCAGCTGCAGGAAAAAGACCCCATGCTCTACACCTACCTGCGCAAGTCGAAGGCTTACTTTGACGGCACCCGCGTGCTGATCGACGGTGGAAAGACCTTCCGCGATTTCATCCGCGCCAACAAAGACAGCCAGCGGCTGATAAAAAAACTCATCAAGGATGTGTCCGGCACCGCAGTGCCCATCGGCCCCTATGAACCGAAGGCGGCGAATAAAACCGTCTCCAATGCGGAGCAGTCGCTCCATGCACTGGAAAAGCTGGGTCTGGATGTATCCATCGAGGATTCCGCAAGGAAAAAGACAAATACGATCTAAAAGGAGTAACCAATTATGAAAGCAAGAATGCCCGCAGGCTTCGGCCGCCCCGATATGAACGCCCTTATGCGTCAGGCACAGAAGATGCAGGAAGATATGAAGGCCAAGCAGGCCGAGCTGGAAGCTGCCGAGTACACTGGCAGCGCTGCCGGTGAAATGGTCACCGTCAAGATGAACGGCAAGCACGAGGTTCTGGCAATCACCATCAAGCCTGAGGCCGTGGACCCCGACGATATCGAGATGCTGGAAGATCTGGTTGCAGCTGCCGTCAATGCCACGGTCAAGCAGGTGGACGAGACTGCCGAAGCCGAAATGGGCAAGCTGACCGGCGGCATGAACATCCCCGGTCTCTGATCCGGCAGGAGGGAAGAACATGGGCTACAACGCAGCCCCGCTGGAAAAGCTGATCGAAGAGTTCGGCAAGTTCCCGGGCATTGGGCGCAAGGGCGCTACCCGTATGGCGTATCAGGTGCTGAGCATGTCCGACGAGGACGCTTCGGCACTGGCATCCGCCATCCAGAACGCCCATACAAAACTCCACCGTTGCCGCATCTGCCAGAACTATACCGAAGCCGAGCTTTGTCCGATCTGCGCCAGCGCAAAGCGGGACACCTCGGTGATCTGTGTGGTGGAAACGCCCCGCGATGTGCAGGCGTTTGAGCGCACACGGGAATATCATGGCCTATATCATGTTCTGCATGGCCTCATCAGCCCCATGGACGGTATCGGAGCCGAGCAGCTCACGGTCAAAGAGCTTCTGGCGCGTCTGGGCGACGGCAAGGTGAAGGAAGTCATCATGGCAATGAACCCCACGGTAGAAGGCGAAGCTACTGCCATGTATCTGGCAAAACTCATTAAGCCCTTGGGCATCAAGACCACACGTCTGGCCTACGGTCTGCCGGTGGGTGCAAGCCTTGAGTACACCGATGAGACCACCCTGTACCGTGCACTTTCCGGCCGCGGAGAACTGTAATTTGGAAAGAATTTACAATTTCTTTAAAAACGGCCCTTGCAAAACCGTAAAAAAATGGTATACTGATACAACAGAAACGGAGAAAGGAGGCGCGCAGCATGGCACCAGCCAAGGAGCGTCCGGCAGTAAAAACCATTGCCACCAACCGTGAAGCGCGTCATGAATACTTCGTTCTGGAAGCGCTTGAAACGGGTGTTGAGCTGAAAGGCACCGAGGTCAAAAGCCTGCGTGCCGGTGGCGTTAACCTGAAAGACAGCTGGGTAGACATTGAGGACGGCGAGCTGCTGGTGAAGGGAATGCACATCAGCCCCTATGACCACGGCAATCTGTTCAATCAGGACCCCATGCGCGTCCGGCGGCTGCTGGCCCACAAAAGTGAGATCCGGCGTCTGCACCAGCAGTGCAAGCTGCAGGGGTATACGCTTGTGCCGCTTTCGCTTTATTTCAAGCATGGCCGTGTGAAGATGGAAGTAGGCCTGTGCAAAGGCAAGAAGCTTTATGATAAGCGTGCCGATGCAGCCCAGCGCGATGCAAAGCGTTCCATCGACCGGGCAATGAAGTCCAACGGCAAATACTATTGATCGTTTCAGGCCCTTTTCCTGAAGCGGAACTCCAAAGCTTTCTGCACATCGCAAGATGTGCTTTTATGGGGGCGTAAAGGTTTCGACGGGGGGAGCGAGGTCTGGGCAGCGGGTAGCAGTGGGGGAACTGCTCTATAACTCCTCCAAAAAAATTAACTGACAATACTAATTCTCAGTTGCTCGCAGCCTGAGTGCTGCGCGTTCCGCCCACTCTTGTGTCGTGTGGGGCCGGGGCGTCCTTTAGACACAGCACCTGAACGGACCTAAGCTTTGCGGACCGGCAGGAACTCATGAAGCTACCAATGCGCTAGCCTGACGATCGGCGTGGCGCGGCGGGAATGTTGTAGATCGCCTGCACCCGGAGACACCTGCACTGAACTCTTTTCGGACATGGGTTCGACTCCCATCGCCTCCACCAACCGCAACGCGGTAGAACCCGCAGAATTGGACGCAGAAGCGTTTGATTCTGCGGAGTTTTTTTGCCTTCGATAGATCCGTCTGTGCATCCTGCTCAGTATAAAACAAGTCCCGGCAGATGATACTCTGCCGGGACTTGTTTTGCTTTACGAGGCTGGTTTATGCGGCCTGCATAGTCTGCCCTTTCCGGCGCAGTTTGTGCCGCACCACCAGCAGGCAGGCCAGATGCACTGCAGCTGTCAGGATCCAGCTGATGGGGTAGCTGATGTACAGCATGAACGGTGTACGGTTCAGCTGGAAGATGGTCGCGATCCACACCAGCCGCAGCAGGCAGCTGCCCACAAGGCTCACCACCATGGGCAGCACGCTGTAGCCAAGGCCGCGCAGGCTGCTGGCCAGAGTATCCATAATGCCGCACAGTAGGTAAGTGCCGCAGATGATGCGCAGGCGGTCGTATCCGGCAGCAATGACCGCTTCATCCGAAGAATAGAAATGCAGCAGCTGATTGCCTGCCAGCCCAGCACCGCCGCCCAGCACAAGGCCAGTGACAGTGGCGCAGATCAGACAGTTGAGCATCACCCGGTCAAGGTTATGATATTTGCGTGCGCCGATGTTCTGACTGGTGAATGTGACGGCTGCCTGTGCAAAGGCGTTCATGGCAGTGTAGACAAAACCTTCCAGGTTTGCAGAGGCCGAGCTGCCGGCAACCACGGTAGAACCAAAGGAGTTGATGGCAGACTGGATCACCACATTGGAAAGGCTGAATACAGTGCTCTGCAGGCCGGCCGGCAGACCGATGAGCAAAATCTGCTTGAGCGAGCCCATGTGGAAGCCCAGCCGCCGCAGGTCAAGATGCAGAGCGCCTTCTTCTTTCATCAGCATATGGGTCACCATACAGGCAGAGACGGTCTGGCTGATGATGGTAGCCAGCGCAACACCTGCCACACTCATGGAAAAGCCGATGACAAACACCAGGTTCAGTACCACGTTGATGATGCCTGCCGCAGCCAGACAGTACAGCGGGCGCTTGGTGTCGCCTACAGCCCGCAGCAAGGCAGAACTGAAATTGTACAGCATGGTCATGGGCATCCCGATGAAATAAATTTTAAGGTACAGTGAAGAAAGATCAATCACGTCCTCCGGGCAGCTCATCAGTTCCAGCAGACCGCGGGCTGCAAAAAAGCCCACCACAGCCAACAGCACACCGCTGACAAGGCCCAGCGTTACCGAAGTCTGCACAGTATCCTGCACGCCGCGGTCATCCTTTGCACCAAAACAGCGGGCAGCAACAACATTCGCGCCCAGCGAGAGCCCCACGAACAGGTTTACCAGCAGATTGATGAGGGCACCGTTGGAGCCTACTGCTGCCAGAGCAGTGCTGCCCGCAAAGCGGCCAACCACTACCACATCTGCCGCATTGAATAACAATTGCAGAATGCTGGAAGCCGCCAACGGCAGCGAAAACAGAATGATCTTTTTCAGCATCGGCCCGCTGGTCAAGTCGGATGAGCGGCTTGTCTGTGCCATGAAATGGATGCCTCCTTTTTTATGATCCAATTTTTTTAAATGTAAAGTGTAAATTTTCCGTAAATAGGGAACCGAAGGCATATTATAACGCGCTGCACACAAAAATACAAGTGGCACCGCCGAAAAAGTGCAGTTTCTTCGGTGGTGCCACAGTAAAAATGCAGTTTTATTTCAGTTCCAGTGTCGTCCAGTGCTCCGGTGCAGCGTAATCGGAAGTTTCACCGTCGTCACGGTACATCCGGTAAGCGGCATGGCCGTTTCCGTCCGGGCAGGCCCACAGGGTAAGATCGTTCTCGTCCAGCTGTGCGGTATTGCTGGCAGGCTTTGCCACCGGTACGGCATGGCCGGGTCGGATGAACAGCAGCACCTCATTCAGTGCGCAGCGGATATAATGATGCCCGACGGGCAGCATCGCAGTGTCATAGTCGTCCACACTGCGCAGGCGGTAGAGCTTCATCGGCTGGGGCAGGTAGACATACCGCCCACCGGCGTTCTGAGTGTAGACAGGTGCCACCATTATGCACTCGCCCAGAAGCAGCTGGTCCTGCACTTCGCGGGCGTCCGGGTCGGCAGGAAAGTCGAAGCCCAGGGGCCGGAAGTAGCTGGTCTCTTCCAGCGCCGCCTTCATGAACTCACTGTAAAGGTAAGGCAGCAGGGCGTACCGCAGCCGGATCACGTTCCGTATAGCGGGCATTTGATCGGCAAAGCGGTAGTATTCCTGCATCCGGGAGCCATCGGTGGCGTGGTTGCGCATCAGCGGGGTAAACAGGCCGAACTCCAGCCAGCGCAAGGCAAGGTCTGGCGTAGTATCGTAAGAAAAGCCGCACAGATCTGCGCCGGTATAAAGAAAACCGCACATCTGCACATTCGGCATCATCTGGATGTTGGCCAAAAACTGACCCCAGGTGGAAGCATTGTCGCCCAGCCAGATGCCGCCATAGCGGTGGCTGCCGATAAAGCTGCTGCGGCTGTATAGCAGAGTGCGTCTGCCGGGCCGCAGTTCACGGAACGCTTCCCCTGCAGCGCGGGTCATATTGCCGCCGTAGAGGTTGTGCACACGGTCATGCCGCACACGCTGGCCGCTCACATCGTGGTAGAAGCTGGCGTAGTCCTCAGAGGCATTCATCAGCCCCATAACACCGCCCACTACCTTGCCAAAGAAGTCGGCCTGTTCAATATTATCCTTCCGGCTCAGCGCATCCATGCTTTCAAAGAAAGTTTTCAGCCGTTCGGGCGAATAAAACAGTGCAGGCTCGTTCATATCGTTCCAGAAGCCTTCAATGCCGCAGTCGGTCAACACCTTATACTGGCGGCCAAACCATTCCCGCACCTCCGGGCGCAGAAAGTCGGCAAAGTAGGCTTTGCCGGGCCACACCGCCGCCACAAAGGGGGTGCCGTCTGCTTTGGTACAGAAATACCCCTTTGCAAGGCCCTCGGTGCAGACGGGGCTTTCAGGGTCGATGCGCATGCCTGCGTCGATGATGGGCACCAGCCGGATGCCCTGCGCCTTCAGTTCAGCGCTCAGGGCGGCAAGATCCGGGAAGCGCTGCTTGTTTACCGTGAAATCGGCGTAGTCCTGCATATAATCAATGTCCATACAGATCATATCCAGCGGCAGATCGTGCTCTTTGTACTGGCGGGCTACCTCGCGCACATCCTCGGCGGTCTTGTAGCCAAAGCGGCTTTGTGCAAGCCCAAATGCCCACTTGGGCGGGATATAGCTGCGGCCGATCAGCTGCCGGAACTGGCGGCTGATATCGTTCAGGCTGCTGCCGGTAATAATGTAAAGCTCATAGTTTGGCTCTTCGGCGGCAAAATGCAGAATGTCATATTCGGTGTAACCGATGTCATAGTGCACTTTTCCCGGGAAATCGATGAACACGCCAAAACTCTCACGGCCTGCGCCGCCATCAATGAGCAGAAAATTATGCGCACCATAGTAGGAGACTTTGTCCTCACCGTGGTGGGATTCGTCGGTGTTATTTGTAATGTAGTGCCAGCCGCGCTTGTTGATGCCGCGGGGCATCTCGCCCAAGCCATATACGATGGCATCCGGGGCCATCTGATACCGCCAGCCACCTTCTGCAGCGGTAAGGAAAGGCACTGGCCCGGCAGAAATCGTGATCTCCTGCACCACGCTCTCCGTGGGCAGGGGAGAACCAAAACAAAAACGCTGGATCATAGCGTAGACCTCCTTTATCAGTATTCTTATCTTACGTCCTTTTATCCCGCAAAACAAGAGACAAAACCGGCGCATTTATGCTGTAAAACCGGCAGAATGCGCCAAGAATGCAAAAATATCGGCGGCGGGCATTTGATGCAATTGCAAATTTTGGCCCGGACTGTTATACTGGAACTGTTATTTTGAATCGAAAAATGGAGGAAACTCATGTATCGCAATGGAATCAAGCGCCTGCTGGCAGTGGTGTTGTCGCTGTGCGGTATGCTCTGCCTGTCCTGGCTCTTTCTCATTCTGGCCGTGGCCATCAAACTGGATTCACCTGGCCCGGTGTTTTTCAAGCAGAAGCGCGTCGGCATCGGCAAAAAGCATTTCTATATTTTAAAGTTCCGCACCATGCGCATCGACACGCCTCACGATATGCCCACCCATCTGCTGCAGGACCCGGATCAGTATATCACCCGCATGGGCCATTTCCTGCGCAAGACCAGTCTGGACGAGCTGCCTCAGCTGTGGAACATCTTTGTGGGCGATATGGCGGTCATCGGCCCACGGCCCGCCCTCTGGAATCAGTACGATCTGCTGGCAGAGCGCGACAAATACGGTGCAAACGATGTGCGTCCGGGCCTGACCGGCTGGGCACAGATCCATGGACGCGATGAACTGGAAATTGCCGAGAAAGCCAAGCTGGACGGCTGGTATGTGGAGCACCTGAGTTTTTGGCTGGACGTGAAGTGCTTTTTTGGCACCATCGCGGCGGTGCTCAAACATGACGGCGTCGTGGAGGGCGGCACCGGCACCATTCACGAAGAACAAAAGCGGGACCATTAAAAATGGCTCCGCTTTGCTCTGCCATTCTTAGCGGAAATTTTATTTTTTATATTTGAGTTTCAGAAAAGCCCGCGGGCTTTTCTGAAACTCTTTTTCACGGAAGGGGTCGAAACAAGAAAATGCATATTGTCATTTCTCTTGATTTATCCCCTGAAAAGCGTATAATAAAACAGTACACAAGATGTTAAAGGAGGATTCCTACATGGAACGCACCTATATCAACGAGGCCCAGAAGGCCATCGGCGGCACGGTCAAGGTGCAGGGCTTTATTGAAAACCTGCGCAACAGCAAGTATATGGCCTTCATCGTGCTGAAGGATATTACCGGCAAGCTGCAGATCACGGTGGAAAAGGCCGATCACCCGGATCTGGTGGAGACTATCGATAAGCTCACCCCGGATTCCGTCATTACCGTCACCGGCAAGGTGATGGAAAACGACTACGTCAAGATGGGCGGCGTCGAAATGATCCCAGAGAGCATCGAGATCGAGAGCATTGCCGATGCACTGCCCATCGTCCGCAAGGAGATCGCAGCCACCAAGAAGAAGAAGGCTGTGGAGCGTTCCAGCATCGATCAGCGTATCGATTACCGCTGGATCGACCTGCGCACCGACGAGAATCAGCTTATGTTCAAGGCACAGAGCTGCTTTGTAAACGCTATGCGCAAGTTCCTGCTGGACCGCAACTTTATTGAGATCCACACCCCCAAGCTGATCGCTGCTGCCAGCGAGAGCGGCTCTGAGGTGTTCAAGGTGGACTACTTCGACCGCAACGCCTATCTGGCACAGAGCCCCCAGTTCTACAAGCAGATGGCCATGGCCGCAGGTTTCGAGCGTATCTTTGAGACCGGCCCCGTGTTCCGCGCGGAGAAGAGCTACACCAATAAGCACTCCACCGAGTTCTCCGGCTTCGATCTGGAATTCAGCTACATCACTTCCTACAAAGACGTGATGAAGATGGAAGAAGAGCTGCTTACCGCCGGTCTGCAGGCCGTGAAGGATAACTACGGTGACCAGATCAAGGAGCTGTTCGGCCAGGAAGTCATCGTCCCCACCACTCCGTTCCCGGTGGTCAAGCTGGCCGACCTGTACAAGGGTCTGGAAGAAGAGTTCGGCTACACCGTGGATGAGAGCGAGAAGGGCGACCTGACCACCGAGGCCGAGCGCCTGAGCTACGAGTGGGTGAAGAAACACTACGGCCACGAGTTCCTGTTCATCACCGATTACTCTGCCGAGAAGCGTGCTTTCTATCACATGCGCGACGAGAACGGCGTGCCCCAGGGCTACGACCTGATTTGGCGCGGTGTTGAAATCACCACCGGTGCACAGCGTGAGCACCGCTATGATGTGCTGAAGAAGCAGGCCGAGGAAAAGGGGCTGGCCGAGGACGTCAAGTTCTATCTGGAGTTCTTCCAGTACGGCTGCCCGCCCCACGGTGGTTTCGGTCTGGGCATCGACCGCCTGACTATGCTGCTGTGCGGCCTGACTATCAAGGACGCAGAGTTCCTGTTCCGCGGCCCCAATCGTCTGACCCCGTAATTGTAAAATATCTGCAAAGGCTCCTGTGCTGTTGGCATGGGAGCCTTTTGTCATATCCGGCCCTTCCCAAACATACGATACAACGAGCGGACCGGCACAAGTCCGGTGCACAGCGCAAACGGGAAGGGGAGACACAGCTTTGGCAAATCAGGAACAGAATGGCATCTGCCGCGAGATCGGCGCACGCACCGGCGGTGATATCTACATTGGCGTGGTGGGGCCGGTGCGCAGCGGTAAATCTACCTTTATCAAACGATTCATGGAACAACTGGTGCTGCCGGCCATCGGCCCGGCAGCTGCGCGGGAGCGTGCCCGGGACGAGCTGCCGCAGTCGGCAGCAGGCCGTACCATCATGACCACGGAACCAAAGTTTATTCCGGAATCCGCCGTGCCTTTGCAGCTGGAGGGCGGCGGTGAGTGCAGGGTGCGGCTCATCGACTGCGTGGGCTATATGGTGGATGGAGCCATGGGCCATGAAGAAAACGACAAGCCGCGCATGGTCAAAAGTCCATGGTTCGACCACGAGGTACCTTTCGATCTTGCTGCTGAGACCGGCACCCGCAAGGTGATCTGTGAGCATTCCACCATCGGCATCGTGGTCACCACTGACGGTTCGGTAAGCGACATCCCACGCGAAGGCTATGCAAAAACGGAAAAGCGCATTGTGGAAGAGCTGAATGCTCTGGGCAAGCCTTACATCATTCTGCTCAACAGCACCCGCCCGGATGCCCCGGAGACTCGCCAACTGGCCGAGGGCATGGCACGGGATTATGACCACACAGTCCTTCCGGTAAGCTGCGTTGATCTGGATGCGGCGGCGCTGGGGGATATCCTGCGGCAGGTGCTGTACGAGTTTCCGGTGCAGGAACTGGATTTTGCCCTGCCGCGCTGGGTCACCATGCTGGAAAACGGCCACTGGCTGCAGGCGCAGGTGTACGCCGCCGCCATGCAGCTGGCAGAAAAAGTTTCCCGCATGAAGGATGTTCCCGCCGGGACGGATGCACCTGCGCTGGAATGTGACGCGGTACAGCGTTCGTCTATCAGCGGCATCGACCTTGCAAACGGCAGCGTGCGCATTACGGTGGAGCTGAAGCCGGAAATTTTCTATCAGGTGCTCAGCGAACAGACCGGCCTTGCCATCGGGGATGAAGCGGGACTGATGCCCTGTATCATGGAGCTGGCAAAGGCAAAGCGGGAGTACGAGAAAGTGCGCAGCGCTTTAGAGCAGGTGGAAGCCACCGGCTACGGCATCGTAATGCCCTCGGTCAGCGAGCTGAAACTGGAGCAGCCGCAGATCGTGCGGCAGGGCACAAATTATGGCGTCCGGCTGGAAGCCTGCGCCCCCTCCATCCAGATGATGAAGGCTACCATCCACACGGAACTCAGCCCTATCGTGGGCACCGAAAAGCAGAGCGAAGACCTTGCCCACAGCCTGCTGGCCGGGTTTGAAGATGACCCGGAAAAGCTGTGGGAATCCAATATCTTTGGCAAAAGCCTGCACGAGCTGGTGAACGAGGGCCTGCAGAACAAACTTCTGCATATGCCGCAGGAAGCCCGCACCCGCCTGCAGGAAACACTGGAACGGGTCATCAACGAAGGCTGCACGGGGCTCATCTGCATTTTGATCTAACCGTATGTCAACTGTTTTTTAAAGAAAAAGGCACAGCCGGGAATGCTCTGGAAAAGGGCGTTCTCCGGCTTGTTTTTGTTTTGGTACAAAGAAGCAGCCTGCCTGGAAATCATGCGCCCCGCAATGAAAAATTCATATTTCCAGCAAAACGGAATGAATGTAAAAATTTTATACACCCGGCAGGGTTTGTTTGTTGTTCGCAGGGAGCTGGCGGGGTATACTGTTGTCATAAGGACGGCACATGGATGTCGGAAGTGATAAGACGAAGCAAGGAGGCTTTTCTATGTACTATTCCAGTGGCAACTACGAAGCATTTGCTCACCCCAAAAAGCCGGTGGGCGTGGATCATAAATCTGCTTATATCATTGGTTCCGGCCTGGCTGCACTGACTGCAGCCTGCTATCTGGTGCGCGATGGCCAGATGAAGGGCGAACATGTGCATGTGTTCGAGAAAGACCCCATCCCCGGCGGTGCCTGCGACGGCTACAAGTACGACATTGGCTATGTGATGCGCGGCGGCCGCGAGATGGACAACCATTTTGAGGTCATGTGGGATCTGCTGCGTTCCATTCCGTCTCTGGAGACTGAGGGTGCCAGCGTGCTGGATGAGTATTACTGGCTGAACAAGGAAGACCCCAACTACTCCCTCTGCCGTGCCACTGTCAACCGCGGCGAGGACGCTCACACGGACGGCAAGTTCGGCCTGTCCGATAAGGGTGCCATGGAGATCATGAAGCTCTTCTTCACCCCCGACGAGCAGCTACAGGATAAAAAGATCACCGATTTCTTTGATGATGAGGTGCTCAACTCCAACTTCTGGCTGTACTGGCGCACCATGTTCGCTTTCGAGAACTGGCACAGTGCACTGGAAATGAAGCTCTACCTCAAGCGCTATATCCACCATATCGGCGGCCTGCCGGACTTCACCGCTCTGCGCTTTACCCGCTACAACCAGTACGAATCCATCATCCTGCCCATGGTCACTTACCTGAAGGATCACGGTGTGCAGTTCCATTACGAGACCAAGGTGGTGGACGTGAAGTTTGATATTGACGGCAAGCGCAAGCAGGCAAGCAGTGTGGTGGTGGAGCACGCTGGCGAGACTAACACCATCGACCTGACCGAGAACGACCTGCTGTTTATCACCAACGGCGGCTGTGTGGAAAGCTGCACCATGGGCGCTCAGGACAAGGCTGCAGGTTTTGACCCCACCATCAAGCCGGGCAACGGCTGGGATCTGTGGAAGAAGATCGCTGCACAGGACCCCGCTTTCGGGCACCCGGAAAAGTTCTGCTCTGACCCCGAGCATTCCAACTGGGAAAGCGCTACCATCACTACCCTGGACGATAAAATCCCCCAGTATATCCAGAAGATCTGCAAGCGCGACCCCTTCAGCGGCCACACGGTCACCGGCGGTATCGTCACCGTCAAGGACTCCAACTGGCTGCTCAGCTGGACGCTGAACCGTCAGCAGCAGTTCCGCGATCAGCCCAAGAATCAGCTGTGCGTCTGGGTCTACGGTCTGTTCAGCGACAAGCCCGGCAACTACGTCAAGAAGGCCATGCGCGACTGCACCGGCAAGGAGCCGTGCATGGAGTGGCTGTACCACATCGGCGTGCCCGAGGACCAGATCGAAGAGCTGGCCGAGCACAGCGCCAACACCATCCCGGTCATGATGCCCTATATCGATGCCTTCTTCATGCCGCGTGCCATGGGTGACCGCCCCGATATCGTGCCCGAAGGCGCAGTGAACTTTGCCTTCCTGGGCCAGTTTGCCGAGACCGGACGTGACACCATCTTCACCACCGAATATTCCATGCGTACCGGCATGGAAGCCGTGTACACCCTGCTGAACATCGACCGCGGCGTGCCGGAAGTCTGGGGCAGCACCTACGATGTGCGCGCCCTGATCGATGCAACGGTCAAACTGCGCGACGGCAAGAAGATCACCGATATGGACCTGCCGCTGATCCCGCGCCTTGCCATGAAGGAAGCCCTGAAAAAAATCGAGGGCACTGACCTTGAAAAATTCCTCAAGAAATACAATGCGATCTGATTTTAGGTTTTCTCCGGCTCTGTAAAAGAGTCCCCCATAAAACACACCTCTGTATGCTGAGACAGCTGCAGGGGTGTGTTTTGCTGTTTCTTGAAAAAATAGAGAGATTGCACAATAAGTACGACTTAACAAGCAGCGGTGTGAACAAAATGTGGAATTCCGGCTTGTTCTGAAACGGGTTCTGTGATATGCTTAATACAACGAGTGTCGGGCAGAACTGTACGCCTGATAAAAACAAGAGAGTATCAAAGAGGAGGTCGTTTTTTATGAAACAGCTTATCTCCCGCCGCAGCTTTATGAAGGCCGCAGGCGTCACCACAGCCGTTGCTGCCGTGAGCCTGGGCGCACCCGCCGCGTCCGCCTGCTTCTCGGGCAGCTTCAAGGACATCACCATCCTGTATACCAACGATGTCCACACCTACATCGATAAAAAGTCTCCGGAGCTGACCTATGCTGCCATCGCTGCCTTGAAAAAGAGCTATCAGGATGCCGGCAAGAGTGTGCTGCTGGTGGATGCAGGCGACCATATTCAGGGTACGGCTTACGGTTCTATGGACGAAGGCGCATCTATCATTCAGCTGATGAATGCTGCAGGTTATGATGCAGCTACGCCCGGCAACCATGAGTTTGACTATGGCATGGCCCGTGCAAAAAAGGCCATGGCAGAAGCTGAGTTCCCGTATCTTTCCTGCAACTGGGTCAGCCTGCCGCTGGGCACCCGTGTGCTGCCGGATGTCAAGTATTTTACCGTCGGCGGCCGTGTGATCGCATTTGTGGGTATCACCACACCCGAGACTTTCACAAAGTCCACCCCGGCTTACTTCATGGACAAGAGCCAGAAGCGCTACATCTACGATATCCTGGGCGGCGACGATGGCCAGAAGCTGTATGCAGCCGTGCAGCGTTCTATCGATAAGGCAAAGCTGCTGGCGGATTACGTGATCGGTCTGGGCCATCTGGGTGTTGACCCGTCCTCTTCGCCCTGGACCAGTAAGGAAGTCATCGAGCATACCTCCGGCTTCGATGCATTCATCGACGGCCACTCCCATACCAAGATGGAATGCGAGTGGATAAAAGACCTGTCCGGCAAGGCGGTTGCTCTGACCCAGACCGGTTCCTACTTTGCCAATGTTGGTGAAATGACCATCAAGGCCGATGGCTCCATTGCCACCCGTCTGATCTCCTCTTACGAGGGCGTAGACAGCGCAGTTGCTGATATCCAGACTGCGTGGGTATCCTCCGTGGATGATATGCTGGGCGAGAAGATCGCCGTTGCGGATACCAACTTCTACGTTACCGACCCCGAGACCGGCAAACGCCGCATCCGCATGGCCGAGACGAATCTCGGTGACTTTGTGGCCGACGGCATTTACTCCTACTTCAATGAAGTGGAGCAGCTGCACTGCGATATCGCCATCATGAACGGCGGCGGCATCCGTGCGGATGAAGAAGCCGGCTACTGGACCTTCAAGACCTGCAAGCAGGTGAGCCCCTTTGGCAATGTGGCCTGCCTGATGTCCGTTACCGGCAAGCAGATCCAGGATGCTCTGGAATTTGCAGCCCGTTTTGCCGGCACCGGTCAGGAAAACGGCGGTTTCCTGCATGTGGCGGGTGCTACCTATGAGGTTCACACCGACATCCCCAATACCGTGCAGACCGACGATAAGAACGTTTGGATCGGTGGTGCCACCGGCACTCCGCGTGTGCAGAACGTGAAGATCTACGATAAGGCTTCCGGTACATATGTGCCGCTGGAGGAAGGCAAGACCTATGCACTGGCTGGCATGAACTACACTCTGCGCAATCTGGGCGATGGTTTTGCCATGTTCGACGGCGCAGAGCTCATCAAGGACTATGTGTCGGAGGATTACCTCGTCATGTCTACCTACGCTATGACCTTTGACGGCGTGGACGCCGAGGGGCTGCCGCATCTGGCAACCGCCAACAGTCCGCTGGCGGATTACCCGGGCTACCTGCTGGATTACGAGAATCCTTACGGCGCAGGCCGCATCAGCATCCTGTAATAACTGCATAAAAAATGGCGTACCGTCGCAAAGGCGGTACGCCATTTTTGTTTGTGTGATTTACTTACTCAGCACGGTGCCGTCGGCCAGGGTAATGGTGTGGCCGTTGAAGTTGATGGTGCCATTATTGGTCAGACTGGTAATGGTGCAGTCACCGGTCAGCGTCCAGGTGCAGCCGCCGCCAATTGTAACAACGGCGTTGTTTTCCACCGCAGTGCCGCCCTCGGCGTTATCCACAATATTGATGGTGCCGGTAAAGCTGGAACCGTTTTGCAGGGCCATATCCAGGGTGGAAATGCTGTCCACCACAATCTTTCCATTCAGGGTCTGGCCGTCGGCGGTCAGCTCTACCTGAGCGCCATTGCTGCCGGCTGTGCCCCAGCCATGGGAGGCGGAGTTGCCAGTAATGGTGAACAGGTTGGCGTCGGCATCCTCGTTGGTCAGCTGCACGCCAGAAAGTTTGATGACGCTGTGGGTATTGGTGATGTAGAACAGGTCGCCGTTTTTACCGATCAGGCTGCCGCCCGTCATGGAGAAGCTGGAAGTGCCTACTTCGGCATCGCCGGACATGGACTGGTAGATCATTACGTTGTGTACGTTTTCATCCGAGCTGGTGCCCTTGTCGTCACTCATATTGCCAGAAACGGTGCAGTTTTCCAGCGTGATGGAGTTCTGGCCTTCGATCACCAGCGCTTCAGAATTATTGGCGGTCAGGTCGGCATTCTTTACGGTGATGGCTGCAGTGGAGTACACAGCAGGGGAGTTATAGCCGTTGGAAGTATAACTGCCGCTGTCCACATTCACCGTTCCGCCGCCGCGGTCCGAACGGATCGCCGCCGACGAGTTGCCGGAGGTCTCCACCGTCAGGTTGGATGCATTGGTCGTGCCGCCTCCGGTGGTCTGGATGCCGCCGGAGTTGTCGGCAGTAGTTTTGATGGTGGAGTTGGAAATATTCACTGTGGTGCCCTCACCGTAACTGAACACGCCGTTGCCGTTCTGGGCACTGGAGGTAATGGTGGAATCTTCAACCGTCAGCGTCGCACCGTTGGTGGCAAGCAGGGCGGCATTCATGCCATAAAAGTCGCCGTCCTCCGTGTTGGAGGAGCTACCCGCACTTTTGTCCACGGTCACACCGCTCAAAGTTACAGCGGCACCGTCCACACGCAGGGCGTTCTCATCGTCGCCGGTGGAAGAATAGCTGGTGCTGTAAACGGTGGTATCACTGTCCAGCGTGTTGGCGCTGGTGCCCTGTGTCACTTCGCCGGAGCCGCCAAAGCCTCCCGGTCCGCCGCCGGGCCCACCGTTCGGCGCACCATTGCCATCCGGCTTTTCCGGTGGAGCACCATCCTGTGCGGCAGGCGGTGCGTTATCTGCTGTGGTGGTGCTGGTGGAAGCAGCGCTGCACGCAGTCATGGATACCATCAATGCAGCTGCGCAGGTAACGGCGGCAATTCGTTTTGTAAGCAGTTTCATAAAAATATCTCCTTCCTGTCTTGAGGAAACTGAGTAACTGCGGCGTTGCTTTCCGCAGGTGCTTTCCATGCCATTAGTCTAGTATCCGTTTGTGGCAAAGATAGGAAAGGAATGTGATAAAAATGCAAAAAAGCAAGGCGTGAAGCCAATTTTTGAATCGTTCATGAACGAAACTTCCATGAAATTTGAACGGATTCTTTCGTTGTTCTAAACTCTTAAGAAATGCCTTAAGAAACGCTTTTTAGGTGAGAAACGATAAAAACCAAATGAAAAAAGCCATCCGATGTAAACCGGATGGCTTCTGGTTGGGGATGAGAGAATCGAACTCCCACAAGTAGAGTCAGAGTCTACCGCACTACCACTATGCAAATCCCCAATATTCTGTTGTGTTTTGCGGGGTGAGCCGCTCAACGTGTGCTATTATACGCACAAAAGCGAGCATTGTCAAGCATATTTTTCAAAAAAATCCAAACTTTTTCAAAATGTGCGCAGCAGCGGGGAAGTTTTTGCCTTTCCACAAACCGGCATATTCTGCACCGCACTCCTCATATACTGAAATGTACAAACTTTCAGACGCACAAAGAGGAGGACGGCCTATGCTGGAACGAACCCACAATCAAACCACCCAGACCCTGCTTTCGAACCGCATTCCACGGGACACCGAGCACGAGCGCTACCACCCGGAACTGGAGGAAGAACTGAAAGAATGTCTGTTCTGCCTGCGGCGCAATGAAATGATGTTTGACCTGGAGGTGGATACCGATCTGATCGAGCAGCGCATCTACGAGCGGCAGGCGCTTTTGTGCCGCTACCGGTACTTACTTGCTAAGGCCAGAGAGCTTGGCCTGCACACCATTCTGACCAAATATCAGCCGCTGGCGGGTTGAGCAAAAGGTTAGCCGTGAAAAAATCTTGACAGAAGAGCCCTTGCGTGTTATCATACTTAAAGATTAAAGCGTGTATGGGCGTTTCTGTACACGAAATTTTAGAGCTAGAGAGGTTTTCTATTATGGAACGTATCAAGACCATTGCTACTCGTGACCTGACCAAGAGCGTTAAGACCGGCGGCTGCGGCGAGTGCCAGACTTCCTGCCAGTCCGCTTGCAAGACCTCCTGCGGCGTGGCTAACCAGCAGTGCGAGAACAGCAACAAGTAATTTCTGCAAACCCTATGCCGCCTTTGCCGGGCGGCATTTTTTTGTGTAATTGGAATGGAGAGTAAAATGGTACATCAGTATCAATTGAACGGCTATAACATCGTGCTGGATACCTGCAGCGGTTCGGTGCATGTGGTGGACGATGTGGCATATGATGTCATTGCCATGTACCCGGAGCATACCGCCGACGAGATCGTTTCTGCCATGATGGCAAAGTACGGTGACCGCCCGGACGTTACCGAAGAGGATCTGCGCCAGTGCATTGATGATGTCACTTCGCTGAAGGAAGCAGGCAAGCTGTGGACGCCGGATGTCTACAAGGATATGGCCTTCGACTTTAAGAACCGCAATACTGTGGTCAAGGCCCTGTGTCTGCATGTGGCCCACACCTGCAATCTGAACTGCTCTTACTGCTTTGCTTCGCAGGGCCGCTACCAGGGCGACCGTGCGCTCATGAGCTTTGAGGTGGGCAAGCGTGCCATGGACTTCCTGATCGAAAACTCCGGCACCCGCCGCAACCTTGAGGTGGACTTCTTTGGCGGCGAGCCGCTGATGAACTTTGATATGGTCAAAAAGCTGGTGGCCTACTGCCGTGAGCAGGAGAAGATCCACAACAAGAACTTCCGCTTCACTATGACCACCAATGGTATGCTGATCGATGATGATGTCATCGACTTCTGCAACAAGGAGTGCCACAACGTGGTGCTGAGCCTGGACGGCCGCAAAGAGGTCAACGACCGCTTCCGCAAGGATTACGCCGGCCATGGCAGCTACGACACCATCGTGCCCAAGTTCCAGGAGTTCGTCAAGAAGCGCGGTGACAAGAACTACTACATGCGCGGCACCTACACCCACTACAACACCGATTTCACCAATGATATCTTCCACATGGCTGATCTTGGCTTTACTGAACTGAGCATGGAGCCGGTGGTGTCCAAGCCCGGCGAGCCCAGCGCCCTGACCGAGGAAGACCTGCCTATCCTGAAGGAACAGTACGAGATCCTGGCCAAGGAAATGATCAAGCGCAACCGTGAGGGCCGCGGCTTTACCTTCTACCATTACATGATCGACCTGACCGGCGGCCCCTGCATCTACAAGCGTATTTCCGGCTGCGGCTCCGGCACCGAGTACATGGCTGTTACTCCGTGGGGCGATCTGTACCCCTGCCACCAGTTCGTGGGCGACCCCAAGTACCTGATGGGCGATATCTGGAAGGGCGTCACCAACACCGCCGTGCGCGATGAGTTCAAGCACTGCAACGCCTACGCACGCAAGGAGTGCCAGGACTGCTGGGCAAAGCTGTACTGCTCTGGCGGCTGTGCAGCCAACTCCTACCATGCCACCGGCAACATCACCGGCGTGTACGAATACGGCTGCGAGCTGTTCCGTAAGCGCATGGAGTGTGCCATCATGATCAAGGTGGCCGAGAATCAGGAACTTGCCGCCAAGGGCATCGAGGTGCCCATTGAACTGGGTTCCACCTGCAACGCCTGCGCCGACGGCGAAGCCTGCGAATGAGCATGACCACACCCATCGTGGATTTTGTGCGCCGGTATGCGCAGTCCGGCACCTCCCGGCTGCATATGCCCGGCCACAAAGGCCAGAGCTTTTTAGGCTATGAGCCGTGGGACATTACGGAGATCAAGGGTGCCGACGAACTGTACGAAGCCGAGGGCATCATTGCCCAGAGCGAGGCCAACGCCACCCGGCTGTTCGACACGGCGCACACCTATTACAGCACCGAGGGATCGTCTCAGTGCATCCGGGCCATGCTCTGCCTTGCACTGCAGGCAGCGCCCAGAACAGGGGAGCGTCCTGTCCTGCTGGCGGCACGCAATGCCCACAAGGCACTGTTGTACGCAGCGGCGCTGCTAGATTTTGATGTTGAATGGCTCTGGCCTGCACCGCAGGATGCCGGTGCGCTTTGCAGCTGCCCGGTATCCGCCGCAAAGCTGGCGGATGCCATGCGCACACTGGCGCAGCAGGGTAAAAAGCCCTTTGGAGTCTATGTCACCAGTCCGGATTATCTGGGCGGTGTGCAGGATATTGAAGCGCTGGCCGAGGTGTGTAAAAACGTTGGTGTTCCGCTTTTGGTGGATAATGCCCACGGAGCCTATCTGCGCTTTCTGCCTGAAAACCGTCACCCCATTACTTTGGGTGCGGCCATGTGCTGCGATTCCGGCCATAAAACGCTGCCCGTTGTTACCGGCGGCGCATACCTGCATCTGGGCAAGGATGCACCTGTTCAGGATGAGGCTGCTGTGCGCAATGCTCTGGCACTGTTTGGCTCCACCAGCCCTTCGTACCTGATCCTGCAGTCATTGGATAAGTGCAATCAGGTCTTGTCTGAGGGGTATCCGCTGCGTCTTATGCAGTGCTGCGGTTATTTGACCAGGCTGCGCCGTGAGCTGAACGAAGCCGCAGCAGCAAAACACTGCCCTGTGCCGTTGGTGCTGGAAAGTGAACCGCTCAAAGTCACGCTGGACGCTGCCGCGCTGGGGCTTACCGGCACAGCGCTTGCTGAACGCCTGCGCACCGCAAAGATCGAGTGTGAGTACGCCGACCCACGCTATGTGGTGCTGATGTTCACCCCTGCAAATCCGCCGCAGGATTTTGAAAGGGTCACTTCTGCTGTACTTTCCATGACAGAAAAGCTTGCAGGACCGGTGCCCCTCCCGGAAGAACACGCGGATGAGTTCGCTGCACTGGCAAGAGAACTGCACGCCTGCCGCACCATCCGCCAGGCCGTATTTGCACCGCAGGAACAGCTGCCCGCAGAGCAGACGGCAGGCCGCATCTGCGCGATGCCCACAGTGTCCTGTCCGCCGGCGATTCCAATTGTAGTCAGCGGCGAAGTCATCACCCCGGAAGCGGTGAGGCTGATGGAGCGTTACCATGTGGAAAACGTCTCGGTCATCTGCGAAAACTGAAAAATTCTCTCGGAGCACGGTGCGAAATGCACCGTGCTCCTTTTGGCATAACCGGCTTTGGCGGTGCATACTTTTCCAATAGAGACGGACAGGGAAAGGAGCACATTGCATGGAACTGAAGATCTTTCGGGATACACTGCCGCAGGCGGGCGCAAACTGCACTGTCAAGGCAGAACTCCCGCTGGAGACCGAGATCCTCATCTCGGACTATCTGCCGCCGGTGTTCAAGCTGGTCAAATGTTTTGCAAAGCCGGTGGTGCTGCAAAAGCAGCTGCAGCCCGGACGGCTGCAGCTGGAAGGCTATCTGCGCTGTACTGTGTTTTATCAGGGCGAGGACGGCGCAGGCCTGTGTCAGACCGAGCAGAAACTGCCCTTTACAAAGCAGCTTGAGGTGCCGGAGTTTACATTTACCAGCTGGACGGCCATGGTGGAGGGGCAGACCGAATATCTCAACTGCCGGGCAGTGACCCCCCGCCGCATGGAAGTGCGCGGTGCTTACGGTTTGGTCGTGACGCTCCACGCGCAGGATAAGACCGAACTCATTACAGCACTGGCCGACGGCGGCATTGAACAGAAATTGCAGACCCTGAACGGTGTGCGCAGTGCAGCTGTGCTCGAAAAGCTGGTCACGGTGGAAGGAGAACTGGTCTTTGCAAAGCCCCCTGCAGCCATTCTGGATATCACCGGTACAGCGTCTGTGCGGGAAATAAAGCTGCTATCCGGCAAGGCTGTGGTCAAAGGCGAGGTGCGCGCGCAATGCGCCTGGCGTGCAGAAGGGGAAAATACCCTGCAAAGCCAGGCGGCATCGCTGCCGTTCAATCAGGTAGTAGATCTGGACGGCGTGGCGGAGGACTGCAAGTGCCTGTGTGTGCTGGAGCCGGTAGGCTTTGCGCTGGCAGAAGGAGAACAGGAAGCCGGCGGCCAGCTGACGGCCAGCGTAATGATGCATTTGCACGCATGGCGGCCTTGTCAGCTGCAATATGTGTCAGATGCATTTTCCACCCGGTTTGAGACTTCGGCCATGCCGCAGGAGCTTGCGGTGGAGGACCTTGCCTGTATGCTGAACGAGACAGCATCCGCTACCGCATCCGGGCCGCTGCCGGATGCAGGTGCCCAGCTGCGGGCCTGCTTTGTGACCTATGGCCCGGCACAGGTGGTGCCGCACCGGGACGGCTGGGCTCTCACGGTGCGTGCAGCTGCCACCGCTTTTGCGGAGAACAGCCTTGCCGAGCTGGAAAGCTATGAAAAAACACTGGAACTGACTTTTCCGCTTGCGGTGGAAGCACCTTCTGATGCGCAGTTCAGCCCGGAATGCTGGCTGAGCACTGAGAATATCCAGTGCAGCTGCAGCGGCGGAACGCTGGAAGTAACAGTCACAGCCCGCGCAGAGGGGGCCGTTCTCTGCCGCAGTGTGTATCAGGGAATCGGCAGCATTGAACTGGGAGAGCCGCTTCAGACACCGGACCCGGAGATCGCGCTGCGTATCTACTATGCACAGGCCGGAGAGGAGCCCTTTGGCATTGCCAAGAGGTTCCATGTGTCACCAGCGCAGATGCTGGCTGCAAACGGTCTGGACACCGGTACACAGACATTGCCGCAGGCAATGCATTTTCTGGTGCCGGGGGTATAAAGTGACGAAGAACGCTGTCTTTTTGGGGCAGCGTTCTCTTTTTGCGCAGGAAAGAAAGTGAAAAAGCACTTTCTTCTCTCAATATAGAAGAGTATAATAGAACACGGTGTTTGGAATAGGAAAGGAGAAGAAGAATAAATGGATTCTGAAACAAAGCTCCTTGACCCGGAGCTTGTAAAAGCAAAAAAGCCCGTCTGGGCGTTCAGCAAAAAGACCTTCTGTGAGGGCATGCGGGATGGCGTGCCCATTGCACTGGGTTATTTTGCGGTTTCCTTCTCGCTGGGCATTGCGGCCCGCCGGGCAGGCTTTACCCCGTTTCAGGGCTTTCTGGTCAGCCTGCTGAACAATGCTTCGGCAGGCGAGTATGCAGCATTTGCCATCATCATGGCAAATGCAACCTATCTGGAAGTGGCAGTCATTACCTTGATTGCCAATGCGCGCTATCTGCTTATGAGCTGCGCACTGGCTCAGCGCTTTGCGCCGGGCACGCCGTTCTGGCACCGGCTCGTCATTGGCTACGATGTAACCGATGAGCTGTTTGGCATCACCATTGCGCGGCCAGGCAGTCTGAACCCGTACTATACTTACGGTGCCATCCTGCTGGCGGCGCCTGCCTGGGCGCTCGGCACGGCGCTGGGCATCATTGCGGGCAATCTGCTGCCGCTGCGGGCTGTCAGCGCATTGAGTGTTGCGTTGTACGGCATGTTCCTTGCTATCATCATTCCTCCAGCACGCAAGAGCAAGGTGGTGGCGGCACTGGTGGCCATCAGCTTTGCGCTGAGTTTTGTGTGCAACTATCTGCCGGGCATCTCCGCTCTTTCGGAGGGCACCCGCACCATTCTGCTTACCGTGCTGATCTCCAGTGCAGCAGCGGTGCTTTTCCCGGTGAATCAGGACGAGTAGGAGGCAGAACATGACGCATAACAATTACATCTACATTGCGGTGATGGCGCTGGTGTCCTATGCCATCCGCATCCTGCCGCTCACACTGATCCGCAAGCCCATCAAGAACCGCTTCATCCAGTCGTTCCTGTACTATGTGCCCTATGTGACGCTGGCCGTCATGACCTTCCCGGCCATCGTCAACGCCACCCAGAGCCCGGCGGCCGGTGCCATGGCACTGGTGGTTGGCATTGCAGCAGCATGGTTTGGAGCCAGCCTGTTCCAGGTTTCGGTGGTCTGCTGTGCAGTTGTGTTTGTGCTGGAACTGTTCCTTTGAAATTTCCGTGCCCGGAGGTGTATCGCCGCCGGGCATTTTGTATTCGTAATGCAGGAGGAAAAATACCATGAAAAAAATTCTGCTCACCGGTGCAGGGGGCTTTGTCGGTTCCCGCATTTACCAGCAGTGGCAGGGGAAACATGAGTTCTGCACGCTGCCCAAGGGCTTTCTGTGCAGAGCAGACGAAACGGAAGTTTGCGCAAAGGTGGAAGCTCTGCACCCGGATGTGATTTTGCACACCGCTGCGCTCTCCGATACCGGCTACTGTGCACAGCACCCCGCCGAAGCCTACCGTGCCAATGTGGAGCTGCCGGTCTGGCTGGCACATGCCGCGCAGAAAACGCAGGCAAAGCTGGTGGCATTCAGCTCAGATCAGGTCTATGCCGGGGTGCAGCAGCCCGGCCCCCTGCCGGAAACGCTGCAGCTGCAGCCTGCAAACATCTACGGCCAATATAAGCTGGAAGCAGAGCAGCGCGTGCTGGCCCTGTGCCCGGATTCGGTGCACCTGCGCGCCGCATGGATGTACGACCTGCCCGGTTATGGCCTGCCCATCCGCGGAAACCTGCCGCTGAACCTTCTGCGCGCCGCGTTGAAAGGCGGGACGATGCGTTTTTCCCAAAACGATCACCGCGGTGTGACCTATGTGCGGCAGGTGGTCGAAAATCTGGAACCCGCTATGGAACTGCCCGGCGGCGTGTACAACTTTGGCAGTGGAAACGCGGAAAATATGGTGTATACCGCCCGGCAGTTTGTTGAAACTCTGGGGATCACGGTGCAGATCGAGGAAGAAAACTGGCACCGGAATCTCGTTATAGACACAACAAAAATAGAATGCTTCGGCATTCGGTTCGACACGACGCAGCAGGGAATCCAGCGCTGCCTGCGGGATTATGGCCTTGCAGAACTGTAAAATTTCCGTATCGCACAAAAATTGAGTCAAATGAATGAAAAAAGCAGGGTGTTCTGTGCGAAATCTTTCCATCTAAAGCGGAAAAGACGCATAAAATGCCCTGCCTTTTTATGTTTTTCGCTGAAAAACAATGACCCGAGAACACAGCTCCTGTTCACAGAAAAGTCATACTTAATTTACAAGAATTCGCAGTTTTGCTATAATGAATCCGCTTTTTGTAAAGCTTCCGAAACGATCGAATTTTGTCAAGATTTGAGGAGAGTGGAACATTTGAAGGAAGTCAAACTCGAAGAGTCGGCATATCAGTTCGACGCAAAAATGTCCCTGAAACAGGCTATCCCGCTGGGACTGCAGCATGTCTGTGCCATGTTCGTGGGCAACCTGACCCCGCTGCTGATCATCACCAGCGCCTGCGGCATTGCGGGCGGTGAGTTCGCAGACCTGCAGGTCACACTGCTGCAGAGTGCCATGTTCGTGGCCGGTGTGGTCACGCTGGTGCAGTTGTTCACCATTGGCCCTGTGGGCGGCGGCGTGCCCATCATTATGGGCACCAGTTCCGGCTTTATCGGTGTGTTCAACAGTGTGGTCGGCAGCATGGGCGGCGGCGTGCTGGCCTACGGTGCTATTATGGGTGCCTCCATCATCGGTGGCATCTTTGAAAGTGTGCTGGGCTTCTTCCTCAAGCCGCTGCGCAAGTTCTTCCCGCCGGTGGTCACCGGTACCGTGGTGCTTTCCATCGGTCTTTCGCTGATCTCTGTCGGCATCAATTCTTTCGGCGGCGGCAACAGTGCCAAGGATTTCGGTTCTATGGAAAACCTGCTGCTGGCTCTGTTCGTGCTGGTAGTCATTCTGATCTTCAAGCACTGGACCACCGGCTTCCTCAGCTCTTCCGCTATCCTGATCGGCATTCTGACCGGCTATGCTGCAGCCTTTGTTATGGGCTTTGTGCTGCCCACCACCGGCGTTACTGCCGACGGCGTGGAGTTTACCAAGGCATGGGTGCTCAACTGGGATAAGGTGGCACAGGCTTCCTGGTTTGCCGTTCCCAAGC
Source organism: Faecalibacterium sp. (assembly GCA_050873025.1). Classification (GTDB taxonomy): domain Bacteria; phylum Bacillota; class Clostridia; order Oscillospirales; family Ruminococcaceae; genus Faecalibacterium. The sequence continues at coordinate 126,295 of JBNMHZ010000003.1, read as the reverse complement.
TGATGCCGGTCAAGATCGTATTTGATGCGCGTGCCATCCTGCCGGTGCTCATCATGTTTATCGTTACCGCTGTGGAGACCGTGGGCGATATTTCCGGCGTCATGGAGGGCGGCATGGATCGCGAACCCACCGATAAGGAGCTTTCCGGCGGCGTCATCTGCGACGGTCTGGGTTCTACCTTCGCCGCTCTGTTCGGTGTTCTGCCCAATACCTCTTTCAGCCAGAACGTGGGTCTGGTGGCTATGACCAAGGTGGTCAACCGCATGGCTTTAGCTTCCGGTGCCATCTTCCTGATTCTGTGCGGACTGATCCCGAAGCTGGGTGCGCTGATCTCCATCATGCCGCAGGCCGTACTGGGCGGCGCAGCCGTTATGATGTTCTCTTCCATCGTGGTCAGCGGTATTCAGCTTATCACTAAGGAAAAGATGACCCCGCGCCAGCTCACTATCGTCTCGGTGGCTCTGGGTGTGGGCTACGGCATGGGTGCCAACAGCGGCATTCTGGCCCAGGCACCGCACGCTTTCCAGCTGATCTGCGGCGAGTCCGGCATCGTTCCTGCTGCGTTCGTAGCCATCCTGCTGAACGTTCTGCTGCCGAAGGATGACAAGGCAGCCTAAAGTTCAAGGTTGCTGCCGGGCCAGAGCTTCCAGCTTTGCCAGCGCTTCGGGCGTGTCGGCATCTGCCAGTTCATTCCGGTTTGCGGTGTAAGCAATACGCACATGCTCCGGGTATTTCCGTAGCAGAACGTTTCCGCCTTTGCCCTCTGGCAGGGCGCACAGCTCGGTAAAATATCTGCTTCCAAACAGAACGGGGCTTCCAACAAGGGGTTCGGGGTCATTTTTGAACCGATGCCCCAAACGGAAGATTTCCCGTTCTGTTTCTTTTTGTGTCTGGAATGCAGTAGTTATGGCTTCTACTGTCTCGCGGCGCAGGAGGGGCTGATCTCCGGGCAGAAACATACAGCCTGCCAGCTCCGGTATCTGCTCCAATAAAGAAACAAGCCCCAGCCGCACGGTATCATTGCGCCCGGGCAGGCTGTGCAGCAGCACCGGGATGTCGTGCGCTTCGCACAAGGCTTTTACCTCGGCAGAACGTGTCACCACAACGCGGGCCGCAAGCTGCGGTGTATCCGTGGCAGCAAAGGCGCGGCAGAGCACAGGCTCGCCGCAGAATGGCGCAAGAAGCTTGTTGGAGCCAAAACGCAGGCTCAGGCCGGAAGCCATGATAACACACCCCACTGCACACTGCTGTTCCATTTCTGCATCCTCCATCAAACCGTAAAATCTTTCTGCAACTATTATAGCGCAAGTTGTAATTCGAGCGCAATCTGTGCTAAAATAAAAGAACCGAGAAAAAAGAGAGGAACCTGCATCTATGATGACGATCCGAGAATATAAACGGGCCGAAAGTCTGGAAGAAGCCTGGCAGCTGAACCAGAAAAAGCCCAACCGCGTGCTGGGCGGCATGATCTGGCTCAAGATGGAGAACATCAATGTCGGCACAGCCATCGACCTGTCCGGTCTGGGCCTTGATGCTATCGAAGAGACCGAGGACAGCTTTTCCATCGGTTCTATGGTCACGCTGCGCCAGCTGGAAGAGCACCCGGGCCTTGCTGCTTACACCCACGGTGCCGTAAAGGAAGCACTGCGCCACATTGTGGGTGTGCAGCTGCGCAACCTTGCCACTGTGGGCGGCAGCATCTACAGCCGTTTCGGCTTCTCCGATGTGCTCACCCTTTTCATGGCCATGGACTGCTCTGTGGAGCTGTACAAGGGCGGCATCGTGCCGCTGCGCGAGTATGCCGAGCGCCCTTATGACCGCGACATTCTTGTGCGGCTGATCGTGAAAAAAGAAAAGGCTGAGTTTTTCTATCAGTCCGTGCGCAACAGCCAGACGGATATCCCGGTACTTACCTGTGCCACTGCCCGTCTGCCAGATGGCGGCTATCGCATTGCCATCGGTGCACGTCCGCTCAAGGCTGTTGTGTATGAGTTCCCGGCGGAAAACGGCGCATCGGCACAGGAAAAGGCGCTGAGCTATGCCGGTATCATAAAATCGAACATCGTCACCGGTTCTAACATGCGCGGAAGTGCAGAGTATCGCCGCCATCTGGCAGGTGTTCTGACAAAGCGTGCTGTTCTGGAACTGGAAGCACGCGCGGCACAGGAGGAAAATTAAATGCAGATCACCCTTACATTGAACGGCGTCAAAGTCACCGAGGAGGTGGCGGCCGATATGCTGCTGATCGATTTTGTGCGTGCTCATGGCTGTAAGAGTGTCAAGCGCGGCTGCGAGACTTCCAACTGCGGCCTGTGCACGGTGTTTCTGGACGACAAGCCTGTGCTTTCCTGCTCCGTGCTGGCGGCACGTGCCAGCGGCCATAAGGTCACTACACTGGAGGGCCTGCAGGAGGAAGCAGCCGAGTTCGGCGGGTTCATCGCCGATCAGGGTGCAGAGCAGTGCGGTTTCTGCAACCCGGGCTTTATCATGAATGCGCTGGCCCTCTTTCGCGAAAATCCGTACCCCAGTGAAGAAGAGGTCAAGGAGTATCTTTCCGGCAACCTCTGCCGCTGCTCCGGCTACGAAGGCCAGCTGCGCGGCATCATGAACTTTCTGGCCTGGAAAAAGCAGAAGGAGGCCGCAGAATGAACACCATCAACAAACCCTTCCGCAAAAAGGACGCCATGCAGCTGGTCACCGGCCAGCCTGTCTATATGGACGATGTGATTCCGCAGGACTGCCTCATCGTCAAGCTCCTGCGTTCGCCCCACGCGAATGCCATCGTCAAGACCATCAACACCACGGTCGCCAAAAAAGTGCCCGGCATTGAGGCGATTTTCACTTGGGAAGATGTGCCGCAGGATGCACCCCGCTATACACAGGCAGGCCAGACCTACCCGGAAGCCAGCCCCCGCGACCGTCTGCTCATCGACCGGCATGTGCGCTTTGTAGGTGACGTGGTGGCTATTGTTGCCGGCAAGGATGAAAAGTGCGTGGACAAGGCCCTCAAACTTATCAAGGTGGAGTATGAGGTGCTGGAAGCTGTGCTGGACTATCACACCGCCAAGGATAACCCCATTCTGGTGCACCCGGAGGACAACTGGGTCAGTCTGTGCCCGGTGGGCGCGGACAACAAACGCAACCTCTGTGCCCACGACGAATGCGGCTCCGGCGACATCGACGCCGTGCTGGCCGCCAGCGATGTGGTCATCGATCACGTCTATCACACCAAAGCCTGCCAGCAGGCCATGATGGAGACCTTCCGCACCTATTGTTCCATTGACACCTATGGCCGATTGAACGTGCTCAGCTCCACCCAGATCGTGTTCCATGCACGGCGCAACATTGCAAACGCTCTGCATATTCCCAAAACCATGGTGCGTGTGGCAAAGCCCCGTATCGGCGGCGGTTTTGGTGCCAAGCAGACGGCCGTCAGCGAGGTGTACCCGGCCTTTGTGACCTGGAAGACCAAAAAGCCTTCCAAGATCATCTTCAGCCGCGTGGAAAGCCAGATCGCATCTTCGCCGCGTCACGAGATGGAGATCCATGTCCGTCTGGGTGCCACCAAAGACGGCATCGTGAAAGGTATCGACCTGTACACCCTGTCCAACACTGGTGCTTACGGTGAGCACGGCCCCACAACGGTGGGCCTTTCCGGCCATAAATCCATCCCGCTGTACGGCAAGGCCGAGGCATTCCGCTTTACCAGCGACGTGGTGTACACCAACCACATGTCCGCCGGTGCCTACCGCGGTTATGGTGCCACGCAGGGCCTGTTTGCGGTGGAATCCGCCGTGAATGAGCTGGCCCATAAGCTGAACATGGACCCCTTCGAGCTGCGCTTGAAAAACACCGTGCAGGAGGGCGACGTGATGCCTGCCTACTACGGTGCGGTGAACACCAGCTGTGCGCTGGACCGCTGCCTTGTCAAAGTGCGGGAGATGATCGACTGGGAGCACAAATACCCCGCCCGCGATATGGGCAACGGCAAGGTGCGCGCCGTGGGCATGGGTATGGCGATGCAGGGCTCCGGTATTTCCGGCATGGATGTGGGCAGCGCCACCCTCAAGTTGAACGATGACGGTTTCTACACCCTGATGATCGGTGCCGCCGATATGGGCACCGGCTGTGACACCACGCTGGCGCAGATCGCCGCCGAAGTGCTGGACTGCCCGCTGGATAACATCACGGTGTTTGGTGCGGATACGGATACTTCGCCTTACGATTCCGGCTCCTATGCATCCAGCACCACCTATGTCACCGGCAAGGCCACCGAAAAATGTGCCATGAAGCTGCGCGGCCAGATCTGCAAACTGGGCGCAGAACTGCTGGAATGCGCCGAAGATGAAGTGGAGTTTGACGGCAAGGATGTCTTTATGAGCAAAGACCCCATGCAGAAAAAGTCCCTGTCTGAAATTGCCTATGCTTCGCAGTTCGGCCATATGGTGCCCCTGGAAGCCACCGAGACTCACACTTCGCCCCTGTCTCCGCCGCCGTTCATGGCCGGTGCCGCTGAGGTGGAAGTGGATACAGAGACAGGTGAAGTAAAGCTGCTGGAATTTGATGCCTGTGTGGACTGCGGTACGCCCATCAACCCGAACCTGACCCGTGTGCAGGCCGAGGGCGGCCTGCTGCAGGGCATCGGCATGACGCTGACCGAGAACATCACCTACGATAAAAACGGTTATCCGGAAGAGAATTCGCTGTTCCAGTACAAAATTCCCGCCCGCACCGATGTGGGCAAGATCAACGTAGAGTTTGAGAGCAGCTACGAGCCCAACGGCCCCTTTGGCGCAAAATCCATCGGTGAGATCGTCATCAACACGCCGCTGCCCGCCATCTCGGACGCCATTTATAACGCTATTGGTACCCGGTTCTACGAGCTGCCCATCACGCCGGAACAAATCGCCATGGCTGTGGCAAAAAACAAAAATGATCGATGAAACGCAGTTTCCGTTTCTGGCTGAAAAAGGCCATGTTATTTCACTGGTGGGCGGCGGCGGAAAAACGACCCTGATGTACAATATGGCCTTGCATTGCGCTCTGAAAGGATGGCGTGTGTTAGCCACCACCACGACCCACATTCTGCAGCCGACCGGCGGTGTTTTTGCAAAGACGGAGGTAGAGCTTTTCCGCTTATGGGAATGCGGCAGCTACGCCGTGGCCGGAACGCCAGCACCCGGCGGTAAGCTGACCGCGCCGCCGCAGGAACAGTTGGAGCGATGGATAACGCTTGCTGACATCGTTCTGGTCGAGGCAGATGGTGCCAAGCGGATGCCCTGTAAGGCCCCGGCGGCGCATGAGCCGGTGATACTGCCGCAGTGCGATATCGTGCTTGCTGTGGCAGGAGTTTCAGCACTGGGAAAGCCGCTGGAAGAAGTCTGCTTCCGGGCAGAGTTGGCCGGGCGGCTTTTGTGTGTCCCGGGAAATACTGTTTTGTCACCGACGCTGCTGGCAAAGCTGCTGGCAAGTGAAGCAGGTGGAAGAAAAGGCGTGGGAGAACGCTTGTTTTATGCAGTACTTAATCAGGTGGACACGAAAGGGCAGGCTGATTTGGCCCGCCAGACCGCTGATATCCTGAAAAAGAACAATAGAGTTTCCTGTATTCTGACCCATTTTGAAGAAGGAGAACGTGCATGAGCAAAGAAGAAAAAATTGTGTTCTGCACCGGCGGCGGATGCACCGCAAAGCTTGGTGCAGGCGTGTTGAGCCGCATTCTGGAAAAACTGCCGCGCGGCGAAAAAGACCCCGATCTCCTGGTGGGCTACGACAGCCGGGACGATGCCGCAGTGTATCGAATCACCGATGATATTGCGCTGGTGCAGACGGTGGACTTTTTCCCGCCGATGGTGGATGAGCCATATACCTTTGGGCAGATCGCAGCGGCAAATGCCCTGAGTGACATTTACGCCATGGGCGGTGAGGTAAAGACCGCACTGAATCTGGTCTGCTTCCCGGAAAGTATGGACTTGAACATTCTGGGTGAGATCCTGCGCGGCGGGGCCGAGAAGGTGGCCGAAGCAGGTGGAAGCCTTGCAGGCGGACATTCTATTGTCGATACCGGCGTAAAGTACGGCCTTTCTGTTACCGGCCTTGTAGACCCGAAAAAAATGTACACGAACGACGCCGGTCAGCCCGGCGACAAGCTGATCTTAACAAAAGCTTTGGGTGTGGGATTGATCTGCACGGCGAACCGGGTAGGTGAAGCCGCTCCGGAGCATATGGCCGCTGCCATTGCATCCATGACGACGCTGAACAAAACGGCCGCCGAGATCAGCCGGAAATATACTGTCCATGCAGCAACCGATGTGACTGGATTCAGCTTTCTGGGCCATCTGCACGAGATGATGGATGGCAGATTATCCTGCATCATCGATGCACGGGCGGTGCCGGTTTTACCGGGCGCTAAAAAGGCGGCAGACGAGTTTTTGTATACTGCCGCCGGGCAGCGCAACCGCAACCATACCGGGCCATATGTCACCTTTGAAAACGTGCCCTTTGCCATGGAGGAAGTACTGTTTGACCCGCAGACTTCCGGCGGGCTGCTGCTGGCCGCCGCACCGGAAGATGCCGCTGCACTGAAAGCAGAACTGCAGGCAGCCGGTCTGCCTGCAAAGATCGTGGGAGAAATTCTTCCGAAAAACAATCCTGAAATCACTGTGACTTACTAAACCAAAAGGAGAATTGCAGTTATGATGCTGAAAGTAGATGCCCGTGGTGACGCCTGCCCTCTGCCCGTTGTAAAGGCTAAAAAGGCAATCTCTGAGCTGAAGGGGGCCGGTGAGGTGGAAGTGCTGGTAGACAATGAAATTGCCGTGCAGAACCTGACCAAGATGGCCCAGCAGAAGGGCTATCAGTACAGCGCCGAAAAGCTGGCCGAGCGGGAGTACCGCGTATTGTTCACAGTGGGCGAAGCAACTGACATGCCTGCCGAGGAAGCCCCGGCCTGCGCCCCGGACTCGCGCACTGATACGGTGGTAGCCATCGGCTCGGACAAAATGGGCGTAGGTGCCGAGGAACTGGGCAAGACGCTGCTCAAGGCCTTTGTGTTTGCGTTGACCCAGCAGGATCAGCTGCCTAAGACGGTTCTGTTCTACAACGGCGGCGCATCCCTGACTTGTGAAGGTTCGCCCCTGCTGGAGGACCTCAAGGCACTGGAAGCACAGGGCGTGGAGATCATGACCTGCGGCACCTGCCTGAACTTCTACGGCCTGACCGAAAAGCTGGCCGTCGGCAGTGTGACCAACATGTATACCATTGTGGAAAAGCTGACCCAGGCGGGTAATGTGGTGAAACCGTGATCTATCTGGACAATGCGGCCACCACCCTGTACAAGCCGCCGCAAGTGGAACAGGCTATGCTGGATGCCCTGCATACAGCGGGCAACCCGGGGCGTGGAGCCCACGAGCCCACCCTGCACGCCAGCCGTCTTGTGTATGCAGCACGATGCGCGATGGCAAAGCTGCTGAATGCACCGGACCCTTCCTGTATTGCGTTCACAGCCAATGCCACACAGGCGCTGAATACTGCCTTGAGCGGGCTGTTTCAGCCAGGAGATCATATCATCACGACCGTTTGCGAGCACAACTCTGTTCTGCGGCCGCTGTATCGTTTGCGTGAGCAGGGCGTGACACTCAGCTTTACCGGCGTGGATGAAAAAGGCCGCCTGCGCTATGAGCAGTGGGAAAGTTTTCTGCGCCCGAAGACCCGTGCAATGGTGGTAACAGCAGCTTCCAATGTGACCGGAAACGGCACCGACCTTGCCCGCGCGGCGGACTTTGCACACCGGAATGGACTGCTTTTTATCGTAGACGCCGCACAGACCGCCGGTGCACAGCCTGTGGATGTGCAGGCATTGGGCATTGATGTGCTGTGCTTTACCGGCCATAAGGCTCTGCTGGGCCCGCAGGGAACAGGCGGATTATATGTACGCCCGGAGCTTTCCGTTCGGCCATTGGCCGTTGGCGGCAGCGGCGTGCACAGCTTTGATAAGCACCACCCCGCACAGATGCCCACCGCGCTGGAAGCCGGTACGCTGAACGTCCCGGGCCTTGCAGGTCTGTGCGCCGGTGTGGAATGGATCCTTGCACAAGGGCTGGAAAGTCTGCAGAAAAAAGAAGCTGCATTCGCACAGCTTTTTTATGCGAACATCTGCGGCCTGCCGAACGTGAAAATTTATGGAGCCCCGGAAATGACACCGCGTGCACCCATTGTCTCGCTGAACATCGGAGATGAAGATTCCGCCCGCATTGCAGATATTCTTTGGGAAGACTATGGCATTTGTGTGCGTGCAGGGGCCCACTGCGCGCCCCTGATGCACAAGGCGCTTGGTACCGTGGAGCAGGGTACAGTGCGGTTCAGCTTTTCACATTTCAATACAGAAACCGAAGTACTTCAGGCTGCAGCTGCAGTGCGGGAACTTGCGCAGGATGGCTGAAATGCGTACCAAAAAAACGTATATCGTGCTTTCGTTCCGTACAACACTGGAAGCAATGGAATGGGAAAAACGCTGCCTGGCGGCAGGTGTGCCGGGCCGGCTGATCCCTCTTCCGCGTGAGATCTCGGCGGGGTGCGGCCTTGCATGGCGGATGCTGCCGGAAGAGTTTGAACAGTGGCAGCACAAGCTGGACGCTTCTGGTTACGACCGGGCCGCAGCTGTGGAGCAATGACCATATAGGAGAAAAAACATGAGCAAAATGCCGCTTTACAAAATGTTTCAGGTCATGCCATCGGCTGGCGGCTGGACACTTGCCACCGCACTGGATGGGTCTGCCGCAGGGAGCCAGCTGCTTTTGCAGGAGGGTGCGCCGGTCTGGCAGGCTGGTGACGCCGCGCCGCTGCTGCAAGATCTCAAAGCTTTGTGCAGCTGCACGGCAACCGGTATCTGCACCGTGGGTGATGCCAGAGTCTTTGTGGAACGCTTTGGCGCGGCACCACAGTTAGTTATCTGCGGCGGCGGCCATGTGGCCACGGCGGCGGTTCGGCTTGCAAAAATGCTGGGTCTGCCGGTCACCGCAATAGAGGACCGGGCAGAATATGCACAGCAGCTGCAGGAAGCAGGTGCAGATAAGGTGCTCTGCCAGCCGTTTGAAAAGGCATTGGAACAGGTTCCCGGCGGTGCAGAGGTCTATTTTTCAGTGGTAACGCGTGCCCATGCCTTTGATGTGGAGTGCCTGAAAAAAATTCTTCAAAAACCTGCCGCTTATGTGGGCATGATGGGCAGCCGGGGGCGTGCTGCATTGGTGCGCCGCCAGCTGCAGGAAGCGGGTGTGGATGCTGCACGCGTAGAAGCGCTGTATGCTCCCATCGGCCTGCCCATCGGCTCACAAACGGCAGAGGAGATCGCTCTGTCCATTCTTGCACAGATCGTTTCCATTAAAAATGAGCGCACCCAGACCGAAGGCTTTCCGCCTGTACTGCTGGATGCCATGGCGCAGGCCGATGCTGCCGGGCAGAAGGCTGTGCTTGCGGTGATCGCAGCGCGGCACGGTTCTACACCGCGGGAAGTCGGTGCAAAGATGCTTGTCCGCGCGGATGGTTCCATTGCCGGCAGTGTGGGCGGCGGCATCATGGAGTACCGCACCATTCTGGCTGCACAGGAAATGCTGGCGGGCAGAGCCCCTGCGCACAGGTTGATGCAGTTTTCGGCAGATGGCAAAAACGATGATGCGGCAATTGCGGCCTGCGGCGGGTCGATGGAAGTCCTTTTGGAACTTCTGCAGCCCGGAGAGGAGATCGAATGAAACAGGATGCGTTGATTGTGGTGCGGGGCGGCGGTGATCTTGCCACCGGCACGATCCATCGGCTGTGGAGTGCGGGCCTGCGGGTGCTCGTGCTGGAAACTGAGCACCCGGCAGCAATCCGGCGGCAGGTGTCGCTGTGCGAAGCGGTCTATGAGTGCGAAACGGTAGTAGAAGGACTGCGTGCCGTGCGCATTGATGCACTGGAGCAGGCCCGGGCCGTCTGGGCTGAAGATGCCGTTCCTGTGTTGGTAGACCCGGCGGGCAAAAGCATTCAGCAGGCGAAACCGGATATCGTGGTAGATGCCATTTTGGCAAAAAAGAACCTTGGCACTACCCGCAATATGGCCCTGCTTACGATTGCGTTGGGCCCGGGGTTTACTGCCGGGCAGGATGTAGATGTGGTGGTGGAGACAAAGCGAGGCCATCGGCTGGGCCGTATCATCCGGGAAGGTTCCGCTATCCCGAACACGGGCATTCCCGGTGTGATCGGTGGTTATGGCAAGAAGCGTGTGCTCCATGCTGCTGCAGCCGGAACCTTTATAGACATCTGCAAGATCGGCGATATTGTGGAAGCGGGGCAGACCATTGCGCAGATCGAAGCGGCGGACGGGACGGTGACACCAGTGACCACTCAGATCACCGGCATCCTGCGAGGACTGCTGCGCAGCGGCTATCCGGTAACGCCCGGCTTCAAGGTGGCGGATGTAGACCCCCGCAAGGAAGAGCTCGCCAACTGTTTCCTGATCTCGGATAAATCCCGCTGCATCGCAGGCAGTGTGCTGGAACTTGTGTGTGCGCAGTTATGGAAATAACAACAAAGTCTCTGCTTTAGGCAGTACATTGCCGTAAAGCAGAGACTTTTCTGCTTTTTGTCGAGAAGGGAGTCTCATCCGTGGGGGACAATTCTGCCGTATAAAATGCTGCTGACAGGTATATGGAAAAAGCGATGGATGCAAGAAAAATATTTTGTGCAATTTTCATAGTTTTCTAATTGATGTTTTGGTGGTACAATAGAAACATTAAAATAGGTCTTTTCAGGAGGAGCACATGGCAGAGAAGAATATCGAACTGGACAGCGTGGAGGTGGCAGCGGCTGTTTTTGGTAACTGTGACCGGAACATCCGCCTGCTGGAAAAGGAATTTTCTGTAACGGCTGTCTGCCGCGGCACGCAGCTGCGGCTCTCTGGTGAGCCTGCAAATGTTGCAGCGGCCAACCGTGCAGTGGAGGGAATGCTGCTCCTGATCGAGAACCACACCCCGCTGGAAGACCAGACCGTGCGCTACTGCATCAGCCTGGCGCACGATGGTGCGGAAAAGCGCGTGAAAGAGCTGACTGAGGATTTCGTAACGGTAACGGTCAAGGGCCGCCCCATTCGCCCCAAAACTCTGGGCCAGAAGGAATACCTGAACGCCATCCGTACCAATGCCATCACCTTTGGCGTCGGCCCGGCGGGTACCGGCAAAACTTATCTGGCCGTGGCCATGGCGGTGAAAGCATTCAAGGCCAAGGACGTCTCCCGCATCGTGCTGACCCGCCCGGCGGTGGAAGCTGGTGAAAAGCTGGGCTTTTTGCCCGGCGACCTGCAGCAGAAGGTAGACCCGTATCTACGCCCGCTGTACGACGGTTTGTTTGATATGCTGGGTGCCGAGACCTATGAGCGCCTTGTGGAAAAACAGATCATTGAGGTTGCCCCGCTGGCCTATATGCGCGGCCGCACATTGGATGATTCCTTCATCATTCTGGACGAAGCGCAGAACACGACGCCCGAACAGATGAAAATGTTCCTCACCCGCATGGGTGTGGGCTCCAAAGTAGTAGTCACCGGCGATGTGACCCAGATCGACCTGCCGGAACGCACTCGCAGCGGCCTTGTGGATGCACTGCATGTGCTCAAGAACGTGAACGGCATTGCACAGTGCTATTTTACAGAAAAGGATGTTGTGCGCCACCGTCTTGTGCAGGAGATCATCAAGGCTTATGAGAAGGCCGCGCACCCTGAAAAATGAAATTATCAGAATCAAGATAAAATCACCCATCAAAAATAGAAAGGAGTGGACTGATTTATGTCCAATAAAGTTTTGATTACCAATTCGCAGAAAGCTGTCAAGGTTCCTTCCGGCCTGCGTATCCTGATCCGCCGCGCCTGCAATGCTGTGCTGGAATATGAGCACTTTGAGGCTCCTGCAGAGATCAGCGTTACCTTTGTGGATAACGCCGCCATTGCCGAACTGAACAACCAGTATCGCAACAAGCCCATGCCCACTGATGTGCTGAGCTTTCCTCTGGGCGTAGACGGAAAATATGATGTTGACGAGAACAACGGCTGCAAAATGCTGGGTGATATCGTCATCAGCATGGAGCGTGCACAGGAACAGGCAAACCTCTACGGCCATCCGCTGCAGCGTGAGGTGGCTTTTCTGACGGTGCATTCCATGCTGCACCTGCTGGGCTACGACCATGAGAACGGCGGGCTGGAAGCGATGCGTATGCGCGAAAAAGAAGAAGCGGTTCTGCTGCAGCTGGGCCTGCCGCGCACCGTCAGCTATACCGAGTAATTTTATCATCACCGTGCGGATGCCGCACACGTACAGACAGGAGCTTTGCTTTGAGTAACGCAACACCCATTCAGGGGCATTATGATACTTCTTCCGTTTTTGTGGCCGTGATCGGCCGTCCGAATGTGGGCAAATCCAGCCTGACCAACCTCCTGGTAGGCGAAAAGGTGGCCATCGTCACCTCCAAGCCCCAGACCACCCGCACCCGTATTACCGGTGTCATTACCCGCGGCCCGCTGCAGTATGTGCTGCTGGACACTCCCGGTGTGCACAAGGCACACAACAAGCTTGGCAAGCGGATGGACAAAACGGCAAGTGATTCCATTGCCGACGTGGACGTTTCCATGATGCTGTTTGAGCCCTATGGTGCACTGAACGAGTCAGAGATGGTGCTGGTGGATATGCTGCGCACCAGCGGCGGCCCGGCCATTGCGGTCATCAACAAGACTGACCTTGTCAAAGACCCTGCTGATCTGGAAGCCCGCAGGGCAGAACTGAAAGCTCTGGGCGTGTTCGATGATATTTACACGGTCAGTGTGCGGGATAATGATGGCTGCGAGGTGTTGTTTGACGCCCTGAGCCGCTATGCGGTAGAAGGCCCTCACTACTTTGACGACGATGCCTACACCGACATGCCGGAAAAAGAGCTGGTAGCCGAGGTGATCCGCGAAAAGGCTCTGCTGTTCATGCGAGACGAGATTCCACACGGCATTGCCGTTGTGGTGGAGCGATTCAAAGAGCGCCCGGGCACCGACCTGATCGATATCGATGTGAACATCTATTGTGAACGCGAGAGCCATAAGGGAATGGTCATTGGCAAGGGCGGCGCAATGCTCAAAAAGATTGCCAGTGCGGCCCGTGCGGACTGCGAGGAATTTCTGGGCTGCCGCGTAAATCTGCAGTGCTGGGTCAAGGTAAAGTCTGACTGGCGCGATAACGAGTTTTTGCTGAATAATTTTGGCTTCAAGCAGAACACTGGCAACCGCTGAGTTCTGCCAAAGCAGGACAGATTTCCCACGGATGAAGTGCCAGAATAGAACTGACACTATCCAAAAGGGAAGAGGTGCTGCAGATGGATGCGCAAGCAAGCTGGCAGGCATTTGCCTGTACAGGTAATATTCTTCGATATCTCGACTATAAGCAGCAGGCACAGCCGGAAAATTCTCCGGCAGAATACGAGGAAAATGGAAACCTTTGTAACCCCGGGTCTGGTGCTGAAGGAGACCCGTTATAAGGAATCGGACCGGATATTGACCATTCTTACGCCGGAGCTTGGGGTGATCTCGGCTTCGGCACAGAGCAGCCTGCGGCTGAAAAGCAAATTGTTCAGCGCCTGCGGGCTGTTCTGCTATTCAGAGTTCACACTGGTACCCGGCCGGAATATGTATACCGTGCGTGAGGCAGAGGTAAAAAATGTATTTCACGGCATTTCTTCCAGCATTGAGGGCATGAGTCTTGCTATGTATATGGCAGAAATGGCTGTAACACTTTCACCTACCGGACAGGAAGCACAGCGAGAACTGCGGCTTCTGCTCAACTGCTTTTACATGATCAGTGAGGGCAAAACCGATCTGCGCGTGATCAAAGCGGTCTTTGAGCTGCGCACCATGAGCGAGTGCGGGTTTATGCCGCAAATCGTATGCTGCCGTGATTGCGGTATATACGATGGTGCAGCCTTTTATCTGGATGTGCAGGAAGGGCATCTGCTCTGCGCAGATTGCGCCGCAAAGGCAGGCAAGGCCTGCAATCTGGATCAGGGGGCACTGTATGCCTTGCGGCATATCTGTCTTGTGGACGACAAAAAAATATTTGCATTCAAACTATCTGTGGGCAGCCTGGAAAAGCTTGCTGCTGTGGCAGAGCGGTATGCTCTGGTCCACCTGGACAAGCCGTTAAAAAGCTACGACTTTTTAAAATCCCTGCTGCCCTGAGCATAAAAGGAAACCTATGGAAACAAGTTACTTAAAAACACTGGAACTGGATAAGATCATTGCCCGTGCCGCCGAAGGCTGCGTGTGCAAGGAAGCGCGTGAAATGCTGCTTGACATTCAGCCGCAGTGCGATCCGGATGAAGTGCGCTATGCACTGGAACAGACCGACGCCATCAACACGCTGCTTATCAAAAATGGTTCGCCGCGCTTTGGCGGGGTGGAGAATGTCAGTCAGCTGGCGGCGCGCGCCGTTAAGGGCGGTGTGCTCTCCATGGGCGAGCTGCTGATGGTGGCCGGTGCACTGCGCAATTTCCGGAACCTCTCAAGCTGGTACGGTGCATCCGAACACGATGCCCTGCCGACGGACGATTTGTTCTATGCACTGGCACCGCAGCCGGGTTTGGAACAGCAGATCTCCAGCGCCATTCTGGCACCGGATGCTATGGCCGACACGGCTTCCCATACCTTGAACGATCTGCGCAAAAAAATTCGTGCTACCGAAAACAGCATCCGCGACCGGTTGGAGAGCATGGTGCGCAACATGGATACCTCCAAATATCTGCAGGAGAGTGTGGTCTCCATGCGCAATGGCCGGTATGTTGTGCCGGTCAAAAGCGAGTACCGCGGTGAGGTGAGCGGCATTATCCATGACGTTTCGTCCACCGGTGCCACGGTCTTTGTGGAGCCGCAGGCCGTTGTGGAAGCAAACGCCCGCATCCTGCAGTACCGTGCCCAGGAAGCGCAGGAGATCGAGCGCATTCTGGTTGCCTTTACTGCGCAGGTGGCTGCCATTGAGCCGCAGTTCCAGTACAGCTACAAAGCAATGCTGGAAATTGACGTTCTGCTGGCAAAGGCACGTCTGGCTTTGGATCTCAAAGCTTTCAAACCCGCTGTCCGCACGGATAATTCCTTTTCGCTGATCCGGGCGCGTCACCCGCTGATCGACCCCAAAAAGTGCGTGCCTGTGGATATTGCACTGGGCGGGAAATACGATTCTCTCATTATCACAGGCCCTAATACCGGCGGTAAGACCGTTACCCTGAAAACTGCCGGTCTGCTGTGTGCCATGGCTCAGTGCGGCTTCCTGATCCCGGCTGACGAGCGCAGCGAGATCTGTGTGTTTGATGAATTTCTGGTGGATATCGGTGATGAACAAAGCATTGAACAGAGCCTTTCCACCTTCTCCGGCCACATGAAAAAAATCACCGGCATCCTGGAACTTGCCATGCCGCACACGCTGGTGCTGCTGGACGAGCTGGGTGCTGGTACCGACCCTGCCGAGGGCGCTGCATTGGCGGTGGCCATCATTGAAGAGCTGCGCCGCCGCGGTGTGCTGCTGATGGCTACCACCCACTATGCCGAGCTGAAGGTGTTTGCGTTGGAAACTAGCGGCGTGGTCAACGCCAGCTGCGAGTTTGACCTGGAAACGCTGCGCCCCACTTACAAGCTGAGTGTCGGCGTGCCGGGTAAATCCAATGCATTCCTCATCAGCGAAAAACTGGGTATCCCGGAGCGGGTCATTGAAGCAGCACAGCAGCATTTGTCTGCCGAAGATAAGCGGCTGGATGCTGTTCTGGGTCAGCTGGATGATTTGAAACTGCAGCTGAAAGAAAGCCAGAATGAGGTGGAGAAGCTGAAAAACGAAGCTTCCCACCAGCTGGAAGCAGCACAGAAGAAGCGTGATGAGCTGATCCAGCAGGGTGAAAACGAGCTGGAAGCTGCCCGTGCCAAGGCCCGTGCACTGGCACAGCAGGTGGAAAGCCAGGCATACGCCCTGACCGATGAACTGCGCCAGCTGCAGAAGGACGAGCGTATGAGCACCCAGCAGAAGGCACAGCGCGCCCGTGAGATCGCCAAAAAGGAATCGGAAAAGCTGTTTATGGGCACTGAGGTGGTGCACAACCCTGTCAAGGAATTTGTGCCGCTGAAGGAGGTCAAGGTAGGGCAGGAGGTCTGCATTGCAGAACTGAACCAGCTGGCCACCGTGCTGGCCCTGCCAGACAAAAACGGTGATGTGCTGGTGCGTGCAGGCATCATCAAAACAAAAGTTCCGCTCAATGGCCTGAAGCAGCCGGAAAAGCTGGTCAGGGAAAAGAAGCCGCAGACCAGGGCACAACAGCGTTACTCCCGCCTGACCGGCGATGCAAACCGCCCGAACGGCAGGGTAGAGCGGGTGCAGCGTTCTGCCAAAATGGAATGCAATCTGCTGGGCCTGACCGTAGATGAGGCCCTGCCCGAGGTGGATTCCTTCATTGATCGTGCAATCCTGAACGGGCAGACCGTGGTCTACCTGATCCATGGCAACGGCACCGGTGCACTGCGCACTGCAATTCATAAACATTTGCGCGGCAACCGCATGGTAAAAAGCTTCCGTCTGGGCCGCTATGGTGAGGGCGAAAGCGGAGTGACTGTGGTAGAACTAAAATAACCCCAAAAGCTATCCGGAGGATCTTTCGGATAGCTTTTCTTGGTTTGAAGGAATTTGCCGAGAAGAATCGTATTCTATAAAGAATACCAACGTAAGGAAGTAGGCCAAGATGGCAAAGCATCATCCCAAAACTGCACGCCGGAAAAGGCAAAAACAGAAGTCCTGTGCAATCAAAAATGTGGCTATTCTACTGCTTTGTGGCACAGCTATCTGGTTTGGTGTTTCGCTCTGGCGTGCCGCACTCAGCCTGCATACCGTACAGCCGACAGAAAGTACTGCAACCGAAGAGTTCCGCCCACAGGTAGGCGACCCACCATACCGCGTGGTGGTAGACGCCGGCCACGGTGGAGCTGACCCGGGCGCAAGGGGAGTGATTGAAGAAAAAGATATGACGGCAGCCACCGCAGCTGAGCTGATCCGGCTTTTACAGCAGGATTCCAATTTCATCCCGCTGCAGACCAGAGACAGCTTTGATGAGACTGCAACACCCGCTCAGCGTGCTGCCCGGGCAGACGAACAGTCACCACAGCTGCTGCTTTCCATTCATGGCAATTCTGCAGCAAATGGCTCTACGGCGTCCGGCTTTGAGTGCTATCCGGCCGTGCCGGGACGGAGATGGCATCAGGAAAGCTTTTACTTTGCACAGCTGCTTGCCAAAGGAATGCAGGCAGCAGGTGCGTCGCTGCGTGGACGCGGGGGAGTCCGGTACATCTATTATCTGGAAAACGACCAGAAGCAGCTAGTGGAAAGCACCCATACCGAGGTGCGCGAAGAGCGGAGCTTTACGTTGCTGGAAGATGTGAACTGTCCGGCAGTTCTGGCAGAACAGTGCTTTGTAACCAGTGAAGCTGACGTGGCACTGTTTGGCAATGAGGAAGGCTGCAAAAAAGTTGCCCGCGTCTACTACGAAGCAATTTGTGCATACTTTGGCACACAACCGCAGGAAGAACAGATTGCCGGGGTTACCTTAAATTAAAAGTATCAACATCGCATCACCAAAAGAGAAAAAACGATATTACTCGGGACGACACTGCATCCAGCAATTTATGACCGCCGGACTCAAAATCAGAAGAGAAGGGCGGTCTTATTTTTTGATAGCATACATTTCGTATAATGCACGTTATGTGAAATATAGGGGAGTGAAAAAGCCCTCTTTTCCAAGATTTCGGCTTTTCAGCGGTCTGTGAACACTTCAGCCATTCGTGACGTCGTTTGGCTGGCCTTTCTATATTTTGATGTGTTTCAGCTGCAATTCGCCGCAGTTTCATTTTTAAAACATAATTTATTTCGTCAGACGCACTTGCATTTGTTTGCTGTTCTTTGTTCAAGATTCTTTTTATGTGTCCCGTTATCTTTATGTTGTGTAACGTCCAGCGTGGTTCTAATCTTTTTATTTTTCTATGCATGACATTTGTTCATACTGCTCCAAATCATTGGCTGGATTCCGGTTCGCCGTTCTGACGCGGCTTGCAAAAACACCGTCCACGGCAGATCCAGATGCATTCAGGTCTGTCATAGACGGTGCGGATTCATTTTATAGATTATAGAGATCTTTTGGATTTCAGGGCTTTTCGTTTCCGGTGTCAGCTGTCAGCGTCCTCCTGTGCCATGGCCAATTCAGTGGTATCCAGGCCGATGCCTTCCTTGGCGGAGCCCTCAAACGCTGCCATAGGTGCAGAAAGATCCTCCACTGTTTCTTCGCTCTCCCCTGTTTTTTGCTCTGTTGTATCCAAGATGTGAGGCGCTGCTCTCGGCTTTTTGACCTTGCCAAGCGGGTTTTCCTCAATGGCAGCACGTACCTGAAATTCCTGTAGGTGCGTATAGATCTGCGTAGTGGACACATTGCTGTGGCCCAAAAGCTGCTTGAGCGTGAGGATATCCACATTGCCGGTCTGATACATCAGCGTTGCGGCCGTGTGGCGCAGCTTATGGGTGGAAAAGCCTTTTAAACCAGCGGCCTTCATGGCACCTGTCACGAGCTGCTCTACCCTGCGGTTTGAGATGCGTTCCTTACGCCGCCGGGTAATAAACACGGCCTTTTCCTGCGGCAGAAGCCCCTCCATCGTGTTACGCTTGCTCAGATATAACTGCAGCGCTTCCATACAGGCATCATTCAGATAGACCATGCGCTCCTTGTGGCCCTTGCCGAACAGGCGGATCTGACGGTTTTCAAGGTCGATATCCTCAAGGTCCATGCCCACAAGTTCTGCCAGACGCATTCCACAGTTCAAAAACAGCGTTACCATGCAATAATCCCGTTCCGGGAAATCACTCTGGGTCTGTGTGCTTTCCAGCAGCTCCATGGATTGC
The DNA here is from genome assembly GCA_050873025.1 of Faecalibacterium sp. Taxonomy (GTDB): domain Bacteria; phylum Bacillota; class Clostridia; order Oscillospirales; family Ruminococcaceae; genus Faecalibacterium. The sequence continues at coordinate 107,327 of JBNMHZ010000003.1, read as the reverse complement.
TCTGCCGTCAGATATTTGGGCAGAACTTTATCCTGCTTAGGCGGATGGATCGCTGCAGTGGGGTCTGCGTCAAGCCGATTGACCTGATTGACCAGATAATCATAAAAGCCGTGCAGACTGGCCAGCCGCCTGGCCGTTGAGGATTTTTTATTGCCGCATTCGCTGTTTAAAAAGTACAGATATTCGTAAATATCTTCTTTTGTCACAGACGCCCAGAAGGCTGTATCAAGCCCTTTGGGGTCGATGTCCTTCATCTCACAGTCCTCTGGCACAAGGCTGCGGCGACGTTTCATGAAGCGGCTGAAACCGCGCAGGTCGCAGTAATAGCTGAATGCTGTATTAGCACTTTTTCCGGCGATCACTTCCAGGTAACGCACATATTCCACAATATCCGGTGCAGCATCGTCAAAGGGCTTGTGCTTGGACGGATTTTTTTCGTTCAGATAAATCGACATAGTTTCCTCTTACAAACGGTCCGATTTCAGGGCATTGATGGCATCTGTGATATACGCCGCACCGATCAGCTGCATCCCCGGATAATCTGCCGGATTCAGGTGATTCAGGCTGTGCTTCGGGATCACCGCACGCTCAAAACCGATGCGCTCTGCTTCATGCAGCCGCTGTTCCAGATTGGGTACACTGCGCACTTCGCCGCCCAGGCCTACCTCACCAATGGCGATCAGCTTGTCACTGACCGGCCTGTCCAGCAGTGACGAGACCATGCTCAGGCAGACCGAAAGGTCGCAGGCGGTATCACGCAGTGCAATGCCGCCAACGATGTTGATATAAACATCCAGATTGCCAAAGAAGTAGCCTGCGCGCTTTTCCAGCACAGCGATCAGCAGGTTCATGCGGTTATAGTCGTAGCCGCTGCAGGCACGGCGCGGTGCCGGAAAATTCGTCTTGGTGGCAAGTGCCTGGATCTCACTCAGAATGGGCCGACTACCCTCCATCGTGCAGGCCACGCAGTTGCCGGAAACTCCCAGAGGCCGGCCCTCCAAAAGCATCTGCGAAGGATTCTCGATCTCGGCGAGGCCCTGCCCTGTCATATCGAACATGCCAAGCTCATTGGTGGAGCCATAGCGGTTTTTGGCCGCACGCAGAATACGATACGGCAGCATTTTGTCACCCTCAAAGTAAAGCACCGTATCCACAATATGCTCCATGACTTTGGGGCCTGCGATTGCACCGTCCTTGTTCACATGGCCCACGATGAACATGGGAATCTCCTGCTTTTTTGCAACAGCAAGCAGCCGCGCTGCGCTTTCCTTTACCTGGCTCACCGTACCGGAAGAGGAAGAAATATCCATACAGCGCATGGTCTGGATAGAGTCGATGACCACAAGATCCGGTTTTTCTTTTTCAATCAGGCCGCAAATCTCATCCACATCGTTTTCTGCTGCCAGGAAGATGTTGTCCTGCGGCACCTTTAAGCGTGCCGCACGCAGTTTGACCTGCCGCACCGATTCCTCGCCGGTGATATACAAAACACTGTGCTGGTTGGAGATTGCTCCACACAGCTGCAGAAGCATGGTGGATTTACCCACGCCGGGCTCGCCGCTCAAAAGCACGACACCGCCCAGTACGATGCCGCCGCCCAACACCCGGTCAAGCTCCGAAATGCCAGTCAGGATGCGGCTTTTTTCTTCTGTGGTGCTGATGTCGGAAAGGCGCTTTGCTGTCAGGCTGGTCACGCCCTCGGGCCGGGCTGCTGCTGCCTGCTTGGCTGCGGCAGTGCCGGGTTTGGGGGCTTCGGCTACAACGTCCTCATTCATCGTATTCCAGCTGCCACAGCTGGGGCAGCGGCCCATCCAGCGGGGGCTTGTCTCACCGCAGTTGGAACATACATAAACCGTTTTTACTTTCATCAAAGGCTCCTGTTTTTATTATCTTACGTTGGGATTTTAGTTTTCTCTATTGTAACATACAACATACAAACCCGCAAGAAAAGCTGACGCTTTTAAAGCCTGCTGCCGATGCCTGCAAGCGCCGCCGAAATGCCGCACAGCGGCAAAAACAGAACCATTGCCAGCAGATAGCTCCGCACAAGAAACACTGAGCCTGCCGAGGTGTGCGCATTCCCGGTTGGAAATCCAGCGGGAAAGAACGAATAGGCACGTATCCGTGCACTCACCTGCAAGGCACTTGCCCCCAGCAGGCACAAACCGGCCGCTGCCACTGACGACGGGAGCGGAACAAGAAGCAAAAGCCAGCTTTCCTTCTGCAGCTGCAGGCCGGAAAACACCTGTGCAAACATCGTCCCATTTCCAAGGCCGTAAAACATCGCAAACAAAAAAATCAGCACCGGACCTAAAGCGGAAAAGCCCAGCAGCAGAAGTACGGTCGCCGAAGCTGCCAATGTAAGATACTCGATGCAAAAAAGTGCTGCAGCCGTATGTGCATCTGGACCCGTAAACAGATTTTGCCAGCTTTGCAGATAAAATTGCAGCCACTCCTGTGGATACTGCTCACAAAAAGCCCGCAGAATACCGGCGGCAGCGGTGCCCAGCAAAAAAGCACTGGCCAGCAGCCAACAATCCTTCTGCAGCTGCATTTTGGGCCTGTGATGTCTCAACGGTTCCGGCAGAAGGATCTGAGCTGACGTATTTGCTTCTTTTGGTAGTTCAGGGCCGGGTGCTGCCGCCGGGATATCCTGTGCAGCAATCTGTATCGGCTGGGCCGACACTTCTGATTGATAGACCCACATCGTTCAAGACCTCCATGCTTTTAGTTTTTATCTGCGGCGTTTCCGTTCGCGCCCGGCCATGCCCAGAAAACCACCCACACTGCCGCATAAAATAGCGGTGGCCAGCCGCAGAAGGGATGCGTTTTCGGTAAGGGTGCCGGACGGCATACTGAGCACCACCAGCAGTGCATCGTATAATAGGCCCTGCACAAGCCCGCACAATAACCCGCGTTCCTGCTTACAGAATGCAGCCACCCATCCACTGCACAAACTGCCCAAACCGACTGCCGCTGTTGCCAATGGTGCTGCCGCCGCGCCGGAATACCCCCGGGATGCCATCAGTGCCGCCATCGCCGCTAAACACCCGGCAGAAACAATAACGCCCACTCCGCCTGCCAGCACAGCCACACGAAACTCTGCAAAGAAAAGCTTTTTCTCAGACATAAAAACGCGCCTCCCTGCCGTAATCTATGCAGGAAGACGCGTTCAATATGCAGGGGTCTTGTACGGCTTACTTCTTGTCGGAGCCGGCCTTATCCATGTTCAGCTTCTCAACAGAAGCGATAGCAGTCTTGGTAAAGCGGATCTTCACGCGGTCAGCACCGGTCTCCAGAACGAAGGTGTCGTCCTTGATGGCAACGACACGGCCGATCACACCACCGATGGTGGTGACCTGATCGCCGATCTCCAGGCTGCTGCGCATTGCGGCATCCTTCTTCTCCTGCTTCTTCTGGGGACGATAGATCATGAAGTACAGCAGGATCAGCATCAGAGCCAGCGTAAAGAACAGACTGATGTAGCCTTCGGAAGTGGTAGTCAGAAATTGCATGGGGCAAAATCTCCTCTCAAAATTCAGATAAATTTATTATACCTTTTTAAACGACCTGTTGCAAGGGTTATTCTCAAATTCGGGTATCCAGAAGCTTAACATATTTATCGTGGAAGGCCGTAAAGGTGCCAGCATCCAGTTCGTCGCGGATGCGCTCCATCAGATGGTTGTAGAACCACAGGTTATGCATCACGGCCAGACGCATACCCAGGAGCTCCTCCGCCTTGAACAGGTGGCGGATATAGGCCCGGGAGTAATTGCGGCAGGCCGGGCAGCCGCAGACCGGGTCAATGGGCCGCTCATCACGCTCATATTTGGCGTTTTTGATATTGATGATGCCGCCCCAGGTATTCAGGTGGCCGTGGCGGGCGTTGCGGCTGGGCATGACGCAGTCGAACAGATCCACGCCGCGGGCAACGGCCTCAATGATGTTGCCGGGGGTGCCCACACCCATCAGGTAGCGAATCTTATCCTTGGGCATATAGGGCTCCACCTGGCTGATCATTTCGTACATCACCTCGGTGGGTTCGCCCACAGCCAGGCCGCCGATGGCGTAACCGTCCAGGTCAAGGTCTGCGATCTGCTTCATGTGCTCCACACGCAGGTCAGCGAAGGTGCAGCCCTGATTGATGCCGAACAGCAGCTGATCCGGGTTGACCGAGATGCCCTCATGCTTCAGGCGGGCCATTTCGTCCTTGCAGCGCTTCAGCCAACGGGTGGTACGCTCACAGCTGGCCTTGGAATAATCATGCTGAGCCGGGTTCTCCACGCACTCGTCAAAGGCCATGGCAATGGTAGAGCCCAGGTTAGCCTGGATCTGCATACTCTCTTCCGGGCCCATGAAGATGCGGTGACCATCCAGATGGGATGCAAACGTCACGCCCTCCTCGGTGATCTTGCGCAGCTTGGCCAGGCTGAATACCTGGAATCCACCGCTGTCGGTCAGAATGGGGCCGTTCCAGCGGGTAAACTTGTGCAGGCCGCCCATATCAGCAACCAGCTTGTCACCCGGACGCAGATGCAGATGGTAGGTGTTGCACAGCATGACCTGTGCACCGATGTCTTTCAGGTCGTGGGCCGAAAGACCGCCCTTGATGGCACCGGCAGTAGCCACATTCTGGAAAGCGGGCGTCTGCACCGTACCATGGACGGTCTTGAACTCGCCCCGCCGGGCGTCGTGCTCCTGCTTGAGCAGTTTGTAAGTGGTCAAAGAAGGCATAATTTTTGTTCCTTTCTGTGCACGGAAAACAGCCGTGCGATCTTCATGAAAAAGCCTGTTTCCGGCTTATCAACAAACAGAATAGTGTAACGACGAAGGCGGAAAATCAACGATAACATGTTACAAAATCAACATGGCGTCGCCAAAAGAAAAGAATCTGTAGCGTTCCTGGACGGCAATCTTATAAGCCGCCATGGTCTTTTCGTAGCCATACAGGGCCGACACCAGCATGATAAGCGTGCTTTCCGGCAGGTGGAAATTGGTGATGAGGCCGTCGATGCAGTTGAACTTGACGCCCGGGTACAGGAAGATGGAGGTGTTGCCGCTGCAGGCACGGATCTCGCCATACTTTGCAGCAACGGCTTCCAGCGTGCGACAGCTGGTGGTGCCCACAGCGATCACGCGGTGGCCTGCAGCCTTGGTGTCGCGGATCATCTGGGCAGTCTTTTCGTCAATGCAGTACCACTCGCTGTGCATCTTGTGGTCGGTGATCTCATCTTCCTGCACAGGGCGGAAGGTGCCAAGGCCCACATGCAGGGTCACTTCGGCAATGTTCACACCCTTGGCGCGGATAGTGTCCATCAGCTCCGGGGTAAAGTGCAGGCCGGCCGTGGGGGCTGCAGCACTGCCCAGCTCCTTGGCGTAAACGGTCTGGTACTGGCTCTGATCCTCCAGCTGCTTTGTGATGTAGGGCGGTAGAGGCATTTTGCCAAATTCGTCCAGCTTTTCATAAAGGGTCTCGGTATCGTAATAGAATGTAACGTACTTGTTGCCGTCCTCCATGGTCTCGTCCACTACGGCGGTCAGAGAGCCGTCACCGAAGCTCACCTTCGTGCCGGGCTGCATCCGCTTGCCGGGCTTTGCCAGGCATTCCCACTGGTCACCCTTGACCTGACGCAGCAAAAGCAGCTCGCACACAGCACCGGTGGGCTGCTTGATGCCCACGATGCGGGCCGGCAGCACCTTGGAATTGTTCACCACCAGCAGATCACCCGGCTCCAGAAAATCCGGCAGGTCGTGGAATACTTTATGCTGGATGCTGTCATCCTTCTGGCTCAGAACCATCAGCCGCGCAGAGTCCCGCGGATCCGCAGGCTCCTGTGCAATGAGCTCTTTGGGTAAATCATACCAAAAATCTTTTTTTAACATAGCGTGCAATTTGCCTTTCCGATGATTGACACGGACACCGTATCAATGATATCATAAAATCTGTATAAACAGTATCTATTATATTGCATCGCTGTCCGGTTTGCAAGCCGTGAATCTGTGTAATAGAAATATTTATTGAGTTGTCTTTCACGAAAGGAAAGGTGCTGGAAATGGAAAAACAGTATAAAGTGGGTATCGTAGGTGCCACCGGTATGGTGGGTCAGCGTTTTGTGACGCTGCTGGAAAATCACCCCTGGTTCAAGCTGACCGTCCTGGCCGCATCCGGCCGCAGCGCCGGCAAGACCTATGAGGAAGCCGTCGGCTCTCGCTGGGCCATGACCGTCCCCATGCCGGAAAGCGTGAAGAAGATGGTGGTGCTGGATGCTTCCAAGGTTGAGGAAGTTGCTTCGCAGGTGGATTTCATCTTCTGCGCAGTCAACATGCCCAAGGATGAGATCAAGGCTCTGGAAGAGGCCTACGCAAAGGCTGAGTGCCCCGTGGTCTCCAACAACAGCGCAAACCGCTTTACTCCGGATGTGCCCATGGTGGTGCCTGAGATCAACGCCGACCACATTGAGATCATTGCCGCACAGCGCAAGCGTCTGGGCACCAAGCGCGGCTTTATTGCAGTCAAGTCCAACTGCAGCCTGCAGAGCTATGTGCCTGCCCTGCACCCGCTGATGAAGGATTTTGGTGTCAGCAAGGCACTGGTGTGCACCTACCAGGCTATTTCCGGTGCCGGCAAGACCTTTGACCGTATGCCCGAGATCGTGGATAATGTGATCCCTTACATCGGCGGCGAGGAAGAAAAGAGCGAGCGTGAGCCGCTCAAGCTGTGGGGCCACATTGAGGGCGACCACATTGTCAATGCTGAGAAGCCCGTTATCACCGCACAGTGCTTCCGTGTGCCGGTTTCCGACGGCCACACCGCCGCTGTGTTCGTGAGCTTTGAGAAGAAGCCCACCAAGGAGCAGCTCCTGGAGGCATGGGCCAGCTTCCGCGGCCCGGCCCAGGAGCTGAACCTGCCCAGCGCACCCAAGCAGTTCCTGCATTACTTCACCGAGCCGGATCGTCCGCAGCCCAAGCTGGACCGCAACACCGAGAACGGTATGGCTGTATGCATCGGCCGTCTGCGTGAGGACACCCTGTTCGACTACAAGTTTGCCTGTATGAGCCACAACACCCTGCGCGGCGCTGCCGGCGGCGGCGTACTGCTGGCCGAGCTGCTGGCTGCAAAGGGCTATTTTGACTAAGTATATTTTGCGTGCAAACGCATCAAAAGGAGTTTTTAGTCTATGAAGAATCCTGTCTTTACCGGCGCGGGTGTTGCCATCATCACCCCGATGTACGAGGACGGAAGCATCAATTTTGACGAGCTGGGCCGTATCATTGAGGATCAGATTGCGCACCATACCGACGCCATCGTGATCTGCGGCACTACCGGTGAATGCTCTACCATGACCGACGAAGAGCAGCTTGCCGCCATCAAGTACACGGTGGATGTGGTCAATCACCGCGTGCCCGTCATTGCGGGTGCCGGTTCCAATGACACCGACCACGGCTGTGCGCTGGCTGCAAAGTCTGCCGAGTGCGGCGCGGATGCCCTGCTGATGGTCACCCCCTACTACAACAAGACCTCTCAGGCTGGCCTGGTGGCTCACTTTACCGCTATGGCGGAAGCCGGCGGCATCCCGGTGATCGTGTACAACGTGCCGTCCCGCACCGGCCTGAACATTGCACCCGAAACTGCTCTGGAGCTGAGCAAGCACCCGCTGATCAACGGCATCAAAGAAGCTTCCGGCAACATTTCTCAGGTGGCCAAGATCGCACAGCTGTGCGGCGATGAGCTGAACATCTACTCCGGCAATGACGACCAGGTGGTTCCCCTGCTGTCTCTGGGCGGAAAGGGCGTTATCAGCGTGGTTTCCAATGTCAAGCCGGAGCTGGTGCACAACTGCTGCAAGGCGTTCTTTGACGGCGATACCGCCAAGGCACGGGAGCTGCAGCTGGAGATGCTGCCGCTGGCCGATGCGCTGTTCTGCGAAGTGAATCCCATCCCGGTAAAGTACGCCATGAACGTGCTGGGTTGGGAGGCCGGCGAATGCCGTCTGCCTCTGGTAGAGCCCAGCGACGCCCATAAGGACTACATTGAAAAGGCTCTGCAGGCAGCAGGTCTTATCAAGGAATAAGTTTTGTTCACACAAATGCCCGGCGGAACGCTCTGCCCGGGCATTTTGCGATAAGAAAGGATCAAAATTATGACGGATATTGTGATTCAGGGTATTGGCGGCCGCATGGGCCATGTGCTGTGTGATATGATTGCACAGCGCGAGGACTGCCGCGTGATCGCAGGCATCGACGTGAGGGACGGCGAACAGAACGGCATTCCCGTATACGACAGCCTGGAAAAGCTGGATGGCAAGGGTGATGTGATCATCGATTTCAGTTCTCCCGCAGCTGTGGAGAAGGCTCTGCCCTACTGCGAAGCCCACAAGCTACCCATCGTGGTGTGCACCACTGGCCTTTCGGAAGAGTTGCAGCTGAAAGTCGTGCAGCTGTCCCGCACCGTTCCTGTGTTCAAGAGCGCCAATATGTCCATGGGCATCAATGTGCTGTCCGAGCTGTGCAAGCGCGCTTCCGCCATTCTGGGCGTGAACTACGATGTTGAGATCGTGGAGCAGCATCACCACAACAAACTGGATGCCCCCAGCGGAACCGCACTGATGCTGGCTGATGCCATCAACGAGCAGAACAACGGTGAGTACCATTACGTGTACGACCGTTCCTCCGTCCGCCAGAAGCGCGACTCGAAGGAAATCGGTATCAGCTCTGTGCGCGGCGGCAGCATCGTGGGTGACCACGAGGTGCTGTTCTGCGGCCCGGATGAAGTCATCACCCTCAAGCACACTGCATATTCCCGCAATATCTTTGCCAATGGTGCTATCAACGCTGCCGTGTATCTGGCAAAGAAGGAGCCGGGCCTGTACAATATGGGCGATATGATCGCTGCACTGTAAGCAGCACGTTTGTATCAGCTCTGACGGAAGGATGTGAGACGGATGAGCAAACGATCCGTGCAGCAGCCCAGGCGAAGACCTGCTGCAAAGCAGCGTGCCGGGAAACAGGTGTTTTGGACAGCCGGTGCGGTACTGGTTATGCTCTTGTTTTGCATTCCTTTTTTGACTGGAGTTTTTCCGCAGGAGTCAGTTCCTACAGCGGACAGTTCGGAGCTCGTCTATGAGCCGTTCTCCGGTTCTGCTGCGCCGTCGCAGCCGACAGAACCGGAGCCAGCACCACAGCCCGTTGTGCAGACTGTGCACTTTTCGGCCACAGGCGATAACCTGATCCATGCGCCGATCTACAAACAGGCAAGGCGGCGCGCTTCTGGGAGCGAAGCCTACAGCTTTGATTACTGTTATGCGCACATTGCTCCCTTTTACGCGCAGCAGGATGTGAACTGGATCAATCAGGAAACGCTCTGCACAGACGAACTGGAGCCTTCCTCCTACCCGAGTTTTTCTACGCCGGGCGACTGCGCACGGGCTCTTTATCGGGCAGGTGTGCGGGTGTTCAGCCTTTCCAACAACCACACTTACGATAAAGGTGCTTCGGGCATTGCGTCAACACTCCGCTTTTGGGCCAGTATGCCGGAAGATGTTGTAACCACCGGCCTGTGGAAGGGCGAAAGCGATTATGGCCGCATCCCGCTGCAGTCGGTAAACGGTGTGACGATCGCGTACCTTTCCTACACGGAGCATACGAACGGCATCCCGCAGAGCAGAGCAATGCAAGCCAATGTCATTTATGACAGTCAGGTTGACGTTATCGAGCAGCAGGTAAAGGCAGCGCATGCGCTTGCAGATTTTGTGGTGGTGGGTGTGCATTGGGGCGTCGAAAACAGTCACACTATCGTGGATTCGCAGCGGGCTCTGGCACAAAGCCTTGCCGATTGGGGTGCCGACCTGATCGTGGGTACGCACCCGCATGTGCTGCAGGACGCCCAATGGCTTACTGCAGCGGACGGAAGGCAGGTTTTTGCAGCCTATTCTCTGGGAAATTTTATCAGCACACAGGAAAAGCCTGATCAGTTGATCGGTGCCATCCTTACAGTGCAGCTTGAGAAAACGACTGAACCGGATGGTTCAGTCCAACGTGCTGTGCTGACCCCGCAGCTTATTCCCACGGTGACCCATTACGATGCGGGCAAATCCAATGTACGCACCTATCTGTTCCGCGATTATACGCAGGAACTGGCGCGGAACCACGGCGTGCGTGAAAAATATTCTGATTTCGGCCTTGACACGATCCAGAAAATCGCGCAAAATAATATCAGCAGCGACTTTTTGAAGCTTACATAAAAATGTGGGATATGTAAGACGCCCGTGTACCGGGCAGAACGGAGGGATTTTATGTACGGAGTATCAAAAATCAACATCGAGCCCAGTCTGATGATGATCAGCGTGCAGGACGTGGAATTCAAAGGCAACAGCCTGGCACGCTATCTGCAGATCTTTGCCGACAACGGCGTTGTGGTGGATATGATCAGCCAGAGTGCACCTCATGGCACTACCATTGATTTCAGCTTTACTGCTTCCAGCAGCGATCTTCCGCTGGTGATGAAGGCTATTTCTGCTGCAAATCTGGACAAAGACGCCAAGGCTTCTCCGTTGATCAGCGTAGGCTACTCCAAGCTGAACCTGTTTGGCGAAGAAATGGTCACCAGCTGCGGTGTTGCCGCACGCGCACTGAATGCTCTTGCAATGGCCGGTATTGAGGTTCTGCTCATCACCACCAGCGACCTTGATATTTCCCTGCTGGTCCATGCAGAGAACGAAGATGCCGCATACGAAGCCCTGCAGAAGGCTTACGAGCTGTAACGTTACCCTTGCAACGGAGAGATTCGGCTTTGAAATACAGGCCGGGTCTCTTTTTTGCGCGGATGTCCGGGAGGTTTTATGAATAAATTCGACGACCTCGCCCAAAGTATTTTGAAAAATGTAGGCGGCAGTTCCAACATTCTTTCCCTCACCCACTGTGTCACACGGCTGCGCTTTAAGCTGCGGGACGAAAGTAAAGCCGATCCCACTGCCTTGCGTCATACTGCCGGTATTGTGACCGTGATCCGCAGCGGCGGACAGTATATGGTGGTGATCGGCAGCCATGTGACCGCTGTATATGATGCTGTGTGCGCGGCTGCAAAAATCCAGACGGAAAATGCTGCATCCCATAGGGAAGAAAAAAGCAGTGTTTTCCATCATCTGCTGGGGCGGCTTTTCCCGTCTGCAGAGCGTGCAAAGGCCGCACACCAACATATGGATGAGGCCCTGCTGATCATCAATGCGCCGGTAAAAGGCAAGGTGCATCCGCTTGCATCCATTGAGGACCCGGTATTTGCCAGCGAGGTTCTGGGCAAAGGCTGTGCCATAGAGCCATCGCAGGGCGTGATATCTGCGCCTTTTGATGGGACTGTACAGCAAATTGCAGAGACAAAGCACGCGGTCAGCCTGGTGAGCCGGAACGGTGTAGAAGTGCTGATCCACGTGGGTATGAATACCATTGAGCTGAAGGGAATCGGCTTTGAGCCGTTGGTGCAGGCGGGCGACATGGTACAGAAAGGCCAGCCGCTGTTGAAATTTGACCGGGAACAGATCGCAGCAGCAGGCTGTTCCCTGATGACGCCGGTAATTGTGACAAATACGGCTGCTTTTAAAGGTGTTGATGTTCTGGCCTCTGGCAACGTTTCCGTCGGGCAGGAACTTTTGATGATACGCTGAATTTCATACAAAGAAAAACGCGCAGATGGCTTTAAAAACCATCTGCGCGTTTTTTACTTGATTGGACTTCCTTTACAGGGTGACCTTGTGGTAGATCTTCTTGCCTTTCTTGACCACAATACCCTTGGCCAGTTGTTCAGCAGTGAAGCTGACAGTAGGAGCAGCGACCTTCTCGCCGTCCACCAGCACACCGCCCTGCACCACCAGACGGCGGGCTTCGCCGTTGGATGCGGCCAGACCAGCCTTGACCATCAAAGTCAGGATGCCGATGGAACCATCGGTCAGGTCAGCTTCGGTCAGCTGAGTGCTGGGCATGTGCTCGGTATCCATAGCATTGCCGCTGAACAATGCACGGGCTGCATTCTGAGCCTTCTCGGCCTCTTCCTTGCCGTGAACCATGCTGGTCAGCTCAAAAGCCAGGATCTCTTTAGCCTCGTTCAGGCGCTGATCCTTCCAGGTGCTCATCTCATCGATCTGCTCCAGCGGCAGGAAGGTGAGCATACGGATGCACTTCATCACATCTGCGTCACCCACATTGCGCCAGTACTGGTAGAACTCGAAGGGGCTGGTCTTGTTGGGGTCCAGCCAGACAGCGTTGCCGGCGGTCTTGCCCATCTTCTTGCCCTGCGAGTCGGTCAGCAGGGTGATGGTCATGGCGTAAGCATCCTTGCCCAGTTTGCGGCGGATCAGCTCGGTACCGCCCAGCATATTGCTCCACTGGTCATCGCCGCCGAACTGCATGTTACAGCCGTAGTGCTGGAACATGTAGTAGAAGTCGTAGCTCTGCATGATCATGTAGTTAAACTCAAGGAAGGACAGGCCTTTCTCCATGCGCTGCTCATAGCACTTGGCACGCAGCATGTTGTTCACAGAGAAGCAGGCACCCACGTCACGCAGCAGTTCCACGTAATTCAGGTTCAGCAGCCAGTCGGCGTTGTTCAGCATCAGGGCCTTGCCATCGGAGAAATCGATGAACTTTTCCATCTGCTTTTTGAAGCAGGCAGCATTGTGGGCGATGTCCTCTTTTGTCAGCATCTTGCGCATATCGGTACGGCCGGAGGGGTCGCCGATCATAGTGGTGCCGCCGCCGATCAGGGCGATGGGCTTGTTGCCTGCCATCTGCAGGCGCTTCATCAGGGTCAGAGCCATAAAATGGCCGGCGGTCAGGCTGTCGGCAGTGCAGTCGAAGCCGATGTAGAAAGTAGCCTTGCCGTTGTTAATGACGTCAATGATCTCGTCATCGGTGATCTGGGCCACCAGACCGCGGGCTTTGAGTTCTTCGTACAGAGTCATAATTGTTTCCTCCTGTTGTGTGGGCAGAGGGAAAAATAAAACGCCCCCTGCCAAAAATAAATTTGGCAGAGGGCGAGAAAATTCGCGGTACCACCTCTGTTTGCCGCCTCCTCACGGAAACAGCCTCACGAGTGCGCACCCCAGAGTAGAGTGACACTCCTGCGTTTGTAACGCTCGCACGCGGCACAGCCTACTAGCACACGGCATTCAGCCTGCAGCTCCGGGAGGTATTTCCCCTGCTGTTCTGCAGCCCCTTGCACCAACCGGGGTTTCTCTGGGCAGAACACTTCAAAGTACTTGTTCCCTTCATTGCCATTAACAAGGTTTACTTTATCACAATGCACCGGGCTTGTCAAGCCCTTATCTGCGGATGCTTATTTTGCGCCGAGGCCCAGCATTTCGCGGGCATTGGCACGCGAAAGCTCGGTGACATGGTCGCCGGAGATCAGCCGCGCAAGTGCATCCACCCGGCCTTCCTCATCCAGCGGATGAATCTCGGTATAGGTGCGGTCGTTGGCTACATTTTTCTGGATCAGCAAATGGCAGTCTGCCAGTGCAGCGATCTGTGCCGTGTGGGTAATGCACAAGATCTGATGGCCCTGTGCACTCTGACGCAGAACCTCACCGATACGCCCGGCGGCTTTGCCGGAAACACCGCTGTCGATCTCGTCATAGATCACAGTAGGTACGGCATCTTTATCTGCCATAGCGTTTTTTATGGCCAGGGTGATACGGCTCAGCTCGCCGCCGGATGCAATTTTCGCCAGCGGCTTGGGGGCTTCACCCGGGTTTGTGGAAATGTAGAACTCGATGCTGTCCTGTCCATGGCTCGCCAGCGGGCCGCGGGTGTGCCGCAGAGTCATACGCACGCCCGGCATATTCAAAAAGTCCAGCGTACCGGAAATGCACTTGTTCAGTTCCTCAAATGCATGCAGGCGCGTCTGCGTCAACACTTCTGCCTTCTCGCGCGCCAGTGCATAAAGGCGCATCTTTTCTGCCTGCAGATGGTCGTGCCGTTCCTGTGAAGACTGGATGCGTTCCAGTTCCTCCTTCGCATTTTGCCCAAATGCAATCACGTCCTCTACAGTCTCGCCGTATTTACGCTTGAGTTTGTAGATCAGGTCCAGCCGCTGCTCGATCTCATCCAGCTCGGCATCGTTGGTATCATAGGAATCCAGACGCCCGATCAGGTCGGCGGCAACATCCTTTGCAGTGTAATAGAGATCCAGCAGCAGGCTGGAAGTTCCTGCAAGTGCTTCATCCAGTTGAGCGGCCGCGTCCACGGCATTGGAAGCTTCGCCCAGCAGGTCCACCGCACCGGCGGCATCATCGCCGCCGGAAAGCAGTGCGTAGCTTTGGGCGATCTTATCCCGGATAGACGAGGCATTTGCCAACACCTTGCGGCGGCTTTCCAGCGTCTGCTCTTCCCCTGCTGTCAGACCGGCATCTTCGATCTCCTGCACCTGATAGCTCAGCAGATCGATCTTGCGCTGTTTTTCGGCTTCGTCAGTGATCATGGCATCCAGTTCCCGCTTGATACGCACAAGCTCCCTGTACAGCGCATAATAATCCTGAAATTCTGCACTGTTTTGCGCATAATCATCCAGAATGCCCAGGTGTCTTGCCGGGTTCAGCAGGCCCACGGAATCGTGCTGACCGTTGATATTGATAAGGCCGCCGCACAGTTCCCGCAGCACAGCCGCTGTTGCAGGCATTCCGTTGATGCGGCAGCTGCTTTTGCCCTCAGCTGTGATTTCACGGCTGAGCATCAGCGCGTCGGAACGCTCATACCCAGCCTTTTCCAGACTGTCCAGCACGGTGTCCGGCACCTGCTCAAAGGCAGCACGGATCACCGCCTTGGGTGCGCCGGTGCGTACAAGGTCCTTTGAGGTACGGTTGCCCAAAATTGCATTGATCGAATCGATCAGGATGGATTTGCCCGCACCGGTCTCGCCGGTAAGGACATTCAGCCCCGGCTTGAAATGCACCTCAGCCTTCTGGATCACAGCAACATTTTCAATTTGCAGGCTGCTCAGCATATACTCTCTCCCGCATTACTTTTGTACGATGTGTCTGGTCAGTTCCGAACAAATGGTCTTTGCGTCACGCTCCGACCGTGCAACGATCAGGAACGTATCGTCACCCGAAAGGGTGCCAACCACATTTTTCCACTGCAGTGCGTCAAAAACCTCACATGCAGCATTGGCCATTCCGGAGTAGCACTTTACCAGCACAACATGCCCGGCATAGTCCACGCCCAGAACGGACTCGTGAAAAATCGTCTCAAAACGGCCCTGAGTCTTGGGGTTGAAACTTTCGTTCCGGCTGGAAACATAGCGGTAACCCTCTGCCGTGGCCGCTTTTACAAGGCACAGTTCCCGGATATCACGGGAGATCGTGGCCTGCGTCACCTCAAAACCTTCTTTGGACAGATAATCCAGCAGCACTTCCTGTCGGCTGATCGGGTGCTCCTGCACAAGCCTCAAAATTGCCTGTTGACGGTCTCCTTTGCTTTTTGCATATTCTTTGCGGCTGCGTGCCATTGTGAACTCGCCTCCTTTTTATCGTCTGCTGCGCAGCTTCTGATCGATGGCCTGGAACTGATCCGCCCTGCCAAAGGTGATGAGTTTTACCACCTGATCTGAGAGCCGCACCTCAGCCGTTGCACCGGCCTTGAGCGGACATCCCGCCGCGCCATCGCAGCTGATGAACACTTCGTCATCTGCCACCTGCCCAACGCAGATGTTCAGTTTGCGCTCCTGCGCAAAGACCATGGCAGGGCTTGCCAGACTGTGCGGGCAAATGGGTGTTACAACCACACCTTTTGTCTGCGAATCCAGAATAGGCCCGCCTGCCGCCAGTGAATAAGCTGTGGAGCCGGTAGGCGTAGCGACGATCACACCATCGCCGCGGTAATGCTCCACCAGAATATCATCACAATAGATACTGAAATCAATAGCCTGCTGCAGACGTCCTTTTGTGACCACAACATCGTTCAGCGCATGGCCTTCCCAGCCGTCGTGGCCCAGAACACGGACATACAGAAGCATCCGGTTGTCCAGACTGAATTCGCCCCTTGCAACGGCGGAAAGCTTGGCTTCCATCTCATTCACCTCGCAGGTGGCCAGAAAGCCGCAGCGCCCCAGGTTGATGCCCAGGATCGGCTTTGCATAGCGCAGCGAAAGATTGGCTTCGTGCAGGATGGTGCCGTCACCGCCGATGGTCAGGATCACGTCCGCACGCTCAAGGCACTGTTCCAGCGGCAGATAAACAACGCCTGCCGTGCTGCAGCTTTCATGCAGGACATCGCACATCAGCACATCTGCGCCGTGAGTCATCAGGATCTGTGCAGCCCGCAGCGCGATCTCGCTGGCAGAGGGTTTGCCGGAATTCGGCGAAATATAGATCGTCATACCGGAAGCTCCTTTTATCGGTCAAATTTTCATGCTGTCCTCAGCGGTCCAGTGTGCTGTGGCTTGCAGCCACCACCTGTTCGGCCACACTGTCGTCCAACACGGCAGGTTCGGCGCTCTTCTGCACGAACATCAAATACTCTATGTTGCCCTCAGGGCCCTTTACCGGGCTGAAGTCCAGCCCGCGCACCGCAAAACCATTTGCAGCGGCATAGCCCATAGCATTGTGCAGTACCTCGCGGTGGGTTGCCGGGTCACGCACGACGCCGTTTTTACCTACCTTTTCACGGCCGGCTTCAAACTGCGGTTTGACCAGGCAGACACCCATGGCATCCGGCGTAGTGATAGCCTGTGCCACCGGGAAGATATGATGCAGGGAAATGAAGGAAACATCCACACTGAAAAATTCAATGGGCTCGGCCAGGTTTTCCAGCGTGACGCTGCGGATGTTGGTGCGTTCCATATTGACCACACGTTCATCCGTGCGCAGGCTCCATGCCAGCTGACCGTAGCCAACATCCACAGCATACACCTTGACCGCACCGTTCTGCAGCATGCAGTCGGTAAAGCCGCCGGTAGACGCGCCAATATCCATACACACCTTGCCGTTCGGCGTCAGTGGGAAGCACTTCATAGCTTTTTCCAGCTTCAGGCCTCCGCGGCTCACATAGCCGATGTCATGTCCGCGCACTTCCACCTTGGCGTCTTCTTTGATCATTTCGCCGGCCTTATCCACTTTTTGCTCGTTGACAAAAACGATACCGGACATGATCAGAGCCTTTGCGCGTTCCCGGCTTTGTGCCAGACCATTCTGGACAAGATATTGGTCCAACCGAATTTTCACGATAAACTTTCTCCTTTCATCACCGCAGCCTCAACCGTCTGCACAAGATGTTCTGCATCCAGACCGGTGACCTGTCTGATTTGTATAACGCTGGCATGGGGCAGACACACGTCCCGTACAGCGCAATGGATAAATCGACCATTCCACTCTTTTTGCTGCAGGGCATACTCCAAGTGTTCACCAATACCGCCGTTTGCGATGCATTCCTCTGCGAACAAAACAACTTTGTAATTTAACAGATCTGCGACAAGTTTTTCTGTAAAGTGAAATAGCTTTACAAGCTTTATCACATCACACCGGGTGCCTTTTTTGTTGAGCTGTTCTGCTGCACGGAGAAGTTCCGCCAATTCATCCGCATAGCTCACAAGGACAACAGTTGCATCTTCCGTCTGCTTCAGGTAATCGTAATCTCTGCCGCTGCAGCCGAATGCGGCAAGCTCTGCACACTCTCCGCCGCGCGGATAACGGATCGCGCGCGGACCGCTGAAGCGTTCACTCACCAGCTGCTGCAGCCAATAGGCCAGTTCCTGATAGTTGGAAGGTGCATAGAGCGGCACCCCGATCTGACTCAGAAAAGCCGGGTCGTAGATTCCCTGATGGGTCTCGCCATCTGCCGGAACAAAACCGGCACGGTCAATGGCAAACACCACGTTCTCCTTTAAAAGGTTTACATCGTGGATGATCTGGTCATAGGAGCGCTGCAGGAAGGTAGAATAGATGCACACGACCGGCAACATTCCCTGACTTGCAAGGCCCGCTGCAAAAGTCACAGCGTGCTGCTCTGCCATGCCCACATCAAAGAAACGTTCCGGATGGCTGTGTGCAAAGAACTGCAGTCCGGTGCCGTATTTCATAGCCGCCGTGATTGCACAGATGTTCTGATTTTTGCTGCCCTCTTCTACAAGTGCCTTGCCAAATACGGTAGAGAAGGACTCCTTGGGTGCCACTTCCGGGTCCGGCATACCATCCGGGTCAAAAGCGGAAACGCCGTGATAGTTGCCGGGGTTTACTTCGGCGGGATGGTAACCTTTTCCCTTTTTGGTGATCACATGCAGAAAATGCGGGCCCTGTCTGCTGCAGAGCGTACGGATGGTGCGTTCCAGCTCTTCCACATTGTGGCCGTCTACCGGCCCAACGTATTGGAAGCCCATGTCCTCAAACATCGTGGAATGGTACATTGCACGGCGCACCAGCGTTTTGCATTCGGTGATCGTATTTTTCAGCGGAACGCCTACCACCGGGACGCCATCCAGAAAGCTGCGCACATTATCCTTGGCGTCAAAGTATGCTGTGGTCGTGCGCAGATGGGTCAAATAACGGGCAAGAGCACCTACATTTTTAGAAATGGACATCTTATTATCATTCAGGATCACAAGAAGATTGTCCAGGTGCCCAATATTGTTCATGCCTTCGTAGACCATGCCGCCGGTGAATGCACCATCGCCGATCACGGCCACGACAAATCCCGGCTCATGATGGAGCTTTTTGGCCCATGCCATACCAATGGCAAGTGAAAGCGCCGTATTGCCGTGCCCGGCAATAAAGGCATCGTGCTCACTTTCGTTTGGGTTCGGAAAGCCTGAAATTCCGTCCAGCTGACGCAGCTTATCAAACTGCCGACGCCTTCCGGTAAGGATCTTGTGCGTATAGCACTGATGCCCTACGTCGAACACGATTTTATCCTGCGGGGTATTCAGCACACGGTGCAGCGCCACCGTAAGCTCTACCATACCAAGATTCGAGGCCAGATGTCCGCCGGTTTTGGAGATATTTTCCAGCAGGAATTGCCGGATCTCTGCACACAGCTGCACTACCTGCTGCTCGTTCAGTTTTTTTAAATCCCTGGGCTGATCAATGCTGTCCAGCAGCAATGCTCCCATAAATCACACGTCCTTCAATACAGATTTGCACTTTCGCTGCGTACTTTTACGCCAGCGGATACAAGAAACCAACTGCCACACCTACCAGAACACCGGCGACCACCTGCAGCGGCGTATGGCCCACCATCTCTTTCAAATGCATGTTCTGGAGAAACGGCGCATTCTTTTCGCTGATGTCGATCCACTGGTCGATCATCTGATTCAGAACCTTGGCCTGTTCTCCGGTCTCGTGCCGCACGCCCATGGCGTCATGCATGGTAATGATGGCAACCACACTCGCCACGGCAAAAATAGCCGAATCAATGCCCACACAGCGCCCGGTGGCAATGACCATAGCGCACACGGTGGCGCTGTGTGCACTGGGCATGCCGCCATCGCCCCACATGCGCTCAATCTGAAACTTGCCCAGAAGGACAAAATTGATGACTGTTTTTAACACCTGGGCTACGAACCAGCCCAGCAGAGAGACTGTGAGGATCTGATTAAAGGACAGGATATCTTGAATCAGCTGCATAATCTTTTTCCTTTATTTCGTTAATTTTTGCGTACAAGAAGCTGCCGTGCAAGCTGCTCCAGAAATTCCGCCTTGTCTCCAAAGCTGCAGCAGAGCCTGGCGCAGGTATCTTTGTTCAGCTGCTGTGCAAGCTGCATGGCCCCCTCTGTACCGTAAAGGGTCACAAAGGTGGTTTTGCCGTTTTCACTGTCGCTGCCAATTGGTTTGCCCAGCTGTTCCGGTGTGCTGGTAACATCCAGCACATCATCCACGATCTGGAACACAAGACCGATGCCATAGGCATACTGTTCCAACGCTTTACGCTGTTCTTCGCTTGCGCCTGCCGCCGCAGCGCCCATCTGGATGGCGGCGTTGATCAGTGCGCCGGTCTTGCAGCGGTGGATCAGCCGCAGCTGTTCCTCTGTAGCCACCAAAGCTTCGTATTTGAGATCCAGCTCCTGACCGTAGACCATGCCGCAGCTGCCGGCACCCGCGCCCAGTGCGCGCGCTGCCTGTACGCAGACGGCAGCATCCGCCGGTGCATTGGCCACCGTCTCAAAAGCTTCGGTCAGCAGCACATCGCCGGCCAGCATTGCCGTGGCTTCGCCAAACGCCTTGTGGCAGGACGGTCTGCCGCGCCGCAGGTCATCGTTATCCATGCAAGGCAGGTCGTCGTGGATGAGCGAATAGCAGTGCAGCATCTCTACTGCCGCTGCGAATTGTTCTGCTGCCTGCATATTACCGCCCAGCATGTCACACACACTGAGCACCAGAACGGCACGGATGCGTTTGCCGCCGCCCAACAGGCTGTAACGTGCGGCACGGCATACCTCGGACTCCTCCGGCAGGAACCGTGCACAGGCTTTTTCCAGCGCCGCCTGTGCGGTTGCAAGATACTGCTGATATTGTTCCTTATAATCCATCAGTTTTCCTCCTGCAGAGTACCCGCAAGTTTTGCATCGATCTCGTCGATCTGAAGAGAGGTCTTTTCCAGCGCTGCATGGCAGTATTCCATCAGCGCAGCCGCTTCCGCATACAGTTTGACCGAATCTGCCAGAGTGACCTCCTCGCTTTGCATTTGCGCAAGGATCGTATTCAGGCGTTCCATGCCTTCTTCAAAACTTTTGGGTGTTCTCATCAATTCCCTCCACTGCCTCCACCCAGCATTTTGCCCGGTGAGAAGCACCGCGAACATAGATCGTTTTTTCCGGCTGCAGATCAGCGGCGTTCAGGATAGCGCCACTTGGAGCTGTGACCATCGTATAACCACGGGCCAGCACCTTATACGGGTTCAAAGAGCCGGTCAGTGCTGCCGCATGCTGCAATCCAAGCTGTGCGGATTGCAGATGCTGCCGTATTCCGTCCTGAATTTCCTGCTGCAGCTGCTGCAGCTCATTACTTTTCTTCTGCCAATTTTTGCGTGCAGAGCGCTGTTCCAACACAAAGTTGTATTGTTCCAGACCATTATAGCATAAATCAAAGCGTTTTTGCATATTTTTGCGAATATTTTGTTGCAAACTCAGCAATATCCGCGCCTGCTCTGCCCTGTCCGGCACGGCAAGCTCTGCTGCGGCAGAGGGTGTAGGTGCACGGCGGTCCGCTACAAAGTCCAGGATCGTATAGTCGATCTCATGGCCAATGGCGCTGATCAGTGGTTTTTTGCAGCGGTAAGCAGCCCTTGCAATGATCTCTGCGTTGAACACCCACAGGTCCTCCCTGCTGCCGCCGCCGCGCGCCACAATGATCTCATCTACCTCTTTGTGCTGGTCCAGCGTCCGGATCGCGGCTGCAACCTGCTGCGCAGCTTCAAACCCCTGCACCGTTACAGGGCACAGCAGCAGCCGCACCGAAGGCCAGCGCCGGGTGAGCACATTGCAGATATCCTGCAGTGCCGCACCGGTCTTGCTGGTAACAACGCCAATGCATTTGGGAAATTCCGGCAGCGGCTTTTTGTGTTCTGCCGCAAACAGGCCTTCTTTTTCCAGCTTTGCCTTGAGCTGTTCCAGTGCCAGCTGCGCCGCACCGACGCCATCCGGGAACATATCATTTACATAGATCTGAAATGCGCCGTCACGCTCATAAAGGGTGGCACGGCAGCGCACAACAACGCGCATTCCCTCTTCAGGGCGGAAAGCAAGGCGGCGCGCATCGGCGCGGAACATCACAGCCTTTACGCTGCTGCTTTCGTCCCGCAGGGTGAAATAACAGTGGCCGCTGCGGGCGTTCTGCACAAAATTTGCAATCTCACCGCGCAGCGCAAGATCAAACAGGACGTCATTGGCATCCAAAAGTGTCTTTACATAGCGGTTCAGCGCAGATACCGTGATCACTTCAGCCATAAGCCAGCCTCCCGGGCCGCAAGGATCGACACACCGATGGCATTGTCGCTGGAATACTGCCCCGGTACAAAATATACTTGCGGCAGTCGTTTTTGCACCCAGGCGTGGATGATATCACTGCTCATCACACCACCGGCGCAGACCACTGGCAGGCCCGGGTATTCCTTCTGCGCAGCCTTTGTCATTTTGACTACGGTATCTGCCACGCAGAGCAGGCAGTACTTGCACACATATTCCGGCGTTCTGCCTGCAGCAAGCAGGGCATTGCATTGATTTTCCAGCCCGGAAAGGCTGCACTGCATTCCCCTTACACTGGACTTGGGCTTGATCTCTTCTTCACACTGTGCCGCCAGACGGGACACCTCGGCACCCGCCGGGAAGCCAAACCCCAGTTTGACACCCACACGATCCACCGCCTGCCCGGCGTAAAGATCGGTGCTGGTGCCAAGTGTAGTGATGTGACGCACCTGGTCGCAGAGAAGCAGATCGGTGGTGCCGCCGGAAATGTGAAACAGCAGAACCTTTTGGGAGAAAAGCTGCTCGCCCTTTGCGGCAAACAATGCGGCCGCAGCATGGCCCTGCTGATGGGTGGTCAGCACAAGTGGGATGCCCTTTGCCCCTGCAAAAGCAGTTGCTGCACTGACGCCCGCCAGAAAACACGGCATATAGCTGCCCTCCACCGGGCGTGGCTTCTGGGATACACCCACAGCATCGATTTTTGTCAGATCAAATTCCTGCGCAAGCTCCTGCATCATCTCCGGCAGCGCCACCGTATGATGAAACAGCGCATCGCTCTGCCGCAGGCCCAGTTGGCCTTTCTTTACCGGCAAAAAGCGCTTCTTTGCGCAAACAACCTCTCCAGCTGTATCAAACACTGCCAGAGAGGTTGCATAGTTGCTTGTATCAATGCCAAGCGTATAGTGGCTCACTGTTCAGCCGACTCCGCTGCAGCATCATCCAAACCGTGGTCACGGGCCACTGCGCCAAGCAGACCGTTCACGAACTGGTAATCTTCGTCGGCACCATACTTTTTGGTCAGCTCCACGGCTTCGTTGATGGCAACGCCGGGCTTGTTCTCGCCGCCAAACAGCATCTCCGCCACAGCCAGACGCAGAACGGTCAGGCTTACACGCGGCAGACGCTCCATGGTCCAGTTGCGCAGATGTGCACGGATCTCGTCGTCCACCTCAGCAGAGTGGTCGTAGTAGGCATTCAGCAGATGCTTACTGAAGCCATCCACCGGGTGCTCTTCATCGTTTTCTTCGTGGTTGATGATCGCCTCAGCCAGCGGAACATCACCAAATGTCTGCGAAAATGCCAGCAAAAATGCATTTTCGCGTGCTTCTCTACGGGGCAAAATGTTTTCCATAACGTTCCTCTCACAGCACGAGCCCTCCGGATGAGATCAACGGAGGGCATCGGCCTTTATATTTTTGAATTCTTACTGTTCTGCTGCGGCATCGGCCAGCCCGGCGATCACCAGATTGACACGGCTCACAGTAACGTTGGTCATGTTCTGCACAGCATTCTTCACATTTTCCTGCACCTTCTCGGCCACAGCCGGGATGCGTGCGCCAAAGCACATCATCAGATACAGGGTAATGTTTGCGGTGCCGTCGCGCATCTCCACAGTCACAGGAGACTGAATGCTGGAAGCCTCCAGCAGATCCTTGAGCTTTTTATTCTGCTTGCCGCAGGAAACTTCGGCAACGCCGTCGATCTCCAATGCAGCACAGCGTGCAATCTTACCGATCACTTCGGTGGAGATCTGAAGGCTGCCACCCTGAAGGTCCATATTCTGCATATCCATTGTGTTGTCCTCCATTCAAAAGCAGACAGTATACCTGCTTTTTCTTGTTTGAAATGGTCCTGCCTGAAACGATCAATGCCATACGCAGGACAACATCATTCTTGATTGATAAAGTTATTATACCATTATTATGGGGTCGATTTCAATACTTGTTTCTGAAAACCAAAAAACTCTAAAAAAGAAAAAAGCGCTTGACTATCGGGGAGTAATGTGGTAATATATTCAAGCAGTCCGCAACACGGTTTCACGCCTCAGGAATCGATAAGGCTGCGGAATTGAATATGGTATGCGAGGGTGGCGGAACTGGCAGACGCGCACGTTTGAGGTGCGTGTGGTTTATCCTTGGGGGTTCGAGTCCCCTCCCTCGCACCATGGCGAATGTTTTATAGCACTTCGGTGTTAGAGAACATTCGCTTTTTTGTTTGCCAATCGGTCAAATAAGCTGCAGAAAAGGCGTAGTGTACACTACGCCTTTTCTTATATCTATCGTACATTAAACGTTTCCCGGTGCCAGAAATACCGAGAAAACCTCCAAAGTCTGCCGCATCTATAACCCCATACGGAATTTGTCATAATTCCTTTGCCAACAGATAGCGGTCATATCCGCCATACATTTCGCGGCGGGAGACAATAACGAAGCCGGAGGCGAGGGCATTGTTCAGGCTGTACTGGTTTTCCGGGCTGATTGTCGCACCGATATGGGTAATGTTCTCCGGGAAAAGCGGCAGCGCAGCTTCCAGCATCCGTCTCTGCAGGCCGTTGCCACGAAAATCCGCATGAACGATGGCGCTGTCAGCATTGGCCCAGTGGCACCATTCTGCACGCGGAACATCCATAAAAGCCGCATAGTTGTGTTCGCTCTCGCAGCAGAAGCGCACGATGAGGTAGCCTCCCAATCTGCTGCCCTGCCATGCACCGATGCACAGATCCTTCTGCAGATATGCGGTGATATTTTTCAGTGTGTCCGGAACAAATTGTTCCGGGTGCGGCATGGCGGCGCGTACTTCGTTTTGCAAAGCGTACACCTGCGGGGCGTCAGCTGCCCCGCAGCGGCGCAGCTGCACAGGCACCAACGGTTCCACTGCTTTGTCGCATATTTTATGCAGAAAAACTTTCATCTTGCGATCCCCTCCAAAATAAAATCGTACTTTTATGCTGTTTCCAGTATAAATGCCGCTTTCATAAATGTCAATTTATGCTATAATAAAGTATAAAGGGGCTTTGCGATGCAGGGCTGTGGTCACAAAAGAGCACGCATTGCAAAGCACCCCAAGTCCCGGCAAGGGCAAAAGCCCTGCCTGTGAACGGAGGAACCGAACCATGAAAGATTCTGCACTTGCTTCTTCCAGCCGATTGGGCGGCGCTGTGATCAGCGACCGTGTAGTGGCAAGCCTGTTAGAAGAACTGCGCATCGGGCGCTACGCCCAGGTCGATCGTCTGCCTGCCGAGGTGGATCTTGCTGCCGAATTGGGTGTGAGCCGCACCGTTATTCGTGATGCCTTGAGCGAAATGGAACGCGCCGGTTATGTTGAGCGCGTGCGCGGCATCGGCACGGTGGTAAACCGCGCAGTGCTTGGCCTGCGCAGCCGTCTGGACCAGAAGCTGGAGTATTATCCGCTGATCCGCAGCTTTGGCAGCTATCCCCACGCCGATGGCATTCAGGTGTTCCCGATCCGCGCCGGGGAGGAACTGGCGCATAATCTGGAGATCGAACCCGGCGACGAAGTGATCTGCATCAAAAAGCGCATTCTGGCCGACACCACACCGGTGATCTATTCCATCGATTACCTGCCCAAAGCACTGTTCGGCACCCGAGATTATACCCGCATCGACCTAACCGGCGGTGTGTTCGATATTCTGGAACGGGAGTGCCACCAGCAGATTTCTTCCAACGTTGCCCACCTGAAAGCAAGCTGCGGTGACGATTCCATCCGTTCGGCCATGCGCCTTGCCCCTAGTGAGGCGATGCTGCTGCTGGACGAAGTATGTTTCAATCGTTTGTGCCGCCCGGTGATGCGTTCACTGAGCTACTACACAAACTTCTTTGATTTTTCCATTTTACGCAAACTGCTTTGATTTAACGGAGGTATGTACCCATGCGACATCTGATCGACCCGTTGGATTTTACCCAGCAGGAAATCACCGCTCTGCTTGACCTTGCCGACCGCATCCACGACGACCCGGCGGCATATCAGGAGGCAGCCGCACACAAAAAGCTGGCCACCCTGTTTTACGAGCCTTCTACCCGCACCCGTCTTTCGTTCGAGGCCGCCATGTTGAACCTGGGCGGCCATGTGCTGGGCTTTCCCAGTGAGAATGTTTCCAGTGCAAGCAAGGGCGAAAGTGTGGCCGACACCATCCGCGTGGTGTCCTGCTATGCTGACATCGTGGCCATGCGTCACCCGAAGGAGGGCGCACCGCTGCGTGCAAGCCGCTATTCCCGCATCCCGGTGATCAATGCGGGCGACGGCGGTCACCAGCATCCCACCCAGACCCTGACTGACCTGATGACCATCCGCCGCCGCATGGGACGGCTGGATGATCTGACCATCGGTCTGTGCGGCGATTTAAAATTTGGCCGCACCGTGCACTCCCTCATCAAGACCATGGCACGCTGCAAGAATATCCGCTTTGTGCTCATAAGCCCGGAAGAGCTGCGGGTACCGGACTACATCGTGAAGGACGTGCTGGAGGCCAACGGCATCCCCTACATGGAGACCCGCAGTCTGGAGGAATCCATGCCGGAGCTGGATATCCTGTACATGACCCGCGTGCAGAAGGAACGCTTCTTCAACGAGGAGGATTATATCCGCCTGAAGAACAGCTACATTCTGACCAAGGAAAAGATGGGTCTTGCAAAGCCCGATATGGCGGTGCTGCATCCCCTGCCCCGTGTAAACGAGATCGCGCTGGATGTGGATGACGACCCGCGTGCTGCCTATTTTGAGCAGGTACAGAACGGCGTATATGTGCGTATGGCGCTTATCATGACCCTGTTGGGTCTCCGTGACCCCAAGGCCCCCAAGGAGGAGAACTGATATGCTGAACATTGACGAGATCCAGAATGGCATTGTGATCGACCACATCAAGGCAGGCACCGCCATCGGCTTGATGGACCTGCTGGGCATTGCAGGCAACCGTACCGCCAGCGTGGCGCTGATCCAGAACGCGCGCAGCAATAAGACTGCCAGCGGCCGCAAGGACATCATTAAGGTAGAGGGTGATGCTTCCTGGCTGAACCTGGACGTGCTGGCCTACCTTGATCCAGACATCAGCGTGACCATCATTGAAAATGGCAAGGCCGTGCGCAAGGAAAAGCCGAAGCCCCCGAAGCGTCTGGTGAACATTGTAAAATGCCGCAACCCGCGCTGCATTTCCTCCATTGAGGAAGAATGCGACCAGATTTTTGAACTGAGCTCCAATGGCAAATACCGCTGCATCTACTGTGAGCAGGAGCTGCAGGTAAAGCCGGAATAATTTCTACAGCAAAAAGAAGGAATGTCAAAAGACATTCCTTCTTTTTTACTTTGGAGAGTATCCACCCGGATCACACAGTTTTACAGATACACAAACCGCTGTGCAATCAAAATGCACAGCGGTTTGTCTTTCCAATAAAAATCTGGCAGAACTCTCTTCGACGTAGAGAACCTTCTGCTCATTTTATGCTCCGTTCCCACACACAGCACAAAATATTAAGCAGAAAAGCGACATTTGGACTTTATCAGCAGCAACCCCCAAAGGCAGCCGTTGAAAGCCCCGCCAGATGACCTGCACGGCACAACCGCCATGCGGCAGAAAGCAAAGGGCAGGCAGACAGCTTAACACGCACCACTGTCCGATCACTGCAGACTGCTAAAATTTTACCGGGCTGTGCCCGACCGCAAATCCATTTTACCAGTGCAGGAAGCGCCTTTACTGGTTTCAGTATAGCATCGTTGCACTGTTGTTGCAGAAAATTTGTCATAAATTGTTGGTGCTGATGTCATGAATTGCACACAGGGATCGCACATGTGAACCGGAACCATTTGTCGCGGCAGCTCATTGTATATTCTGCGCCGTATTTCTGCAGCACTTCCTGTACATTCACAAGGCCCATGCCGTGGCCGCCCTCCTTTTTGGTTGAACCGGGCAGTTTGCCATCCTCAAGATCCAGATTCTCCTGCACGCGGTTGCGCACCGAGATCAGATATTCTTCCGGCGTTTTGCGGATGCGCACATACACCTCCGGCGGCAGTGCCGGTTCTGCTGCGCGGATCGCATTATCCAGCAGGTTCGACAGCACAATGACCATATCCATGCTGTCAAAAGGAATCTGCTTCAGATCACACAGATCAAAATAAACATTTACACCCTTATGGGCTGCATCCTCATATTTTTTGCTCAGGATTGAATCCAGCAGCGGATTATGGGTATCCATGATGGTGGTGCCCGCCGCTATGGTCTTGCTGACACTGGTGATATAAGCCTGTGCGCCCTTTAAATCGCCCTGTGCCAAAAGCGCATCCAGGGCACTGATATGGTTGGTGAATTCATGGGTCAGCCGCCGCTGTGCCGTGTAGGAATCCAGCAAAGCTTCGGCACGCTGCTGTTCCAGCTGGGCACGGTAGCGGGAATTCTGCCGCTGTACCACCTGATCGTTGAACATTTGCACGATGGCAATATGTACCAGCACCGCCACAGTCATACCGAACGTCAGCAGCATGGTCATCAGGGTGGCACGCTGTTTAGTGCCTGTGACCATCAACACGATGTTCAGCGCTACGGCTACACCCGGGAAGAAGGACATCACCAGAGCCTGCAGCGGCTGCAGGGCGCGCCTCTGGTTCCAGCTGCGCAGGAAATGTGCTACTGCTGCACCCACAGCCAGGTTTGCAACGCACAGCGCGATCAGACAAGCCGGATAGCGCCACGCCTCACCGGTGCGCACACCGGTGAACCAGGAATAGGTGTAGTTGACCGTATTCTCCGTAAGCAGGCACATGGTGCCGTTGACCAGGCAGGCCGTGAGTTTATCCGCCACAGTGCCGCCAAACAGCTGCACAATGACAAGAAGATATACCACATTGAGTATAACGCTCTGCGCATTGAAAAACGGCATCCCGAACGCAATGGAAAGACACAGCTGGCCAAAGCCGATCAGTTCCGCCCACAATACCGGCCGGCATATCTTTCCCCTGCCCAGATAAGCCCAGTCCACCAGAATAAATGCGTTCCATTGAACGATGCACACCAGGTGGCCGAGGAATCCCCACAGCAGTTTCTCACTCATCGATGTACTGCCCCTTCCATTCCAGCCATGCGTTGCGGATGTTTGCGTAGTTCTGGCGGCTGACGCTCAGCTCCACGCCGTTTTTCAATTCCACTTTATAGCTGCGGATGCCGCGCACATACTGCATGTTCACCACATCGCTGCGGCCTACCTGCAGAAAGCCGTTCTCGTAAAGCATCTGCGGCAGGTCGGCGATCTTGCCGTAATAGGTGCAGATGGGCTGGCGGGCAATATCGCCATAAACATTGATCTGGCGCAGGTCGCTTTCCAGATAATAGATCTGATCCAGCGGAATCTCGCTGGCAATGCGGTTGTGGTGTACTGTCAATGTCCTGCGCGAATTGGTCAGCGCCGCAAGCAGGTCATCCAGACATTTGGGCAGAGTGCGTGCAATATCCCGCTTGAGCAGATAGCGGTAGGCATTGACCGTATAGCCTTCCAGTGCAAACTCCAGATAAGCCGAAACATATACCAGCATCACCCCGGGGCACTTTTGCTTGAGCTGGCGGCCCAGCACCATGCCGTTCACGCCGGGCATATCCACGTCCAGAAATGCGATCTGGTACAATTCCAGTTCCGGTGTCGCCAGCACTTCGGCTCCGCTGGTACAGACGGCAGTATGCACCTGTACGCTGCGGGCCGCAAAATAATCAGTCACGTATTCTGCCATGCGTGCGCCGAACGCTACATCGTCATCACAAATCAGAATGTGCATTGCCGCTTTCCCCCTTTCAACAAAAGAGCTGCTGCACAGTTGTGCAGCGGCTCTTTTCGTCAAGCTTATTTAAGCAAAAAATTTATCGTAGATGCCAAAGGCAAAGATGAACAGCACGATCACCGGCAGCACATAGGTCAGGTAGCCTCGCATCCAGTCGTGCATTTTGAGGCCCTCGCCGGTATTGACTTCCTTTTTGTAATTATCCCAGCCCCAGCCGTACTTGGTAACACAGAACAGCAGGTACACCAGACTGCCCAGCGGCAGGAACAGGTTGCTGACGAGGAAATCTTCAAAGTCCAGCACAGCGCCGCCGAACACGGCAAAGCCATCCCATGCCCACAGGTTATAGCCCAGCACGCAGGGCAGAGACAGTGCAGTGATGAGCACAAAGTTGACAAGGCTGGACTTTTTACGGCTGCAGCCGGTAAGCTCCATGCCGCAGCAGATAATGTTTTCAAACACAGCCAGCACGGTGGAAAGAGCGGCAAACGCCATAAACAGGAAGAACAGCGTACCCCACAGACGGCCCATTGCCATGTTGGCAAAGATGTTGGGCAGCGTAATAAAGATCAGGCTGGGGCCGCTGGTCTGGTCCACACCGTAGGTAAAGCAGGCCGGGAAAATAATAAGGCCGGCAGTGATAGCGACGAAGGTATCCAGAACCACGATGCGGGCGGACTCGCCCAGCAAAGAATGCTCTTTGCCGATGTAGCTGCCAAAGATGGCCATTGCACCGATGCCAAGGCTCAGGGTAAAGAACGCCTGATTCATGGCAGATACCAGCGTGTTGACCACGCCCACCTCTTCCATACGCTTGAAGTCGGGCACAAGGAAGAAGCTCAGGCCCTCTTTCGCACCGGGCATGAACAGGCTGTTGACTGCCAGAATGACCATAATGATCAGCAGTGCGATCATCATGATCTTGGTCACCCGCTCAAGGCCGTTCTGCAGGCCCTTGGCACACACAAGGATGCCCAGCGCCACAACAAAGACCATCCAGAAGGTCATAACGCCGGGATCTGCCAGCATCTCCGTGAACTTGCCGGCCACCTGATCGGCACTGAGACCGGCCAGCTTACCGGTGGCGGTCATGTAAAAATAGTGCAGCATCCAGCCTGCAACGGTGGTGTAGAACATCATCAGCAGATAGCAGCCAATGAGTGTGAGGTAGCCGTGGATATGCCACTTCTGGCCCGGCTTTTCCAGTGCCTGATAGGCACGCACCGGGCTTTTGCGGCTAGCACGGCCCACCGCAAACTCCATGGTCATAATGGGCAGGCCCAGAATGACCAGAAAGATGAGGTAGAACAGCACAAATGCACCGCCGCCGCCCTGACCGGCAATATAAGGGAACTTCCACACGTTGCCGATACCGATGGCACAGCCTGCCGAAAGCAGAATGAAGCCCAGGCGGGACTTCAGGTTTTCTCTTTCCATGATTCCAAAACTCCTTGTTTCCAGTTATACTTTGCCTGCCATCCAATAGGCCGGGCAAAGCGTTGCTTTTGTATTATAGCACAAATTCCGCCAATGAACAGGGTTGCTTCAGAAGGATGAACTTTTGTTGTCAAAAGCGCATTCTGTGTTCCAGACATGCACAATCCATCCTGCAGCAAAACTTCAAGATAAATATTATTGCAGATACGCCGATTTTTGACATATTTGCATCAAGGTTCAATTTTGCTCACCTAAAAGATGAAGAGCTGACAGTTCTTCATCTTTTGCATTTGCGGCATATTTTGCGCACAAAAAGAGGGAACATCCGCAGATGTTCCCTCTTTCAAAATCACAGCTTACTTATGTTTTTTCGGTGCAGTACCCTTGCCCACCGGGCCGCGGGGACGGCGCTCGGCTGCTTTGGACTGCAATGCAGCGCTGCGGGTCTGTGCACGGCCCTTGGCAGCGGCAGCACGCAGACCGTTGATCTCGGCCTTGGTCAACTCACGGTAAGTGCCGGGCTTGAGCATTCCCAGCTTGACGACGCCTTCAGCGTTGCGTTTCAGGCGCACCACTTCAAGACCCACGGTCTCGCACATGCGGCGGATCTCGCGGTTCTTGCCTTCTTTCAGGGTCATTTCCATCACAGTACGGCCCGGCTCATCGGTGACGACATTGATGGCGCAGGGCATGGTCTTGGTACCATCGTCCAGCACGACGCCGCTACTCAGCTTGAGGATCTGGCTTTCATCGGCGCGGGGCTGAACGGTAACACGGTACAGCTTGGAGATGCCGCCCGACGGATGGGTGACGGCCTGTGCAAAGGCACCGTCGTTGGTCATAAGCAGCAGGCCCTCGCTGTCCTTATCCAGACGCCCCACCGGGTACAGGCGTGCCGGGATATCGCTGACAAGCTCCATGACGGTCTTGCGGCCCAGCTCGTCACTGGCGGTGGTCACATAGCCGCGGGGCTTGTACAGGGCAAGGTAATACATCTGCTGGTCCTTGCGGATGTAGATGCGCTCGTCGTCCACATGCAGCACGTCGCGGTTGGGATCCATCTTGTCGCCCACCTTGACGGGGTGACCATTGACCTTCACGCGGCCCTCGGCAATGATCTGCTCGGCGGCACGGCGGGAGCAAAGGCCCTGCTCTGCCATGATCTTCTGAATACGTTCTTCTGCCATAATAAAACTCCTTGTGCGCCTCCCGGCGCTCAAAATGCGCACCTCTCCCCTTTTTGGGGTGCCGGCGCGCCTGTATCGAAACTGCAGGTTGGAAGCCCGCAGTTACGGCAATGACAATTGGCAGGACAGCGGGAAGCTTTCCTGTCGATGTTGAATCTGCTGTTTACTGCTCTGCCGGGGCAGCGGGTTCTTCCTTCTTCTCATCCTTCTTGATGAGGGCAGATACCTTATCGATCAGTTCAGGCAGCATGGTCAGCGCACGGTCGATGGTGTTGGAGGTATCGGACAGCTGAATGGTGCGCACGCAGCCATCCTTGACCACCAGGAATGCCACGGGCTGGATGTTCACGCCCGCGCCGGAGCCGCCGCCAAACAGATCCTTGTTGGCGGCATTCTTGCCGTCAAAATCAGTACCGCCGGAAGCAAAACCGAAGGAAACCTTGGAAACCGGCAGGATGGTAGTGCCATCCTCGGTGGTGATGGGCTTGCCGATAATGGTGTTGGAATCCACCATCTGGTGAATTTTCTCCATGGTAACGTTCATCAGGCCCTGAATGGGATGCTCAGCCATAAAACAGTTCTCCTTTATCATTTGATGCGGGCAAAAGCCCGTTGTCTGCAGATTCGGGTATACGTATAGTGTACCACATTATAAGAAGATGTCCAATACTTTTTTGCGCCAGAATTCGTACAGAACGCGCACCGCCGCGATCACGATGAACAGCGCCTGTGCCGAAACGCGGCAGGACACCCTGTCCTCCACCGCAGGCTGCTCGCTGCCGAAGTCCGGCAGGATGCGCAGTTCATCGAACTGCAGCCAGATGAAGCGGTCCAGTACACCCAGCATCGGGTAAAGCCACGCCTGCAGCTTGCCATAATTGCGGGCGGCTGCGGCAGGGTCTTCTCCGCGCACACCGTAACACACATGGATCTTTGTAATGCGCAGTGCACCGAACGCAGCCCTGGTCAACGTTCCGGCCCCTTTGAGCATGGTGCAGACGATCTCCAGCGTGATCTTTGCCTTTTTGCGCGGCTGGGCTGGTTTGTTCGCGTCGGCGGCGGCCTTTTTGCGGGCCTTTTCCTCTGCCTTTTTCCGTTTGCGCTCTGCCCGCCAGGCAGCAAACTTTGCCTTTATTTTGCCAAAGCCTTTGGGCGGCTCCGGGTTTTCCGGTGCAGGCGGCGGCTCGGGCTTTGGGTACTGAAACACCGGGAAGGTGATGCCCATGGCACCGGCTTTTACCGTAAACACACCATGTTCCCAGCAGATATCCGCACAGAAGGGGCACAGCAGCAAAAACAGCACCAGCGCCAGAACCACCAGCAACAGAATGCCGATGAATTTCAGAACAAACAGCAGCACTGCGCCCAGTGCGGCAAGGAATGTTCCCATGCGTTACCCCTCACTTTCCTGCGATGATGTGTTGGCTTCGGCTGTTTCCTGCGCGTGTACCGGCGGCAGGTCAGCAATGCTGGAAAGGCCGAATACCCGCAAAAAGGTGTCTGTAGTACGGAAACTCACCGGGCGGCCCGGCAGATCCAGACGGCCCGCTTCCTCAATGAGGCCTTTTTCCAGAAGGCCCGACACACTGGACGAAGAATCTACGCCACGCACCTGCTCAATGAAGGCACGGGACACCGGCTGATTGTAGGCGATGACCGTCAGCGTCTCCATAGCGGCAGGGCCCAGCGGCACGGCACGGCGGCTGTCCAGCACACGGCGCACACAGTCCGCCCACTCGGTCTTGGTTGCAAGCTGCCAGCGGGTATTCAGGTGCAGCAGGCACAGGCCGCTGTCCTCTCTTGTATAGCGCTCCCGCAAAGCTTCCAGCGCTGCTTCCACACTGACCTGCGGCAGCTGCACCGCCTGAGCCAGCTTATCTGCGCCAATGGGGTCCGCGCAGGCAAACAGCATGGCTTCCACGGCAGCGCGTATCTGTTTCTGGTTCATTCTGTCTCCTTATCACGTCGGATGCGGCCGCGCTGCATGGTCAGGCTGCCTTCATCATCCAGGGTCACGCGCCCGCCGCGCACCAGCTCCAGCAAAGCCAGAAAGGTGGCCACATTGGTGCTGCGGGTCTGCTGGCGGCTGAACAGCTGGCTCATTTTGGCCGCTGTGCCGCTGATGAGATTCCGCAGGATGTACACCACCCGACTGGTGACCGACACCATGGGTGCAGTGACCAGCGGCTCAAACTGCTGCTGGGTAGGCTCACGGCGCAGTTTTGTGCGGCCGGAAAGCGCGGCCCAGTAGTCAGCCAGCACCTGCGGCGCATGGTGCAGCGCATAGGTATTATCAAATTCCATCTGCATGGGCTGGCGCACGAACACTGGCGCTTCTTCGGCTTTTTGCCGCAGCAGCGCAGCCATACGGCGGCACTGGTCGTATTCGATCAGCTGGCCGGTGAACTCCTGCTTCATGCGCTCGCCCTCTTCGCTGCGGGGCAAAAGCAGATAACTTTTCATCTCCACCAGACGTGCAGCCATTTCGATAAAGGCGCTGGCAGTTTCCGGGTCCGGGTCGGCCTGTTCCACCGTGCGGGTGTACTGGTCGATGAGCTGCAGGATGGGGATGTTGTGCAGGTCCATCTTATGTTTGGCCACAAGGGCCAGCAATAATTCCAGCGGGCCGTCAAAATCTTCCAGATGGAAGGTCATTTCCTCTGCCACGGCTCACATCACCGTCCCAATGCTGGCATAATAAATGGAATACGCGATCTTATCAATGTAACCGGTGCCCGCACTCAGCAGGCTCCACACCGCGTTGTTCAGATAGTACAGCGGGGTATCCAGCGCTCCAAACCACACGGCAGCCAGCAGCGCGATCATGATATAACGCTCGTATTTCATCAGGCCAAAGTAGATGCGCCGGGGCAGCACCACCAGAAGGATGCGGCTGCCATCCAGCGGCGGGATCGGGATAAAGTTGAATACCGCAAGGCTCACGTTCATCAGCACAAGGTACTGCAGGAACATGGCGATGTAGATGGTGGCATCGTTCACCGGTGCCCAGTAGTACATGATTTTCCACACCACCATGCCTGCATAGGCAAGGATGATGTTTGCCGCAGGGCCTGCCAGCGCCGTGAGGGCCATGCCCCATTTGGGGTTCTTGAAGTTACGCGGGTCAGTGGAGACCGGCTTTGCCCAGCCAACGCCGGCAAACACCATGCACAGCGTACCCATAAGGTCAAAGTGGACGAAGGGATTCAGCGAGAGCCTGCCCTGCCGCTTTGCGGTATCATCGCCCAACAGCCACGCAGCCAGTGCGTGGCCGGCCTCGTGGAATGGAATCGCCACCAGTGCCACCAGCGCACGGATAAGATAATAGATGCCCTGAGATGTCATAAATGCTCCTGCCTTTTTTCGTTTTTGTCCGGCCAAGGCAGGACTATACCATATATAATACTATTTTTAACAGGTTTAGACAAGGGGCGCACAAAAAACATACAGAAATTTTGAAAAAGCCCTTGCATTTTACCC
This sequence comes from Faecalibacterium sp., assembly GCA_050873025.1. Lineage (GTDB taxonomy): Bacteria > Bacillota > Clostridia > Oscillospirales > Ruminococcaceae > Faecalibacterium. The sequence goes on along the minus strand of JBNMHZ010000003.1, from coordinate 71,507 downwards.
TCCAATCTGCTACAATAGTCAAGCTGATTATTTTGATTCCTTACTTCACTGCAGGAGGTGCAAGTACCATGGCTAAATGTGAATGCTGCGGCAAGGGTGTTACCTTTGGTATCAAGGTTTCTCACTCTCATCGTCGTTCCAACCGTACCTGGAAGCCGAATGTCCGTCGTGTCAAGGCGGTCGTTGAGGGTTCTCCCAAGTACGTCTACGCATGCTCCCGTTGCCTGCGCGCTGGCAAAGTTACCCGCGCTGTCTAATTTGGTGTATGTGGCCGGTCACTTTGTCGAGTGGCCGGCTTTTTTTGTTGCTGTAAGGAGGCAAAACAATGGCTCTGCCCAATGATCCCATCATGCTGCTGAGCGTGGTGAACCTGAAACTGCGCGATTTTTATAAAAACCTCGATGCTCTGTGCGAAGACATGAACGCCGACAAGGCAGACCTGTGTGCAAAGCTCAAGGCCGTGGGCTATGAGTACGATGCCCAGCGCAACCAGTTCGTGTGATATTTTTCCGGAAAGCTTTCTTCAAATTGCTAACGACCGGCACCGGTGCACAGCGACTGCGCCCGGGCTGGTGAATATAGAAGTTAAGGAGTGCTTGATTTATGATCCAGGGTACCTATTACAAAGAATGGAGCAGTGTGCTGAACCGTGAGATGGAGTTCAAGGTGTATGGCAGTGCCGGTGTGCCGGTGCTGGCCCTGCCCGCCCGCGGCGGCCGCTTTTACGATTGGGAGAACAACGGTATGCCGGACGCCATTGCCCAGCTGCTGAACGAAGGCAAAGTACAGCTGTTCTGTGCCGACAGCATCGACGGTGAGGCCGTGCTGAACGGTGATGTTCCGGTGCGCCGCCGCGCCGAGATGGAGGAAAAGTATTTCGTCTACCTCACTGCCGAGCTGGCTCCCCGCGCACTGGCTTTGAACGGTGCCAAGAAGGATGCACAGCTGTGGTGTGTGGGCATCGACCTGGGTGCTGTGCACGCAGTCAACTGCCGCCTGCGCCGCCCGAAGCAGTTTGCTGGTGCCATCGGCCTTTCCGGCATTTACGATCTGGCCCGTTTCTGGGGCAATGAGAACGACGATCTGGTGCTGCGCTCTTCTCCCCTGCTGTATCTCGATCAGAACGGCATTGCCAACAAGCTGGCCCTTGCCAAGGCAGACGAGAATAGCCTGATGCTCTGCGCCGGTCAGGGTCCCTATGAGGGCGATGCACTGGACGACACCCAGGCACTGGCCGATCTGCTGAAAGATCAGGGGCTGCCTGCTCACCTGGAGGTCTGGGGCGGTGACGTCTCCCACGAGTGGTACTGGTGGGGCAAGATGCTGAGCCTGTTCGTGCCGCGCATCCTGGAAAAGTAAATTTTGTTTTAAAGAGGGAACGCATTGCAGCTGCGTCCCCTCTTTTTTATTGGTTTTATATACCCCACCATCCTATTTGTGAAAATTCCAATTTCCTACTTGAATTGTCGGGTATGGTGTGCTATACTCGTGCCGTAAGAACGATACCCCCTAAGGGTAAAGGAGATTTTTATGGACAACGAAAAGAAAACCTGTTGCTGCTGCGAACCTGCAGCTGAAACCTCTGCCCCGGAAGCCGATGCTTCTCCCTGTTGTGAGCAGATGGAGATCACTGGTGTTTCTGCCGAAGGCGAAGAGCCTGCGGCATGCTGCTGCCGCCACAAAGACCGCACTCCTGCAGAACACAAAGCCCTGCTCAACCGCCTGAGCCGCATTGAAGGCCAGGTGCGCGGCATCCGCGGGATGCTGGAAAAGGACGCCTACTGTGTGGACATCCTTGTGCAGGTGGCTGCGGCAAACTCGGCACTGAACAGTTTTTCCAAAGAGCTGCTGGCCCAGCACATCTCCACCTGTGTGGCGGATGATCTGCGGGAAGGCAGTAACGAAAAGCTGGACGAACTTATCAAGCTGCTGCCCAAGCTCATGAAATGACCCTTTTCCGTGCATACTCAATAGAGGAGTGAGATTTTTATGGAACAATTCAATGTTACCGGTATGAGCTGCGCGGCCTGCTCTAACCGTGTGGAAAAGGCCGTGAGCAAGGTGCCCGGCGTGACCAGCTGCTCGGTAAGCCTGCTGACCAACTCCATGGGCGTGGAGGGCACTGCCTCCGCAGCCGACATCATCAAGGCCGTGCAGGACGCCGGTTACGGTGCCAGCCCCAAGAACGCGGGCGCGGCATCCGCAGCCAGCTCCACCAGCTCCGACCTTGATGCGCTGGCCGACCACGAGACCCCTAAGCTCAAGCGGCGGCTCATTGCATCGGTGGGCTTTCTGCTGGTGCTGATGTATTTCTCCATGGGCCACATGATGTGGGGCTGGCCCCTGCCACACTGGTTTGACGGCAATCACATCGCCATGGGCCTTGTGCAGCTGCTTCTGGCCGGCATTGTGATGGTTATTAACCAGAAGTTCTTCATCAACGGCTTCAAGGGCCTGATCCACCGTTCACCCAATATGGATACGCTGGTGGCGCTGGGCTCCATGGCAAGTTTTGTATGGAGCACCTACGCCCTCTTTGCCATGACCCGTGCCCAGGTGGACGGCAACGATGAAATGGTCATGCACTATATGATGGAATTCTACTTCGAGTCCGCCGCCATGATCTTGACCCTTATCACGGTGGGCAAGATGCTGGAAGCCCGCTCCAAGGGCAAGACCACCGATGCACTCAAGAGCCTGATGAAACTGGCACCCAAAACCGCAACTCTGCTGCGGGACGGTGCTGAGGTGACCGTGCCCATCGAGCAGGTGCAGAAGGGCGACATTTTCGTTGTTCGCCCGGGTGAGAACGTGCCTGTGGACGGCATCGTGCTGGAAGGCAGCAGCGCCGTGAACGAGAGCGCCCTGACCGGCGAGAGCATCCCCGTGGACAAGGCCGAGGGTGATAAAGTGAGCGCCGCCACCACCAACCAGTCCGGCTTCCTCAAGTGCCAGGCCACCCGCGTGGGCGAGGATACCACCCTTTCTCAGATCATCAAGATGGTCAGCGACGCTGCAGCAACTAAGGCCCCCATTGCAAAAATTGCCGATACCGTGTCCGGCTTCTTTGTGCCGGCCGTCATCACCATTGCCGTCATCACTACCATTGTATGGCTGCTGCTGGGCCGCGAGCTGAGCTACGCGCTGGCCCGCGGTATCTCGGTGCTGGTTATCAGCTGCCCGTGTGCACTGGGTCTGGCAACGCCTGTTGCCATCATGGTGGGCAACGGTCTGGGCGCGAAGAACGGCATTCTGTTCAAAACCGCTGCTTCGCTGGAAGCTGCAGGCCGCACCCAGATCGTGGCGCTGGATAAGACCGGCACCATCACCAGCGGCGAACCCAAAGTCACCGATATCCTGCCTGCCGAGGGCGTAACCGAAAACGAGCTGCTGACCCTTGCTGCCGCACTGGAGCGTAAGAGCGAGCACCCGCTTGCCAAGGCTGTGCTGGCCTATGCCGACGCACAAAAGCTGAATGCCCCCGAGGTGACCGACTTTGCTGCCCTGCCGGGCAACGGTCTGGCCGCAAAGCTGGATAACGTAGAAATCTTTGGCGGCAATGCGTCCTTTATCAGCACCAAAGTCACAGTGCCTGCCCCGCTGCAGGAAAAGGCCGCCGCCCTCTCCGCACAGGGCAAAACACCGCTGTTCTTTGGCGGTGCTGGCCGTCTGATGGGCATTATCGCTGTGGCCGACACCATCAAGGAGGACAGCCCCCGCGCCATCCGTGAACTGCAGAACATGGGCATCCGCGTGGTGATGCTCACCGGCGATAACCAGCGCACCGCCGACGCCATCGGTAAGCAGGCGGGCGTGGATGAGGTCATCGCCGGCGTACTGCCCGACGGCAAGGAATCCGTCATCCGTCAGCTGCAGGCCTACGGCAAGGTAGCCATGGTGGGCGACGGCATCAATGACGCTCCTGCCTTGACCCGTGCTGACACCGGCATCGCCATCGGCGCAGGCACCGACGTTGCCATCGATGCCGCAGACGTCGTTCTGATGAACTCCAAGCTCTCGGATGTACCCGCCGCCATCCGCCTGAGCCGCGCCACACTGCGCAACATCCACGAGAACCTGTTCTGGGCGTTCATCTACAATGTCATTGGCATCCCGCTGGCCGCAGGTGTGTTCATCCCCTTCGGCCTGACGCTGAACCCCATGTTTGGTGCCGCAGCCATGAGCCTTTCCAGCTTCTGCGTGGTCAGCAACGCCCTTCGCCTGAACCTGTTCGATGTGCACAGCACCAAGCATGACCACGCACCCAAAAATGCATCTTCCCTGCCCGCTGCTCTCACGCAGCCCGCAGCGGATGAGAATAAAGAGCGTTCTGTCAAGGAGGACACTGCTATGAAAAAGACCCTGAAAGTAGAAGGCATGATGTGCGGCCATTGCGAGGCCCGCGTGAAGAAGGCTCTGGAAGCCCTGCCCGAAGTGACCGAGGCCGTGGTGAGCCATGAGGCCGGTACCGCCGTAGTCACCCTGAACGCTGAGGTGGCCGACGACGTGCTGAAAAAGGCCGTCGAGGACCAGGATTACAAGGTGACCGGCATCCAGTAAACACCCGGAAATCACAGCAAAACAGCGGTGCGCTCTTTTTAAGGAGCACACCGCTGTTTTTTGTTTCAGTGCGGGTAGTGGGGGTCGAACCCACACGCCTTGCGGCACAGGAACCTAAATCCTGCGCGTCTGCCAATTCCACCATACCCGCGTATGATATCTTTCGTTTCCGGGACGGAAACACAAATCGCTATAATATAGTAGCAGTTCTGCGGGCAAAAGTCAATCACTGCATTGATATTTCGGCCTTTTTCCGCACATACTACCGCCAGACGATAAACTTTTGTCCGGAGGGAGCTGTGCCGATGCACCGAACCAAATTCCGCCGCCTGTGCGGCATTGCTGCGGCATATCTGCTTGTAGCAGTCCTTGCTGTGCTGGCTTGGCTGTGGCGCAGCCTGCCCTCGGAGGTCCTGCTGGAACCGGGGCAAAGCCTTTCCCTGCCGCGCCATGCTTATATTGAGCCGCTGCGCCTTTACGGCTCCCGCAATGCTGCCAGCACACAGGCTGTTGGCAGCTATCAGGCTACCCTGTCCCTTGGCGGCTGGCTGCCAATCAAAACTGTGCGTGCGCTGGTGGAAGAACGGCCCGTCGTTACGGTGTGCGGAACCCCCTTTGGTGTGAAAATGTTTTCGGAAGGCGCACTTATTGTAGGATTTTCCGACCTGAATACCGCTTCCGGCAGTGTGAACCCCGCCAAAAAAGCCGGACTGCGACTGGGTGACCGGGTGATCCGCATGGGCAGCATGCAGACCGAGACCAACGACGAAGTGCACGCTGCGCTGGAAGCCGCTGCCGGTTCCGCCATCCAAGTGGTGTATGTCCGCAGCGGTGAACAGTTCCAGACCCAGCTGACCCCGGTGTGGGACAGCGCCGCCGGGCAGTGGCGTGCCGGGATGTGGGTGCGTGACTCCTCTGCAGGCGTGGGCACCATGACCTTTGTAGACGAGCAGCGCAGTATTTTTGCAGGTCTTGGCCACCCCATCAGTGACAGCGACACGGGCGAAAGCGTTGCTCTGCGCAGCGGCGAGATCGTTCCCTGCCAGATCGTTGGATGCACAAGCGGGACGGTGGGCAGTCCCGGTGAGCTGAAAGGCCGCTTTTTGAGCACCCACGCACTGGGCACCATCTGCGTCAACGACTCCACCGGCGTTTACGGCCGCACCCGCGCCGCATTTTCCGGGCCAAAAATGGAGATGGCCTTTGCACAGGAGGTCGTTCCGGGCGACGCAGAGATCTGGACCACCGTGGACGGCGAAACACCCAAAGCCTACCGCGTCCGCATTGAAAAGGTGAACGATGCCGACTCACACCGCAACATGATCCTGCGGGTGACCGACCGGAAACTTCTTGCCAAAACCGGTGGAATCGTGCAGGGCATGAGCGGAAGCCCCATTGTGCAGAACGGCCGTCTGGTGGGCGCTGTGACCCATGTACTGGTAAATGACCCCACCCGCGGCTACGGCATTTTTGCTCAGACCATGCTGAAGCAGACGCAAATTATCAAAGAAACCGACGATACAGCATATAATACGAGTGCTGCGAAAAAATAAATTGCGGCATTCGATTTTCTTTGCCAAAATTTTCCAATAAAAGCAGTTGAAAGTTCTGGAAAATTATGGTAAAATCCATGGTGTTAAGGGAACTGCACACATTGGAGGAAACAACCATGGACAAAATTAGATTTTTGATGTCGGATACCGGTGCCCAGATCACTGCTGCCTGCCGTGAAGCGCTGGAACAGAAGGGCGTGGATGTGACCGTCGTGGAAAAGGACGGCAACAAAGTGCTGCAAAAAATGCTGGCAGTTCGCCCGCAGGTGGTTTTGCTGGATGCATTCATGCCCGGACTGGATGCCCTTGCCGTCAAGCAGCGCTACAACGCCGCCGGTGAACGGCACACCTCCTTCTTCGTAACCGGTGCATTCCAGAGCGAGGAAATGGTTCAGGAACTTCTGGATGAAGGGTTTGCCTACTATTTTGTCAAGCCGTTTGACGAAAGCGTTCTGGCGGCGCGTGTGCTCAAAGTGGCTCTTGGGCAGGAAAAGCGCATCCTGCACACCAGTGTGGACAGCGATGAGCTGACCGTCACCGAGATCCTGCACCAGATCGGCGTCCCCGCCCATATCAAAGGTTACCAGTTCCTGCGGGATGCCATCCTGCTCACCATGAACGAGCCGGATTACATCAACGCGGTCACCAAGCGCCTCTACCCGGAAATCGCCAAGCGCAACGGCACCACCGCCAGCCGTGTGGAGCGTGCCATCCGCCATGCCATCGAGGTGGCGTGGGACAGGGGTGATGTGGACACCCTGAACAGCTATTTCGGGTATACGATTCATAATCTGCGAGGAAAACCCACGAACAGCGAGTTCATTGCAATGATTGCGGATAAGATGCGACTGGATAAGCGGCAGAGAGTAGGGTGATTCACTGCTCCGTTTTTGCATATTGCCCTGTTTTATCGTTTTTATCCGTACAAAAGTTGTTCCATAAAATATCCAAACCCGCAAAAGCCGGTGCAGCCGCACTGCCTCTTGCGGGTTTTATTTTTTGCTTTTCATAGATTTTTCCGTTGCTCATATTCTGGTAAGAGCAAAAGAAGATGCAAAGGAGGGTTTGCTCTTGAAGTTTCCAGAATATTATACCCGGCACAGACGGGTAAGAGTAGTAACAATAATGCTGTTCGCACTGATTGCAGGGTTTGTATCTGCCGCACCATCGGCTGTGATCGGCTGTCAGGCACAGGATCTGGCACCAATACCGGACACATCGATACTCTCCCCTGCTGCTTCGGCTGTGCCGCAGGAAGAGCCTGCCGCCGAACCACTGCCAGAGAAATGGGTCTGCCTTACCTTTGACGATGGCCCCAGCAAAACCACCCCGGATGTACTTGCCGCATTGAACAATGCCGACGTACACGCTACCTTTTTCGTAGTGGCAACCGACTACAATGAAAAGTATCTGCCGCTGCTTATCGAAGCCGCTACTGCCGGGCACCAGATCGCGCTGCATTCCGCATCCCACGAGTACAGCGATATTTACCGCAGCAGCGAAGCTTATTGGAAGGATATTGCTTTGCTGAAAGAGCGCATTGCCCCCTATGTGGACGCCGAAAGTATCCGGTATCTGCGTTTCCCGGGCGGAAGCACCAACACGGTCAGCCGACGCTATGGTGGAAAGGGCCTGATGAAACAACTGAAAGCAGAAGTAGAGCAAAAAGGCTGGCAATGGGTAGACTGGAACGTCTGTGCCGAGGATGCCGTGGGTGGTCACCCCAGTGCGGACACTATCTACCGCAATGTGGTGCATGAGACTGGCGAACAGACAAATTGCATTGTACTGATGCACGATTCTTCTTCCACCCGCACCACAGCAGAAGCCCTGCCGGACATCATCCGGTGGTATGCAGACCAAGGGTTTGCGTTTTTAACGGTAGCCGAAGCACTGCCAATTAAGTAAACGATTTTAATAGCCGCCGTTTCCCTCTGGCCATATTTTAGAGGAAACAATATTTTTATTTTCGTGTTTGTCGCGAGTAGAGTTTGAAGCCAAAACATTCTGCATTTCTCAGTTTCGTTTCTTCCGTGAAAAAAGTAAAAGGGAAGCGTCCCCAGACGCTTCCCTTTTACTTATATAAAATACAAAAATCCGCTAAGAATGGCACAGCGCACGCGGAGCCATTTTTAATGATTTACTCTGCAGCCTGGCAGAACAGCGCAAAGGTACGGTAGGCCATGTACAGATCCGTTTTGTGGATGACCTCAAAGGGCGAATGCATGGACAGCACCGGCACACCGATATCCAGAACCGGGATGCCGCGGTTTGCCACATACTTGGCGATGGTACCGCCGCCGCCCAGATCCAGACGGCCCAGCTCGCCGATCTGCCATGCCACACCGTTGGCGTCCAGCAGACGGGTGATATCCCCTACCAGCTCAGCGGAAGCATCGCTGGCAGAGCTCTTGCCGCGGCTGCCGGTATACTTGAAGAAAGCCACGCCGCGGCCTGCATAGGTACCATTCTGGGGTTCAAATGCGCCCGCCCAGGACGGATCATAAGCAGCGGTGACATCGGCAGACAGGCACACGCTGTTCTGGAAGGCAATGATATCGTCCTGCCCGGCGGCGCGGCACAACAGCTGCATAAAGTGGAACACATACATGCTCTGCATACCGGTGACGCCGTCGGAACCGATTTCTTCCTTATCGGTCAACACACAGACGGTGGTATGGACGGGGTCTTTGGTCTCGATCTCAGCCATCAGTGCCGGGTAGGCGTCCACGCGGTCATCGTGGCCGTATCCGCCCACCATGGAGCGGTCAAAGCCAATGTCGCGGGCCTTGTGGGCGGGCACCACCTCGATCTCGGCACGAGTGAAGTCGCGCTCGGTGATGCCGTACTTCTCGTGCAGCAGCATCAGGGTGTTCAGCTTGACGGCTTCCTTGATATCGGCATCCTCCACAGCGTCGGAACCGATGAGTACGTTCAGTTCTTCAGCCTTGATGCCCTCGCTGAGCTTGCGGTCGTTCTGCTCGGCTCCCAGATGCGGCAGCAGGTCGGTGATGCAGAACACCGGGTCGTTCTCGTCCTCGCCTACCGCAAAGGACACCGTAGAGCCGTCGGCGCGGGTGAACACGCCGTGGATGGCCAGCGGAATGGTGCCCCACTGGTACTTGCGGATACCGCCATAATAATGGGTCTTGAAGTAGCCGAGGTGGTTTGCCTCATACAGCGGGTTCGGGCGCAGGTCCAGACGCGGGCTGTCGATGTGGGCAATGACCAGACGGAAGCCCTCTTCAAACGGCTTCTGGCCGATGGTGGCAGCCACAACGGCCTTGTGCTCCTGCACAAAGTAAATCTTCTGGCCCGGAGCATAGGTCTTTTTCGGCTCGAACTTTTCGTAACCGGCCTCCACCAGCAGCTTTTCGCTGGCAGCGGCAGCTTCGCGCTCGGTTTTGGCTGCATCCAGGAATGCCTTGTAGCCCTCGGCAAACGCTGCGGCTTTGGCCTTGACGTCGGCGCTCTTGTCGGCAGCATATTCCGGCTTATACAGCAGTTGTTCCGCCGCCTGCTTTGCGGTAAGGTTCTCACTCATTTTTGTTATCTCCTCTCAGTTTCCCGCGTAGATGCGCTGATAAGCAGCATAGCAGGAAGTGATCTTTTTTACGTAATGGTTCATCTGATTATAGGGGAAGCCCTGCAGTGTTTCACCGTCTGCAGAGTGTTCGTCCATTTGTAAAAGAGCATCCACCGTACCCCACCCGCTGTGATAAGCAGCGGCGGCGGTGGAAACATCCCCTTTGTAGCGTTCCATACACAAATGCAGGTAGTAACACCCGAACCGGATGCTCACCTCCGGCTTGTAGAGGTCTGCAAAGGTCAGCTCTTCGTCCGGCGCGATCTTGCTGCGCAGCCAGATGAAGGTCTCCTCGGTCATCTGCATCAAACCGCGGGCGTCCACGGTGGAGGTAGCCTGCGGATCAAAGCCGCTCTCGGTGCGGATAAATGCATCCACTAAAAGCGGGTCAAGGTCATAAGTCCGGGCCCACTGATCCACCAGTGTTTCGTATTTGCGTGGGTACAAAAGCCGTTCTGCCCTGCCCCACAGGTTTGGCAGCAGCGCCGCACAGAGTGCAAGCACCAACAGCAATACCAGACGGCGCATCCGCTTCTGTTTTTGGCGGCGGGCTTTGCGGGCGCGGGCCCGGGCAGTTGCCGGGTCATACTGCGGTGCAGTGTTTTTTTCATTGTAACGTTCGTTCAAAACTGCTCTCCCGCACCTCCTTCCGCCAGTAGCTTCTTGCACAGCTCTGTGGCTGCAGCCTGCAGATGTGCAAGATCCGCATTGTTTTGCAAAATATAGTCTGCCTGCGCAGTGAGCGTTTCTTCCGACATCTGGGCGTTCAGACGCCGTGCGGCCATCTCAGCCGAAATGCCGTCCCGGGCCACGATGCGGGCAACACTTGTTTCAAAGGGCGCTGTGACCACACACAGGCGGTCACACTCAGCCTGTGCGGCAGTGCCCACAATGACCGCACCATCCAGCACGAACAAAGGCGCACCGCCGTCCAGCGCGGCCCGCTTTGCCGCGCGGATACGGCGCACGATCTCCGGGTGGGTCAAGTTGTCCAGTGCCGCCTTGCCCTCTGGCGTGGCAAAGGCACGGTCAGCCAGCAGGCGGCGGTTCAGAGTGCCGTCTGCGTTCAGGATATCTGCACCGAACTGCCGGGCCAGCGCAGGCAGCAACGGCGAACCCGGCAGCAGGATTTCGCGGCTGAGCTGGTCAGCGTCCGCCAGCGGCACACCGTGAGCCGTAAATATCGAGGTGACCGTAGATTTGCCGCAACCGCTGCGGCCGGTAATGCCCAGCGTGATCATAGCTTTATCACCCGGAAAGCGGCGGCACGGATGAGCCGGTTGTACACCGCCATGGAAAGGCCGTCCTTTTGGGGACAGCGGGCATAGACTACGCCGTCGCCCTGCTCGTCCAGCGCACGCAGGCTGCGGAAGATATGCTTTGCCTGGTCGGCACCGTCGCCCTCGCGGCCATATTCCACGCAGGGCACGCCCAACTTTTCGGCTTCGCCGGTAAAGCACAGGCAGCTGGGGTTCTGGTCGGCGTGGGCATCCACATAGGCCTTGAACTGCTCAAAGGTGCCGTCCAGCAATGTCACATCCGCCTTGGGGGCATAGTGCTTGTACTTCATGCCGGGGCTGCGCACCACGGCACCCTCCGGCAGTTTTTCGAGAATGGCCTTGGACACTTCCACCTCTTCACCGAGGGCACGTTCCAGATCTTCCAGTGTAATGTGGCCCGGCCGGAACAGAGTAGGCTTGTCACCCATCACAGACACCACAGTGCTCTCCACACCCACATCACATTCGCCGCCATCCAAAATCAGCGGCAGACGGCCGTCCATATCGGTGAATACATCCTGCGCGTTGGTGGGGCTGGGCTTGCCGGAAAGGTTGGCGCTGGGTGCTGCAAAAGCACAGCCGCTCTTTTCGATCACGGCACGGGCCACCGGGTGGCTGGGCATCCGGATGCCCACAGTATCCAGACCGGCGCAGCACTCTGCTGCCACCTCCGGGCCGCGCGGCATGATGATGGTGAGCGGGCCGGGGCAGAACGCTGCCATCAGCAGCTGAGCACGCTCCGGTACCTCGCTGACAAGGCCGGGCAGCATTTCGGGGCCGGTGACATGGACGATGAGGGGGTTGTCCTGCGGGCGGCCCTTTGCCACAAAAATTTTTTTGACAGCTTCTCCATTACGGGCATCGGCTGCAATGCCGTACACCGTCTCGGTGGGCAGAGCCACCAGCTCACCTTCTTGCAGCAGGTCGGCCGCTTTTTCAATGCTGGCCTCATCCGATGCGGGTAAAATTTCCGTTTTCATTTTCATACGAATCATCGTTCTTTCTATCTGTAAAGTATTTGTGCTTTCCAGCAAATTCCGACAGGATACCGTCATGCTGGAAGCAGATTCACAAAGTTTTTTCTCATTCGTCATTGCGGATGAGATGTCCTTTTCGAAGGAGCTTTTTAATATTGTTCGTTGAGCTTTTGCAGCTTCTCGGTTTGTTCCCGGGTAGCCAATGCGTCGATCACCTCGTCCAGATTGCCGTCCATGATCTTGGCCAGATTGTGCACCGTCAGGCCGATGCGGTGGTCGGTGCAGCGATCCTGCGGGAAATTGTAGGTGCGGATCTTCTCGCTGCGGTCACCGGTGCCCACCTGCCCCTGACGGTTGGCATTGATGGCATCCTGCTGCTCCTTCTGCTTCTGGGCCAGCAGGCGGCTGCGCAGGATCTCCAGCGCCTTATCCTTGTTCTGGAACTGGCTACGCTCGTTCTGGCATTCTACCACCATGCCGGTGGGGAGATGTGTCACACGGATGGCACTGGAGGTTTTGTTGATATGCTGGCCGCCCGCGCCGGAAGACCGGAAGGTATCGATGCGCAGGTCTTTCATATCCAGTGCAAAGTCCACTTCTTCTGCCTGCGGCATCACGGCCACGGTGGCCGTTGATGTGTGGATGCGGCCCTGTGTCTCCGTTTCCGGTACGCGCTGCACCCGGTGCACGCCACTCTCATATTTGAGACGGTTATAAGCGCCCGCGCCGTCCACCGAGAAGATGGCTTCTTTCACGCCGCCAAGCTCGGTCTCATTGAGGTTGAGCAGTTCCAGTTTCCATCCCCTGCTCTGCACATACATGGTGTACATCCGCAGCAGACTGTGCGCAAACAGGGCAGCTTCCTCGCCGCCTGCGCCGCCGCGGATCTCCATGATGACATTTTTGCCATCGTTCACATCTTTGGGCAGCAGCAAAACTTTGAGATTATTTTCCAGCTCTGCCACATCTTGACTTTTTTCGTTGATTTCCTGCTGTATCATCTGCTTGAAGTCCATATCAAGGGCCCCCGGCTCTTCCAGCAGGGCTTTCGCCTGCGCCAGATGATCCTGTGCGGTCTGCCATTCCCGGTAGACCTGCACAACGGGCTCTGCATCGTGATACTCCTGCATCAGCCTGCGGAACAGTGCAGGGTCTGCAGCAGCATCCGGCTGGTTCAGGCGGATGGAAAGTTCCTCAAAGCGGCGGCAGACAGCATCCATTTGGGTAAACATGTTCGGCATAATTCCGGCAGTTCTCCTTACAACTCAAACCCGCTGTGCTTTGCACGGCAGGCTCCTGAATGTTTGCTGCACCGGGCACTAGACCTGACCGGGTTTTACCACCTTTTTGATGTTCTTTTCAATTTTAGCACGCGGCAGCATCACCTCACGCCCGCAGCCTGTGCACCGGATCTTGAAATCCATACCTACGCGCAGCACTTCAAAGCTCTGTGCGCCGCAGGGGTGCTTTTTGCGGGTGAGGATGGTATCGCCTACAGCAATGTCCATAACCCTGGTTCTCCCTTCTGCCTGCCCCAAGCAGCAGGCGATGTGTGCGCAAAGCTCCGCATTTCAGCGTGCTGCGCATACAGATATAGTATAATGCAAAGCCGCACAAAATGCAAATATCCGCCACGGCGGATGCATAAGTTTTAACAGTGGAAGCCGTTCATTAAGGCCTGCGGGCCGGTAGTTTCTCTGAGGACCGTCCGCTGGGGTGGGACCCTGTTGCCCGCAGGGCAATAGGGCGGGCGATGGAATGGCCCGATTCGTGTCCGAAGAGAAGGCTGCCGACACACAGGCCGATGTAGAAGCTTCAAAAAACAACAGAGAAAGAGGAATGAAAGATGATGCAAGCATACCGTACCGAAGGTAATTATCGCTCTGCCGCACGCCTGTCCCCTGCCGAGCTGCGCACGGCCATGGCGAACCGTGAAATTCTGCAGGCCACCGCCCTGGCCTTTGACACCCAGCGCCAGCTGCGGTTCGAGATCGGCGGTGTAAAAGCCGTGATGCCCTTTGCCCAGTGTGCCGACGGTGCCGAGCACGGTACCGTGCGGGACATTGCCGTACTGACCCGGGTAGGCCGCCCCACCTGCTTTGTGATCGAAGCGCTGGATACCGATGCGAACGGCCAGCCGCTGTACCATCTCTCCCGCGCCGAAGCCCAGCGGATGTGCAAGGCCGATTATCTGGACACCCTGCAGCCCGGCGATATCCTTCCCTGCACTGTAACACACATCGAACCGTTTGGCGCGTTTTGCGACGTGGGCTGCGGCATCAGCGCCCTGCTGCCTATCGACTGCATGTCGGTGAGCCGCATCTCTTCGCCTGCCGACCGGGTGAGCGTGGGCCAGCAGATCCTGTGCGCCGTCAAGAACCGGGATGTGCAGGGACGTTTTGTCCTGACCATCCGGGAACTGCTGGGCACCTGGGAAGAAAACGCTGCCGGGTTCACTGTTGGCGAGACCGTAGTGGGCATTGTGCGCAGCGTGGAGGAATACGGCACTTTTATTGAGATTGCACCAAACCTTGCAGGCCTTGCCGAAAGCTGCACCGATCTTGTGCCCGGGCAGGCTGTAAGTGTTTACATCAAAAACATTCTGCCAGAAAAAATGAAGATCAAACTGGTGATCGTAAACCATTCTCTGAACCAGCGGCACCGGTTTGAGCTGAAATATTTTATCACCGAAGGCCATTTGGACCGCTGGGTGTACTCCACACCGGAAAGCCCGAAGCGAATCGAGACGGATTTTGCCGCAGCGGCTTGCAATCCGGTGTAAAACCCTTTATACTATAAAAGAAAAGGAATGCAAAGGGGATGTATGGAACGATGGCCGCCAATGATGCTTTTACTGCCGGTGTACGTCCCGGCGGGCTGACCAGCAGCACTGAAATTCGGCTGTTGCTGTGTTATCTGGTCAAAAATGCTGGACCCATTACCCGGCAGGAAATTGAAAACGCGTTGATGGAAGAGGCACTGGTGAACTATTTTGAGATCGGCTCGTGCCTGGATGACATTACAAAGCAGCAGCTCGTCACCCTGACGAACGGCAGCTATGCCATCACCGAGAAAGGCCGTAAGGTGGCGCAGGAGCTTGCCTACGATCTGCCCCGCAGTGTGCGGGAGCGTGCCGTTGCCGCCGTGCTGCGCTGCCAGACCTGGGCACGGAAGGAAGCCAAGTACAGCGCCAGCATCACGGAAAAAGCGGACGGCCACTGTTCCATCCGCTGTACGGTGAAAGGACTGGACAGCGAGCTGTTCTGTCTCGATCTCGGCACGCCGGATCGGCTGACCGCTGAACTGGTGAAAAAGCAGTTCATCCTCAAGGGCAACGAGATCTACCAGATGCTCATAAATAAGTTGACCGAAGAAGAAAAGTAAGCGCGAATTTAAAAGTTGCAGTATCCCAGATAAAACAGATAAAAGCACCTGTTCCCGGTTTTGCCTTGGCGCATACCGCAGAACAGGTGCTTTTTATTTTACGTTTTTACGTCAAAACGCTTACTTTGCGTTTGCAGGAGCGACCTCAAAATCAATTTTGCCCAGATTCACATCCGCACGCACGATGGTGATCATCATGGTGTCGCCCAGGCTCCAATTCTTGCCGGAAACAGGGTCCGACAGACGAATACCCTCGGTGAGCATGGTGCCGGAAGGAGTCAGGCTGGAAGCAGGCACAAAGCCTTCCACGCCGTTTTCCAGTTCAATGAACAGACCGCGCTGGGTCACACCGGAAATGCGGCCCTCGTAGCACTCGCCCAGATGGCGGCGGGCATACTCGGCCTTGTAGCAGTCCTCGGCCTTGCGCTCGATCTGCATGGCAATGATCTCGCGCTCGCTGGACTGCTTGCTTGCTTTCTCGGCAAAATCGCTGTAACGCAGCACCATGGTATCCTTGTCGGTGCCCTTGAGCTGGGCGGTCATGATACGGTGGATAGCAAGATCCGGGTAGCGGCGGATGGGGCTGGTGAAGTGGGCATAGTCCTTCAGCACCAGGCCATAGTGGCCCTTGGGCTTTTCTTCATACACTGCCTTGGACATGCAGCGCAGCATACCGGTGTTGATGATCTGCTCATAGGGGCCGCCGCGCACACCCTCCAGAATAGCACTCAGCTCCTTGGGGGTGGGCACATCCTTGGCAAAGTGGTCGTTGATGCCGCAGGCCTGCAGCAGGGTGTGCAGACGTTCCAGCTTTTCGGCGTTGGGCTCCTCGTGCACACGATACACGAAGGGGATCTGCTTGACGCGGGCAAAGTGGGCGGCGCACTGGTTGGCCAGCAGCATGAATTCCTCGATCATAGCTTCGCTCTCGCCGGAGGTGCGCTTTTTCACGTCGATGCAGTGGCCGTCCTCGTCCAGGATCAGCTTTACTTCACCGCTCTCAATGTCCATGCAGCCGCGCTCCTTGCGCAGGCGGGCACGGTGGCCGTACAGTTCCTTCATAGCGGGCAGCTGGCTGAGTACCTCGTGGTACTTGCCCTTCAGCTCGTCATCGGCGCTGCCAGCCAGCAGGGCGTTGATCTCGGAGTAAACGCCCTTGACGCGGCTGCGGATGACCGATTTGACAAAGCGATAGTCGGTCAGATTGCCATCCTTATCCAGACGCATCAGGCAGGAGAAGGCCAGGCGCAGCACGCCCTCGTTCAGGCTGCAGATGCCGTTGGAAAGCTGCTTGGGCAGCATGGGCACCACCTGATCGGCGTAGTAAACACTGGTCGCACGCTTGAATGCTTCCTCGTCCAGCTCCGTACCGGGCTTGACATAATTGGAGACATCCGCAATATGGACACCCAGCTCAAAGCCGCCGTCCGGGGTCTTGGTCAGGCTGATGGCATCGTCGATGTCCTTGGTCTCGGCGCTGTCGATGGTAAAGATGGGCAAAGCGCGCAGATCCATGCGGCCCTCGGTATCTTTCTCCGTGACCTCGGCATCTTCCAGCTTTTTGGCTTCCTCACGGACTTTATCCGGGAAGCGGCTGCGAATGTCCTGGGCATAGAGCAGAGCCTTCGCACAGCGCTTGGCTTCATCGGAACTGCCAAAACGCATGGCAACACCCACACGGTGATCTTCCTGACGATTGCCGCGCAGCAGAATCTCTACGGCCACCTTGTCGCCGTCCTTTGCGCCGCCCTCACAGTCACGCATCAACTGCATGGAAATGGCCGGGCAGTCGTCCGGCACGAACTTCAGACGGCCCTCGACGCGGCGCACGGTGCCCACCAGATCGTTCTTTTCTTCCAGAATGGCCAGAATTTCTCCCTCGTCACTGCCTTCCACACGGGGGTGCTCAAACTTTTCCACCAGAACCATGTCACCGGGCATGGCGCCACGGGTGAAACGACCCGGAATAAAGATATCGCTGGTGCCGTCCTCCAGCATGACAAAGGCAAAGTTTTTGCCCAGCTTGACCACCTTGCACAGCAGGGCTTTATCTGCACGGCCGGAACGGACCGTGAAAAATACGCCCTGACGCTGGCAGATGACTGCATCGTGCACCAGCTGATCCACAGCTTCCATCACCTTGCGGTCCGCGCCGCGGTCGCCGCCGAATTTTGATTTGAGATCTTTAACAGTGCACGGCTGATTCTGGATCGCGTGCTCAATTTTATCGCGCATTGCCATAATAATTTTTCTCCTTGCTCTTCCATTGCTGCGGCCTCCAACGTGCCGCAACCCTGCCGGTTATGGGCCAGCTGCCCCACCCTGCCCGGCGGTCAGACTGCCGTCGGCATCCTATCATAACACAGAAAAACAGCCCCGCCTTTACACGGGGCTGTGCGAACTTTATCAACCTGCCAGACGGCCAGCGAACAGACATGCCAGAATGGCAACCACAAAGAAAATGATGCCTGCAATGCGGGTCACCTTGGCCAGCATCTGGTCAGCCGGGGTCAGGCGGGCATTGTTTGCGCCGCCCACGCTGCCGTTGATGGCACCGGAAAGGCCCTGGCCGTGAGTGTGCTGCATGAGAGTGAGGAAAACGATGACGAGCGAAGCGATCAGCAGGATCACACCGCCAACAATTTCGATAACAG
Source organism: Faecalibacterium sp. (assembly GCA_050873025.1). Classification (GTDB taxonomy): domain Bacteria; phylum Bacillota; class Clostridia; order Oscillospirales; family Ruminococcaceae; genus Faecalibacterium. The sequence goes on along the minus strand of JBNMHZ010000003.1, from coordinate 53,513 downwards.
ACATGGATTGAAACGCTCCTTTATTTTAATTCAATAAAAACTACGCAAAAATACAAATATATAGTAGCATAACAAGCGTGAAAAAGCAAGCGGGAATCACGTATTTTGTTGCAGAATGCGCAGTGCAGTGCACAAGCGGGCAAAAATGGCCGCACCGGAATATTCCGTACTCACCTGCCCGTCCTGCAGCACCACAATGGTGTACTGCGGGTGCTGCGCTGGATAAAAGCCCGCAAACCACAAATTTTTGCGTTCGGCTCCTTCGGCGGTAAACTGGCCCGTCTGAGCCGTGCCGGTTTTTCCACCGGCACCTTCTTCCAGTATGGCAGCATCCTGCCCGGTGCCTTCTTCCACTACCTGCCGCAGCATTCCGCACAGCGTATCGGCAGTTTTGTTTGTCATCACGCGCCGCGCCTGCGGATGTGAAAGTGTTTGCAGCGGCGTACCGTCCGTTTCATCCACGGTACACTCCACAAAGGACGGTGTGCGGTATGTCCCGCCGCAAGCAATGGCGTTCATCATGGCAGCCACCTGCACCGGTGAAGCCAGCAGACTGCCCTGCCCAAAGCTGAAATTGGCCAGCTGCCCGCTCTGGGCAAGCTCAGCTGCACCGGGCAGATTCCCTGCATCGGCGTGCAGTGCCCCCGCAATGGCCACCTGCTGCCCAAAACCAAACTGCTGCGCCGCCTGCAGCAAAGTCTCGGCACCAAGCTGCTGACCCAAACGGATAAAATAACCGTTGCAGCTTTTTTCCAACGCTTCGGCAAGGCCCACCGCCCCGTGCGCCACACCGCCCGCGCAGCGGAAAATCTGCCCATCTACCACCACGGCACCGGTGCACTCATATTCCGACGAAAAATCTGCTTCCAGTGCTGCCGCCGCCAGCAACGGCTTGAACACCGAACCGACAGCATAGCTTTCCAGCGTACGGTTCAAAAAGGGGCTGTCCAGCGCGTCCAGACTGGCAGCGGGGTCATCCGGGTCATAGCCCGGCACGCTGACACTGGCCCGCACGGAGGCCGTCTGCACATCCAGCACAAGGATGCAGCCGCTGGTCATGGTGTCTGCAGCCACTGCTTCGGCCGCACGCTGTATCGGGCGGGAAATGGTCAGTTGTACGCCCACCGCACCGCTGTCCTGCCGGATGAGTTGTGGCGTTTTACCCGCCCGCAGCCTGCCCTGCGCTGTAACGGCACAGAGCAGGGTATCGTGCTCTCCTGTCCCGGCCAGCATGCTGTCCAGCGCCTTTTCCAGCCCGGCAACGCCATGACCATCCGAATCCAGATAGCCGATCAGGTGCTGGCACAGCGGCGCGGATGCGTACCGCCGGGCTGAGGGATAACACAGCTCACTCTGCTGCGAAAAATCGCGGGATACGCTCAGCAGAAACGGTGCAGCGCGGCTGCGGTTCCGGTACAGAAGCGCCTGTCCGACTTCGTCAGTATAGGGATACAGCCGGGAGTAATTGTTTTCGCTTGGGAAGCAGAGGGCAAGATATCGTGTTTCCAGACCTGTCAGAAGCAAGCTCGTATGGTCGTAAAAATCACCACGCCGGGCAGGCAGTGAAAGGCTTACCGTACTCTGTGCTTCGGCCCGGGCTGCGTAGGTGCTGTTCTGTGCCAGAACATACAGGCGGCACAGCACGACTGCAAAGCCAAACAGGATGGCCGCGTACAGTGCTAAGACCCGTTTGCCGGACATGGCTCTCCCTCCCCTTTTGGGTAGGGTGGGCAGAGCAGCAGAGAAATATACGATTTAAAATCATCTCCGCTTCGCTCTGATAATATCAGTGGAAATTTTATTTTCATGTTTGTCGCGAAAAAAATTAAAATGACAGACAGCATTTACGGCGGTTTCAAATTAAAAAAGGAGACGGACGCTCCGAAGAGAATCCGTCTCCATAAGGTACTTTATAACAATGTGAGCGCTTCTGCGGCTTAGTACATGCCGCCCATACCGCCCATGTCACCACCGGCTGCGGGTGCAGCAGGGGGTTCCGGCAGGTCGGCCACCAGGCTCTCGGTGGTCAGGACCATCTCAGCAACGGATGCTGCATTCTCCAGAGCGGAACGGGTGACCTTGGTGGGGTCAACGATGCCGGCGGCGATCATGTCGTCCACAAAGACCTCGTTCTGTGCATCGAAGCCGTAGTTGGGCTTGTTGGCAGAGATGATCTTGTCAATGATGACGCTGCCTTCCAGACCTGCGTTCTTGGCGATCTGGCGCAGAGGAGCTTCCAGAGCCTTCAGGACAATCTTGGCACCGGTACGCTCATCACCTTCCAAGGTGTCGCACAGCTCACGCACAGCGGGAATTGCGTTGATGGGAGCAGTGCCGCCGCCAGCGACAACGCCTTCCTGAACAGCAGCCTTGGTTGCGTTCAGAGCATCCTCGATGCGCAGCTTCTTGTCCTTCATCTCAACTTCGGTAGCAGCACCAACCTTGATGACAGCCACACCGCCGGCCAGCTTTGCCAGACGCTCCTGCAGCTTCTCGCGGTCAAAGTCGCTGGTAGCAACCTCGATCTGGTTGCGGATCTGTGCAATGCGGGCTGCAATGGCGTCCTTATCGCCTGCGCCGCCCACGATGGTGGTGTTCTCCTTGGAGACCTTGACCTGACGGGCATGACCCAGCATCTGGACGGTAGCGTCCTTCAGCTCATAGCCCAGATCGGAAGAGATCACGGTGCCGCCGGTCAGGGTTGCGATATCCTGCAGCATCTCCTTGCGGCGGTCGCCGAAGCCAGGAGCCTTGACAGCGCAGACATTCAGGGTGCCGCGCAGGCGGTTGACGATCAGGGTGGACAGAGCCTCGCCCTCGATGTCCTCAGCCACGATCAGCAGCTTCATGCCGTTCTGCATCACCTGCTCCAGCAGGGGAACCAGATCCTGAATGACACTGATCTTTTTATCAGTGATCAGGATAGCGGCGTTGTCCAGATCCGCCACCATCTTATCGGTATCGGTGACCATATACGGAGTCAGGTAGCCGCGGTCGAACTGCATACCTTCCACGATCTCGTTGTAGGTCTCTGCAGTGGTCTTGTTCTCCTCAATGGTGATAACACCATCGGAAGTGACCTTCTCCATAGCCTCGGCGATCAGACGACCGATCTCGGGGTCACCGGCAGAAATGGTGCCGACGCGGGCGATATCGTTGCTGTCCTTCACCTTCTGGCTGTGGGCCTTGATGGTCTCAACAGCCTTGTTCACAGCCTTGCTCATGCCGCGGCGGATATCCATCGGGTTTGCACCGGCGGTGACATTCTTCATGCCCTCGGTGACCATAGCCTGTGCCAGAACGGTTGCGGTGGTGGTGCCGTCGCCTGCTGCATCGTTGGTCTTGGTAGCGACCTCACGCACCAGCTGTGCGCCCATGTTCTCGAACTCGTCCTTCAGCTCGATCTCCTTGGCAATGGTCACGCCATCATTGGTGATGACCGGTGCACCGAACTTCTTGCCCAGCACCACATTGCGGCCCTTGGGGCCCAGGGTGATCTTAACGGTGTTTGCCAGGGTGTCGATACCGGCACACAGTGCCTTGCGGGCGTCCTCGCCCTGCTTGATCTGCTTAGCCATAATCAAATCGCTCCTTTAAAGCTCAATTTCTTAAAATAGAGGGGAAACTGCTCAGTCCTCAACGACTGCCAGGATATCGCCCTGACGGACGATGGTGCACTCTTCACCGTCCACCTTGACTTCGGTGCCGGAGTACTTGCTGGTGAGAACCTTGTCACCGACCTTCACGGTCATCTTGACTTCCTTGCCATCCACAACGCCGCCGGGGCCGACAGCGATGACCTCAGCCACCTGAGGCTTCTCCTTGGCGCTGCCGGTCAGGATCAGGCCGCCCTTGGTGGTCTCCTCAACCTCAACAGTCTTGATAACAACACGGTCTGCAAGAGGAATGATCTTCATAGTTCTTGCCCTCCTATAGTAAAATATAATTTAAAACTTTGCCGGGAACCGGCAGGCCTCATGTAGGCCCTCCGGTTCTTTAGCACTCCTTTTCTCTGAGTGCTAAGTGTATTGTACTCATCTTGGCTTGAAAAATCAAGACTTTTTTTGCTTCTTTTTGTTAAGAATTTATGACGGGCGAAAAAAGTGACCGCAGGACGAAAAAACAGACTGCTTTTCCTCTTTAAAAAGCGGTCTGTTTTTTCATATTTTCTGGTTCAATCCGCAGCCTGTGCCGTTCTTTGCGCACAGAAGCGCTCCAACGCAGGCTTTGGCAGCAGGATGCGGCCCGCCAGCGGCTGCACCCGTACAATGATTTCTTCCTTCGGTACACACTCGCCGTCTGCTGTGGCAACGATGGGCCCGCGGCCATCTGCGGCACGCAGCGTCACCTGCTTTGCGCGGCGATAGATGAAGTACGGCTCTGCCGCTTCGACCAGCCGACCGTTCTGAAAATGCTTTCCGCTCTTATACATGCCCAGCAGCTTTGCAATGGTCAGGCGGCTCACCTTGCGGATGATATACACATCCATCCAGCCGTCGTCGGGCTGAGCCTCCGGCGCAGCACAGAAGCCTCCGCCATAGGTGCGGCCATTGCAGACGGCACACATCAGGCAGTCCACCGTGAAGGTTTCACTGTCAATGGTGTATTCCACCCTGCGGCCGATGTGCCCGCACAGCTGTTCCACGATGGAAAGCGCATAGGCCGCCTCACCGCCGCAGAAAGGAATGCGCCGGAATTTCGGGATGCCGTAGGCCACCTGTGCATCCAGCCCGGCAGCGCAGATGGTAGCCGAAAGGCCAAGGCTGGTCTGCATCAGATCGATGGAAACCGGCCCGCCTGCCAGCTGCGCATCCAGATCCAGAAATTCTTCCTTTGTGCCAAAGGTACGCAGGAAATCATTGCCGCTGCCATAGGGCAGACAGCCGACCGCTGCGTTTTCAAAACCATAGATCCCGGTAAGTGCTTCGTTGAAGGTACCGTCGCCGCCTGCCGTATAAATACGCAGCTGCTCCCCTGCCTGCTGTGCCTGCCGTGCGGCCGCATTGGCAAGCTCCCGGGCATGGCCTGCATGGGTGGTGACCTGAACGGTATACTCCGTTTTTGCCAAGCCTGCGCGGACAGCCGCCGCTTCAATCTGCTGCGGCAGCGTACGGGTGCAATCCGTCTTGCCCGCAGCAGGGTTTAAAAGAAATAGCGTGTGCATGGACTTCCTCCTGCAATTCTGTTAGTTCTATGATAGCAGAATTGCAGAAGAGAAACAACTGTTTTCCTGAGATGACACTGCCCAGCCGACACACTGGCGGCAAAGATGTCGTTTCTCTCCACGGCCCCATTCTGTGAAAAAGTGTTCTGAAAATGACCACAGTCATTTCCAGAACACAAAAATCAAAAATAATATTTCCACTGATATTGTCAGAGCAACGCGGCGACAATTTTAAATCGTCCTCTCACATCGTTACCGTTTCATCCTCTTTTAGAACAATCGAGCCATCAGCCGTGCAGTCTGCCGTCCAGTGCTGGCCTACGCAGGCTGTACCGGAAGCGATCTGGTCTGCCAGCGCCTGTTCTACTGCCCGATCCACCGCACGGCGCAGTTCCCGCGCACCGTAGGCCGTGTGCGCTTTTGCCGCCAGAGCCCGGCCCACCTGCGGCGTGTGATGCAGCTGGTAGCCGCTGCGGGCCGCACGCATTTCCAACTGGCAGAGCATTTTTTCCGCAATGGCGCACAGGCTGTCGTCTGCCAGCGGACGGAACACGATCATCTCGTCCAGACGGCCCACAAGCTCCGGCCGGAACCATTTTTTCGCTTCTTCAATGGCCTGCGCCGACTGCTTTTCAAACACGGCTTCGCTGCCTGCTGCAAAGCCCAGCGGGGCACTTTGCCCGGCCAGAAAGCGTGCCCCAAGGTTTGAGGTGATGAGCACGATCGTATTGCGGAAATCCGCCTTGCGGCCCATGGCGTCGGTGAGCTGGCCATCTTCCAGGATCTGCAGCAGGATGTTCTGGATATCCGGGTGGGCTTTCTCGATCTCATCAAACAGTACCACGCTGTAGGGGCGGCGGCGCACGGCTTCGGTGAGCTGGCCGCCCTCATCATGGCCCAGATAGCCCGGCGGCGCACCCAACAGACGGGCCGTGGTGTGCTGCTCCTGATACTCCGACATATCAAATTTGAGCAGGGCCTTTTCGCTGCCGAACCAGCTGACCGCCAGTGCCCGGGCCAGAGCCGTTTTGCCCACGCCCGTGGGGCCAAGGAACAGCATGGCTCCAATGGGTCTGCCCGGCTCCCCAAGGCCGGTGCGGCTGCGCCGGATGGCACCCGCCACCGCCGCTACTGCCCGCTTCTGGCCCACGATCTCGGCATTCAGGCGTTCTTCCAGCTTGTCAAGCCGCTCACGCTCCTGCTCCGTGACCCGCTCTGCAGGCACACCGCTGGCCTGCGCCACCACCCGGGCAATATCCTCCGGAACCAGCGTTGGCTGCGTCTGCTTTTCTTTTTCGGCGCGAATGCGTGCCGCCGCACAGGCTTCGTCCACAAGGTCGATGGCCTTATCCGGCAGGCACCGCCCCGGCAGATAGCGCACCGAAAGTTCCACTGCTGCCTGCAGCGTCTCCTGCGGCAGCCTGACATTATGGTAGCGCTCATAGCGTGGTGCCAGCCCGCTAAGGATGTCGATGGCCTGTGCGGGCGTGGGCTCTTCCACCTGCACCCTGCCAAAGCGGCGTTCCAGCGCAGCGTCCTTCTGGATATGGGTGCGGAACTCCTCCGTGGTGGTTGCCCCGATAATCTGGATCTCGCCGCGGGCCAGCACCGGCTTCAAGATGCTGGCTGCGTCGATGGCCCCCTCTGCTGCACCAGCCCCTACGATGGTGTGGAATTCGTCCACAAACAAAATAGAGCTGCCATCCCTCGCCAGCTCTTCCAGCAGGTTCTTGAACCGCTCCTCAAAATCACCCCGGTATTTTGTGCCTGCCACAAGGCTGGCCATATCCAGTGCCAGCAGGCGGCGGTTTTTGAGTGCACGCGGCACATGATCGGCAGCAATGCGCTGGGCAAGACCCTCGGCCAGCGCTGTCTTACCTACACCCGGTTCCCCTACCAGACACGGGTTGTTTTTCTGGCGGCGGCACAGGATCTCCACCATACGATCCAGCTCCGCCTCCCGGCAGAACACCGGGTCCAGCTCCCGGTCGGCGGCACGGCGGGTCAGGTCGCGGCAGTATTTGTCGCTGGCACGGCTGCCGCGCGGCACGCTGGCCGACACGCGCGGCTGTGAAGGCAGAATGAACTGTCCGGACAGCCTGCGGCACTCCCGCACGGCTTCGGTCAGAGAAAGGCCCATAGCAGCCAGCAGCATGCCTGCTGCACAGCCGTCATCCTCCAGCATGGCACAGAGCAGGTGTTCCGGCTCAGCACGGTTCAGGCGGGCGTTCTGTGCCCCGATGATGGCATAATCCATGGTGCGTTTGAGGTCCGGCGCAAAGGCATAGCGGTCCAGATGCAGTGCGGGCCGGCGGCGGCTCTCGGCCAGCTGGCGGCGCACCTCCGGCTCGCGGATCTGCTTTTCCTCCAGAAAGCGTGCGGCAGCACCGTGATCCTGCTGCAAAATGGCCAGCAGAAGATGGCTGGTGTCCGCCTTTTCACAGCCAAGGTCCCCGGCAAGCTCCACGGCGCTGCGCAGCAGCTGGTCGGACTCGTGCGAAAAGCCCTTGTACCCGCCGAAACCAAGTTTTTTCCAAATGCTCATGTGCCCCTGCTCCTTGCTGATGAAATTGGTTTGCACAAGAAGTATAGCCCCGAAGTACAGAAAAAAATCAGTTGTTTGTGTCGGGATGGGAAAACAAAAAGGAGATACCCGCAGGTATCTCCTTTTTGCAGATAAATTTTCAGTTCATCTCAGCCAGAGCCTTTTTCAGGTTCTTTGCGACCTGATCCGGGCAGCTGGTATTGCGGAAGCCGCACTTGACGCCCTCAAAGTGCTCGATGACCTGCTCGGCCTTCATGCCGCGCACGATGCTGCAGATGCCCTTCAGGTTGCCGTTGCAGCCGCCGATGACCTCCATGCTCTCAATGGTGTGGTCATCATTCAGCACAAAGTTGGTCTGCTTGGAACAGGTGCCGCTGTTCGGGAAGCTGAATTCCTTACTCATATTTCAAAATCCTCTCTTGTTTCAAATCCCGGCGCAAAAACGCCTGCCTTTATTATAAGGCAGCCTGCCGGAATGTCAATGTGACCGGGTCACACTGTCATACATCAATACCGCGGCGCTTGTGGGCCAGCTCCAGAATGCGGGCGATCTGCTCATCCTCTGTGGTGCAGGTACCCACCGGGTGCGGCACCTTGTGATTGGCCCCGTGGAAGTCGGTGCCGCCGGTGTGGATGAGGCCGTACTGCTCACACAAAGCGGCGCACTCGGCTTTATCTTCCGGGCTGTTGCGGGGATGTTCCACCTCGATGCCGTCGATGACGCCTTCTTTTGCCAGCTGGCGCACCAGCGGCATACTCTTGTACACTGTCGGGTGCGCAAACACCACCACGGCTCCGGCCGCCTTTGCGGTGGCAAGCACCTCCTGCACCGAAGGATACTTGACCTGATGCAGCACCACGCCCCGCGGCTCCCAGCCAAACAGATAGCTGTACAGCTTGCCGTACACAGCGTCGCACAGGCCCAGCTGATGCAGTGCTTCCATGATGCCGCTTTTGAACAGCACACCGCTGTCCTTTGCGTATTCCAGCGCCTGCTCGGTGCGGAACTGCGGGTACAGCGCTTCGATCTCCTTTGCGCTCTGCAGGCCGCACTCGTTGCGGCGCTGGCGCAGGATGTCGCAGTGTTCCTTCAATTCCCGGCTCTCAGGGTTCGGGAAGTAACACAGCAGGTGCACCCGGTGGCGGTGCTCGTGGTCGTAGCCGGTGAGCTCGGTAGCCGGGAGCAGGCGCACGCCGTCCTGCACGGGGTGTTCATAGCAGTAGTTCACGCTGAGCAGAGTGTCATGATCCGAAATGGCCATGGTGTCCAGGCCAGCCCGCGCCGCCATGAGCGGCAGGCGGTGGATGGGCACCGAGCCATCGGAACAGGTGGAATGATTGTGAAGATCACCGGGCATAGAAATTGAACCTCCATGAAAGACACCCGGCCCCTTTTGGCAGGGCCGGGTGTCCGCAATTGCAATCAGTGCTTATAGAAATTGATCAGGCAGCCGTCGGCCAGAATTTTGCGCTCGTCGGCGGTCAGCGGGGCCATATACAGGCTGAACTCCTTGACGGTGTCGCCCAGCACGTAGGCCTTGATGTCCTGCAGATCGCCCTGCAGGGCTTCGCGGACGTTCGGAATGAACACATAATCACCCAGGCCGAACGGCGTTGCGCCTGCCAGCTGCAGCGGCAGCATACCCCAGTTGATGAGGTTGGAGCGGTAACGCTTGGTGGCGTACTCGGTGACGATGTTGGCACCGGCACCCAGCACGCGCTGGCAGCTGGCAGCCTGCTCGCGGGCAGAACCATCACCGGGCTTGACTGCAAAGATCGTGGATGCGATCTGTACATCATCCCAAGTCAGGTTCTCGCAGCCAGGCACCTTGCGCAGCTGAGCCAGCACTTCGGCACTGCCCTTGCCTGCACGGCGGGCGGTCTCTTCGGCCTGCACGGCTTTGGCGCGGCCCACATACTCCGGATCCTTGCGGCTGAGGGTGAATTCGGCCAGGCCCAGCGGATTGGAACGGTAGGACGAAGTCTCACCGGAGGGGATCAGCTCGTCGGTGGTGGTGACGGGGTCGGTGATGTAGGAAGCCACCTTCAGCAGCAGATTGTCGCCCAGCGGTGCAATTTCGGGCCAGTCCTTGATGTTGGGGCCCAGCTTGAGCAGGGCATCGTAATCACCCTTGCCAAAGCCCTGATATACGCGGGTATCGTAGCTGGAAGCGTCGTACTGGTATTCGGGCACGGTGGGGTCGTAATCGATGTCGGTAGCCGGAGTCAGGATGCCGCCGTTGGCCGTGGTGGCCGCAATGCTGCGGGCATCCATCAGTGCCACGCCGGAAAGCTGGCCGTTGCCGGGCTTGGAACCCTCACGGCTGGGGAAGTTGCGGGTGGTATGACGGATGGACAGTGCACCGTTGGCGGGCACATCGCCTGCACCGAAGCATGGGCCGCAGAAGGCCGTGCGGATGGTGGCACCGCTGGCCATCAGGTCGTGGATGACGCCGGTGCGCACCAGTTCCATCATAATGGGCTGGCTGCCGGGGTACACACTGAGGGCGTAATCGCCGCAGCCGCCGGTATGGCCCTTGAGAATGGATGCCGCCTCATAAATGCTGTCGTACAGGCCGCCTGCGCAGCCTGCAATGACACCCTGATCGACCCGCAGCCTGCCGTTCTCGATCTTGCTGCACAGGTCAAGAGAAACATCCTTGCGGCCGATAAGCTTCTGCACGTCCTGCTCGCAGGCGTGGAGGATATCCTCGAGGTTTGCATTCAACTCTTCAATGGTAAAGGCGTTGGACGGGTGCATGGGCAGCGCGATCATGGGGCGGATAGCGGAAAGGTCCACTTCCACCACACCGTCGTAGTACGCGAGGTCTGCCGGGGCCAGCTTCTTGTAATCAGCAGCACGGCCATGCACGGCGAGGAAGCGCTGGGTCGTCTCGTCGGTCTCCCAGATAGAGGAAAGGCAGGTGGTCTCAGTGGTCATGGCATCGATGGCGTTGCGGGTATCCTGACGCAGGGATGCAATGCCGGGGCCCACGAACTCCATGACCTTGTTCTTGACATAGCCGCTCTTGAACAGCTTGCCCACCAGCGCAATGGCCACATCATGGGGGCCGCAGCCTGCAGGCAGAGAACCGGTAAGGTAAATGGCAACGACACCCGGACGGGCAACATCGTAGGTACGGCCCAGCAGCTGCTTTGCCAGCTCGCCGCCGCCCTCACCGATGGCCATGGTACCCAGAGCACCATAACGGGTGTGGGAGTCAGAACCAAGGATCATCTTACCGCAGCCCGCAAACTTTTCGCGCATGTACTGATGGATGACAGCCAGGTGCGGGGGCACGAAAATGCCGCCGTACTTCTTGGCGGCCGACAGGCCGAAGCGGTGGTCGTCTTCGTTGATGGTGCCGCCCACAGCGCACAGGCTGTTGTGGCAGTTGGTGAGCACATAGGGAATGGGGAATTTCTCCAAGCCCGACGCACGGGCCGTCTGGATGATGCCCACAAAGGTGATGTCATGGCTGGCCATGGCATCAAACTTGATCTTCAGGTTATCGGCATCGCCGCTGGTGTTGTGGGCCTGCAGAATACTGTAAGCCATGGTGCCGGTCTTTGCGTTCTCGATGGCTGCGGCATCAAATCCCTTTGCCGCCAGCGCGGCAGATGCATTGCCATCCGCAGGCACCCATTCACCGCGGGCATAGTATGCGCCGCCGGTGCTGCACTTGATCATATCCAACATCTCGATTCGCCTCTCTTTTTGTATTTCCCGCCCGCCGTATCTTGCGGGCACTGCCCCGGCAAAGCGGTACACCGTCTGCTCTGCCCTATCTCCGCGCTGCCAAAGCATGCGGCCACGGCCTGAAAGCCGTATTTGTATTTTATTATACCATGAAACCATGGAAAGAAAAAGCACTTTTTACAAATGAATCGTGAACAGCGCAGGAAGAGACAGACTCTGTGCTCCGGCGCATATAAAAAAACAGCCCACCGGGCTGATTGCTTACCCTGCTTCGCAGGGCCGTGCTGTTCGCCCCCCTGTCTGGTGCAATTAAAAAAATCCCCCAAGCATTCGCTTGAGGGATTTTTTATGCCGCCGACGGGGGTCGAACCCGTACTCTGTCTCCAGAAAGGGATTTTAAGTCCCTCGTGTCTGCCAATTTCACCACAGCGGCACAGAAAGAACTGCCGTCTTTTCAAACGGCAGTTCTTATAATACAATACGCCTTGTTTTTTGTCAAGAAAAGCTTTTACACCTTGCCGCCGTGCAGCTCTGCGTACATCTTGGAACGGCACTCGGCCACAGCCGGGGTCATGTTGACGTAATGCTTATGCGGGCACTCCAGGCGCAGCTCGCTCTCCCAAGTCTCCTCGGTGAGCTGCTTTGCAATATAGGCTTTCTTCTCGGCAACAGAGGGCAGTTCAATGGCCAGCTGGCCGCCAAGGATATGCGGCACCAGCAGCTTTTTGACCTTGGTGGGGGTGATGGTAACGGTGCGTTCAATGGCATCCGAATCCAGATTGACCATGGTGATGGGCTTACCGGCTTCGATCTCTTCGCCGTCCATGGCGATCAGATCGCACTGGGCCTGGCCGTTTTCGTCGTAGAGACGCCACGGCATCTTCTTGCCCGGGATGATGGCCTTGCTGGCGGAATCCGAGCACTTCATCTTGGGGGTGTAGCTTCCGTCCGGCTGCTTGACCGCCACCAGTTTGTACACGCCGCCGAACACGGGGTCGGAAGCGGAAGTGATGAGGTTCTCGCCTACGCCGTAAGAATCGAAGTGTGCGTGCTCGTACAGCTCCATGTTGGCGATTTTCTTCTCATCCAGACCGTTGGAAGCCACCAGTTTGATGTAGGGCTTACCGGCCACATCCAGCGCCTTGCGCAGGCGCTTGGAACCACGGGCCAGGTCGCCGGAATCGATACGGGCACTCTTGACGCGGCGGTTGGGATCATTGGGGTACTTCTCAATGAGGTAGTCGTCCAGCTTGATGAGGTTGGGCAGGCCGCTTTCCATGATATTATAGGTGTCCAGCAGCAGGCTGACCGAATCCGGGTAGGTATCGGCAAATGCCTTGAAAGCGTCGAACTCCGTGGGGAAGAACTCGATGAAACTGTGTGCCACCGTGCCCACGGCCTTGACCTCTGCACCGAACTTCATCTCAGCCAGGCAGTTGGCAGTGCCCACGCAGCCGCCCAGAACCGCCGCATAGGCACCATCGTTGCCGGCGCTCTCGCCCTGTGCGCGGCGGGTGCCGAACTCCATCACGCTGCGGGGCGTGTGGGTGTTCAGGCCGGTGACGCGGGTGGCCTTGGTGGCGATCAGGCTGTGGAAGTTCATGGTCTGCAGCAGGTAGGTCTCGATCAGGATCGCACCCACAAGGTCGCACTCAATGCGCACCATCTGCACATGCGGATAGGCCACGGTGCCCTCGGGCAGCGCATACATATCGCCTTTCCACTGGTAGGTGCGCAGGTACTCGCAGAATTCTTCGCTCATACCCTTGGTGCGCAGCCACCAGATATCCTGTGCGTTAAAGTGATAGTTCAGCAGGAAGCGGGTCAGCTTGCGCTGGCCGGCGCTGATGGAATAGCCCTGATCGTCCGGGTTCTTGCGGAAGAACATATCGAACACCAGCGTGGTGTCCTTGAACCCGTGCAGGAACAGGCAGTTTGCCATGGTAAATTCATAAAAATCCACGACCATTGCGGGGTTGTCGTAGTCCTCATCCGGGATATAAGGCACAACCTTGATTTCGTCCATGAATAATATCCTCTCTTCTTAGCACCCGGCAAAGGCTCCTCATCTGTCCCCTGCCGTCTGGCTTCCACTTGGGAAGGTTTGCGCGCCTGCCTGTCTTGACAGTGCGTTTCTATCATGATATCACCAAACGCAGACCGGTGCAAGCATTTTTGAAAAATCCCGGTCAATTTCCGGTAAGAAAAAGCCGCCCATGCATAGCAGCACAGGCGGCTTTTGAAACAAACGTCTTAACCGTTGATGATATTGGGGGTGGCGTTCTTCAGCACGACATCGTGGCTGCCGCCCTCAACGATGGAGGTGGAGGACACAACAGTCAGCTTGGCCTTCTGCTGCAGCTCCGGGATGGACAAAGCGCCACAGTTGCACATGGTGCTCTTGACCTTGTACAGGGTGGTCTGTACACCATCAGCCAGAGGGCCTGCGTAAGGCACATAGCTGTCCACGCCTTCCTCAAAGCTCAGCTTGGTGGAGCCGCCCAGGTCGTAGCGCTGCCAGTTGCGGGCACGGTTGGAACCCTCGCCCCAATATTCCTTCATATACTGGCCGTTGATGCGCACCTTGTTCGTGGGGCTCTCATCGAAGCGGGCGAAGTAGCGGCCCAGCATGACGAAATCGGCACCCATAGCCAGAGCAAGAGTAATGTGGTAATCGTGGACGATGCCGCCGTCGGAGCAGATGGGCACATAGATGCCGGTCTCCTTGTAATACTCGTCGCGGGCCTTTGCCACTTCGATAACAGCAGTGGCCTGACCGCGGCCAATGCCCTTGGTCTCGCGGGTGATGCAGATGGAACCGCCGCCGATGCCGATCTTCACAAAGTCGGCACCTGCCTCGGCCAGGAAGCGGAAGCCCTCGGCATCCACAACGTTGCCTGCGCCCACCTTGACGGTGTCACCGTAGTGCTCACGGATCCAGCTGATGGTGCGGCTCTGCCACTCGGAATAGCCCTCGGAAGAGTCGATGCACAGCACATCCACACCGGCTTCCACCAGTGCGGGCACGCGCTCGGCGTAGTCGCGGGTGTTGATGCCGGCACCAACAACATAGCTCTTGTTCTTATCCAGCAGCTCGTTGGCGTTCTTCTTGTGGGAGTCATAATCCTTGCGGAACACCATATACTTCAGGTTACCTTCGGCATCCACCAGCGGCAGGGTGTTGATCTTGTTATCCCAGATGATGTTGTTGCAATCGTGCAGAGAGGTGTTTTCCGGTGCAGTGACCAGCTTTTCAATGGGGGTCATGAAGGTGGTGACAAGGGCGTCATCCGGCGTATGGTTCACGCGGTAATCACGGGATGCCACAATGCCCAGCAGTTTGCCGTTGGGGGTGCCGTCTGCGGTGATGGCAATGGTGGAGTGGCCGGTGCGGGTTTTGAGCTCCAGCACATCGTGCAGAGTGGCAGTAGGTGCCAGATTGGAATCGGACACGACATAACCGGCCTTGAAGCTCTTGACGCGGCGCACCATGGCAGCTTCGCTCTCGATGCTCTGGGAGCCATAGATGAAGGACACACCACCCTGACGGGCCAGTGCAATGGCCAGCTTATCGCCGGAGACCGACTGCATAATGGCGCTGATCATGGGGATATTCATCTGCAGGGGGCACTCTTCCTCACCCTTGCGGTACTTGACCAGCGGGGTCTTGAGGCTGACAGCAGTGGGAACATTTTCAGCGGAGGAATAGCCGGGAACCAGCAGATATTCACCGAAAGTGCGGGAAGGTTCTTCATAGAAATAAGCCATGTTCAAACTCCTTTTCTCTTAACGCATCAACATCAATCGGATTCATGTTTGCAACCTATAAATTGATTGTATATACTTTACCACACTCCCAGCCAGAATACAAACCCCTGCCGCGCCAAACTTTGTAAATGTCCTTTGCAGAAAAACAGGCAAATTGCCCACCAAAATGGCGTAAGGTCATACTTTCCCGCATGAGAAGCCATTTTTTGCCGGTTTTATGGATGCAAAAAAGCTCGTCCAGAACGGACGAGCCTTTTTGCACACGAAGCGGGATATCGCCTGTGCGGCACACGGATCACGAACTGTGAAGGAGAACAGTCGGAGGAGGAGAACCTGTGCCCGATATCCCAAAAACAAGAAGAAAAAGATTTCACACTCAGCAGGGTCTCTTGCCCTTGCTGTAACCATATTGTAACTCTTTTGAAATCATTTTGCAATAGCTTTTCTGTAATTTCTTTGTAATAATTTTTGAACTTTTTGTGGACAGACGGTAGCAGCCGCAATCCGGCGGCTTTCTCCTCAGACACGAATTCGGGTTGTGGCTCCCAGCATCCGCTTTGTGCCTTTATTGGCACTCGCGGCTTGCTGGCCACGGCCCCAACAACAGCTCCCTGTTTCTGCCACTGGCAGCGGTCACTGTTGTTGCAGGCCATTCCATCGCCCGCCCTATTGCCCTTCGGGCAACAGGGTCCCACCCCAGCGGATGGTCTTCGGAGAAACTTCCGGCTCACGTCTGCTGGTCAGGCATTCTTTTACTCCCCCAGTTCCAGATAACATTCAAAGCTGGTCTGGCCGTCGTGTTTGCCAATGACATACCAGCCGTCTGCCGAAGGCGCATACAGCACCTCTACGGTTTCGCCCAGCGGGATCTCCCGGTGGTAGTTGATGGAAGCAAAGGTCACCGGGCCTTTGCGCACCACATCCAGCGGCAGGGCGTCGCAGACAAGGTCGAGGTAAAAGGCGTTGTTCAGGTGGCCGTTTAAATCACACTGGGAGTAACGCACCGTCCACTCCCCTGCACTGGCAAGGCCATCGCGGCATTTGTGCAGCTGCAGGGGCAGCTCGCCTTCCACGGTATCGTTCCAGAAGTTTTCTACCGTCCAGCCCGGCTCCCGCAGGATGCGGCCCTCGGCAAGGCTTGCCACGATCCAGCGGCAGTCTACCATCGCTACTTCTTTGCCCTCGGCGTCGGTAAGGGTGGTGATGCGCTTGACCGAGCCGCGCTTGCTGGCTTCGGCCCGGGTAGTCAGGGTGAGCTTTTCGGCACGGCGGGGCACACGGCTGAACTTGAGTGCCTGCTTGCCTACCAGAAAGGCCACGCCGCGATCTTTAAAGAACTGGTCGTCCATGCCAAAGGCACGGGCGTGATCTGCCGACACCTGCTCCACATAGCGCAGCAGGGCGCTGGGCTTGAGCAGGCTGTGGAAATCGGCGTCCGCATTCATAACGGTCATGGTCTCGGTGTAAAAAAACTGTTCCATGGTTTTTCCTTTCTATAAAAAGAGGCCGCTGCACCCTGTTTTGTGCAGCAGTCTCCCTTGCGTTTAATACTGGTTGCGGGTGCGTTTGCGCACCTTGCGCCAGATGTTGAAGCAGGCCAGTGCCACCATGGCAGCCAGCAGCGACAGGAACAGGTAGCTGCTGCCACCTTCATCGTAACTCTTCATCTCGCTCCACTTCACGTCCAGCTCGCTGTTTACATCATCAGCCAGAGCGGTGAACACCTTTTCCTTGGCAACTTCCTCTTCTGGCGGATAGGCGATCTCGCTCTCCTTCAAGTCCTCGTCCAGCACCTCCCACACATCGTGCATAGGGGTGGTGTAGCCAATATACTCGGAGTTTGCCTTGCCGATGTCGGTCTCGCACATGAAGTTGATGAACATTTCGGCAGCTTCCTGCTTTTCGCTGGTGGCGGGAATGGCCATGCAGTCCACCGAAAGCACACTGCCTTCTTCCGGGAACACCCACGCCAGATCGGGGTTATCATCGATCATGGTGATGGCGTCACCGGAGTAGTACACCCCGATGGCCGCCTCGCCGCCGATCATCTTGTCGAAGATCTCATCCATGACGTAAGCCTGTACAAGAGGCTTCTGCGCCTTGAGCTCTTCCACCACTTCATCCACTTCTTCGGGCGTCTGCGGGTTGATGTCATGGCCGCTCTTGAATGCGGCAATGGCATAGGCATCGCGGCTGTTGTTGAACATGAGGATATTATCTGCATACTGCTCGTCCCACAGGTCTGCCCAGCTGGTGGGTGCCTTGTCCACCATAGTGGTGTTGTAGATGATGCCGGTAGTGCAGAGCATATAGGGTACTGTGTAGGCATTTTCCGGGTCGTAGTCCGGATTTACATACTCTTCGTCGATCTTTTTGAAGTTGGGGATGTTATCGTAGTTCAGGGGTTTAAGCATCCCTTCTGCGATCATCTTTGCCACCATGTAATCCGACGGAATGACCACATCATAGTTGGCAGCGCCGGACTTGAGCTTGGCATACATGGACTCGTTGGAATCAAAGGTGGTGTAGTTGACCTTGATGCCGGTGAGCTGCTCAAAGGCAGACACCACATCCACACTGTCATCCGAACCGTTGGAGATATACTCGCCCCAGTTGTAGACATTGATGGTGACATTCTGGCCTTTGAAGCGGGTCCAGTCGTAATCATCCGACACCGAGACGTCCTCGGTGACCTCAATGGTACCGGCTGCAAAGGCGGGCAGTGCGCAGCAGACCGTCATAGCCAGCGCCAGCAGCAAAACAGCAAAACGTTTCATCACACGCCCTCCCCTCTCAGTGCCTTCTGGTCGCGGCGGTAATTGCGGCTTTCCATTGCATTGGAGATCAGGATGATGCACAGGATCACCACGAACATGATGGTGGACAGTGCGTAAATTTCCGGGCTGACCTTTTTGCGGGTCATGGAGTAGATGGCAATGGGCAGGGTCTCCACCGTGCCGCAGTTGAAGTAGGAGATCATGAAGTCGTCGATGGAGTAGGTCAGGCAGATAAGGAAGGCCGACAGGATGGCCGGGCTGATCTCCGGCAGGATGACTTTGAAGAAAGCCTGCTTGGGGTCACAGCCAAGGTCCAGGGCGGCCTCATACAGCTTGATGTCCAGCTGCTTGAGCTTGGGCGTCACGTTAAAAATGACGTAAGGCACATTGAACGCGATGTGCGCAATGAGCAGCGTCGGGAAGCCCATGATGGTATCCGGCAGCCAGGAAACGCCTTCGGCAAAGCGCTGGTAGGCCACGAACAGCAGCATGAGCGAAATGCCGGTGATGATCTCCGGGTTGACCACCGGGATATAGGTGATGTTAGTGACTATCAGGCGGCTCTTGCGGCCCATGGACGCGATGCCAAGGCTTGCCGCCGTGCCCAGCACCGTGGCAATGACAGCCGAGAGCAGCGCCACTTCCAGTGAGACACGCAGCGCGCTCAGAATGGAAGAATTGTGCAGCAGGCTGGAATACCACTTGAGAGTAAAGCCGGTGAACAGCGAATAGCCCTTGGACTGGTTGAAGCTGAACACGATCATGTATGCAATGGGCAGATACATGAAGCAGAAGAACAGAACGATATAGACGCGCTGCATCAGGCGCAGATGTTTGGTTTTCATCAGGACACGCCCTCCATTTCATCTTCATCAAAGCTGGAGGTAAAGCTCATGCACAGCAGCACGATGATCATCAGCACAAGGCTCATGGCAGAGCCCACATTCAGGTTGTAGCTGTTGCCCAAAAACTGCATTTCGATCAGGTCACCGATCAGCAGGTTGGAGCCACCGCCCAGCATACGGCTGATGACGAAGGTGGACACCGCCGGGACGAACACCATGGTGATGCCGGTGCTGATACCTGGCACACTCATGGGAATGAGCACCCGCACAAGGGTCTTGATGGTGGAAGCGCCCAAATCCTGCGCAGCTTCCACAAGGCTCTGGTCGATCTTGGTCATGCTGGTGTACAGCGGCAGGATCATATAAGGCACATAGTTGTACACCATGCCCAGCACCACCGCGCCGGAGGTGTTGAGCATGTTATAAGGTCCAAGGCCGAACACGCCCAGCACGGCATTTACCGGGCCGTTGACGCTGAGCAGGCCCATCCACGCATAGGTGCGCAGCAGAAAGTTCATCCACATGGGCAGCATGACCAGCATGAGCATGATGTGCTGCTTGTTCACCCGCAGGCGGGACAGAAAATAGCCTACCGGGAATGCAATGACCAGACAAATGACCGTTGCAATAAGGGCCAGCAGCAGGCTGCGGGCAAACACCGAGCCATAGCCGCTGATGGAGGTGAGGTTATCCAGCGTGAAAGCGCCGGTTGCATCGGTGAAGGCGTAGTACACCACGATGATGAGCGGCACCACCGTGAACAGCACCATCCATACAAAGTACGGATAGGCCAGTTTTTTGTCATAAATCTTCATCATCGCGGCTCACCCCTCCGAACGCGCCATGATATGGATCTCGTTGGGGCCGATGCGCATACCAATGGTCTCACCGGGTGTGCAGGCGCGGGTAGAATGGATGAGCCACTCACGGCCCTCGCACTCCACATGCATCTCAAAGTGGACGCCCTTAAAAATGACGTCGTTCACGACGCCCACGAGCTGGCCCTCCACAGGAGATACCACCTCGATATCCTCCGGGCGCACCACCACCTGCACGCTCTGCTCCCGGGCAAAGCCGCGGTCTACACAGGGGAAGTCCACACCGGAGAAGGATACAAGGAAGTCGCGGTGCATCACACCGTCCACGATGTTGGAATCGCCGATAAAGTCCGCCACAAAAGCATTTTTGGGCTCATTATAGATATCCTCGGGCGTGCCGATCTGCTGCACCTTGCCGCCGTTCATGACCACAACGGTATCGGACATGGTAAGGGCCTCTTCCTGATCGTGGGTGACATAGATAAAGGTGATGTTCATTTCACGCTGCAGGCGTTTGAGTTCCAGCTGCATCTCCTTGCGCAGCTTGAGGTCCAACGCGCCCAGGGGCTCATCCAGCAGAAGGATCTCCGGTTCATTCACCAGACTGCGGGCGATGGCCACGCGCTGCTGCTGGCCGCCGGACATCTGGCTGATGCTGCGGCGCTCGAAGCCTTTCAGGCCCACGACCTCCAGCATATTGCGCACCTTGCGGCGGATCGTCTCTTCATCCATGTTCTTCAAGCGCAGACCAAAAGCCACATTCTCGAATACGTTCAGATGCGGGAATAGTGCGTACTTCTGGAACACCGTGTTCACCGGGCGCTTGTAGGGCGGCACGCCGGTGATGTCCTCACCTTTCAGCAGCACCTTGCCGGAGTTGGGTTCCAGAAAACCTGCGATCAGGCGCAGGGTGGTGGTTTTGCCGCAGCCGGAAGAGCCCAGCAGCGTCACAAACTCTTTGTCATGGATGTCCAGGTTCAGCCCATCCAGAATGCGCTGACCATCAAATTCCACCACGATATCACGCAGTGAAACGATCACCGAGTTGTCCATTTTTTACTATATCCTCCTTGTAACTCAGATACGAAAAAAGACAGGGCATCCACCCCATCCCTCGTACCAGGGCGATCCAGCCCCGCACAACATCCATGACGACCGGTAAACCCGAAAAAACAGGCTTTTATATTGCGCAGTTATTCTACCCTGTCTCGTCTATCTTAATCAATCTTTGCTGAAATGTCAATCACTCTGCCGATGTTTGCCGAAACTTTACAGTCTGCAACAAAAAAACATACGCCGCAGCGGTTTTTTCGCTGCAGCGTATGCCAAAAAAATCATTCTGTTTTCAAATCACCGGCTGTTGTCAGAACAGCTTGCACAGTGTCAAGATCAACTGCATAGATGGAGCTGTCCCCTTCCAGCATCATCCAGCAGCCATCGGCGTTGGATGCATAGCGCAGGGTCACGGTGCTGTCCGCTGTTTGGGCCTGCACCGTGGCCAGCGGTGCGTCAAAGCCGTAAGCAGCCGGGGCGGCGTCCGTCACCTGTGACGAAACATAGCTGCAAAGTGCGGAAAGGATACCCTGCACCTTTGTATCATCCAGTTCTGCGTCCGGGTCACCGGCCAGCCGCCACACCGTCTGATAAGTGGTGGAGCTGACAGAGCTTTCCGAAGAGGATTCTTCCGAGCCGCTGTTTGTTTCCACCGGTTCGGAAACCGCCGTCAGTGCAAGAGTACCGCTGCCGGTGGTGATGGAGATGTTCTCCAATTCGGACGCCGTGAGCTCCGCCGGGTTGAAGGCACCAAAGAGGTCGGCCTTGGTCAGCTCAAAGCAGGCTGCCTTGTTGCCGGAAACGGTGTAAACGGCGGCGTCTCCGGCTTTCTGCACGTACATATCCCCGGTGACCGGGTTCTGCGTGCCAAAGGCAAAGGTGTTCGTCCCGCCTGCCGCCGTCACAGTGACCGTAACAGCCGGGTCTGCAAGACCGTAGTCCTCACCGGGCTGGGCCGTGAGCTGACGTTTTGCATTCAGAGAGGCCAGCGCCGTGACCATAGTGTTGCATGCAGATGCGTCCAGATGGTAGGCCGGGTCGTCGGCCAGTGTCCAGCTGCCGGAATCATGATTCAGGGTGAGCGTTTGTCCATTATAGGTGTACTGGATGCTGGTCACATCGCCCGCCGCAAAGGAGGAAAGCACAATGGTGCCCTCTGCAGCGGCACTGGAAGCGGCTTCTTCTTTGGCGTTGCTGCGAGTGACGAGCCACAGCAGACCGCCCAGCACAAGCACCAGAGCCAGAAGCACCGCCAGCGCGCGTTGTTTCGTTTTCATGCTGCAGCCCCCTTATTTACGGCGGCGCAGCAGCACCACCACAGCACCCGCAATGAGCACCGCTGCGGGCAGCACAAACACGAACACCATGCCCAGCGCCGTGGAAGTGGACGCCGCTACCGTGATGGGTGCTGCTTCCAGCGCCTTGGTGTCGATGAGCAGGCTCTGCCCCACCAGCGAAGCCGCACAGCCCTGCAGGAAGGTCAGATTGCCCGGGATGGACTGGTACACCTGCTCGCTGTCCACATTGGGGCAGCCTACCCAGATGACCTCGGCACCGGTCGTTTCATTGCGCGCCCACACGGCCAGCGAGAAGGGGCCGTCCGTATCGCCGGATTCCTTGGCCGTGGTGGAAGCCTCATTATAATTCGGTTTACTGTAGGCGTCCTCGGTGGTATTCAGCAGGGGTTCCACGGTCACATTATCCGTCTCGGTAATGGTGATGCCCTGTGCCACCGAAAGCATCACGTGGGTGCTCCGGTTCACACCGTCCAGAGCAGTGCTCTCGTCGGTGGTGCCGTAATCCGGGAACAGTGAGTACGGGTAGCCGTACAGTGCGTGGCCAGAATCGCCCTCCACCACAATGCCCGGCTCACGGGCAAGGCCGAACTGTGCCATCACGGCATCCAGATTGGGCGTTTCGGTAAAAGCACTGGTGGTCAGCAGTACTTTGCCGCCGTTTTCAAGATAGGCTTGCAGCTGCGAAATTTCGTCCACAAGGCCGTCACCCGACGCAAAATCAGACGTTGGTGCATTGATAATAAGCAGGCTGCAGTCTTCCGGGATCGTGCCGGTGAGCAGATCCAGCGGCTGCAGGCTGATATTCTGGGCTTCCAGTGCTTCGCTCAGCGAGGAGGTGGGTGCCTGCTCGCTGTGGTTGGTGGTGTAGTAGGCATGGCTTTCTGCCGCAGAGGTCAACTTGTAAATGGCAGAACTGATCTGCTTTTCACCGCCAAAGGTCACATTGGCCGAACCGGTGGTGTAATAATCGGAATAGTCGTACTCGTAGAGGTCGGCAGCATCCAGCACCACGCTGTTCTCGCCGCTGACCACGATCAGACTGCCGGTGGATGCATCATCTGCACCGTACTGGGATGCAAAGGCCGGATAGAGAGCCGGGTCTTTCTGTTCCCAGTGGAAGTAGCCGCTCTCGTCGGCATAGTGGTCCAGCAGCTTTGTGAGGATGGCGTCCTCGCTGCCGGTCTCACAGAGATAGTAGACCGTCACATCCTGGTCAAGGCTCTGCATCAACTGTTTAGAACTGTCGCTCAAGGTGTACATCTTGGCGGCGGAAAGGTCGAACTCGGTGTACTTTTTGGGCAGCGCCCCCACCAGCAGATTGACCAGCACCGCCAGCACGATAGCCGCCGCTAAAATAGCCGTGGAGTACACCCCGTTGCGGAACACCTTACCGTTTGCCGAGGAAGAAAATTTGAATTTTTTCATATCGTTCTCCTCTCCTCAGTTCCAGCGGCGCTTTTCCAGCCCCTGCGCCGTGAAGAACAAAAACAGCACAGCCACGGTCAGGTAGTACACCAGCGCCGGGATGGAAAAGCTGTTGTTGACGAACTCTTCAAAGGGGGTGAACAGGCACAGCCCGCTGAGTACGGCACTGAACGCTTCGGTCAGCCAGCTGCTTTGCAGCAGGAACAGTGCCGTCAGCGCCACACAGCAGCCTGCAAAGGTCAGACACCCCAGCGTGAAGCTTTTGGTGCGCAGGCCGGCCACTACGCTGAGAACTGCCGCAATGGCCGTGAACAGGGCCAGTGCCACCGCGCTGCCGGCAGTGAACAGATTGCGCAGGCTGGGCATCATGTAGGCCAGCAGCAGTGCGGCCACACCGGCCACGGCGGCAATGATCTGGTTTTCGGTCAGGCTGGAAAGGAACACGCCGATGGCGATGGCTGCGCAGCCTACGAGGAAGTAGCACAGCAGCGCGGCAAAGTTTGCGGCTGTTGCCGTGCCGGTGGCACCCAGCGCCGCCAGGATCAGGATCATGATGGCATCCGCGATGCAGGGCAGAGCAAAAATGACACACAGCGCCAGAAATTTGCCCAATACAATGCCCCACACGGATACCGGGCTTGTGAGCAAAAGCTGGTCGGTGCGGGTGCGGCGCTCCTCAGCAAAAGAGCGCATGGTCAGCACCGGAATATACAGAAGCAGCACAAAAATGGTGCGGTACAGCGTATAATAGCCAAAGTCCGTCAAGCCATAGCCCAGGTTCAGGGCCACAAAATAGATGGCCGTCGCCGCCAGCATAAAGGCCGTGAGCACAGAACCGATCATACCGTGGAAGCAACTGCGGACTTCCCGTTTGAAGATGGCAATCATTCAGCGTTTTCCTCCCCTTCTTTGTCTTTTTCATCCGGTTCGCCCTCGGTCAGGGCAAGGAACACCTCTTCCAGAGTCTTGCTCTCTGCGGCAAGGGCCAGTACAGTGCAGCCCGCCTGCGAGAGTGCGCGGGACACTTCGGCACGGCGGTCGGCAGCATCCGCGCTTTCGGCCGTAAAGGTCACCTGACCGTCCGCCTCGCTTTCCAGCTCCACCTTGCGAATGCCCGGAATGGCTCCCACTGCCTTGAGCACCGTTCTGCCCTCACCCAGTACAGTGGCGCGCAGGCAGCTGCCGGGGTTGAGCTTTTCGGCCAGCTGTTCCGGTGCACCCACAGCCACCAGATGTCCTTTTGCAAGGATCAGCACCTGGCTGCACACAGCCTGCACCTCACTGAGGATGTGGCTGGACAGAATGACCGTGTGAGTCTTGCCCAGTTCCTGAATGAGTTTGCGGATCTCAATGACCTGCGCCGGGTCCAGGCCCACGGTAGGTTCATCCAGAATGATGAGCTGCGGCGTGCCCAGCAGTGCCTGCGCAATGCCCACGCGTTGACGGTAGCCCTTGGACAGGCTACGGATGAGCCGGGGCAGCACTTCTTCCAGCCCGGTGCGGCGGGCAGCACGCAGCACCTGTTCTTTGCGCTCGGCCTTCTTTTTGATGCCTTTGAGCTCTGCAGCAAAATTCAGATATTCCTGCACCGTCATTTCCGGGTAGAGCGGCGGCTGTTCGGGCAGGTAGCCCACGCAGGCTTTGGCCTGCTGCGCCTGCTCCGGCAGGCTGAAGCCTGCCACCTTTACTTCCCCGCTGGTAGGCGCAAGATAGCCGGTAAGGATATTCATAATGGTGGATTTGCCTGCGCCGTTCGGCCCCAGCAGGCCAAAGATCTGGCCATCCCCTACCGTGAAGGACAGATCTTCAATGGCAGGATGCGTGCCGTATTTTTTGCTCAGATGCGATACTTCGATCACAGCAAACTCTCCTTTAAGCGTTATTTCAATGCTGGTATATTCTAGCCGGAAAATGTGTATTTTTTGAGACAATCCTGCCCGGAAGCACCAAAAGATTTCTTAAGAATGATTAAGTTCCCACCCTTTTGTGCAAAACCGGACATCAAAAAAAGCACCGCCTCCCAAAGGAAGCGGTGCTTTGAAAAACCATAATTACTTACGGCCGAAACGCTTGTTAAAGCGCTCAACACGTCCGCCGGTGTCAACCAGCTTCTGCTTGCCAGTGTAGAAAGGATGGCACTTGGAGCAAACTTCGACGTGGATCTCAGGCTTGGTGGAACGAGTCTTAATGACGTTGCCGCATGCGCAGGTGATGGTGCAGTCAACGTAGTTCGGATGGATACCCTGTTTCATTCTTTTCACCTCATTTCTGGTTCTGACGTATTGGGGCCATATTATAAATGTATGTGCCCATCACAACCTTCAATATCGGCTACCCCGTCGAGCGGCCTTGGAAACGATTGCCTTACTATTATAGCACGATTTTGAAAGAATGCAAGAGGAAAAATAAAGTTTTTACACACAAAAAGTCCCCTGCATATTCATGCAGGGGACTTTTCAGGTTTCAGCTTGCGCCGCTAAAGGCTTTAGTGGATGAACACGGGGCCCAGCGGGTTTGCAATGGGGCTGACGTAACCGCCCAACAGCTTGGGGATTGCCAGGCTGATATCGGGCACAAAGGTCAGCAGCAGCAGTGCAATGAACATGCACAGGTAGAACGGCAGGGTCGCCTTGACAACCTTTTCCATCGGGCGCTTTGCAACGGCAGAGCCGATGAACAGCACGGAACCGACAGGAGGAGTCAGCAGGCCGATGCCGCAGTTCAGCACTACGATGATACCGAACTGGATGGGGTCGATGCCGATCTCGGTTGCGATGGGCAGCAGGATGGGGGTAGCGATCAGGATGATGGGAGCCATATCCATGATCATGCCCAGAACCAGAATGATCAGGTCGATCAGCAGAGCGATGATGTAGGGGTTGTCGGTGATGCTGGTGATGGCGTTTGCTGCCAGATCCGGCACATGCAGCATGGTCAGGCAGTTGCCGAACACGGCAGAGGTTGCGATCAGGATCAGCACGATGGACAGGGTGTTCACGCACTCGTCCAGAGCATGCCAGACGCCCTTCCAATCCAGGCCTTTGTAGACAAAGACAGAGACCAACAGAGAGTAGATGACGGCGATTGCAGCAGACTCGGTGGCAGTGAACACGCCGCCGACAACGCCGACCACCACGATGATCACAGCGGCCAGAGCCCAGATGGAGGTGCCCAGCTGCTTGATGAAGCCCTTGATGGTGAACGGAGAGCCCTTGGGGTAATTACGCTTGACCGAGATGATGTAGGAACCGATCATCAGGACGATTGCCAGCAGAGCGCCGGGCAGATAACCTGCCAGGAACAGACTGCCGACGGAGATGCCGCCTGCGGTGGTGGCGTAAATGACCATGTTGTGGCTCGGGGGAACCAGCAGGCCCTCGCAGGAGGAAGTGATGGTAACTGCGGTGGAGAAGTCGGCGTCGTAGCCCTGATCGACCATCATGGGGATCATGATGGAACCGATGGAAGCGGTATCTGCAGAAGCAGAACCGGAAATGCCGCCGAAGAAGTAGGAAGCAACGATGTTGACCATTGCCATGCCGCCGCGCATCCAGCCGACGCAGGCATCTGCCAGCGCGATCAGCTTTTCAGAGATGCCGCCGGAGCCCATGAGCACGCCCATGGTGATGAAGAACGGCACAGCCATCAGGCTGAACGAAGAAATGCCCTTGACCATCAGACGGCAGACATCGGTCAGAGCCTGACCCTGCACCAGCATGCACAGCACGCTGGAAAGGCCGACGGCGTATGCAATGGGGAAACGCAGGAAGATCATTACAAAGAAGCTGACAAGAAGGACGGTGATCGCCAGTGCCTGAACTGTCATATTACACTTCCTCCTTTACAAAAAAGCTCTTGATGTGATTGTAGATTGCCTCGATCTCAA
The DNA here is from genome assembly GCA_050873025.1 of Faecalibacterium sp. GTDB lineage: Bacteria > Bacillota > Clostridia > Oscillospirales > Ruminococcaceae > Faecalibacterium. The sequence goes on along the minus strand of JBNMHZ010000003.1, from coordinate 26,234 downwards.
AGATGATCATGGCGATACCGGCCAGAGGCACCGGGAAGTACATCCAGAAGCGGCTCAGCCAAGGCATGGACACATAGGTGCCGCGGCCGCCCAGGGTGGTGGCGTAGTTCCAGCCGACCACCAGCATGATGATGCCCAGTGCAAGCACGGCCACATCTGCCAGAATGTCCAGCACCTTGACTGCCATCTTAGGCAGGTAGACATCAAACGCGGTCATGCGGATATGTGCGCCGCGGCGGATGGCCAGAGCTGCGCTCAGCACGGCCATATAGCTCATGCAGGTCAGCACGACTTCCTCCGACCAGGCGGGGTCCGGAATAAACGGGACGTAACGGCCAACGACCGACATGGTGGTGATGAGGATATCTGCGATTAGAAGGATCTTGCAGATAAACAGCACCACTTTGTAGGTGATGTCGTACGCCGGCTTGATCTTATCCAGAGTGGTAAAGATTTTCGGCATAGGAATTCCTCCATATAAAAACCCGGCGGGTCTGCGGGCGTATTCCCGTAGTCCCCCGCCGGGCTATGTACTACTTTAGCGGAAAGAAGGGCTTTTGATTATGCCTTCATGTCCAGCAGCTGCTGGTACAGCTCAGCCTGATCGGAGGTGTTCTCGCTGATGACCTTGGCACAAGCTTCCTGCCAGGGTGCCTTATCGGGAACATCCACAACGTTGCAGCCAGAGCTCTTCAGCTCGTCCAGAACCTTGTTCTCAGCAGACTCAGACAGGTCAGCGTTGAAGGCCTGAGTATCAGCACCGGCCTCCATGATGGCAGCCTGCTGGTTCTCGGTCAGCTTGCCCCAAGCGTTATCGGTGATAACAGCCTGGATAGCGCCCAGAGTGTGGCCGTCCAGGATCAGGTTGTTAGCAACCTCGGGGAATGCGTTGGACTTGTAGTTTGCGATGGGCTGCTCAGCGCCATCCACAACGCCGGTCTGCAGTGCGCTGTACAGCTCGCCGAAGGAAACGACGGTGGGGTTAGCGCCCAGGCCCTCGACCATGCCGTTCATGACGGGGTCGTTGGACACACGCAGCTTCAGGCCCTTGAAATCCTCAATGCCTGCAACGGGGTTGACAGTGAAGAAGTGACGGAAGCCCTCTTCGCCGTAGAAGATGCCGCGAACGGGCAGGCCCAGCTCCTGGGGCTCGTTCAGGAACTCCGGTGCCAGATCGCTGTTGGCGAAGTTCCAGAAGTGTGCGCGGTTCTCGAAGGTGAAGGGGATGGACAGCAGCTTGGACTTGTTGCAGCCGTAGCTGGTGAGAGCGAAAGCAGAGATACGGCTGATATCGATGGAGGTAGAACCGCCCAGAATAGCATCCAGAACGTCGTTCTCAGAACCCAGAACACCGGAAGCCTGCACATCGATGACAACAGAACCGCCGGTCAGCTCCTCAACCTTCTCCTTGAAGTGAGAACCGGTCTGGCCGACGATGGTGTCCAGCGGGTTGACCTCGGCGTAAACCAGAGTCACCTTGGGATCGTTTGCAGCAGCTGCGGTATCACCAGCAGGAGCAGCAGAAGCGGCTGCAGAAGAAGCAGTGGAAGCAGCGGTGCTGCTGGAAGAGCCACCGCAGGCGGTCAGAGCCAGAGCAGCGGCGGAAACACCGGCTGCTGCCAGGAAGCTGCGACGAGTGATCTTTTTCATAATAAATCGTCCTCCTTAAATTTGGGAACAGCCCGGTCTGCACAGGACCCGTATGCTGTTCATTTACTGTACACACTTTAGCAAAATTTTTAAATCGAAACAAGGGCTTTCAAAAAATGTCCTGCTTTTTGAAAAAATGTCAGAATTTCTTTTGTGAAAATTGCCAAGTGCTTAACTTTTTGTTTGTGCATCTTAGCCTAACAGATGGATACATTTCTGGATATCAGACAAAAAAATAAACATCGCACACTCTCCCCTCGCAGAAAAAGTGCACGATGCTTTGCCAGTCCTTTGTTTTATTTTCCGTGTTTCTTAGGCAGTCTTTATCGGGCTTTGCCGCAGCTCACGACTCCCGGATGCGGGCAATAAGTTTCTCCTGCTCCGCAAACAGATCATACATGGGCTGCACGGCAGTGCGGAACTTTGCCTTTTCCGCTTCGTCCAGTTCGGTCACTTCAATGCCCGCCGCACGCATATTCTCCTCCGATTCTGCTTCCTGCTGTGCCCAGAGCCGACGCTCTACCCGGGCACTTTCGCGGGCACACTGCCGGACGATCTCCGGGTAACGCTCGTCCAGTGCAGCAAGTTTTTCCATCACTGCAGGGCTTGCCAGCTGCACCTCAGGCACACGGGTGTGCTCATCCTTCAAAAAGTAGGGTGCCACCTCGTAGTGGCCCATGGCTTCGTAGCTGGGCCAATTATTTTCGGCGCCATCGATCTCACCGTTATGCAGGGCCGCATACACCTTGCTGTACACCACCTGCACCGGCTTTGCGCCAAGGTCGGTGATCATTTCACTCATCATGTCCGATTCCTGCACGCGGAGGGTCAGGCCCTGCAGATCTGCAAGGCAGGTGACCTTCTGCCGGGTGTAGAAGCTGCGCACGCCGGCATCGAACCAGGAAAGGCCGGTCAGTTCCATGGAATCCAGCATGGAAAGGAACTCATCGCCAATGGCTCCATCCAGCACCCGCCACATCTGGTCAGCGTCGGTGTAAAGGTAGGGCAGCTGCAGCACACTCAGCGCCGGCTCATACTCAGCCAGCTGGCTGAGGGACACACGAGAAAAATCGATGCCGCCAAACTGCATCTGCTGGATGACGCTCTGCTCCGCTCCCAGCTCTCCCCCGCTGTACACCAGCACCTTTACCCGGCCATCGGTCCGCTGAGCCACAAGGTCCGCAAAGGCCAGCGCGGCCTGGGTGGTGGGGTAATCTTCCGGCTGGTTCTCGGCATAGCGCAGGATCAGCTCTGCCCCCGGCTCATCCTGCACCGGCTGATGGCCGCAGCCGGACACCGGCAGCGCCAGCACTGCCGCGCCGAACAGAGCTGTGAGCATCTGGCGGCGGGTCACAGGCGGGCCTCCCGGGCGGCTTTGGCCGCTTCCTTCCGGTACTGGGTGGGGGTCATGCCGGTACGCTTTTTAAAGGTGCGGGCAAAGTAACTGGAATCCTCGTAGCCCACCATGGAAGCCACCTCGGCTGCCGAACGGAACGGGTCGGTGAGCAGTTCTTTGGCCGCATTGATGCGCAGTTCGGTCAGGCAGTCCAAAAAGTTGGTTTTCTGATATTTCTTGAACTGGGCCGAGAGATACGCCGGGCTGATATGTAAAATTTCGCTCACGCTGTCCAGCGAAAGGTCAAACATGTAGTTGTCTTCCATATATTTGCGCACATGGGCCATGACCAGCGCATTGCGGTCGTTCTCCCCTGCTTCGGAGGCATCATCCTCCGGGTCGGTCTCAGGTTCCGGCTCCACCGGTGCCAGCTCTGCAAGGCGGCGTCCTGCCTCGATCTGGCGGATAGCCTTGCGAATGGAGGCCTCCACCTCGTCAGGGTTCACCGGCTTGAGCAGATAGTCGCAGGCGCCCAGATGCATAGCCTCATGGGCGTACTGGAACAGACTGTAGGCCGTGACAAAGATCACCTTGCATTCCGGACGCTGCTCCAGCACGGCGCGGGCCGCATCCAGGCCGTTCATGCCGGGCATCTCAATGTCCATCAAAATCAGGTCTGCACCCCACAGCACTGCTGTATCTGCGGCTTTGCGGCCGTTCTCAGCGGTCTCAATAGTCACCTCATGCTCAAAGCGGCGGGCCACAATGTCCGCCAGCGTCTCTCTTTCCAGCGTTTCATCATCCGCGATCAACAGACGAATCATTCCTCAAACTCCTCCTCATTCTCCACCAATGGCAGGTACAATACCACAGCTGTGCCCCACCCGGGGCGGGACCGTATCACAAAGCGGCTGTTCTGATCCAGCAGGCGCAGACGTGCCGCTACATTATAAAGGCCGATATGCTCCCAGCGCTCGCCGGGCTGGCTGAGGGCCGCGCGCAGCTGCTGCAGCTGCTGGGGCTGAATGCCCATGCCGTTATCTACCACACGGATGCACAGCAGCCCTTTTTCCCGCAGAGGATTGACCCGGATGCGCACCACGCCGCCCTCTTCCTTGGGGCAGATGCCGTGCTTGAAGGCGTTTTCCACGATGGGCTGCAGGATAAAGGACGGCACCATGGTCTCGGTCAGATCCAGCGAATCCGAAAAAGACCATTCCATCCGCACCCGGTCACCAAAGCGGACGTGATAGATAGAGTAATATTCATCCACGATGCGCACCTCGCGGGAGAGCGGCACCTGCTCGTCGTTGCTCATCAAACTATAGCGCAGCAGATGCGAAAGCGCCATGATGAGTGCCTGGGTGCGGTAGGCGGTCTCCGTGCCGGCGGTCTGCTGGATGACGTTCAGGGTATTGAACAGAAAGTGCGGGTCGATCTGGCTGCGCAGCTGCTGCAGCCGGCTGCGTTCCATGCGGTTCTGCAGTTCCAGCGCTTCGGTCTTTTGGCGGTGCAGCTCCCGCTCGATCTCGTTTTTCTCCTGCAGGGTGGTCACCTGCTGGGCCATGGAGTGCTTCATAATGTTGAAAGACTCCGCCAGCTGGGCGATCTCCGGCTGCTTGGGCAGCGGGATGTCCGGGGTGTCAAAATCACTCTGCCCGATGGCGCGGGATGCCGCGATCATCTGCGTTACCGGAGTCAGCAGCCGCATGACCATCAGACCCGTGACGCAGCCCAGAGCCACGCACAAGGCCACCACTACCGTCTGCAGCAGTGTGATGCGCTCGTTCAGGGCCGAAATAGTGGTGTATGTGGTCTGGGAATCCAGAATGGCCGTTTCCAGCAATTGCAAAGTATACTGGCTCAGGTAGTCACCGCAGGGCGCGACCTTTGCATAATACAGCTGTGAGGCTGCGGCGTCATTGCCGCTGAGCAGGTCGTTCTGCAGTTCGTCCAGCAGGCCGGTGTAGGTCTGGTAGACCGTATCCACGGCACCGTAGAGCACCCACTGCTCGTCGCTGACATTTTGCAGGCTGTTCAGGCTGGTGCCGATGCGCCACAGCCATGCGTTGCAGGTAGAGGACGCAGACTGCAGCCGGGCAATGATCGCATCCGATTCGCCGTTCTCCCAACGGTAGTCTTCCAGCGCGGAAATGGAGTTTTCTACACCGCCCTGAAAGCGGCTGATCGCATTGAAGCAGCCCATCTGTTCATCCTGCACAGCCTGCACCGCACTGGACTGGTAGCCATTGAGGAAGATCTGCATGGCAAAGGCCGCAAAAAATGCCGCCAGGCACAGGCCCATGCGCTGCTTCAGGGTGATCTGCCACTTACGGTGCTGCAAAACCTGCCGCCTCCTTTCGCCTTTTTTGTTTGATAACGATTTATTTTACCACGATTTGACCCAGATTGGCAAGGTTTGCATGAGTTTCGCTTGCCTAAACGACACAAATGTGATACCATGCCTATAAATACAAAGGAGGCGACTTTATGTCCCAGACCATCTCCGTTTCCACCACCATGGACGAACCGGGCTTCCACGATTTTGCAGTGTTCGATGCGTTCCACCACCGCAAAGCATGGCTGCGCCCCGCCATTTTTGCCGCTATTATGCTCGTTTTTGCTGTCATCTGCCTTTCGCAGCTGGGCAAACGGCCGGGGGCCGGGCTGCTGGCCGCCGTGCTTGCCATTGTGGGCATCGGCCTGCCGGCAAGCTACTTTTACACCTTCTTCCGCAGTGTATCCAAGCAGATCCGGCAGATGCATCTGCCGCGGGCATTTTACCGCGTAGAGCTTGCAGATACCGGCATTGCCGTGTGGATGTACGGCCAGCAGGACAAACCCGAACCCACTACCCGCCATACATGGGCAGATTTTTACTGTGCCTATCGTACAGAGAACGCCGTATACCTCTATGTGGAAAAGCAGAAGGCTTACTTACTGAATGACCGCATGGAAGTGGTGTGGAAATTTTTGACCGGTATCCTGCCCAAGGAAAAGCTGCATGACTGCCGCAAAGGGACTATTTAAAATAGCCGCCGCTTTGCTCTGGCGTTTTCAGCAGAATATTTTGTAAGAAGAACCCCGGAAAATCTGCAGATTTTCCGGGGTTCACTTTTCACGGGAAAGAGGTAAAAAAATCCCACGCTGCGGCAAAGCAAAGCGCAGCGTGGGAGCGAAGATAGCTTATATTATCGCGTCAGCCGATCAGCGGGCAACGGTGTACTTGTGCAGGGTCTTGCGCACAGCGCCGGGGCCTGCAAACAGCTCCTTGGCCATGGACTCGATCTTCTCGCCCAGACCAACGGCATACAGGTCAACACCAAACACATCGGTGCGGCTGTACAGCTGCTTCAGGCAGCTGAAGTCCTGCTCGCCTTCCTTGACTTCCAGCGGAGCCACGATTGCCTGCAGCTCAGCCAGCAGCGGATCGGTGGAGGGCTCGAAGGCCTGACCGTTGTCGTCGATGCCCTTCAGGTAGCGGGCATAGCCTGCCAGCACCAGCGGGATCAGGATCAGATTGCTCTTATCCAGACCGCGTGCCTCGTAGGCCTTGATGGTCTCGCCGAAGCGGATGGCCAGCTTCTGAGAGGTATCGGTTGCGATACGCTGGGGAGCATCCGGCATGAAGGGGTTGGGCAGACGGCGGTTGATGACAGCGCCGATGAACTCATAGGGGTTCAGCACGCCGGGATCAACGACGACAGGCATAGCCTCGATGTAGCCAATCTTCTGGATGAAGGCACGCAGGTCCTCATCGGCCATTTCGGCAGAGATCAGGGTGTAGCCCAGCATACAGCCGTAGATAGACATTGCAGTGTGCAGCGGGTTCAGGCAGGTGCACACCTTCATCTTCTCAATCTTATCCACGGTCTCGCGGTCGCAGTACAGCACACCGCCCAGCTCCAGCGGAGGACGGCCATTGGTGTAGTTGTCCTCGATGCACAGGTACTGGGTCTCTTCAGCGTTGACGAAGGGAGCAGTAAATGTGTGCTTCTCGGTGACGATGGTGTAGTTGTCCTCAAAGCCATCATCGGCCAGCATCTGCTGGACCTTGGCATCCGGGCGCGGAGTGATCTTATCGATCATGCTCCAGGGGAAGGTGACCTTGGTCTCGTCCTGCACATAGGCCAGGAACTCAGCGGGCACCAGACCCTGCTCCACCCACTTGGCGGCGTAGGTGTGGACAGCGTTCTTGACCTTATCGCCGTTGTGAGAGCAGTTGTCCATGCTCTGCACGGTCAGCGGCAGAGCACCGGCCTTGAAACGCTCGTACAGCAGAGCGGTGACCTTGCCCATAGCCAGCACGGGGGTCAGGCCGCGCTCCAGGTCAGCAGGAGCAACGCCGTAGCCCTTCTCGGTGATGGTGAAGGAGATCATCTGCAGGCTGGGGTTCTGGAAGATCTCCACCAGACGTGCCCAATCCTCGGTGAAGGAAGGATCAGCCTTCAGGCTCTCGGTGACGGAAGCCACGACCTCCTTCTCGATCTCGCCGGTAGACTTCAGGCAGACCAGCAGGCTCAGGTTATCGTAGGGACGGTAAGCCTTGTCGATGATCTCGTAGTCAAAGCTCTCGGCCACGATGACGCCGCGGTCATACTCGCCGCTGTTCAGTGCATCGTTCAGCACTGCTGCGGGGAATGCGCGGAAGATGTTGCCTGCGCCGAAGTGCACCCAGGTGGGTTCCGCATGGGTCTTGGCCTTGACGGCCTCGATATCGAACTTGGGCAGCTCGTAGCCCTTTTCTGCCCACTCGGCGGACAGATTGCCGTTTTTGATCTCAGACAGCTTCATAATTATCAGCCCTTCTTTTTCTCTTCATCCAGACGATCCAGCAGATCCCAGACGCCCAGCATATACTGAATGCCCAGAGCACGGTCATACTTGCCGTAGCCGGGGCGGCAGCTGCCGGGGCCTTCCTCCCACAGCTGACGGCCATGGTCGGGACGGATGTAGCCCTCAAAGCCGCAGTCATGGTAAGCACGCAGCACCTCGATGATGCCGGTCTCGCCGCAGCAATCGCGGTGAGCGGCCTCGGAGAAGTCGCCGTTGGGGAAGTGATGGATGTTGCGGATGTGTGCAAAAGCAATGCGGTCGCAGTGCTTGCGCACGATCTCGGCACAGTTGTTGTTGGGATTTGCGTTCAGGCTGCCGGTGCACAGGGTCAGGCAGTTGTACGGGTCATCCACCATCTTCAGGAAACGGTCAATACTGGGCTCGTCCACCAGCAGACGGGGCAGGCCGAAGATATCCCAAGGGGGATCGTCCATGTGGATGGCCATCTTGATGTCGTACTCACGGCAGGTAGGCATCAGGGCATCCAGGAAGTACTTCAGGTTCTCCCACAGCTTTTCCTTGGTAACAGGTGCGTAAGCCTTGAACAGCTCGTCCAGCTTTGCCATACGCTCCGGCTCCCAGCCGGGGAAGGTCATGTGATACTTCTCGGTGAAGGACATGATATACTCAGCCATAGCCTTGTAATCACCCTTGATCTTATCCTTCTCGTAGAACAGTGCGGTAGAGCCATCACCCACGGGGTGGAACAGATCGGTGCGGGTCCAGTCGAAGATGGGCATGAAGTTATAGCAGATGACCTTGACGCCGAACTTGGACAGGTTGCGGATGCACTGCTTATAGTTCTCGATGTACTTATCGCGGGTGGGCAGACCGATCTTGATGTCGTCGTGGACGTTGACCGACTCAACAACATCCATGTCAAAACCGTATGCGTGGATCTGATCCGCCACCTTCTGGATCTCGTCCACTTCCCAGATCTCGCCAGGCATTTTGTTGTGCAGTGCCCAGACGATGCTGGTCACGCCGGGGATCTGCTTGATGTCGCTCAGGCTGACGGGGTCGTTGCCCTCGCCATACCAGCGCCAACCCATTTTCATAGGCATAGGGAATCCTCCTGTTTTACGTTACGTTTTGCTTTGCAATTTATGCGCAGCCGTGTGCCGCGCCCTCATGCTTATATTCTAGTATATCAGTTATCTTTTTTCAATGGACGCATTGCCGGATTTTGGTGTTTATTCTTGTATACTTTAGACAAAAAGAACAAAAACCGCCCCTTTTACCGGCAAAAAGCCCGAAAGTTTGTTTATAAAATCACGATCTTTGTTCCTTTTGCGGAAAGTGAGCCGTGCCTGATTTTGCAGGCGGCGCACTTCCCCGCCCTGCAAAAAATCCGCCGGGCGGCTGGCACCTGGCGGACAGTATTACTTTATTATATTTCTTTCAAAATTTCGCCCTTCTGCCACCGGCGGATGTACTCCGGGTCGATTCGGTCATAGATCATGTCCTTTCCATTTTCATCTTCGACCCGGATGTACTGATACATCTCTGCCACATCACGCGCCAACTGGTCTACAGAGTCGTTGCAGAAATAAGCTACACCGATCTTGGAAAGAATTGCCTTGTCATCTTTGCATTCCTGACCGATGTGTGCGCATTCCAGTGCAAACTTGCAGTCCGGCATCGCAAGGACCTTATCAAAGCCTTCCATCCGGCTGATCGTTCCAGCCTTTGCATACAGATTTACTGTTACATTCTTGAGGTTTTTATCTGACGATTCCGTATTGCGGACAGCTTCCTTGGCGCTTCCGGTCAGCGCATACAGAAGGAAGATATCCATGTTGTTGTAGGCACCAATCAGCGGGAAATAGTTAAAAAGATACCCTCCACAAAGCCGGAAGCCGCACTCAAAAAACACAAAATTCGAGTTCTTGTCCGCAAAGCCAGAAAAGAAGATATACCCATTCCGGATTCCCATATTGGAGATCATTTTACGCATACTGGGGTCAATCTTCTGTCGGAAAGCGTCCTGATGGATCGACGGCAGCGTCCAACCACTCTGCACAACTTTCTCACGGCCATTTTCCGGTGCATTGATTACGTCATCGGTCGATACCAGTTCGATCTCCCCATCCACGATCTCATAGTATGCATCGAACTTGACTGCACGATAGATGTACTCCTCAATGATGACCTCTTTGCGCAGGCTCATTTCCATCGCATAAGCATAAGCCTTTTCAAGTTCCTCGTGGTTTTCTGCCACGCTGATGCCAAGGGAACCCGCACGGTCTACCGGCTTTACAATAACAGGATAAGCGTTTGCTTCATCTACTGCTTCTACACTGTCAAACTCCCGCACCACCGGAACGCCGCTTGCACGACAGGCATTTTTGAATTGTATCTTGTCGCGCGTTGTTTCCAGCTGTTCCATAGTAGTGTAGCTCGGCAGCCCCAAACGCTGGCACAGTCGCAGCATATTTTCCACGCGGATCTCGCTGTTGCCAGCAATTACACCATCAATTTGATTTTCTCTGCACAGTTTTTCCAGCGTATCGAGATCCGACCAGCTGACATTCCATGCCACATCAGCGCAATATTTTGCCGGGCTGACGATCCAATCCTCGTGCCAGTCTGTTACATAGACTTTCACGCCAAATTCCTGTGCCCGTTTTACCAGCGCAACCTCACTATAGGTCGCACCAAGAATCAGCAATTTTTTTCCTTTTAAGCACTCGTACATTTGATTTTATCCTCCCGCTGTTTACAAGCCCACACATTATTTCTCATGTTTTCAGACTTGTCAAATTTTGCACGACAATATGATCCTGCAGATGCGGTCTACATCCTCCATAGTAAGGTCTGCATAAAGCGGCAGGGTCAGCACTCGCTTTGCCACATGCAAAGCCACCGGCGTTGCGTCCACATCGTATTTATTGTGGAAGCACTCGAACGTATTGGTGAGCGGATAGAAATACTTACGCGCACCGATGCCGTTTTGGGCCAGTGCATCCATTACTTCGTTGCGGCTGGCACCAAAGAGGTTCTCGTCGAACACCACCGGAAAATAGGCGTAGTTGGAGCGCACTTCCGGTTGCTGCACGTTCAGTCGCAGTCCCTCCACACCTTCCAGATGCTCACGGTAGCGTTCCACCACGGCCTTGCGCTTGGCAATTTCTTCATCTACATGACGCAGGTTGCACAGGCCCATAGCGGCACAGAATTCGTTCATCTTGGCATTTGCGCCTACGGCATCCACCTCTTCCGGGCCATGAATGCCAAAATTTTTCAGTTCGTACAGCCTGCGGCCCATATCCGGGTCTTTGTAGCAGACCGCACCGCCTTCAATAGTATTGAACACCTTGGTAGCGTGGAAGCTAAAACAGGAAGCATCACCAAAACTGCCGATTCCCTGCCCCTTGTATGTCTCGCCAAAGGTGTGGGCGGCATCATACAAAACTTTCAGCTCATACTTGTGGGCGATGCGCTCGATTTCTTCGATATTGCACACATTGCCGTACACATGCACCGGCAGGATAGCGCATGTACGGTCGGTGATGAGCCGTTCGATCTGGGTCACATCCATGGTATAAGTTTCCGGATTGATATCGCAGAACACCGGTTCCAGCCCGTTGCGCACGATGGCATGGGTGGTGGAAGCAAAGGTAAACGGCGTGGTAATAACCTCGCCCTGCAGGTTCATTGCCTGCAGCGAAAGTTCCAATGCCATATGGCCGTTGGTGAGCAGTTCCACGTTGGGCACACCCATGTATTTCTGCAGTTCTTCCTGCAAGGCTTTGTGCTTCACGCCCATATTGGTCAGCCAGTGGCTGTCCCAGATAGGGCGAATCTCTTCAATGTATTCTTCCATGCTTGGCATAGAAGAACGAGTTACAAGAATTTTCTGATCCATTTTGTTCACCTATCCTGCTTGGCTTACACACTTATTTTAATTGGAAGCTGAACAAGTTCTATATCCTTTTGGCCCACAATTCCAATTTTGGGGCTCAAAATTTCACTGTCCGATTTTCTTCCTTTCAGCCAGCCTACGATCGCCCGCGGCAAATCTACACCTGCCAGATGACTAAACGGATATCCACCGCCAAACCGTGCATTCATTTCCAATACATAAATCGTTCCATCCTTGGCTCTGAAGCAATCCACATCAAGATTTCCCTCATGCCGGGAGAGTTCTGCAATTTTATGTCCGATTTCCTTCACATCCGGTTCATCCACTGTCACGGCACAGTCCGTCTCTCCGGATCGCATTGCCAGTTTCTTTTTGACAACGGTGTTCTGATACTGGCCATCCAGATCATTCATCACATCCAGCCCATATTCCTGGCCGTCGATCATCTCCTGGATCAGCACGCACTCATCCAGATCTTGTGCGGACTCATATTTCAGATAGGAATTTATAACTGCACTTCGCGTCTTTTCATAAAACACATCCAGTTCCCGCTCATTATCTGCCTGAAAAACGCCGATAGACCCCATACCCCAGCGAGGCTTTACCATGAGCGGATAATTAACTACGCCTGCCCGGAGCGCCATTTTTGCATCTTCCAGACGTACAAAAGTCTCCGGTGCCATAAAGCCATTTTTTCGCAAAAATGCAAAAGTTTCCCACTTATCATTGCAAATCTCCGCAAATGCAGCGCCTGCTGTGATCACATGGGTTCCAGCCTCCCGGAACTCGTCTTTATGCTGTGCCAGAACCGGGATATCGATATCAAACAGAGGAATTAGCGCCGTGATTTTCTTTTGCCTGCAATAATCCACGAGGAACGGAATGTATGCCGGATCATAGATCACCGGCGTCACAACACTTTCATCCGCTTCCAAAAATGCCGGTGAGAGCGCCGAACTATTTGCTGCATAGATCTTATCTCCTGATTCCAATGCCTTTCTAAAGTACCGAAGCAGGTATGTGCGCCGCCCTACGGATGTGAACAAAAGATTCATATTACTGGTATCTCCTTGTTAGTCCTCATTATTTGCCCAAGGCTTTTTCTGAATTTTAGGTTTCACCACATTCCAGAGATATTCAAAGGTGTCAAATTTCAGCAGTGCCGAACCGGCCAGATAGATCGCCAGCCCCAGCAGGATCTGAAGCACCAGCGTTACGATATCCGGCAGGCCGGCCAAGCTCACCAGCCACATGCAGCTGCCCATAAACACCGCCAGCAGGATGCTGGGCAGAATATCCTTGAGCTGTTCCAGATAACGGTAGTGCAGCAGTGTCTTGTTGGGCCAGGTGTTGATAAGCTGGCTTGTAACGCTGGACACCAGCAGGCTGTAGCCCATTGCCATCACGCTGATACGATATGTTACCAGAAGCAGCGTCAGCCCAATAACTTTTTTAATAAACTCCAGTTTCAAAAAAAGGTCGCTGCGGCCCAGCGCCTTGATGGCGTTCAGGTTTGCCGTGTGGACGGGGTAAAACATATACGTGATGCAGAAGATCCGCAGGAACGGCACACAGGGCAGCCATTTTTCGGTCAGCACCACCCGGACGAGCGGTTTTGCGCAGAACGCCACAGCCATCATCAGCGGAGCAATGATATAAACGCTGGTTTTGATGGCGCGGCGGGTCATATCCTTTACCTGTTCGCGGTCATCCTGTACGGCAGACATTGCCGGAAACAGAACGCTGTCAATGGAAGAATCCACGTTGACAGCGATAGCATCTGGGGCGATCGAGCCCTGATTGTAATAGGCCAGATCTGCCGAGGTATAAACGCGGCCGATCACAAGGCTGCGCAGGTTGTTATACACGGTATCCAGCAGCGTGGAGACCAGCAGCTTCCATCCGTAAGAAAGCAGACCTTTCAGACGCTGCCAGGAGAATATTTTTTTAGGTCTCCAGCCCACCGTCAGCCAGAGGATCAGCGTATCAATGGCTGTATTGGAAAGCTGCTGTGCCACCAATGCCCACACGCCAAAGCCTGCATAGGCCATCCCCAGCCCAAGCACTGCCGAGAACAGCGTGCCGCCCAGCGTGGAAAAGAAAAACAGCTTGAACATCATATTGCGGGACACGTACACCTGCTGGATGCCTTTCAGCCCTGCAAAGATCAGTGTCAGACTGATGACCCTGACGACAGGCGCAAGCGATGCATCCTTATAAAATGCCGCGATGTACGGTGCCGCAAAAAACATGGCGGCATACAGCACCAGGCACACCACTAGGTTAAAATAAAACACCGACGAGAAATCCAGATCATCGGCATCCTTTTTCTGGATCAGGGCGGTGCACAAGCCGCAGTCCACGAACACGTACATGATGTTCGTGAACACCGCGATCAGCGCAATGCGGCCATAGTCTTCCGGCAGCAGGATGCGTGCCAGCAGCAGCGACACCACCGCCGTGACCAGCTGTGCGCCGCAGCGCTCGGCAAAACGCCACAGGAAATTTCCTACGAGAATACTGTCTTTATATTTTTTCATTTCTTTAATTTTCTCATCCAACTGCCCCAGACCGTGCTCAGTACATACTGTTTTTTCTCCGCTGTAAGGTGCAGGAATTTGCGGCGCAGCTCACTGTCCAGCAAAAGGCATCTGCCGCCACGCTGCATCACCATCAGCTGCAGGTGGTCACGGTTCGCCACATCATCTGCCGCAGCCTGGATCTCCGGGCTCTGCTGTGTTTCCCTGCAATAGCGGGAAGCTTTTGCCGTAAAATCTGCCGTTCTTGTCTGGGTGCGGATGATCCTCTCCTGCGAAATGCTCCCCATATTCTGCGTCGTCCAGGAACCATCTGCAAAGATCCGGTAAACCGACATGATCTCTTTGAAACGGTAGATCTTACCATTCAGCCGCAGATAAACGGCCAGCGGGTAATCACCGAATCCGTTTGCCTTGAGTGCTTCCGGAACATTAAAATATTCTCGCCTGTAGAATACGGCAGAAGTGTGGAATGCCGAACTGCCATAATCCATCACTTCCTCAAAGGTCAGGTCATGATCCTGTTTTGGGTCATACAGCACCCGTTTCCTGCCGGTCCTGCAGTTCAGTTCCGTGGTGTTATGGACACAGGCAACATACTCCGGGTGTGTCTGCAGAAAATCGAACTGGCGCTGCAGCTTGTTTTCATCGCACCAGTAATCGTCGCCCTCACAGACCGCAATGTACTGCCCCTGCATACGGGGAAGGATGAAATTTGTAACGATCCCTATTCCTTTGGAATACTGGTTTTCCTTCTGGTAGATTGGTTTGATGATATCCGGGTACTTATCTGCATACTCCGCAATGATCTGTGCTGTATGGTCTGTGGAAGCATCATCGTGGACGAACACTTCATATTTGAAGTTCGTTTTCTGACGGACAAAGCCTTCCAGTGCGTCGCGGATATATTTTTCATGGTTGTACGCCATGCAGTATACCGACACCATTACCTCAGACGTCATTTTTACCTCCATAGGCAGTGCCGACGCGCTGCCCGCCCATAAGTAGTCCTTTATAATATAGCACACATCCGTTCCGGTTTCAACCGCCGGGCACTCGCGCCGCTGTGCCGCCAAAATATCCAATTCTGCTGCACGCAGCCCCTTCTCTTTCGGGCAGGAGCATGATATACTGGAAAGGAATATGCTGCCTTATCTGTTCAGAAGGCAGAAAAAAGGAGTTTAGGATCGGAATATGAAAACAAAATTTGGCATCGTGGGCTGCGGCTTTCTGGGCAACATCGTGGCTGACGCATGGAAAAATGGTCTGCTGCCGGACTACGAGCTGGTGGGTGTGACCAGCCGCACCCGTGCTTCGGCAGAAAAGACTGCCGCTGATGTAGGTTGTGCTGTTTGTGACGATGTGGACGCCCTGCTGGCACTGCAGCCGGAGTACATCGTGGAGACCGCTTCGGTGGAGGCCGTGCGTGCCATGGCCGTTCCGGTGCTGAAAAAGGGTGTGAACCTTGTCATCATCTCCATCGGTGCATTTGCAGACCTCGCATTTTATGAGCAGGTCAAGGCTGCCGCCGTGGAGGGTGGTGCCAAGGTGCATCTGGCAAGCGGCGCCATCGGCGGCTTTGATGTGCTGCAGACCGTCACCCTGATGGCTGAGGCACAGAAACTGGCAGAAACCGCAGGCATCGAGACCCACACCGGTGCAAAGGGCTTCCGCAATACTCCGGTGTGGGCAGACCACCTGCTCACCGACACGGAAAAGACCACTGTGTTCACCGGCAATGCCAAGCAGGCCATTGCCACATTCCCCCGCCGCGTGAATGTGGCCGTTGCTACCTCGCTGGCCACCACCGGCCCCGAGATCACCGGTGTGACCATGCATTCGGTGCCGGGCTGGGTGGGCGATGACCACCGCATCACCGCCGAGATCGAGGGCGTGAAGGCTGTGGTAGACATCTGCTCTTCCACCAGCGCCATTGCAGGCTGGAGCGTTGTGGCCCTGCTGCGCAATCTCTCTTCGCCCGTGTGCTTCTACTAATCAAGGAGGTTTTTCAGATGTTCAACAAACTGGTGGCCATTGAACCGGTCAGCCTGATTCCTTCCGCTGAGGAAGAACTGCATCAGTACGCGAAAGAAGTGGCATTGTACCGTGACATCCCTGCCAACGATGACGAGATCGTGCGCCGCATCGGGGACGCAGATGCCGTACTGCTGAGCTACACCTCCCGCATGGGCAAAAATGTGATCGAGCGCTGCCCGAACATCCGCTATATCGGAATGTGCTGCAGCCTGTACTCCGAGGAGAGCGCCAATGTGGATATCGCCTATGCCCGCACCCGGGGCATTCAGGTGCTGGGCATCCGGGACTATGGTGACCACGGCGTTGTGGAGTACGTTCTGCACGAGCTGACCGGCCTGCTGCACGGTTTTGGAATGCCCATGCTGCAGGACGAACCGGTGGAGATCACCGGGCTGAAGGTGGGCATCGTAGGTCTGGGCGTATCCGGCAGAATGATCGCCGACGCTTTGCAGTTCATGGGTGCGGATATTTCCTACTACAGCCGCACCCGCAAACCGGAGGCCGAAGCGGTGGGCATGGCCTACAAGCCGCTGGCACAGCTGCTGGCTGAGAGCAAAGTGGTGTTCACCTGTCTGAACAAAAATGTTCTGCTGCTGGGCAGCAACGAGTTTGCGCAGCTGGGTGAGGGCAAAGTGCTGTTCAACACTTCCATCGGCCCGGGCTTTGACTCTGCCGCGCTGGAACAGTGGCTTACCCTGCCGGGCACCCACTTCTTCTGCGACACCCGTGCCGCTGCAGGCCCTGTCTCTGAGGATTTCTTTACACGTGAAAATGTGCACTGCGCCAATGTTTCTGCCGGGCGCACCAAGCAGGCCTTTGTGCTGCTGAGCCAGAAGGTGCTGGCAAACATCCGCACTGCGCTGGGCGAATAACTTTGATTTTAGAAAGGGAGTGCTTCTCAACCGGGAAGCACTCCCTTTTAGTTTTCAGCTAAAATTGCTTTGATCTCCTCTAAATCTGCAGCGAAGCGGATGCCCTGCTGACGCTGCGGGGTGGAAAGCCCCTTCTCGACCATTTTGTCCAGCAGGGCTTTCAGACTGTCATAATAGCCGTTCAGATTATAAAGGATGCAGGGCGCATCCAGCTGGCCCAGCGAGACCTTGGACATCACCTCGGCGATCTCTTCCAGTGTGCCGGTGCCGCCAGGGAATGCGATGAAGGCATCGCCCAGTTCGATCATCTTTGTTTTGCGCTCGGTCATGTCTTTGGTGATGATGAGCTGGGTCAAGCCGTCGTGCTGCAGCTCCTGGTGCACAAAAAACTGCGGTTCTACGCCGGTCACCGTGCCGCCTGCATCCAACGCGCTCTGGGCCAGCAGCCCCATCAGACCGCTGCGGGAACCACCGTACACAAGATGGTGTCCGTTTGCACCGATCCAGCTGCCAAGCTCCCGGACGGCTGCTGCCAAAGCCGGGTCGTTGCCCGCATTTGCTCCAAGATAGACCGTGATGTTCATGGTATTTCCCCTTTTGTTTTTTCTTCATTCTACCACGCCCTGAGCCGGTTGAAAAGGGCCAGCCACTTGCAAATAAATCTGCACTGTGGTATGCTTGTGCACAGAAAAAGGGAGCCTGCCAAAGCAGGCTGAGAGTGGGCTGCTTTGCCCAGACCTGTGACCTGATTTGGATCATGCCAACGTAGGGAGATACTGCTGCTTTATCGTGCGGAAGTGCCTGCCTGCAGGCATTTCCGCATTTTTTTTTGCAAAGGAAGTTGTAACCATGAAAACTGCATTGACCATTGCCGGCAGCGATTCCAGCGGCGGTGCCGGCATCCAGGCCGATATCAAAACCATGACCGCTAACGGCGTATTCGCCATGAGCGCCATCACTGCCCTGACCGCCCAGAACACCACCGGCGTCACCGGTATTTTTGAAGCCACACCGGAATTTCTGGCCCAGGAGATCGACGCTATTTTTACCGACATCTACCCGGATGCCGTGAAGATCGGCATGGTGTCCTCGGCAGAGTTGATCGGAGTCATTGCCGAAAAGCTGCACAGCTACGGCGCAAAGCACATCGTGGTGGACCCGGTGATGGTTGCCACCTCCGGCTCCAAGCTGCTGCGGGACGACGCCGTGCAGGCCCTGACCGAAAAACTGCTGCCCATGGCCGAAGTGGTCACCCCCAACATCCCGGAGGCGGAAATTCTCTCCGGCATGAAGATCACCGACGCTGCCGGTATGGAAGCCGCCGCAAAGTGCATCAGTGAGAAGTACCACTGTGCCGTGCTGTGCAAGGGCGGCCACCAGATCAACGACGCCGATGACCTGCTGTGGCGTGATGGCTGCGGCAAGTGGTTCCGCGGCAAGCGCATCGCAAACCCCAATACCCACGGCACCGGCTGCACCCTGTCCAGCGCCATTGCGTCCAATCTGGCAAAGGGTTACGACCTGGATACTTCGGTGGAGCGTGCAAAATCCTACATTTCCGGCTGTCTTTCCGCCATGCTGGATCTGGGCCACGGCTCCGGCCCCATGAACCATATGTTTGCGCTGAAGGGAGAGTTTGTGGGTGAGTGAGCAGACCTTTGTGCAGCAGCTGGTGCAGGAGAGCCTGCCTGTGTGGGAACAGTGCCTGCACTCGGAATTTTTGGAAAAGCTGGCCGACGGCACGCTGGACGAAGCCTGCTTCAAAGGTTACATCGTGGAGGACAGCCTTTACCTGCGGGAGTACGCCAAGGTGTTTGCCTGGGGCATGACTAAGGCTGCGGATATGCAGACCATCCGCACCTATTATTCTCTGCTGGCCTTTGTGAACGAAAGCGAGGATGCCGCCCGCCTGCAGTACCTCAAGCGCTTTGGCCTGACCGACGAGGGTATCCAGAGCCTGCCGCTGCGGCCGGAGAACCGCGCCTACGTGGACTACATGATCGAAGCTGCCAAAAACGGTGAGGGTGCGGCCGAGTGCATGATGGCCTGCCTGCCCTGTATGCTGAGCTACGGTTGGATCTTCCAGAAACTGCTGGAAGAAAAGCCCGCTGTGCGGGACACCCTTTACGGTGCACTGGTGGTGGAATACGCCGACAAAGGCTATGAGGAGGCGTGCCGCGACTGGGCCGCATTTGCGGAAAAAGCCTGCGAAGGTCTAAGCCCGGAGCGCCTTGCCCGCTGCCGTGAGATCTTCCACGCCTGCTCGGTGCACGAGCAGAACTTCTGGAAGATGGCTGCTTCCCCCCGCAGCGACCTGTAATTTTATTAACAAAAAATGCACCCGGCCTGTGGGCAGAACCACAGCAGCCGGGTGCATTTCTTTTGTTCGGGGTTCAGTGGCCGCAGCCGCAGGCATGTGCCTTGGTGCTGGAAACGAGGGTGCCGTTCAGGTATGCCTGCACGGCTTCGTCGGCGCTGCCGGAAACATTGCCGCACACCTTGATGCCGGCACCCTGCAGCATTTCCAGCATGGGGATGCCCAGGCTGCCGCAGATGACCACATCCGGCCGGATGGCAATGAGCTGGCGGCCCAGTGCGTGGTGGCCTTCCGGCGCGCCGGGTACAAGCTCGGTGGCCGTAACGGCGTTGTTCTCAACGGTGTAAAGCTTGAAGGTCCTGGTCTGACCAAAGTGCTGGAAGATCTGGCCATTCTCGTAATTGACTGCGATTTTCATATGGGATATGCTCCTTTTTAGGTTATTTCCTGCTAACTGTATCACATTTCACCCGGCAATGCAAGACACCATGCCGCACAATATACACTATGAAATTGAATATTTGCATTAAGCCTTGATTTTTTGCCAGAAAACGCATAAAAATGCATTGACGTACTACTGCTTTTCGGGTATGATAGAAAAAGTCATTCTCTTAACAAAGTGGGAAGTACCAAAGAAAGAAGGAACAACATGAACTATGGCATTTTAAGTCTGCTGCCGCCCATCGTGGCAGTCATTCTTGCCATCTGGAGCAAAAACGTCATCCTCTCGCTGTTTTGCGGCGGCTTTGTGGGTGCGCTGATCTTCTGCGGCGGCAACCCGTTTGCAGCAGTTCACTCCATGATCGGCGATTACTTTTTCATCCAGCTCACCGACTCTTACAACGCGGGTGTGCTGGTTCTGATCGTATTCATCGGCGGCTTTATCAAGCTGGTGGAAAAATCCGGCGGCGCGCAGGCCTTTGGCAAAAGTGTGTACCGCATCGTGAACACCAAACTCAAGGCGCAGCTGTGCGCCTGGCTGGGCGGCATCCTGATCTTCTTCTCGGATCTCGGCACGCCGCTGCTGGTGGGCCCGGTGTTCCGCCCGCTGTTCGATAAGCTCAAGATCTCCCGCCAGAAGCTGGCGTGGATCCTGGACTCCACCTCTTCCCCGGTGGCCATCCTGATCCCGTTCATCGGCTGGGGCGTGTACATCATGGGCCTGATTCAGGCAGAATTCGATAACCTGGGCGTGATGGAATCGGACTACACCACCTTTGTGCAGGCCATCCCCTTCCAGCTGTACGCCATCCTTGCCATCATTATGATCCCGCTGGTGGCCTTTACCAAAAAGGACTTCTCCCTGATGAAGAAAGCCGAGCAGGAAGCCGCTGCCCGTGACTACTCTTTTGACGAAGCCCTGCCCGAGGACGAGGGCAAAACCGATGGCTATTCCCTGAAAAACGCAAAGCCCATCATGGTCATTCTGCCCATCGTGGTCACCTTTGCCACTTTGTTCATCACGCTGGCACCGCAGGGCTTCCCCTTTAAAAAAGTGGGCGGCAACGACTTCCGCGTGGCACTGACCATGGGCTACCTGTTTGGTGCCCTGGTGCTGATGGCGCTCATCCGCATCTTCAAGGTGATGGATTTCAAAGCCACCTTTAAAATTTACGTGGACGGCATGAAGAGCATGACCGACGTTGCCGTCACGCTGGTGCTGGCCTGGTCTCTGGGCAGCATGATCAGCGGCCTTGGCACGGCAAACTTCATTGTGGATACCATGCAGCGGATGCAGTTCTCGCCGGTGCTGGTGCCTGCGTTCATCTTCCTGTTCGGCGCGTTCGTGTCCTTTGCCACCGGCAGCTCCTGGGGCACCTTTGCCATTATGATGCCGCTGGCCATCCCCATGGCCCATGCGTTCAGCATCCCGTATGCCATTGCAGCAGGTGCCGTGCTCTCCGGCGGTTTGTTCGGCGACCACTGCTCCCCCATCTCGGACACCACCATCCTCTCCTCCACCGGTGCCGAATGTGACCTTGTGGAGCACGTAAAGACCCAGCTGCCCTATGCTGTGGTAAATGGCACTATCGCCTTTGTGTGCTACATTCTGATAGGCTTCACTCACAGCCCGCTGGTGGTGCTTTTGGCCGTCGCCCTGCAGGCTGCAGTCATTCTGGTGTGGAACCGGATGGATGTTAAAAAAGTCTGACTTCTCGTGATTTTCTGCAAAAGCTGTCCGCAGTTCAAACCACTGCAGGCGGCTTTTGTTTTTGTGTGAAACACAGTTTGTGCAAATAATGAACAAAATGCATCCGCAAAAACGACGGCAGATTTTTATCATCTGCCAAAGTTTTACGCAAAACGCATTTTGGGCTGGACAATGCCGCCCGGCTGTGCTAAAACAATGTCAAGAACCCGCAACGGTGCAGGACTTCAAGGTTACTGCGCCGCTGCGGGCTTTTTGTTTTTTCTGGGAAAGTGTTAAGAAATTAGAGGAGGCATTTCTTATGAAGGCATTCATTTCTCGTCGCGATTTCCTGAAGGCGGCCGGCGTCACCGCCGCTGCAGCAGCTCTGGCAGGCTGCTCGTCCTCAAATGGTGGCAGTTCCGCCAGCGGTTCTTCCGCAGGCGGCAAGACCATCAAGATCGGTGTGTTTGAGCCGGCTTCCGGCGATAACGGCGCAGGCGGCAAGCAGGAAGTGCTGGCCATTGAGTACGCCAACAGCATCGCCCCTACCGTGGACATCGGCGGCGAGACCTATAACGTGGAACTGGTGGAGGTGGATAACCAGTCCAGCACCGACAAGGCCGTGACCGCCGCACAGGAGCTGGTCTCCAAGAAAGTGTCCATTGTGCTGGGCAGCTACGGTTCCGGCTGCTCCATTGCCGCAGCCCCCACCTTCCAGTCCGCTTCCATCCCGGCCATCGGCTGCTCCTGCACCAACCCCGCCGTGACCGAGGCAAACCCCTATTACTTCCGTGTCTGCTTCCTGGACCCGTTCCAGGGTTCCGTTATGGCCAGCTTTGCCAAGGATGAATTTGGTGCATCCAACGCCTATGTGCTGAGTATGCTGGGTGAAGATTACGGTTCCGGCCTTGCCACCTATTTTGTGAACGCTTTTGAGGAGCTGGGCGGCACCGTGACCAACGAGCAGTTCCCCGAGGGTACCTCGGACTTCTCCGCTTACATCCAGAACGCCATCAACGCCGGGGCAGACGTGATCTTTGCCCCCTGCGCCACCACCTATGCGGCCCAGATCATCACCCAGGCTGCTTCCGCCGGCTTTGACAAGCCCATCACCGCAGGCGACACCTGGGAGTCCAGCGTCATTCTGGACGCCCAGAAGGGCACCAATGTTCAGGTGTACTGTTCCACCTTCTTTGACGAGAACGATGACTCCGGCATTGCCAAGGAATTCGTCACCGGCTTCAAGGAGTGGATGAATGCCGACAGCCAGAAGCTGACCAACAACGGCGGCAACGACATCGTGGCAGCTGTTTCCGCACTGGGCTACGACGGCTACATGGTGGCTCTGGAAGCAATCAAGGCAGCAGGCAGCACCGACGGCACCGCCATCCGCGATGCCCTGTACGGCGTGAACTACGACGGTGTGACCGGCAACATCACCTTTGACCAGACCACCGGCGACGCAAACAAGGATATGGCCTATATCAAGAAGGCCGCCGACGGCGCATTCGAGTTTGTCAAGACCCAGAGCGTCGAAGGTTAAGCCAAAGCTTTAAACAGCAGAACGCAGGCGGGGCCTCTCCTGCCTGCGCTTTGCTTGTATCAAAACGATGTAAGAAATGGAGGGTTCCTTTATGGCTGCAAAGTTTCTGCCCTATTTGCTGGCGGGCATCTCGGTGGGCGGCCAATACGCACTGATCGCCATTGGCTACACGATGGTGTACGGCATCCTGCGCCTCATCAACTTTGCCCACGGCGATATCTTTACGGTGGCAGGCTTTTTGATGGTATACGCCACCGCTTCCCTGCCGCTGACGATTTCCATCCCGCTGGTGGTCGTGGCCACGGTGCTGCTTGGCATTGCCGTGGAAAAGATCGCCTACAAGCCCCTGCGCACGGCCCCGCGTATGTCGGTCATGATCTCCGCCATCGGTATGTCGTACCTGCTGCAGAACCTGATGTGGTATGTCACCGGCGGTCTGGCAAAACAGTATCCGGCCCTGCCCTGGATCAGCGACACCGTCACCGTGCTGGGCTGCCAGACCAAGCGGGTCACCGTCATTACGCCGTTCCTCGTTATCGTGCTGGTTGCGGCACTGGTCACCCTGATCCAGAAAACCAAAATCGGCATGGCAATGCGCGCCGCTTCCCGTGATTTTGAGACGGCTCAGCTCATGGGCATCAAGATCAACAACGTCATCTCCTTCACCTTTGCAGTGGGCAGCTTCCTTGCGGCCATTGGCTCCATGATGTATTTTTCCAACTACACGGCAGTCACCCCCACCGTGGGTGTCATGCCCGGCCTGAAAGCCTTTGTGGCTGCGGTGTTCGGCGGCATCGGCTCCATCCCGGGTGCTGTGATCGGCGGCTTCATCATCGGCATCTGCGAGAGCCTGATCAAAGGTGCCGGCGCTACCACTTTCAGCGATGCATTCACCTTTGCACTGCTGATCGTAGTACTGGCCGTGAAGCCCACCGGCCTGTTCAGTGAAAACCTGACCGAGAAAGTGTGACGACCATGAAACAAGAGAAAAAACGCATCTATCTCCGGGCCGCGCTGGCGCTCATTGCTCTGCTGGCCGTGCTGCTGGCGCTGGACAACCTGAGCTTTGTGCCCTCCATGCTGCTCACCGTGCTGCGCAAGGGTGCCATCTACGCACTGGTGGCTGTTTCCATGAACCTGCTGAATGGCTTTACCGGCCTGTTCAGTCTGGGTCAGGCAGGCTTTATGCTGCTGGGTGCCTACACCTACGCCATCCTCACCATTCCCGCCGCTTCGCAGAAGTCCATTTATCAGCGCTACGCAAACGGCGGCATCGGCTTCTCCATCCCGGAGCTACTCTCGAAGCCGCTGGGCGGCTTCGGTCTTCTGCTGGGCGTGGTGTTCTGCCTGATCCTTGCTGGATGCATAGCAGCGCTGTTCGCCTTCCTCATCGGTTTGCCGGTGCTGAAATTGAAGAGCGACTACCTTGCCATTGCCACCCTGGGCTTTGCTGAGATCATCCGCGCCGCCGTCGTGTACGAGGGCTTTGGCCCGCTGACCAACGGTTCCAACCTGCTGTATGGCTTTACCAGCTTTTCCAGCTTCAACCTTTCGTTGGGCGGTGTGACCCTGCATCTGGAAACTGTGATGCCTTTCCTGTTCTCCGGTGTGTGCATCGCCATCATCCTGCTGCTCATCAACTCCACCTATGGCCGTGCATTCAAGGCCATCCGTGATGATGAAATTGCCGCCGAGGCTATGGGCATCAACCTTGCCAGCCACAAGCGCATGAGCTTTATCATCAGCAGCTTCTTTGCCGGCATTTCCGGTGCCATGCTGGCCATGTATCAGGCCAGCGTGCAGGCCACCACCTTCAAATCCAGCATGACCTATGAAATTTTGCTGATCGTGGTCATCGGCGGTATCGGCTCCGTATCCGGCTCCATCATCGCATCCTTCCTGTTCATTGCAAGCTCTGAGTGGCTGCTGCGCTTCCTCGACAACGAAACCTGGATCGGCGGCTTCCGTGTGCCGCTGCTGCGCTCCGGCTTCCGCATGGTGGTGTTCAGCATCATCATTATGGCGGTGGTTCTGTTCTTCCGCAAGGGCATCATGGGCGACCGCGAACTCTTCCAGAAAAAGCCCGCATCCACGGCCAAAGCGGCCAAAAAGGAGGTGCGTTCCAAATGAGTGAAAATGTATTGACCATTGAAAACGCCACCATGCAGTTTGGCGGCGTGGTGGCCGTGGACAACCTGAACCTGAAAGTGGACAAAAACCAGATCGTCTCCCTCATCGGCCCCAACGGTGCGGGCAAGACTACGGCGTTCAACGTGGTCACCGGTGTGTATGCACCCACCAATGGCGCGGTGTGGTTCGAGGGCCGCAAGATCATTGAGAACACGCCCCACGGCAAGATGAAAAAGCTCTACAAAGGCCAGAACGCGGGCAAGTATTCCCACATCATCGCCCCCACGCCGGATAAGATCACCCAGATGGGTATTGCCCGCACCTTCCAGAACATCCGTCTGTGGAAGAGCCAGACCGTGTTTGAAAATGTGCTCATCGCCAAGCACTGCCGCCGCTCGGCCAACCTGCTGAGTGCCACCTTCCGGCTGAACGCAGACGAGGAAAAACGTCAGCGTGAAGAGTGCGAAGAGCTGCTCAAAGTCCTCGGCCTTGAGGATGTGCGCGACGAACTGGCCACCGGCCTGCCCTACGGCCTGCAGCGCCGCGTAGAAATTGCGCGTGCCCTTGCCACCGAGCCCAAGCTGCTGCTTTTGGACGAGCCCGCCGCCGGCATGAACCCGCAGGAGACCGAAGAGCTGACCGCTTTCATTGACCGCATCCGCACCGATTTCAACCTGACCGTATTCATGATCGAGCACCACATGGATCTGGTGATGGATATTTCCGACCGCGTGTATGTGCTGGACTTTGGCCGTCTGATCGCCGAGGGCACGCCTGCCCAGGTGCAGAACGATCCGCGGGTCATTGATGCTTATCTGGGGGTGGACGAAGATGCTTGAGATCAAGGATTTACATGTTTCCTACGGCGGCATTCAGGCTTTGCGCGGTGTGTCGCTGACCGTGCCGGACGGCAAGATCGTCACCCTGATCGGTGCCAACGGCGCGGGCAAATCCACCCTGATGCGCACCATTTCCGGCCT
>JBNMHZ010000002.1:0-205199 GCA_050873025.1 Faecalibacterium sp. | reverse complement strand
CGGTCACCGACTGCCATGCGATTGCCTCCTGACTTAAACATATTTGTTGAACCTAGTATAGCACAGGAAAATAGGAGGTGCAATAGAAAATAAACAAAAAAGTTTAATATTTTACCTGAAAACCTCTTGACTTAACGGAATGTGTTTAGTATAATGATAACACAAAAGATAAGCAAAAATGCTTAGTAAAAATTGAATGACCGCCAAACTGACCGAAACCGCCAAGACCTTCCGAAAGGAAGCGAGCGCTCCGTAAGGGGACGACACAGCACCGCCAAGGGGATATGCCTGCCGGAAGTCAGCGTGGATGAAGCGGCACCGAAATAAAACCAACAAGGAAAGGACAGAAAATGGCAAATAGCATTTTTATCAAGGCAGACGAGCTGGCAAAGGAGCTGGACATCTCGCAGGGGTTGGCGTACAAGATGATCGCCCAGTGGAACGAGGAACTGAAAGCCAAGGGCTACACGACCGTAGGAGGCCGGGTAAGCAGGAGGTACTATCAGGAGAAAATCTACGGGGCAGGGGAGGAGTGATAAAATGCCAGCCTACAAGGACAATAGGCAAGGCACATGGTACGCTGCCTTCTACTTCGAGAACTGGAAAGGCGTAAAGCAGAAGAAGCTGAAACGAGGGTTTGCCACCAAGAAGGATGCTCTGGCGTGGGAGCGGGAGTTCCTTCTTCAACAGGCGGCAGACCTGACCATGACCTTTGAAGCCTTCGTGGAAATTTATATCACGGACAAGAAGAAGCGGCTCCGGGAGAACACATGGTCTACCAAGGAGCACATCATCCGAACGAAAATCTTACCGTACTTCAAGGAAAAGCGGCTCAGCGAGATAAAGCCGCGAGATGTGATCGCATGGCAGAACGAGATGCTGAACTACCGGGACAAGAACGGCAAGGCATACTCGCCGACCTACCTCAAGACGCTCCACGGGCAGCTCAGTGCTATCCTGAACCATGCAGTCCGATTCTATGGACTGAAATCAAACGCAGCGGCCACAGCCGGGTGTATGGGGTCAGAAAAGCACAAGGAAATGCTTTTCTGGACAAAAGAAGAGTACCTCAAGTTCGCGGAAGCGATGATGGATAAGCCGCAATCCTACTATGCGTTTGAAGTCCTCTACTGGTGTGGCATCAGGGAGGGCGAGCTGCTGGCTCTGACTCCAGCAGATTTCGATTTGGAGAAAGGGCTGCTCTCCATCACGAAGTCTTATCAAAGGTTGAAAGGCCGGGATGTGATCACCGACCCGAAAACACCCAAGAGCGTCCGGGTCATCCAAATGCCGCAGTTCCTGACGGACGAGATCAGGGACTATCTGAAATCCCTCTACAAAGTCCAGCCAGACCAGCGGATATTTGAGGTGACCAAGAGCTACCTGCATCACGAGATGGACAGGGGAGCCAAGGAAGCCGGGGTAAAGCGAATCCGAATCCACGACCTGCGGCACTCCCATGTGTCGCTCTTGATCGAAATGGGCTTCTCGGCTCTGGCAATCGCTGACCGGGTAGGGCATGAGAGTGTGGACATCACCTATAAATACGCCCACCTCTTCCCCTCAAAGCAGCAGGAGATGGCGCAGAAGCTGGACATGGAGCGAAAGGAGGGATGATGATGGAACGAGTACTCGACCAACAAGGCCGTTGGCGGAACAAGGTGGTGGCCTTCCGAATGTCACCTGAAGAGGATGAGGTACTGGAAGCGAAAGTCAGGCTCTCCGGGCTGACCAAGCAGGAGTATATCATCCGCCGCCTGACCGACCGGGAAATTACCGTGGTAGGTAATCCAAGGGTCTACAAAGCTCTGCGAGGGCAAATGGAGTTGATCTATCAGGAATTGCAGCGGCTGGCCGTGGATGAAGAAGTGCCGCCAGATTTGCTGGAGACCCTGCAAATAGTGGCTCTGACGTTGAACGGACTCAAGGAGGAATGCGAATGACGGACAATAGAAAAACGACCGTACCGGGTGCATCTGTTGGCGCAGATGCGGTACAGCCGTCCTCAAAAACTAACACTAATATTATAACAAATTCGAACAAGCAAATCAATCTGCAAGCCGCGAAAAAGTCAAACAATTTCGGGTTGAATACGGTATCAATGACCGAACTGTACGACACGGTTTATCCACCCCGGAAGCCTATCGTGAATGACCTGTTGTACAGCGGAACGTATCTCTTCGTAGGTGCGCCCAAGGTGGGTAAATCCTTCTTCATGGGACAGCTTGCCTACCATGTGGCGATGGGGCTTCCACTGTGGGGGTACGAGGTGCATCAGGGGACAGTCCTCTATCTGGCGTTGGAGGACGATTATGCCCGATTGCAGCGGCGGCTCTCCCGGATGTTCGGGGTGGAGGAAACCAGCAATCTCTACTTTGCAACACAGGCCAAGTCCGTGAGCGAAGGACTGGACCAACAGTTGGAGGGCTTCATCCGGGAACACCCGGATGTACGGCTTATCATCATCGACACCTTGCAGAAGGTGCGTGAAATCGGCGGCGACCGATACAGCTACGCCAGCGACTATGAGATCGTAACCAAGCTGAAAGCCTTCAGCGATAAGTATGGTATCTGCCTGCTGGTGGTTCACCACACCCGGAAGATGGAAGCCGAGGACAGCTTTGACATGATCTCCGGCACCAACGGCCTGTTGGGTGCAGCGGATGGAGCGTTCATCATGCAGAAGAAGCGGCGCACGGACAACACCGCTCTGCTGGACATCGTGGGACGCGACCAGCCAGACCAAGAGCTGACGTTAGAGTTCAACCGGGAACGCTGTGTATGGGAGTTCCAAGGAGCGGAAACGGAACTCTGGAAGCTGCCGCCCGACCCACTGTTGGAAGCGGTGGCAAAGGTGCTCACCCCGGAACAGCCGGAGTGGAGCGGTACACCCACGGAGCTGATGGAACGTCTGTCGGGTGTAAGCATACAGGCAAACATCCTGACCCGGAAGCTGAACGTGAGTGCCGACAGGCTCTACAACGACTACGGAATCCGGTACGAAAGCAGGCGCACCCATGAGGGCAGAGTGGTCAAATTGACGCTGGAAAATTCTGGCGCGTGACGATTCGTGACGGTTGTGACGGTATTTTTGCTACTATGTAAAATACCGACACAATCGACACAACCGACACGGGATGGTGATAATGATGAAAAATGTGCAAATCACACAGGAACTTTTCGTTGCTTTGCTGAAATATCATTTGAGCGGCGAAAATGAGTATGAAGAGGTCATTGAGCAGGGTTTGGAGCAAAAATTGGATGCGATGCTGCGGCATGAGCTATATGCCCAGTACAAGACAGCACCCACCGAAGAACAGCGGGAACAGGCTCGGCAGGAGTATCTGGATAGGCGAGGTGTGCCAGAGAGTTTCCGCTGGTGATTCCCTCTATTGGTGGAGGACAGGAGCGTGTCACGCTCCTGTGAGAAGCATTAGGCAGGAAGGTGGTGTTGGGTAGGGCAGCGGCGAGGTGCAGCAAAACCCCGTCCGCGGACGGAAGCCCCCGGCAGGGCGCAAAGGCATCTTTTGATGGACGGAACGTCTGTCAAAAGTGCTTTTGCGTTACTTTCGGCGAAAGTAACAAAGCCTGTGCCGTGTCCGGCACCAGTTACTTCCACAGAGAAAGGACGTGCGATTGAAGAGAACCATTTCAGCAATGCGGGGTCCCGGCTCCCTCAACCACAACCGGAGAAGTTTCACTGCTGAAAACGTAGACCCGGAGCGCAGCAGCCTGAATGTTGTGTACCGGGATGAGCCGATTCAGAAGGTGTATCACGAACTGTTTGACGAGGCGGTGAACCGCTACAACGCCAAGCAGAAGCGAAAAGACCGCTGCATCACCGACTACTATGAGCACCTGCGGACAGGTAAGCAGGAAAAGCTATTCCATGAACTGATTGTCCAGATTGGCAATAAGGACGATATGGGTGTCCAGACCGAGAACGGCACACTGGCAAAAGAGGTGCTGGACGAATATATGCAAGGGTTCCAAGAGCGTAATCCGACCTTGCGAGTATTCGGGGCGTTCCTCCACATGGATGAGGCCACGCCACATCTGCACATCGACTTTGTGCCGTATGTGTCCGGCTGGAAAGGCAAAGGGCTGGACACCAAGGTGTCCTTGAAGCAGGCGTTGAAAGCGTTGGGTTTTGCGGGCGGTTCCAAGCGAGAATCCGAGCTGAACCAGTGGATAAACGCTGAGAAAGAGCAGCTTGCCGCCGTGATGGAGCGGCACGGCATCGAGTGGGAACAGAAAGGCACCCACGAGGAACATCTGTCTGTGCTGGACTTCAAGAAGCAGGAGCGAGGCAAAGAGGTAGCTGCACTGGAAGCTGCCAAGCAGGAGTGCCAGACCGACCTGACCGAGATGCAGGAGCAGCTGGAAACAGCGCAGACAGCCGTAGAAGCTGCCGAACAGCGGGTACAGAAAGCAGAACTGACCTACCAGACGCAGAGTCAAAAGCTGAACAAGCTGGCTCCCATCATGGAGGGGCTGGAAAGCCTGTCGGCGCGGTACTCCCAGCGGCCAGAGGAATGGGTGCCAGAAGCGGCTACGTTTGAAACGGCCAAGAGCTACCGGGAGAAAAAGGCCATGCCACTGATCAGGAAGCTGGTGAATCTGCTCTTTGCCCTCCATCGGAAGTATTGGGAGGTCAAGGACGAACGGGATAAGTATGAGCACTTCTATCAGGACGAGAAGAAGGCTACCCACCATTTGAGCCGGCAACTGGAACAGGTGGAGGCGGAAAACTCGCAGCTCTATGCGATGAAGCGTGATTTTAGACGAGTATGGAACTATTTCGGTGCCGAGAAGATGCAGCAGGTTATTGGACTTATGAGGGAGCAGGAGCAGACCGCAGATAGAAGCCAGAAGAAGAGCAGGCAGAACAGCATAGAGCTGTAAGGTAGAACAGCATAGCAGACCCCCGCCAGCGGATGTTGGCGGGGGTCTGTACATATAAGGGAAACTCTTCGGAAATTCCGAAGAGTTCCGGGCAGTTGTTAAGTATTGCTTAATAACTCGGACGGGGGCAACCATCCGGGATTTCCGGATAGTTCGAGTTTAGCGGTTGGAACTATTAAGAAAAACTTAATAGTTCAGTGGCATATAAAACTAAGATGATTGAAAGAACCATGAGGATTTGATATACTGATACTTAAAGAAAATAAAGGCAGGAAAATGTCTGGAGGATAAATTATGTTTATCTACCAAGGAAGCGTCATCACAAACTTTTTAGGACAAAACGGAAGGCAGTATAAGATACCTGTTTATCAGAGAAATTATGAATGGTCTTGGGAGCAGTGTGATAAGCTATTCGAGGATGTTGTAACGGCTGGGCAGAGAAATCAGCTGCATTTTTGTGGTTCGATTGTTTTTAAGCCGATTGCACCAACAAAAGGCATCGGGAATAACATCGTAATTGATGGGCAACAGCGGTTGACAACAATCTATATTTTGCTCAAAGCTCTGTCTGACATGGCCCAAAACGATAGCGAGAAGATGCTGCCACAGGGGGCAATCTTTAACACTGACCAGTATAATCAGTTTCAGCTAGATGAAACAAGCAAGATGAAATTGAAACCAGCAAAGGATAATAATGACCAGTTGTTGGAATTAATCTATGATAAGCACGACAAAATTGACACGTCTTGTGAGATTTATCGAAACTATGAGCATTTTTGCGATTTGATAAGAGAAAAACAGGCTGAAGGTATAACCGTTTCTGATATTTACCGTGGGATAGGCTTGCTGACGGTGGCTGTGATTCAACTTGATGATAACGATAATGCGCAGGAAATCTTTGAAAGAATTAACTCGACTGGCATACCACTAAGCTTATCCGATAAAATTCGTAACTTTGTGTTAATGACAGAAGTTGATCAAGACAGGCTGTATGAAAGTTACTGGCTGAAGGCTGAGCAATTGTTGTCCAGAGAACAGTTGGAGGGATTTTTCCTCGACTACCTGAACTTCAAAATGGATGGCTTCACCAAAGAGAGTACAGCTTATGATGACTTTAAGGCACTCTATGCACGAGGACGTTATACCAACGAAACCATGCTGAGTGAAATCCTGCATTATGCACAGCAGTATCATGCTTTCTATTATGGTGATGCATTACGCCTGAGCGATAAGGCTAACCAACTGCTTGACAGCCTAAGGAAGCTGAACCAGACAACCGTGTACATTTTCCTGTTCAGTGTGTTCGACGACTTTGAAGCTGGGGTGATCGATGATGAAGCCCTCTGCAAGGTTCTTCGACTGCTTCTGAATTACAGCATCCGCCGCTTGATCTGCGAAGTAGGTTCAAACTCGCTGCGTGGCTTATATAAGACCCTTTATGGACGTGTGTTCAATCGCCCGGAAAATAAGAATAATTACTATGATGCCGTTGTATCTTTCCTGCTTCAGATAACATCTAAGGATGTGATGCCCAGTGATGCAGAGTTCGTAGCCGCATTGAAAGAACGCAACCTTTATCGGAAGAACGCACTGTGTAAATATCTGCTTGTGGCAATCGAAAATCAGGGAAAAGAGCAAATCAAGACAGATGCCTTGACCATCGAGCATATCATGCCACAGAATAAAAATCTATCGACCGCATGGCAGAGAATGCTCGGCAATGACTGGGAACTGGTGCGAGAGCGGTATCTGCATACATTGGGCAATTTAACACTGACGGGCTATAATAGTGAGCTGGGGGATTTGCCTTTTGCAGAAAAACTCGATATGTTGTCAGATAAAAATACTCATGTGACCGTTCTTTATAGTGATGTAAAGGACAAGACAGAGTGGAATGCACAGACAATAGAAGCCCGTTCAGAGCGGCTGTCCAAAGTGGTATTAAAACTCTTTCCCATTGAATTGCCCACAACGAAGATTGACTTCTCTGACCCACGTTATCAACTGTACACGGTGGCCGACCCACACAATGCAACCTATAAATGGGTAAACTACTATGAGCTGCTAGGTGAAAGGGTCAATGTGGATAGCTTTGCTCTTATGGTTCGTTCCGTGGCTGGTAAGTTGTATGACTTGAATCGCAGCATCATTGATCGCATGGCGCGAAATCTGGAGGTGTTCCCAGCGTGGCAGAATCCGGTATTTGCTTACGATAAGGACGCTATCCGGAATGCGGTAAAGCTGAAAAATGATAGCGATATTTACATCAGTACGGGTTATTCTGCTTATGACTGCATCTGCTTTATCAAGGCACTTCTGAAGAAATACGACCTTGATTTGGAAGAAGACTTCGTTTACAGTGCTCGGCCCAGCAATGTTGGAACAGGCGTTAATCGTCTGGCAATGGCACAAAAGTGGTGCGAGAAGCAGGCAGAAGCTGGAAAGATTGAGTTTGATGCAGATACCTGTGAGGGGCGGTATGTCCGCTTTACAACGCCATTCCTGAATCGGGTGATACCTACAAACAAGGATGTGCTTAGCCCTTGGAGAACGAG
The DNA here is from genome assembly GCA_050873025.1 of Faecalibacterium sp. Taxonomy (GTDB): domain Bacteria; phylum Bacillota; class Clostridia; order Oscillospirales; family Ruminococcaceae; genus Faecalibacterium. The sequence goes on along the minus strand of JBNMHZ010000002.1, from coordinate 197,739 downwards.
CAATTACTACTTCTATGAGATTACGAACTTTAAGAATGAACTGTATGTGCAGCTCTATTTCTACTGTAAGGGTATTACGGATGAGATGCGGACAGCTTTTTTGAAGATGACAGAACTGACAGATGGAGGAAAGTTGACACAAGGCTATCGGCTGTTTTTCAAATCAACAGTTTTTGCTAATAGTGAGAACGACACAGAAGAAGTCATTATGAGTCAACTGGACAAGTGCCTTGAAGAAATCCAAAACTTTGAGGCACCGATTCAGGCAAGGTGGAATTCCTAAAAGGCAGTTGCATCTTGAACGTGAATACGTTATAATATTCACAGAGATTCCGCTGGCTATGTGATACTATCTTGATACTAAAAAATCAGCAAGCCACATTTACCACAGCAATCTCATGGAAAAATGAACATCCAAGAATAGACTTACTAAACGAATTTGCTTAGTAAGAATCTAGACTTACCGAGCTCGAATAATTTTAATACAAAAAGCGCCCCGGATTCAGGATATCTTCCATGAATCCGGGGCGTTTTTGTAAGTTTATCTATGCATTTCAGAAACGGTTACGCCTCATCCAACAGCTCATCCGGGTCTTCAATGGCCTCCTCGATGGTTTCTTCTTCCGGCGTGGGCTCATCTTCTGCGTCGAGCCACCCGATCAGGTCACGGATCGTGTCGCGGATCAGAACAAGGTCGCTGTTCAGGTCGGTATCTTCGGCCATCAGCTGCTGGACCATCTCCGGTTTATCGGTGATTACGTCGTCCACGCCAAGGCTCAGCAGGCTGCTGGCATCCTTTTGGCGGTTGACGGTCCAGGCGGAAACGGTTTTGCCGCGCAGATGGACCTGCTGCACCATGCCGGAGGTGATAAAGGTGGATTCCACACTGAAAAAGTCTGCAGCGGGCAGGTCGTAGTAACTGCCAACGCCCAGGGCTAGGATATAACCGGTGGGGATCTCCGGCGCAAGCTCTTTCACCTTGCAAAGCGTTTCGTAGCTTTGGGAGGTGATGACGCAGTCGTTTTCAAAGTCGTTCTCATGTATGATCCGAATGGTTTCGGCTTCCAGTTCAGGAGTGGAAGCATTCGGTTTGATCTCAATATTGAGCTGGATCTTATCTTTGCACAGGCGCAGGACTTCTTCCAGAGTAGGCACTTTGGTACCGGCATATTTTTGCCCGAACCAGCGGCCGGCGTCCAGCTTGCGCACCTCTTCGTAGGTCATATCGTAAATATTTTGGTTCCGGCCTGTACAGCGGCGCAGATTGGCATCGTGAGTGACCATGACGACGCCGTCCTTTGTCATCTGTACATCAAGTTCGGCCCGCTCGCAGCCTTGATCGATGGCCAGCTGAAAAGCGGGCAGGGTGTTTTCCGGTGCGGCAGCAGAGAAACCACGATGCGCGGTGATGATAGGGGCGGCACCGCCCAGCATGGAACGCAGTTCGTCGTCCTCTGGCAGAACGAAGTAACAGGCGGCGAGCACGAAAGTAAGCAGGGTAGCACCTGCAATGGCGGCAGTCCGGAGGAGTCTGCCGTTGGAATGGTAACATTTGCCGTTTGCGGGCAGCTCCGTTTCAAATGCTGCATCTTCCTTCTGGTGGTAATACAGCAGTGCGAGGATGGTGCACTGTGCCAGCGTAATGCCGCAGTCGATCAGAAACTGAAAGAAAGGAAACTCAATGGTCAGTGCGGCGCGGGACAGGGCGAACATGGCCTGCGTGCTCTGCATCCCGATGCCGATGGTAACGCCGTACAATAGGGCGGCGACCGCTGCTGCGGGGAGTACCGTATGGATCACGGCAGAAATGTTCCAGCGTACGAACAGAAAAAGCAGCTTTAAAAGGCGGCTTTTTACAAAAGAAATGCTTTCTTTGGCGGACTGCCACAGGCTTTTGCGTTCCAGCACGAACAACGGGAGCACCAGCACCCAGCCGATGCAAAGCAGCAGGGCCGCAGCACAGGCTGCAAAATAGAGCGGGTGATACTGCCTGTTGGCACGGATCAGGCCCAGGATATATTCTGGCACGGCAAGCTGCGTGATATAGTTGGATGCGAGAAAGAAATTGGTAAAGGGAACCAGAACAATGCAATACGGCAGAATGAGCCAGTTTTGCGGGAGAAAAACGTGACGGATGTCCAACAGGGAAGTGCGCAGCAGGGCAGGAAGGCGGATCGGTTCGTCCCGGCGCGCAAGATCCAGTCCATGCAGAAGGACAGAGAACTCATAGAGCGCCCAGAACGCCGTCAGGATCGCAATGAGCGCAATGCATCCGACAATGGCGGGGGAAGCAAAGATGTCCGAGGCACTGCTGTTGCTCAGGTAGTGCATGGGGGCAAGCCGCAGTGTCAGCGACCAGACTTTCTGGATCAAGGGGATAAAAAGCAGGTTGGAAGCAAGCTTGTACAGAACAACAGAGATCAGCAGGGGTATCTCGGCGCGGTGCAGCAACGAATCTGCGGAACGCTGGAACGAACGGTATTTCCGATTTGCGGTGCGAAGTGCAGAGGATAGATCTTTCAATTTTAAACGGCCTTCTTTTCATACCTCACAAAACAGCCCGCGCGGAGCTCCCGGCGGGCTGGACGTGAAAATTTTGGCTGGGATGCAGGCGGCAGACACTATAAATAAGGAATAACTTTTTCGCCGCGGTCCGGCAAAAGCGTCCGGGCATGGAACCGAGTGGAATGTAAATATAGTGTAACATAACCGGCCGCAAAATAAAATGCAGGGAAGCGGGGCAGATTAAACAAAAATGCAGGATAAAATTTGACAGCGCAAAGCGGCTGCAGGCAGAGAAACACCAACACAGAAAAAGCGGAGACGATGAATCGTTAAAAATTTGTGGAACGGTACGCGACAGATGTTGATTCATATGGACTTTTATAGAATCTCTTGCATTTTTATGGAAAATTCAGTATAATAAAACCAATTTTGAAAGCTCACACAGACAACCAGGAGGTCTTACCATGGCTTCAAAGATCAATAAGGGAGAAATCCTCGCCAAGTTTTTCGATGACGGGGAATACACTGCACTGTTTGCTGATGGTGCAGTGAGCGCTGCCTGCGGCTATGCGGCAGGTCAGCAGGCTTACGCTGTTTACCAGAATGGCGAGGCTGTTACCGTAAAGGACGTTGAAAAGAACATCAAGGTTCTGGAAATGGCAGCTCAGACGGGCTGCCCGGTCGTCACTTTCTACAACTCGGTCGGTGCAAAGCTGGCTGAGGGCTTGGACGTGCTCACTGCCAGTACAAAGCTGAATGCTCAGATCGCAAAGGTTTCCGGCGTGATCCCGCAGGTGGCCGTTGTTCTGGGCGTCTGCGGCGGCACCAGCGCACTGAGCGCTGCCAACGCAGATGTCTGCATTATGGCAGAGGGCGCAGAGCTGTTCTTCACCGCTCCGTTCACTTCCGCCGCCAAGGGCGACAAGGTGGCCGATGCCGGTACCGCAGCCGCTGCTGCAAAGGCTGGTGTGGCTGCCATCGTGGCACCCACCGCTGAGGAAGCTGCCGAGAAGGCTGCTCACATCGTGGGCCTGCTGCCGGCAAATAACCTCACCGGCCCGGCGATCTTTGAGTTTGAGCAGCCTACCGCTGCTCTGGCTGCAGGCGCAGAACCCGCAAAGGCTGCTGCCGCTGTGGTCGATAAGGACAGCGCTGTGGAGCTGTACGCAGGCTTCGGCAAGTCGGTTTACACCGCATTTGCTACTGTGGGCGGCAACGCCGTGGGCGTTGTGGCAACCGGCAAGACCCTGTGCCACAACTGTGTGGCCAAGGCATCCCGCTTTGTGCGTCTGTGCGACGCCTTCAGCGTGCCGGTGATCACCATTGTGGACACCGAGGGCTTTGTGCCCAGCGCCAGCGATGACATTGCCGGCGGTATCCGCGAAGCTGCCCGTCTGGCTGCTACCTACGCCGACGCTACCACCGCAAAGGTGGCTGTGCTGGCCGGTAAGGCTGTGGGCCCTGTGTACACCGCTCTGGCTGCTGCCGATCTGCGCATTGCTGTGGCTGGCTGCACCGTCAGTGCACTGGAACCCAGCGCCGCTGTCAGTGTCCTGTACAAGGATGAGATCGACGCTTCCGACAACATCATTGCTGCCACCAACGCAAAGGCTGCTGCTTACACCGCTGAGGTGTGCAGCGCAGCAAATGCAGTTGCCTGCGGCGCTGCTGACCTGACCTGTGATGCAGCAAATGTCCGTGCAAGCGTGGTTGCTGCACTGGAGCTGCTGAGCACCAAGCGTGCTGCCCGCCTGCCCAAGAAGCACGGCAACATGGCTCTGTAATCGTCTGTATAAACATTTCGATACGATTTTGATTTGGAGGATCCTTCCATGAAGTACTACAATATTACCGTCAATGGCGTTGCTTACAGCGTCTCCGTGGAGGAGACTGCCGCTGGTGCTGCTCCTGTTGCTGCTGCAGCCCCTGCTGCCCCTAAGGCTGCTCCGGCTCCCGCTGCTGCTCCTAAGGCTGCTGCAGGCGCTGCCGGTGCCGTTGCCGTCAAGGCTCCCATGCCCGGCAACATTCTGGATGTCAAGGTCAGCGCCGGTGCATCCGTGAAGGCTGGCGATGTGCTGGTGATCCTGGAGGCTATGAAGATGGAGAACGAGATCGTTGCTCCGCAGGACGGCACTGTGGCTTCCATCAACGTGAACAAGGGCGATACCGTCAACTCCGGTGACGTTCTGGTTTCCATGAACTAAGGGAGAGGTGACAATCATGGCCAAAAAGCCGATCAAGGTTACTGAGGTCGTACTGCGCGATGCCCACCAGTCTCTGCTGGCCACCCGCATGACCATGGATGAGATGCGTCCCATCCTGCCGGAAATGGATAAGATCAACTACTTCTCCGTGGAGTGCTGGGGCGGCGCTACGTTTGACAGCTGCATCCGCTTCCTGGACGAAGATCCCTGGGATCGTCTGCGCATCCTGCGCAAGGAGCTGCCCCACCAGAAGCTGCAGATGCTGTTCCGCGGCCAGAACATGCTGGGCTACCGCCCCTACGCAGACGACGCTGTTGAGTATTTTGTACAGAAGTCTGTTGCAAACGGCATTGATGTCATCCGCATCTTCGACGCTCTGAATGACCCGCGCAACCTGCAGACTGCTATCAAGGCAGCCAACAAGGAAGGCGCTCATGTGCAGGGCTGCATCAGCTACACCCTGAGCCCGGTGCACAACAACGAGTATTTTGCAAACTACGCCAAGACCCTGGAAGAGATGGGCGCAAACTCCATCTGCATCAAGGATATGGCTGGTCTGCTCACTCCGTACACCTGCTACGACCTGGTCAAGAAGCTGAAGGAGACCGTCAGCATCCCTGTTGACATCCACAGCCACTACACCGCAGGTCTGGCTTCCATGTCCATCCTGAAGGGCATTGAGGCCGGTGCCGACATCGTCGATACCGCCATGAGCCCCCTGAGCCTAGGCACCAGCCACATGCCCACCGAGAGCCTGGTCGCTGCCCTGCAGGGCACCGATTATGACACCGGTCTGGACCTCAAGCAGCTGAATGTCGTGCGCGCATACTTTGCAAAGCTGCGCGAGAAGTACATTGCCAACGGCCAGATCAGCCCCAAGAGCCTGGGTGTCGATGCAAACACCCTGCTGTATCAGGTGCCGGGCGGCATGTTCTCCAACATGCTCAAGCAGCTGAAGGACGCCGGCAAGGAAGATAAGCTGGACGAAGTGCTGGCCGAGATCCCCCGCGTCCGCGAGGATGCAGGCTACCCGCCGCTGGTCACCCCCACCAGCCAGATCGTTGGCACTCAGGCTGTGTTCAACGTCATCATGGGCGAGCGCTACAAGATGGTCACTAAGGAGTTCAAGGGCCTGGTCCATGGCGATTACGGCAAGACTCCTGCTCCCATCAGCCCCGAGTTCACCAAAAAGATCCTGGGCGACGAGCAGCCCATCACCTGCCGCTTTGCCGACACGCTGGCTCCTGAGATGGACAAGCTGAAGGCGGAGGCTGCCAAGTGGGCAACCCAGGAAGAGGACGTGCTGACCTACGCAATGTTCCCGCAGGTGGCACCCAAGTTCTTCGACAAGCGCAATGCTAAAAAGCAGGGCGTCGATGGCGACCACGTGGATTACACCAACCAGTCCCATCCTGTCTGAGCTGTATAACTGCATTCAAGAGCTTCCTGCATCCAAGGGCGGGAAGCTCTTTTTGTGCTTTATTGCCGATATTCACGCACAAAAAGTGGCAATTCACGCCAAATCTGCCGGAAAGTGAACATGGATGCATTGACTTGCCCGGATGCACCTTTTATAATAAAATTACAGTGGGGACAATTGGGGCCCCTCAAAAAACAGAGAGATGGAGTAAGAAAGCATGAGAAGCGTTACTGCCCAGCGTCTTGCGGAATTTGAAGAGCGGGATTATGAGCTTACACTTGGCGTTACGAAGCGGGAGTTCGAGCAGATGCTGGCAGCACTGGAGGAAACATACCAGAAAGAGCACAAGCGTAAGCCGCGCTTCACCAAGATCACCATGGTGGATAAACTGATCCTGACGCTGATCTACCGCCGCGAGTACCGCAGCATGGAAAGCGTTGCAAAAGAATACGAAGTCTCCCGCGATACCATTGCGGATAATATCCACTGGGTGGAGCAGGCCCTGCTGAATGCAGACCTGCTGGAGAACAGCGTTACCTGCGTATATAAAACCAATTGACCACGGCTCTGATACAGGATCGGAAGATTTTGTATCAGAGCTTTTTTGCTTGATACCGTATATTGCACGCGTTTTAGGCTGCGGCACACAACAGTGCACCTTGAATTTTGGGCCGAAGAATAGTAAAATGAAACTATATGTATCGTAACATGGGCTTGTGCACCCAAAGGCGGATACGTATACCGAAACCTGTAAGCCGAAACACTGAAAAAGAGAGAACAGGAGAGCGTTATGATTTTAAGCATGACCGGCTTCGGCCGGGGGACTGCTGTGCGCAACGGCCGCGAGATCACGGTGGAACTGCGCAGCGTAAATTCCCGCTACTTTGAGTATTCTTCGCGCATCCCGCGCACCTGCAGCTATCTGGACAGCCGCCTGAAAAAACAGCTCAACGAGCGCATCACCCGCGGCAAGGTGGAGCTGAGCATGACCATCCAGAATGTGGATGCAGCCGATACCGTCGTTGCCGTCAACATGGAGCTGGCCCGCAGCTATCAGCAGGCCATGCGGGATATTTCCGAGCAGCTGGGCGTCAAAAACGATATTTCTGCCGGTGTGCTCACCCGCTTCCCGGATGTGCTGGCCACCCGCCACGCCGATGTGGACGAGGAACAGCTGTGGGAAGATGTGTCTGCCGTTACCGCGCAGGCGCTGGATCGCTTTGTGGAAATGCGCGCTGCCGAGGGTGCCAAGATGAAGGCGGACGTGGAAAACCGCCTGAACTTCCTCGAAGAATGTGTTGGCAAGGTGGAAACACTCAGCGCAGGCCGGGTGGAAGCCTACACCAAACGTCTGTACGAGAAACTCAAGGTCATTCTGGAGGACCGCGACATCGATGATGCCCGCGTGCTGACCGAAGCCGCCATCTTTGGCGATAAGACCGCTGTGGACGAAGAGACCGTGCGCCTGCGCAGCCACATTGCCCAGTACCGTGATATCCTCAGCCTGAACGAGCCGGTGGGCCGCAAACTGGACTTCCTCACGCAGGAGCTGAACCGTGAGACCAATACCATCGGCTCCAAGTGCCAGGATCTGGATATCACCCGCATCGTGGTGGATATGAAGGCGGAGATCGAAAAGATCCGTGAGCAGATCCAGAATCTGGAATAATACAGTGATTTTTTGGAGGGGTTTATGAAGCTCATCAACATTGGCTTTGGCAACATGGTCAGTGCGGGCCGTGTGGTAGCTGTGGTCAGCCCGGACTCCGCCCCGGTCAAGCGCCTTGTCAAAGAGGCGCGGGAGCGGGGGATGCTGATCGATGCATCCTATGGCCGAAGCACCCGCGCGGTGCTCATCATGGACTCCGATCATGTGGTGCTCTCGGCGCTTCAGCCGGAAACGGTGGCCAACCGTGCAGCGGGGCAGGAGAGCAGAACGGCAGCAGAGGAGGAACAGACCCATGGCGAATGATAAATATCTGTTTGTAGTCTCCGGCGCAGCAGGCACCGGCAAGGACAGCGTGGTCAAGGCACTGCGCGAAGCACACCCGGAGATCGAAAAGACCGTTTCCGCCACCACCCGCGCACCGCGTCCCGGTGAGCAGGAGGGCGTGGATTACTACTACCGCACCAAAGAGCAGTTTCAGCAGCTGATCGAGAACGATCAGGTAGTGGAGCACAACTTCTACAACGGCAACTATTACGGAACCCTGCGCGAAGAGGTGGATAAGCGCCTTGCCGCCCAGAAGGTGGTGGTGCTGGTGATCGATGTGCACGGTGCAGCGAATATCCGCCGCATGTTCCCGGGTGCTACCACCGTGTTCCTGCTGCCGCCGTCGGTGGAAGAGCTGGAACGCCGCCTGCGCGGCCGCGGCACCGAGACCGAGGAAAGCATTCAGGAGCGTCTTGCCACTGCCCAGCAGGAGCTGGCCCAGCAGGACAAGTTCACGCTGAAACTGGTCAACAATGAGGTGGACACCTGTGCCGCCGAGCTGTATCAGGTCATCTGCCAGCGCGTCGGTGCTGCAGAATAACATTTTGAAGGAGCTGGACGAATGCCCAAAACGGTAGGCGTTGCCGTCAGCAATGCGACCTTCCATTTTGATAAACTTTACACCTATGCCGTCATGCCGGACCAGCAGGATACCGTCAAACTTGGCAGTATGGTGCTGGTGCCCTTTGGCCGCGGCAGCCGTGCCCGCATGGGCGTGGTGCTGGCCTGCGACGCCGAGCCGGAAAGCGCAAAGCTGAAATTTATTTTTGATGTGGCCCCGGCTTCGGCCTGCCTGACGCCGGAACTGCTGCGGTTGGTGCATTTTTTAAAAGAGCGCACCTTCTGCACCTATTACGAAGCGGTCAAGGCGGTCATTCCGTATGGGGCCCAGTATAAGCCTGCTATGGCAGCGGACGGTGTAACGCCGGTGCTGCAAAAGCAGCTTACCCGCCACACCGAGAACTCATACCGCCTTGTGGGCACCCTGCCGCAGAAGCCGAAGCCCACGGCAAAGCAGCTGGCGGCAGTGGCACTGCTGGGCGGCGGGCCGCGTACCCTGAACGAACTGGAAGAAAAGGGCATCACCCGCGCCGTGCTGGATAATCTCTGCACCAAAGGCGTGCTGGAGTGCAGCAAGGTGAACAAGTCCATCGACCTGTATTCGTCCATCCCGCTCAAAAATGAACCCATCGACCTGACGGCGGAACAGCAGGCCGCTTACGACGCCCTTCTGCCGAAGCTGGAGGACGATGCGCCGCATTCGGCACTGCTGTACGGCGTCACCGGCAGCGGCAAAACGCTGGTGTTCTTAAAGCTCATTGCCCGGTGCCTGGAACTGGGCCGCAGGGCGCTGGTGCTGGTGCCGGAGATCAGCCTGACCCCGCAGATGATCCTGCGGCTCAAGAGCCAATTTGGCCGCAGGGTGGCGGTGCAGCACTCGGCCCTCAACCACACCGAGCGTCTGCTGCAGTGGCAGATGATCCAGGACGGTGGCGCGGACATCGTGGTGGGTACCCGCAGCGCCATCTTCTCTCCACTGGAAAATATCGGCCTTATCATCATTGATGAGGAGCAGGAGCACACCTATCGTTCCGAGTCCGCACCGCGCTATTCCGCCCACGAGATGGCCCGGCAGCGTGCGGCAGAGAACGGTGCATTGCTTCTGCTGGCCAGCGCCACCCCCAGCACAGAGAGCTTTTACGCGGCCCAGCATGGCCGCACCCAGCTGGTGCGGCTCACCCAGCGCTACGGCGGCAACCCGCTGCCCAAGGTGCAGATCGTGGATATGCGGGCTGAACTGGCGTCGGGCAACCCCCGGGAGATCAGCCTTGCAATGGAAGATGCCATCCGCCGCAATCTGGATGCAGGCAAGCAGACCATCCTGCTTTTGAACCGCCGCGGCTACCAGACCATGGCCCAGTGCGAGGATTGCCGCGAGGTGCTCAAGTGCACAAAGTGCAGTGTACCCATGGTTTATCATAAGTCCGCGCATAAAGTATTGTGCCACTATTGCGGCAGCCAGATGGACCCGCCCACCGTCTGCCCCACCTGCGGCGGAAAACTGCAGTACAGGGGCTTTGGCACCCAGAAAGCCGAGGAAGAACTGGCAAAGCTCTTCCCGGATGCGCGGGTGCTGCGGATGGATCAGGATTCCACCGCCGCCAAGGATGCCCACGAAAAGCTGCTGGCAAAGTTCGCAAACCACGAATACGACATCATGGTGGGCACCCAGATGGTGGCCAAGGGCCTCGATTTTGAGGATGTGACCCTGGTGGGCGTGCTGGGCATCGACTCGCTGCTGTTTGCCCAAGGCTTCCGTGCCTACGAGAACGTGTTCAGCCTCATCACCCAGGTGGTGGGCCGCAGCGGACGGGCCAAAGACCCGGGCTTTGCCATCATCCAGACCACCGACCCCGATAACCCGGTGCTGAACCTTGCCGCCGCGCAGGATTACGACGCCTTTTTTGAGCAGGAGATCGCCTACCGCAAACTGGGCCTGTACCCACCCTTCTGCGGGCTGTGCGTCATCGGCTTTGCGGGGCCGAAGGAGATCGAGGTGGCACGGGCAGCGGCACGCTTTGCGGCCCTTTTGGGCCAGCGGGCAAAGCTGCAGCCGGACCTGCCCCTGCGTGTGCTTGGCCCCACGCCCGGCAGCATTGAAAAAATCAACGACACCTACCGCTATAAACTTACCATCAAGTGCCGCAACGACCGCCGCTTCCGCGACCTCGTGCGCAGCACGTTGGAATTATATGAACAGGAAAAACTTCCGTCCAAGGCCACCGTTGCGGTGGACATGCACTCGGACGGTGACATCTGATTTGGAGGTACCATAAATGGCAATCCGTAACATTGTAAAAGAAGGCGACCCCATCCTGAACAAGGTCTGCCGCCCCGTTACTACCTTTGATGACCGTCTGGCCACTCTGCTGGACGATATGCACGAGACCATGATCGCCGCTGACGGTGTGGGTCTGGCCGGCCCGCAGGTGGGCATGCTGCGCCGCCTGTTCGTGGTGTGGGACACCACCGATGCACCCGAAGAGATCCCCGAAGATTACGAGTATAAGTTCATCGACTTCATCAACCCGGAAATTCTGGCTGTGTCCGAGGAAGAGGAAACCGCCTATGAGGGCTGCCTGTCCTTCCCGGGCCACAACGGCGCAGTGACCCGCCCTGTGGCCGTTAAGGTGCGCGCACAGGATCGCCACGGTGAGTGGTTCGAGCTGGAAGCGGAGGACCTGCTGGCCCGCTGCATCCAGCACGAGAACGATCACCTGGACGGCATTACCATCATGCAGTCCAGCGAGTGCTTCTATGAGGACACCGAAGAGGGCAAAAAGGCTGCCCGCGAAGCGAAAGGAAACAACTGATGCGCATTCTGTTCATGGGCACACCGGACATTGCTGCCGAGTGCCTGAAAGCTCTGTATGCCGCTGGGCATGAGATCTGCGCGGTGTACACCCGGCGGGATAAGCCCGTTGGCCGCAAGCAGGTGCTCACCGCACCGCCGGTGAAGGAAGTGGCTTTGGAGCACGGCACGCCGGTGTTCCAGCCCCGCACCCTGCGGGACGGCAGCGAGGACGAAAACATCCGCACACTGGCCCCGGAACTGATCGTGGTGGTGGCCTACGGCTGCATCCTGCCCAAATCCGTGCTGGAAGCACCGAAGTACGGCTGCATCAACCTGCATGTTTCGCTGCTGCCCAAGTATCGCGGCAGTGCCCCGGTGCAGTGGGCCGTGCTGAACGGCGACGCTGAGACCGGTGTTTCCATCATGCAGATGGACGAGGGCCTTGACACCGGCGATGTGCTCTGCTGCGAAAAGATCGCCATTGACCCCGAAGAGACCAGCGGCGAGCTGTTTGACCGCGTCACTGCCGTGGGTGCCCGCGTGCTGTGCGAGGTAGTGCCCGCCATTGCAGCCGGGACGCTCAAGCCTCAGCCGCAGGATCACGAGGACGCCTGCCTTGCCCCCATGCTCAATAAGGAGATGGCAGAGTTCAAACTCACCGAGTCTGCTGCCCACATCCACAACTGGGTGCGCGGCATGAACCCGTGGCCCGGTGCCTGGTTCGTCACCTCCGGCGGCAAAAAGCTCAAGGTGATGGAGTGCCGTGCCGTGGAAGCTCACGGCGAAGCCCCCGGCACCGTATTGGCCACAAAGCCGCTCACCGTGGCTTGCGGAGAAGGTGCCATCCAGCTGCTGAACGTGGTGCCTGAGGGCAAAAAGCCCATGGACGGCACTGCCTTTGCGGCCGGTCAGCGGCTCAAGACGGGGGATACCCTCTGATGGCGGCGAACGCCCGCGCGGCGGCAGTGGCGGCGCTGGTGCGGCAGGAACAGGATGGCTTTTCCAACCTGGTTCTGGATGCCGAACTCAGGCGTCAGCAGCTGGAGGGCCGCGATAAAGCGTTTGCCAGCGCCATTTTCTACACGGTGCTGGAACATCAGGGCACGCTGGATTACATCCTGTGTCAGTTTTTGCCCAAAGGCCTTGCCAAGCTGGATGCACCGGTGCGTGAGATCCTGCGCGCCGCATTGGCCCAGGCCCGTTATATGCAGGTGCCGGTGTCGGCGGCGGTGAACGAAGCCGTCAAACTGACCCGCGCATTCAAAAAATCCAGCGCGTCCGGCCTTGTCAATGCGGTGCTGCGCAAGGCGTGCAGCTATGACCTGAGCACGGCTGTTTTTAAGGATGAAGTAGAGCGGCTCATGGTGCTGGGCTCTGCCGGGTGGGATGTGGCCGAGTTTCTGCACAAGAACTACCCGGACGAAGCGCTGGATATCCTCACCTACAAAGCTGACGGCGGCATGACCAGCCTGCGGGCAAACCCGCTCAAAGCCAGTGTAGAAGAACTCTGCACAAAGCTGCTGGCTTCCGGCGCAAAAGAAGCAAAGCCCGGTGTCGTGCCCGGCAGCGTGCTGGCCCGGTTCGAGGGCAGCCCGGCGGAAAACGAGTTGTTCCGGCAGGGATATTTCCACGTGGAAGGGCAGGCCAGCCAGCTGGCAGCGCTTTGCGTGGAAGCACAGCCCGGCGAGACGGTGCTTGACCTGTGTGCAGCCCCCGGCGGCAAGACCATCCTGCTGGCCGAGCAGATGCAGAACACCGGTAAAATTTACAGCTGTGATGCTGCCGAGAACCGCGTGGGCCTCATCCGCACGGCGGTGCAGCGCATGGGCCTTGCCAATGTGGAAGCCTTGTGCAGCGACGCCACCGAGGTGAACCCGGCCCTGCCGCAGGCAGACCGCATTCTGGCAGACGTGCCCTGCAATGGTCTGGGAATTCTGGCAAAAAAGCCGGATCTGCGCTACAAAAAACTGGACCCTGCCCGCGAAGCTGAATTATTGGCCACCCAGTCGGCCATCCTCGATACGGCGGCACAGCTGCTGAAGCCGGGCGGCAGGCTGGTGTACTCCACCTGCACCATCGACCCGGCAGAAAACCAGCAGCAGATCGCGGCTTTTCTGGCCCGCCACCCGGAGTTTTCTGTGGCGGAGCCCGCTGTGAAGCTGCCTGCCGGTATGACGGCAGGGGAGCACGGCACCCTTTCGGTGCCCACCCGCACCGGCATGGATGGCTTTTTCCTCTGTGCCATGCAGAAAAACGGGCAAAAGCTGCAATGAAACAGGCAGCTCATTCGTAGAAACCAATAGGAGAACACAATGGAACAAAAACGCTGTATTTCTTCCCTGACACTGGCAGAGCTGACCGCAGAGCTGAAAGCGATGGGCCAGCCGGGCTTCCGGGCAAAGCAGATCTTCCACTGGGTGCACCAGAAGCTGGTCACCGAGTTTTCTGCCATGACCGACCAGCCCAAGACCCTGCTGGCGAAACTGGAAGAAAGCTTCTACATCGCTGCGCCCAAAATTGAGCGCAGGCAGGAAGCAAAAGACGGCACTGTAAAATATCTGCTGCGCATGGCCGACGGCAACTGCATTGAGACTGTTGTCATGCGCTACCACTACGGCAACACCGTGTGCGTGTCCACGCAGGTGGGCTGCCGCATGGGCTGCCGCTTCTGCGCATCCACCCAGGCGGGCCGGGTGCGCAACCTGGAAGCGGGCGAGATCTGCTCCGAGATCTACACTGCGCAGAAGGACATTGGCGAGCGCATTTCCCACATCGTGCTCATGGGCATCGGTGAACCGCTGGATAACTTTGATGAGGTGATGAAGTTTCTGGAAAACATCACCTCGCCGGAGGGGGTCAACATCGGGATGCGCAACATCAGCCTTTCCACCTGCGGCCTTGTGCCCAAGATCGACCTGCTGGCCGAGAAAAAGCTGCAGCTCACCCTTTCGGTGTCGCTGCACGCACCCAACAACGAGATCCGCAGCGGCATGATGCCGGTGAACGATGCCTACCCTGTGGAAGTGCTGATGCAGGCTGTGCGCCGCTATCAGGATACCACCGGCCGCCGTGTGAGCTTTGAATACTCCATGGTGCGCGGCGTTAACGATTCGGACGCCTGCGCAAAACAACTGGCAAACCTCATCCGGGGCATGGGCGCGCATGTCAACCTCATCCCCATCAATCCGGTGGATGGCAGCCCTTATTCGGCCACCGATGCCGCCAATGTGCGCCGCTTCCAGCAGAAACTGGAAAGCCTTGGCGTCAACGCTACGGTGCGCCGCCGCCTTGGCAGTGAGATCAGTGCCGCCTGCGGCCAGCTGCGCCGCGACGAAATGAACGGGAAAGCGTAATATAAAGGGAGAATCCTATGAAACTTGCAGGAAAAACGGATGTCGGCAGGGTCCGGCAGGATAATCAGGATGATTATCGAGCAGGAGAACTGCCCGGCGATGCTGCCTGGCTGCTGGTGTGCGACGGCATGGGCGGTGCACGCGGCGGCAGGGAAGCCAGCCAGAGTGCGTGCAATATCATTGAGCGCTGCTTTCAGGAACAGTATGCTTCCAAGTGCCTGCCCGGCGAGGAAGAGACCTTCCTGAAAAAGACCCTGCTCAGCGCCAACCGCTTCGTATTCCAGAAAGCCATGCGGGAAGAATCACTGGCGGGCATGGGCACCACTGCTGTGTGCGCACTGGTGCGCGGCGGCAGAGTGTTTCTGTGCCATGCAGGTGATTCCCGTGCGTACCTGTACCGCAAAGGTGCACTGACCCAGCTCACCCACGATCACTCCTATGTGCAGGAACTGGTGGACTGCGGCACCATTACCGTGGAAGAAGCCGAGCATCACCCGCAGAAAAACATCATCACCAAAGCACTGGGCGTGGACTACCGGCTGGAGCCGGAGTTCACCGCCGCAGATCTGCAGCCGGGTGATCTTTTGCTGCTGTGTTCGGACGGACTGACCAATGCAGTGCCCAAAGACCAGCTGGAACAGCTGTTGCACACCGGAGCCTTTTATGACCTGCCGGATCAGCTGATCCGCACTGCCAACGAAAATGGAGGCCCGGATAACATCACCGCGCTGCTGCTGCGGGTGGAGGAGGTGCGCTGATGGACAATCTGATCGGCAAAAAGCTGGACGGACTGTACGAAGTAAAGGAGCTGATCGGCTCCGGCGGCATGGCCAATGTCTACAAGGCGGTCATGCTGGGCCACAACGGCCCGGTGCCCGCCGGTACGGTGGTGGCCGTCAAGGTGCTGCGGCAGGAATATATGCACGACCCGGACCTTGTGCGCCGCTTTAAAAACGAATCCAAGGCCATCTCGCTGCTGAATCACCCCAACATCGTAAAAGTGTACGACGTTTCGGTGAACGACGACCTGCAGTATATCGTAATGGAATATGTGGACGGCATGACCCTGCGCGAGTATCTCAACGAGCGCGGCGGCCGCCTGACCAGCCGGGAAACGGTGCATTTCATTTCTCAGATCTTGAAGGCACTGGAACATGCCCACGCCAACGGTGTGGTGCACCGGGACATCAAGCCCCAGAACATCATGCTGCTGGACAATGGCCAGCTGCGTATGATGGATTTTGGCATCGCGCGCATCTCCCGGGCCGAGAACCAGCTGCTCAGCGGCAAGGCCATGGGCAGTGTGCACTATATCAGCCCGGAGCAGGCCAAAGGTGACGAGACCGACTGCACCAGCGACATCTACTCGGTGGGCGTGATGATGTATGAAATGCTCAGCGGGCATCTGCCTTTTGACGCCGACGATATGGTGGAAGTTGCCATCAAGCAGATCTCCGATAAGCCCAGGTCACTGCATGAGATCGCGCCGGAGGTGCCGAACGCACTGGTGGAGATCACCGAAAAGGCCATGGCAAAGCTGCCGCAGAACCGCTATGCATCTGCGCGTGAAATGCTGGATGCACTGGATACCTACGTGCAGAACCCCTCCGTGATGTTCGAGTACAAGTATATTACAGAAGATGCACCCGAAAAGGTGGTGAAACGTACCATGAACCAGAACCGTGCAAACCGCAAAACGACCGCGGAGCAGCCCGCGCCCCGCAGCAAGAAGGCTCCCCGCAGGAAAAAGCGCCGCACGATCTTTCTGCCGGCGCTGTTCGGCATCACCATTGCATTTGCACTGGCCTGCCTTGCACTGTGCTGGATGATCCTGAACGATTCCTCCAACCTGATGAACAACAAGGCCGATATCACCCTTGGCGATTATATCGGCATGACCCAGGACGAGGCCGCGGCCACGGAACAGGTGGTCTCCGGCCAGATCGCCGTGACCTGGGAGCAGGAGTACAACAGCAACTATGCTGCCGGATATATCTATAAGCAGTCGCCAGTGTCCGGCCGCACGGTGCGCGAGGGCCAGAATGTGACCCTCACCGTTAGCCTTGGCACCCAGTATGTCACGGTGCCGGATCTGACCAATTACGTGCAGGCCGACGCCGAGCAGCAGCTCAAGGAGCTGGGCGTTTCGGTGCTGGTAACGCAGGCGGTGGAGCCTTCGGTGGCCTCCGGCGCCGTCATCCGCACCGACCCGGCGGCGGGCAGCCAGGTGGCTGCAGGCAGCACGGTGGTGGTGTATATCAGCCGCCCGCAGGTGGCAACCACCACCAAGGTGCCCTCGCTCATCGGTATGAGCGCGGATGATGCCCGCACCCTGCTGGTGCAGAACCGCCTGGGCCTGGGCAGCCAGTCCGAGCAGTACAGTGACCAGCCTGTTGGCACGGTCATCAGTCAGAACCCGGCGGCAGGTTCCACGGCAAAGCTGAACAGCCGCGTGAACATCGTGGTCAGCGCAGGGCCGGAGCCTGCACCGGAACCGGAAGCACCCAGCGAGAGCGGCAGCACCGGCGGCGACTGGTGGAGCGGCCTGTTTGGCGGCGGTTCTTCCTCTTCGTCCAGCGCTGAGACGGGCGACCAGAGCACGACAGAAGAACCTTCGCAGACCCCGCTTTCCGACTGGTGGTCTTCGCTGCTGGGTTGACGGAGGAAAGCATGAAAGGATATATCACAAAAGGCATCGGCGGCTTTTACTATGTAAAAACGCCGGAAGGCGTTGTGGAGTGTAAGCCCCGCGGCATTTTCCGCAAGCAGAAGATCACGCCGGTGGCGGGCGACGAGGTGACGCTGGAGACCGAAAACGGTGCTTCGGTCATTGCCGAGATCGCACCGCGCAAAAATGTGTTCGTGCGGCCTCCGGTGGCAAACCTGGACGTGCTGTTCCTTGTGGCCAGCACCACTCAGCCCACCCCCAGCACACTGGTGCTGGATAAGCTTTCCGCCATTGCGGTGGATAAGGGCGTGCAGCCGGTGATCGTGTGCACCAAGGGTGACCTGGCCGAGGCCGAGTTTTTGCGTTCCGCCTATGAAAAGTCTACCATCCCGTTCATCCGCATCGACTATGAGACCGGTGCAGGGCTGGATGAGGTAAAGCAATGGATCAACGGCCGGCTGTGCGCGTTCTGCGGCAACTCCGGCGTGGGCAAATCCACCCTGCTGAACCATCTGCTGCCGGAAGCGGAGCGTGAGACCAGCGCCATCAGCCAGAAGCTGGGCCGCGGCCGCCACACTACCCGCGAGGTGACCGTTTTTGAAGCCTTTGGCGGGCGCATTGCCGATACGCCGGGTTTTGCCAGCCTGGAAGCAAACCGCGCCGGGTTCATCCCAAAGGAAAATCTGGAACACGCCTTCCCGGAGTTCGGGCCCTATCTGGGCCAGTGCCAGTTTACCGGCTGTTCCCACCGCACCGAGAAAGGCTGTGCTGTGCGTGCCGCACTGGCGGAGGGTAAGCTTTCGCAGACCCGGTACGACAGCTATTGTGCCATGTACGAGGAAGTTAAGGACGTGAAGGACTGGCAGCGCCCGAAAGTTTAAAGATAAGGAAGAGATTCATGTCACGCTGTGTGATCATTTCTGCCTGCCCGGTCTCGCCGGAACTGGCAAAGGCCCTGCACCCGGACGATTTTATCATCGCCTGTGACGCGGGCTACCGCAACTGCGCCCCGCTTGGCTGCAAGCCCAACATTATCGTAGGTGATTTTGATACGGCGCCCTGCCCGGAACAGCAGGACGATGATATCATCATCCTGCCCCATGTCAAGGACGACACCGACACCGAGTATGCCGCAAAGCTGGCTTCGGAAAAGGGCTTTGATGAGGTGCTGCTGCTGGGCGGCCTTGGCGGCAGACGGGTGGAGCATACCCTCGCAAACCTGTGCACCGGTTTGGGCCTTGAGCGGCGCGGCGTGCGCACCACGCTGCTGGACGAGCGCAGCCGCATCACCTACGTGATGCCCGGCGAGACCCGCCGCTACCCGAAGGAACAGTATTTCTTCTTTTCGGCCTTCCCGATGGAGGGCAGGGCAGAGGGCGTGTGTGAGCACGGCTCCTACTACGAGCTGGATAATGCCGAACTGACTGCCGCCTATCCGCTGGGCATCAGTAACGAGTACGCCGCAGGGTCAGACTGCATCACCATCTCCACCCGCACCGGTGCGCTGGTGGTGGTGGAGACCGTGGCCGATTAAACCCGCCATACCCGCCGGAACATGCTGCCCTGCATCTGCATAGAATGGAGCAGTAAACGGAAAGGCGGGAAGCATATGCAGGTAGTTGTTATCCGCAGCCCCAAAGCTTTGCGCGGCATTCTGCGCAGGCTGTTCGGCATTAAAAAGGAAAACTGAATGCAAAAAATCCCCTCTCGGATGGCACAGCCATAACAGAGAGGGGATTTTGTTGTTTATAAAGTGGTTATTCTTCCGCGTTCAGCTCGGCTTCTTTTGCGTTGAAGCGCTCGAGGAAACTGTGTTCCACACCCTCGGATTTGTAGCCCGGCATGGTGTCCAGCGCCACGGCATGGATGCTGCGGAAGATGCTGTTTTCGATGTTGGGGTTGTCGCGCTTTAAGCGGCGCAGCAGGGTCTTGACCTCCTGCCGCTTGGAACCGCCGCCGCCATTGTCACACATGGTGCAGTTCTCGGTAAAGCGGCAGGCGCACTGGATGAATTCCAGCTCGTTGTAACGCTTCCAGGCCAGAATGTCCTCCTCCCGGATGCAGTACATCGGGCGGATCAGCGTCATGCCGGGAAAGCTGGTGCTGTGCAGCTTGGGCGGCATGGCCTGCAGCTGGGAGCCGTAGAACATGCTCATGACGGTGGTTTCAATCACATCATTGAAGTGGTGGCCCAGCGCGATTTTGTTGCAACCCAGCTCCCTGGCCTTGCTGTACAGGTGGCCGCGGCGCATCCGGGCGCAGAGGTAGCAGGGGTTCTTGTCGGTGTTGTTGGCCACGGCAAAAATGTTGCTTTCAAAAATGGTCACCGGAATGTGCAAAAGCTCTGCGTTGCTCTCGATCTTCTGACGGTTGATCTCGTTGTAGCCGGGGTCCATCACCAGAAACACCAGCTCAAAGGGCACATCGCTGTGGCGCTGCAGCTCCTGCATGAGTTTTGCCATCAGCATGGAGTCCTTGCCGCCGGAAATACACACCGCAATGCGGTCGCCGGCCTGCACCAGCTCGTAGCGCTTCACGGCCACAATAAAGGGCGTCCAGAGCTCCTTGCGGTATTTTTTAATGATGCTGCGTTCGATCAGCTGATAGGGTTCCAAATCTCGCTTCATAATACTCCTCTTTATTGGGTCAGGGCGTTGTAACAGGCATCGAATGCCTGCATAAAGTTTGCAATTCCCTGTTCTGTGGTCAGGTGGCTCAGGCTGATGCGCCATGAGGACAAGGCATTGCGCCGATCATGGCTTACGGCAAACACCGCTCGGGAGGGCAGACCGTCCGACGAGCAGGCCGATTTGACCGAGACACATACGCCCCTGGCATCCAGCTCCCGCTGGAATACGGTGCCTTTCACATTCTGCACGCTCAGGTTCAAAATCTGCGGCACGGCATGTTCCGGGCTGTTGATGCGCACCTTGGGATATTTGGCAAGCTCCGTGCGCAGGCGGGCATTCAGGGCGCGGATGTGCTCCACCCGGGCGGGCAGTTCGGCAACGGCCTTTTCCAGCGCCAATGCCAGCGAGCAGGCCAGGGCCACGGTGGGGGTGCCGCTGCGGTAGATGGTGGTGCTCTCGCCGCCATGGATGAGCGGCTCCAGCGCAAGGCCGCGCCGCTTGACCAGCACGCCAATGCCGTTCAGCCCATAGAACTTGTGGGCGGTCAGGCTCATGGTATCGATGCCTTCAAAGCTGACCGGCAGCTTGCCTACGGCCTGCGTGGCATCCACATGGAAATGACAATGGGGATATGCCTTTAAAACTTCCGCAATTTCGCTCACCGGCTGTACTACGCCCAGCTCACTGTCCACGGCGGTGACGGCCACCAGAATGGTGTCCGGGCGCAGCAGTTCTTTCAGGTGGTCCAGGTCCACGGTGCCATCCTGTTTGATATCCACAAGGTCGATCTCGTATCCTTGCTCCTGCAGAGCGGTCAGGCTGCCGCTGACAGAGGAATGCTCCAGCGGGGTGGAAATGATGTGCTTGCCGTGGTGGCGTTCCAGCCGGGCGATGCTCTTGATGGCAAAGTTGTTGGCCTCGCTGGCACCGGATGTATAGATGATCTCGGCGGGCTGTACGTTCAGGCTGCGGGCGATGCTCTGGGTGGCTTCGTCAATGGCGGCCTTGGCGGCAGCGCCTGCCTGATGCCGGGAGTTTGCATTGCCCGGGCAATTGCGCTCTATTTCACAAAAGCGCTGTAAAACCGCCTCGTCCACCGGAGTGTTGGCGGAATAATCCAGATAGATCATAAATTCTCCTGATAACTCTCTTGATTATACAGATTATAGTGGTAGGTTATATTATAGTGCGCTTTGGGCTGGATTGCAAGAGAACGGCGCAAAACTTCGGGGCTGGAAATGCAAGAGAATTGCCAAAAACAGTTGCGGACGGGCCGAAAGTCTGCTATACTATCTGGAAGAACTGCGCAGGCGGGCCTTTTGCGGGGCCCGGCGCAGTGGGCCGGGTGCAAGCCCGGCGGTTTGGAAAAAGCCTGAACGGAAAGGGGAGAGCATCATGCTGCATATGAATCACCGCCTGCGCCGCACTGCATTTCCCGTTTTCATTTCCGGGCGGAATCATTGTTCCCAAATTTCAGAGGCATTGTCGTTTTGAGAACGGCGGTGCCTCTTTTTTTGGGGACTGGCCATGCAAGGAGGTACAAAACTTCATGAGTGAAAAGATCGATTACTCCAAAGGCATTTACGACGCGCGCCAGCTGGGCGCAGGCCGTATGTTCATTCTGGGCGTGCAGCACATGTTTGCCATGTTTGGTGCAACGGTGCTGGTGCCGCTGCTCACCGGTCTGAGCGTTTCCACCACGCTGCTGTGTGCAGGTCTGGGCACATTGCTGTTCCACTTCATCACCAAAAAGAAGGTGCCCGCATTCCTGGGTTCTTCCTTTGCCTATCTGGGCGGTTTTTCCATCGTAGCCCCCATGCTGGCAGACGCTGACGGCAACTTGACTGTGGCCAACACCAAGATGCTGCCCTATGCCTGCGCAGCCATTGCGTTCTCCGGCCTTGTCTATCTGGTGGCCAGCGTACTGATCTCCACCTTCGGCATCCGCCGCATCATGAAATTCTTCCCGCCGGTAGTCACCGGCCCCATCATCATCTCCATCGGCCTGATCCTGGCCCCCTCTGCCATCTCCAACTGCCAGGCCAACTGGCTGCTGGCCTTTGTGGCACTGGGCACTGTGATCGTGTGCAATATCTGGGGCAAGGGCATGGTCAAGATCCTGCCCATCCTCATTGGCGTTCTGGTGTCCTATGCGGTGGCACTGGTGACCGGCGCGGTGGACTTCCAGCGCATTTCTGAGGCTGCATGGATCGGCATTCCCCTGCACAAGGAGGCCATGGGCCTGTTTGCCATCGACGGCAGCCCGGAGTTCATCAGCGCACTGTTCACCATCATTCCCATTGCACTGGCTACCATGATGGAGCATGTGGGCGATATCGCCGCCATCAGTGCTACCGTCGGCCACAACTATATCAACGACCCCGGCCTGAACCGTACCCTGCTGGGCGACGGCCTTGCAACCACCATGGCCGGCCTGCTGGGCGGCCCGGCCAACACCACCTATGGCGAGAATACCGGCGTGCTGGCCCTGAGCAAGATCTACGACCCGCTGGTCATCCGCATTGCCGCTGTGCTGGCTATCATCCTCAGCTTCAGCCCCAAGTTTGAGGCTGTCATCAATACCATCCCCACCGGCATCATCGGCGGTATCAGCTTTGTGCTGTACGGCATGATCTCTGCCATCGGTGTGCGCAACGTGGTGGAGAACCGTGTAGACTTCACCAACAGCCGCAACCTGATCGTGGCCGCCGTCATTCTGGTGTGCGCACTGGGCTTCAACTCGGTGGGCGGTGTCAGCTTTGCCATCGCAGGCGTCACCATCAACCTGTCCGGCCTGGCTGTTGCTGCAATTGCCGGCATCCTGCTGAATGCTATCCTGCCCGGCAACGACTATGAGTTCGATGCTGCCGACGGCTCCGAAGCCGCTTCCAGCAGCAACCTGCAGGTCTGATACACTTCTATAAAAGAAAATCACAGCAGAGCCGTCTTGTGTGAGCAGGGCGGCTTTGCTGTTTTTGCCGGACAGGGCAAAGCGCCTAAATTTTCGGCGGAGCTTTTAGTGCCTCTGCCAGATTTTGATAAATAGGATTTATTCTTAAGATTATTCTTGACTAACTAGGAATCATTCGCTATAATAGAGCCATGAGAAGGGCCGGTGAGTACCAACACCGAGCACCCTGTTTCCAATGAAAGTAAAAAGAATGATGGAGGTTATTCTTATGAAAAAGTACGTTTGCACCGTTTGTGGTTATATTGCTGAAGGCGAGATCCCGGCTCAGTGCCCTGTCTGCAAGGCTCCTGCCTCTGCTTTTGTAGAAAAGACCGGCAATACCTATGTCACCGAGCACGTTGTGGGCATTGGCAAGGCTGAGGGTGTGCCGCAGGAGATCGTTGACGGCCTGCGCGCAAACTTTGAAGGCGAGTGCAGCGAGGTTGGCATGTACCTGGCAATGGCTCGTGTGGCTGAGCGTGAGGGCTACCCCGAGATCGCTGAGGCTTACAAGCGCTATGCTTACGAGGAAGCTGACCATGCATCCCGTTTTGCCGAGCTGCTGGGTGAGGTGGTCACCGACAGCACCAAAAAGAACCTGATGATGCGTGCTGAGGCTGAGTGCGGTGCCTGCGCCGGCAAGATGGATTTGGCCAAGAAGGCAAAGGCCCTGAATCTGGATGCGATCCATGATACCGTCCACGAGATGGCAAAGGACGAGGCCCGCCATGGCCGCGGCTTTGAGGGCCTGCTGAAGCGGTACTTCAACACCGAAGTCTGATAAGGTTTTTCCAGTCATCGTTCCACCGCTGCACAGCCTATCCGCTGTGCAGCGGTTTTTTGCTGTGTTCAACCTATAGAAGTGTTCGGTTGACAGACGCTGCAGCGACGTTTTATAATACTAAACTGTGATAAGCTGCAAAAAGGGGATGGGAAAAGTGGAAACAGCCTCCACACACAAACGCCCGGCGGGGCGTTATGCACTGCTGGACGAACTGCGCGGGCTGGACCTTGTAAGCATGATGCTGTATCATGCCTGCTGGGACCTGACATTTCTGTTTGGCGTAAAAATGGCCTGGTATACCAAAACGCCGGGGCACCTGTGGCAGCAGTCCATCTGCTGGGTGTTCATCCTGCTTTCCGGCTTTTGCGTGCCTTTTGGGCACCATACCCTGCGGCGCGGAGCCACCATATTTGCTGCCGGCGCAGCGGTCACAGCGGTAACGCTGGTATTCATGCCGGACAGCAGAGTGATTTTTGGCGTGCTGACTTTTCTGGGCACGGCCATGCTGCTGACCGGCGTGCTGGAACCGCTGCTGCAAAAGATACCGCCGACGGTGGGCTTTGCCGCGTCGGCGGTGCTGTTTGCGCTGTGTTACCCGGTATCCTCCGGCTGGGTGGGCATTGGCGGCTGGAAGTTTGTGCTGCCGCGATGGCTGTATGCAAACTATCTTACGGCATTCTTTGGCTTTTACCCGGAGGGGTTCTTTTCTACCGATTACTTTGCACTGCTGCCGTGGCTGTTTTTGTTCTGGGCAAGCTATTTTCTGCATAAACTCATTGGCAGGAAACGGATGCGCGGGCTGCGGATCTCGGCCTGCCCGCCGCTGGGCTGGATGGGCAGACATTCGCTGCTGCTGTATATGCTGCACCAGCCGGTGCTCTACGGGGCACTTTCGACAGCAACATTTCTTTTTTCATAAAAGGCTTGACATGGCCCGGAAGCTGTGGTATTCTATCGGTGGTTAGAAGATACTAACTGAAAGAAAAATGCGTCTGCGTGGTTGGACGCATTTTCACGAAACATAAAGTTAGAGATATCTAACTAATATTGATTTGAGAGAGGTCGATCTTTTATGAGCAAAGTAGCAGTCGTATTCTGGAGCGCAACCGGCAACACCGAGACCATGGCAAACTGCGTCGCAGAGGGCGCAAACGGCACCATCGTGCCCTGCAGCGAAATGAACGCCGCAAAGCTGGCTGAGTTTGACGCCGTTGCTTTTGGCTGCCCTGCAATGGGTGCCGAGCAGCTGGAGGAGAGCGAGTTCGAGCCCATGTTCTCTGACCTGGAGGGCTCTCTGAACGGCAAAAAGATCGCCCTGTTTGGCTCTTACGGCTGGGGCGACGGCCAGTGGATGCGTGATTGGGTAGAGCGTGCTCAGGGCGACGGCGCACAGGTGCTGAACGGCGAGGGCCTGATCTGCAACGAGGCTCCGGACGATGATGTTCAGGCTGCCTGCCGCAAGCTGGGTGCAGACCTGGCTGCATGGTAAGCCGGATAAGCTTCTCTTAAGAAGCGGGGGCTGCCTTGCCGAACGCTGATGTCCGGCAGGAAAGGGTGGCTCCCTGTGCAAATGCAAAGACAGCGGCAGGGGACAGCGGGCACTCAAGGCCCGGTCTCCTGCCGCTTTGCTTAAAAGGCGGTGTGTATGGCAGTGGCAGCAGCAATTGGTGTTACGGTAGGTTTTGCGTTTTTGCGCAGTGCGGTGCGGCGTGCCGCGATCCGGTCCGGCCGTAAAAATGCAAAAAAGACTGGCTGAGGTTTCCAGAACAGGGCCGGCATAAACGCTCTGCACACGGGGCAACCTAGGTGCAGAGAGGTGATAAATATGGAAAACATCGGCGTTACCTGTGATGTCTGCGAGTGCTGCCACAATGTGAGCGGCTGCAAGTGCGACCTGCCCCAGATCAAAGTGACCGAGCAGTGCACCTGCAGCACGCAGGAAGTGGAGACCCCGCACTACTGCCAGAACTACGAGAAAAAGTAAACCCGCTCAACGCAAAACAGCTCCCGCCAGAGCATTCTCCGGCGGGAGCTGTTTTTATGCAGTTACCGCAGTGTCACGTTGCAGGTAGCAAGACTGCGCACCAGAGTGCCCACACTTTCCTTCATCTGGATGCCGGCAAAGCCCAGTGCAAAGGCGGCCTGCACATTTTCCAGCCGGTCATCAATGAACACGCACTCACTGGCCTTCAGGCTGTATTTATCCAGCAGCGCCTGATAAATGCGGGGGTCGGGTTTGTTGATGTGGACTTCACAGGAAGCCACGCCGCCGTCAAACTGATCCAGCACGCCGTGTTCTGTCAGCAGATCCAGCACATCCTGTGGGATATTGCTCAGATAGTAGACGCAGTAGCCGTGACTTTTCAGGCGGCGGACCAGCTCCTGCATCCGGCGGCGGGTGCGCAGGATATGCAGCCAGTCGTCCAGTACGCCCTGCACCTCAAACTCGCGCCCGGCAGCTTTGGCTTTTTTGAGCATGGCACTGTTGCCGTCAAAGCGGGAGATCAGCCCAGCGTCCAGCTGCTTCCACTCTTCGCTGCCAAAGGTCAGGTCATATACCTGCTCTTCGATCTCTGCGTTGCACAGGCGGTCTACCAGATAGGCTTTGGGGTCAAAATCCACCATGACGCCGCCCAGATCAAATACGATATTTTTATACATTATAAGATATCCTCTGTTTTCTGTTGGAATGCTTTCCCACAGTATACCACAATCTGCCATGCGGTTTCCACTGCTTTTTGCATCACCAGGAGGGCGTCTGCATAAGCTGTGGCAGAAAGGGGAGAACGGCATTGACCATCCGGGAACTGTGTGAAAAAGAGGTTGTACAGCTGGAGCAGGGCGTCTGCCTTGGCCGTGCCGATGACCTGACCTTTGACCCTGCCACTGCGCAGCTGCAGGGGCTG
The DNA here is from genome assembly GCA_050873025.1 of Faecalibacterium sp. Lineage (GTDB taxonomy): Bacteria > Bacillota > Clostridia > Oscillospirales > Ruminococcaceae > Faecalibacterium. Next base: position 170,971 of record JBNMHZ010000002.1, on the reverse strand, counting down.
ATCCTGCTGGGCAGGCCCCGGCTGTTTGGTCTGCTGGGCCGTGACGAGAGCCTGACCATCCCATGGCAGGAGATCGAGACGATCGGTACGGATGCCGTGCTGGTGCACACGGCCCTGCCGGAGACCCCGCCGCAGCCGGAACAGCCCGGTTTTTGGCAGAAGCTGCGGGCAAAGCTGGGTTTGTAAATTTTTTGCAAAATCAGGGGTGGACTTTTTCGGTAAAGTGACTATAATAATCGCAGGAGCTTTGTGCAAAAAGCGTAGAGAAACGTGCTTTTGTTTTGAATTTGAAAATTTGGGACGAGGAAAGGAACGGAACCTATGAAAACTCCAAAACCGCTTCTGGCGCTGCGGATGGCATTTCCGCCGGCAGCATCGCTGATCGTGCTGCTGCTGGGCGAATGGATCGCCCGCGGCAGCCTGAGTGCAGATGTTTTTTCAAGCTTTATCTTTCCGCACATCGGGGCCTACCTGCTGGCATGGCTGCTGCTGTTTCTGGTGTGGCTGCTGCTGGACTGGGTGTTCCGGTTCCCGCCGCTGTCCACACTGGGCATGGCTGTGCTGGGCTGTGCCCCCTGTGCGGTAAACTTTTATACCCTGCAGCTGCGCGGCGAGCCTTTTCTGCCCTGGGATCTGGCACAAGTGTCGGAAGCTGCCGGTGTGGCATCTGCAGCAGGCATCAAGATCCAGACCAGCATGATCGCTGCCATTATCGTGGTGCTGGTGCTGACGGTGAGCAGCTTCTTCCTGTATCGCGGGCGGCATAAGCAGCGCTGGCTGCCCAGGCTGGCGGGCAGTGCTGCCACAGTAGCGGCTTTGTGCCTGCTGGTGTTCGGCGTATATCTGCAGCCTGCCGTCACGCAGGCCATCGGCATCACGCCGGACGCCTGGATGCAGGACCGCTACTACCGCTATTACGGCGTCATCACCGGTTTTATGACCAACCTGACCAATCTGGAGATTGACAAGCCCGAGGCTTACTCCGAGGAAGCTGTAGATACTCTGCTGGCAAATGTGGATGAAAGCCAGAAGTTCACCACCAGCCCGCTGTATCCCACCAGCTACGGCGCCACTACTCCGGCAGACGAGCAGGTAAAAGACCCCACCATCATCTATGTGATGGATGAGTCCTACTGGGATGTTTCCGAGCTGGAACAATACGGCATCACCTTTGATACCGATGTCTCCCGGAATCTGCACGCGCTGCAGCAGACCAGTGCCTACGGCCGGGCCTACAGCCCCAGTTTTGGCGGCGGCACCTGCGATGTGGAGTTTGAAGCCCTCACCGGTTACTCGGTGTCCTTCCTGCCCAGCGGCAGCAAGCCCTACCAGCAGCATGTGACTAAGCCCATGTTCGCCATGCCCAATTACCTCAAGAGCCGCGGCTACCAGACCGCAGCCGTGCACTGCTTCTGGGCCAAGTATTGGAGCCGCGACACCGCTTACCCGAACCTCGGCTTTGATGACTTCATCAGCCTGGAAGATATGCATGGTGTGACGAAGGTGCGGAAACACTATTGGACAAGCGGCCTTGTCACCGATGATTCCATGGCAGACCAGATCATTGAGCAGTACGAGAGCATGAAGGCCTCTTCGGATAAGCCCGTGTTCCTGCACGCAGTCACGATGCAGAACCATACCAATTATAATAAGGACAACTACCCGGATGATGAGCGCGTGCGGGTGGTGTCTCATCCGGTGGGCATCAAGCCCAGCACCGTGGGTGCGCTGGAGGACTTTGCCACCGGCATCCGGGATGCTGATGCCATGCTGGGCCGCCTGACCGAATATTTCTCGCAGGTAGATGAGCCGGTCATTCTGGTGTTCTGGGGCGATCATTATAACCCCATCGACTCCAACTATGATATCTACACCGCCACCGGCTACGCCAGCGATTCCAGTGCAGACCCGCGCCTGCACCAGACCACATTGCTGATGTGGTCTAATTACAGCCAGCAGCAGGTGAACCTTGGCACCATTGCCGCCTATGATATCTCGCCGGTGATGATGGACATCTACGGCCTGGAAGAGCCGCTCTATTTTCAGTTTTTGAACCGCCAGCTGCGTGTGGCCGACCGTGCTTATACCCGTGGCGTGGTAATGGAGCAGGACGGCAGCACCACACTGGAGCCTACCGAGTTCCAGCAGCGGTGGAACCGGGAACACTGGCTTTTGCAGTATGACCTGATGTTTGGCAAAGGATATGCCCTCGACCGTATGGGACTTTCGGCCTTCAGCGCACCGGTAAAGGGCAAATGAGCGAAAAACAGACGATTTCTTTGTAAAAAACAGAGAAAAACTCTTGCAACCAAATTCTTTTTGTGATATTATAACAAAGCATTACACACGCATCACTATGCCCTTTTGTGCTCTTTCGGGAGTGGAGGGCAGTCCCAGACCGTCCGATACGGTTCCGGGATCACGGTGTGCGGAGGCAAAACAATATCTGGAGGTATTTTTACTATGGCAGTCGTTTCTATGAAGCAGCTTCTCGAAGCAGGTGTGCATTTCGGTCATCAGACCCGCCGCTGGAACCCCAAGATGAAGAAGTACATCTTCACCGAGCGCAACGGCATCTATATCATCGATCTGCAGAAGACCGTGAAGAAGCTGGACGAGGCTTACAACTACGTGAAGGAAGTTGCAGCTGAGGGCGGTGACATCCTGTTCGTCGGCACCAAGAAGCAGGCTCAGGAGTCCATCCGTGACGAGGCTCTGCGCTGCGGCATGCACTACGTCAATGCTCGCTGGCTGGGCGGTATGCTGACCAACTTCCGCACCATCCGCAAGCGCATCGACCGCATGGATCAGCTGGCTAAGATGAAGGAGAACGGCACCTTCGAGCTGCTGCCCAAGAAGGAAGTGGCTAAGCTGGAGCTGGAGATGGAGAAGCTGGACAAGTACCTGGGCGGTGTCAAGAACATGAAGAGCCTGCCCAAGGCCATGTTCATCGTCGATCCTCACAAGGAGCGCATTGCTGTTGCTGAGGCCCGCAAGCTGAACATCCCCATCGTGGCTATCGTTGATACCAACTGCAACCCCGACGAGATCGACTACGTGATCCCCGGCAACGACGACGCTATCCGCGCTGTCAAGCTGATCGCCGGCGCTATGGCTGACGCTGTGCTGGAAGGCAAGCAGGGCAACCAGGAGGCCGCTCCCGCTGAGGATGCAGCAAACGCCTGATTTCCCATCCCACAAACAACAAAATAACGTGTAAGGGAGAATACGAAAATGGCTATTTCTGCAAAGGACGTTATGGAACTGCGCAAGCAGACCGACTGCGGCATGATGGAGTGCAAGAAGGCTCTGACCGAGGCTGACGGCAACTTCGAGAAGGCAATCGAGATCCTGCGCGAGCGTGGTCTGGCTACCGCTGCAAAGAAGGCAAGCCGTACCGCTGCCGAGGGCATGGTCTACGCTGATTACTGCCCCGAGTGCAAGGTCGGTGTTGTCATCGAGGTCAACGCTGAGACCGACTTCGTTGCCAAGAACGATAAGTTCGTTGCTTTCGTCAAGGAAGCTACTCAGGTCATCATGAAGCAGAACCCTGCTGACGTTGAGGCTCTGATGGCTTGCAAGACCGAGAATGGCGAGACCGTGGACGAGGCTCTGAAGAACCTGATCCTGGTCATCAAGGAGAACATCAAGGTTCGCCGCTTCGTCCGTTACGAGGGCGTCTGCTCTGCATACGTCCACGGCGGCGGCACCCACGGCATCCTGGTCAACTTCGAGACCACCAACGGCATCGAGGCCAAGGACGAGTTCACTGCTTACGGCAAGGACATTGCAATGCAGGTGGCAGCTGCTAACCCCAGCTACGTCGATGAGGCTTCTGTCCCCGCTGAGGTCGTGGCCAAGGAGAAGGAGATCATGCTGGCTCAGATGGCCCAGGATCCCAAGAATGCCAACAAGCCTGAGAACGTGAAGCAGAAGATGATCGAGGGTAAGATCAAGAAGTTCTTCAAGGAGAACTGCCTGGTCGATCAGGAGTTCGTCAAGGACGGCGACCTGTCTGTTGCTCAGTACACCGCTAAGGTCGCTAAGGACCTGGGCGGCGACATCAAGATCGTCAAGTTCACCCGCTTCCAGAAGGGCGAGGGCCTGGAGAAGCGTGCTGACGACTTCGCTGCTGAAGTTGCAAGCATGGTGAAGTAATTGAACTTCCAAGGTTAAAAAAGGAGCCGCAGTGCCCGTAACGGGGCGCTGCGGCTCCTTTTTTGTTTGTGTTTGGCGGGGGAGTGTGCTATCATAGAGAAAATAAGCAGAAGGGAGGACAAAAACGATGTGCCGAAAAAATAATCTGTCTCTCCGAATGGGGAGCAGCATTTGAATAAGGAGAGCCCCTTATGAAAAAGCAAAATCTTATGATCGCCGGTATCCCTGCCATTCTGTATGGCAGCCGGAGCCGTAAAGTTTATCTCTATGTCCATGGCAAAAATGGCTGCAAGGAAGAAGCCGAGCGCTTTGCTCACACAGCCTGTGATAACGGCTGGCAGGTGCTTGCCATCGATCTGCCCGAACATGGTGCACGCAAAAACAGCCCGGAAAAGCTGCTGCCGTGGGTGGCTGTACCGGAGATACAGGCTGTCTACGCCCGTATGAAGCCGGTGTGGGCGCATATCCGGCTGTATGGCGTCAGCATCGGTGCATGGCTTGTCATGCAGGCGCTGCAGGAACAGCAATTGGAAAAGGCATTATTCGTTTCGCCGGTTGTGGATATGGAAAAACTCATCACCAATATGATGCAGGCCGCAAATGTGACCGAAGAGCAGCTGCGGGTGGCAGGGGAGATCCCCACTGCCTTTGGCGAGACGCTTTCCTGGCCGTACCTGTGCTGGGTGCGGGAGCACCCGCTGCACTGGCATACACCCACGCAGGTGCTGTATGGCGGTGCGGATAACCTGACTGATCGCGCAGTCATGGAGCGCTTCCGGCAGCAAAGCGGTGCCCATCTGACCATTATGGCAGATGGCGAGCACTGGTTCCACACACCGGTGCAGCTGGCAGTTTTGCAAACGTGGGAGAAAGCGAATTTTTGACTCTTGATTTAAAATGCCCTCCGTTTCACTCTGGGCATAAATAGATGTATAGTTATTTTTAGTTGTGCGTTTTAGAAACGACTTCGGTCATTTCTAAAACACTTTTTCACAGGAAGAGTCCCAAAGGCAAAATGCAGATTTGACCTCAAATGCCATGTATCGCTACGGCCCCTCTTCTGAATTAAAAAATAATATTTCCGCTGTTATTGTTAGAGCGAAGCGGAGACAATTCTAATCGTAAACCCAAAAACGCCGCTGACGGTTTTGAAGTCGTCAGCGGCGTTGTGCTATTCAGTTAAACGATGCTTAAATCTGAGGATCAGACGTTAGCTTCGCTGTTGTACTCAGCCTTCTTGTAAGCAGAGAAGGAGTGGAACACAATGTTCAAGCCCAGAACGATCAGCAGCACAGCCAGGATCAGCTGCAGGCCGTTTGCGATGAACACAGAGCCCCAGGTGGCTTCGCCAGCGGGGATGGTGACAGAAGCGGCATTGCTGATGGCCTTGACCATAGCGATCAGACGCTGCACCAGAGCGGTGAAGGTGACGCACAGCATGATGATCAGCGGGGGGAAGATCATCTTGTTGCTGCGGCCGGTGACCTTCAGGAACACGCACAGGGTAGCCAGAACCAGAGCGCTCAGCAGCTGGTTGGCAGAACCAAACAGGGGCCAGATGTTGGCGTAACCGATCTTGGTCAGGATGAAGCCGAACACCAGAGTGATGATGGTGGAGAAGTACACGTTGCACAGCAGCTTGCGCCAGCCTTCAGCATGCTCCATGTCGTCCACACTGAACAGCTCCTGGAAGGCCATACGGGCAATACGGGAGACAGCGTCCAGACTGGTCAAAGCCAGAGCGGAAACGCACATGGTCATGAACACAGCAGCAAAGTGTGCGTCAATGCCGAAGATGGTGAAGAAGCCTGCAACACCGCGGCTGAAGATCTGGAACGGAGTACCGGCAGCGGGGGTGCCATCGGCAGCAGCGGCAGCACCGGCAACACACAGGGCGATGACGGCCAGGAAGCTCTCCAGAATCATAGCGCCGTAGCCGACCTTCAGCATATCCTTTTCGTTCTCAACGGTCTTGGAAGAAGTACCGGAGGAAACCAGGCTGTGGAAGCCGGAAACAGCACCACAGGCCACGGTAACGAACAGGATGGGGAACATGGTGCCCAGATTTGCATTGTTAAAGCCGGTGTAAACGGCCAGGTTCATGGTGGGGTGTGCAACCAGCAGGCCAACCACAGCGCCGATGATCATAGCGGCGAACATGAAGGTGGTCATGTGGTCACGGGGCTGCTTCAGCAGCCACATGGGCAGAACAGCGGTGAAGAAGATGTAGATGAAGGTGATGTAGCTCCATGCAGCCTTGTTCAGGATGATGGGGCAGTTCAGGCCGATCACGAAGGACAGCACGATGAACAGGATGCTCATGACGGCTTCCTTCCAGCCGGACAGGTTGAACTTCTTCTGGATCAGGCCAAAGACAACTGCAAACACGATGAACATCAGGGAGACCATGCCGGCAGAACCGTTGGTCTGAGCGGCCTCCACCAGAGCGCCGTCAGCGCCGAAGGCATTGAAGGTGCCGGCCACCATGTCGGCAAAAGCTGCGATGACGATCAGGCAGAACACCCACTCGAAAATCAGGAACAGCTTGCGGCCGGTCTTGCCGATGTACTTCTCGATCAGCAGGCCCATGGACTTGCCGTCGTTCTTGACGGAAGCGTACAGAGCGCCAAAATCGGTCACGGCACCAAAGAAGATGCCGCCCAGCAGGATCCACAGCAGAACGGGCAGCCAGCCGAAAGCGGCAGCCTGAATGGCGCCGGTGACAGGGCCGGCACCTGCAATGGAGCTGAACTGATGTGCGAACACGGTCCAGCCGTTGGTGGGCACATAGTCGCGGCCGTCCTCATGGACGACAGCAGGGGTCTTTGCGGCGGGGTCGATGCCCCACTTGTTTGCCAGCCAGCGGCCGTAAAGCACATAAGCGCCAAACAGACACACGGCTGCGATCAATACGATGACCAGCGTATTCATTGTTTTTACCTCTTTCCTTTCTTTGCATCCAGCAAACTGCTTGGAACATGGGCTTTTAAAGCAGGCACGCGCAGCGGCACGGCGTAAAAAAGCCTTCGTCCTCCAAAGTCTGTCCAGTGTGATGGACGGACCATCGAAGACGAAGGCTTCCACTCTGCACGGCACATCGTGCAGGGAATACTCCGCGGTACCACTTCGTTTGCTGCTCAGGCAGCCGCTCACAAACGCACATTCATGCGCTGCCCTGTAACGTGGGCGAAACGGCCATGCATTACTGGAAGGCGGAGTCAGCGCCTTTGTTCACACAGGCAGCTCGCAGGTGAGAAACCGCCGCTCCTGACTGCCGCCTTCCCATCAAACGGGCGGCTCTCTGAAAGAGGGTGCTGCAGCGATTCATATCCTGTTCATCGCATTTGCTGAATGATTGTTGGTATTTTAGTGCAGAATTCATAAATTGTCAATATTTTTAGAGCAAGTTCGGTGGATGCGCCAATTCAAAGGGAGGTTCTATCATAAATTTTAGATGATTTTCGTTCATGCGTGAAACGACAAAAACTACACACCCGGATGATTGAAAAGAGTTCACGCACAACACTTGACTTTCACACTTTGATGTGCTAAAGTGGTAATGCGAAAAAGAAAATGTAAAACTTGAGATAGGAACGACCCTGAAAAGGACAAGACCGCTGCGGCGGCAAGGAGACGAACCATGGCAGAAAAAAATCCCAGAAGAAACGCCACGACCGATGCATTGTTCGACGCGATCCTCAGCCTGGAGACCCGGGAAGAGTGCTACAACTTTTTTGAGGATCTGTGCACGGTAAAGGAGATCTCGGATATGGCCCAGCGGCTGGAAGCGGCAAAGCTGCTGCTGGACGGCAGCACCTACGACCAGATCGTAAAGGCAGTGGAGATCAGCACGGCCACCATCAGCCGCATCAACCGCTGCATCCAGTATGGCTCCGGCGGCTATCGTGACACCATCGAAAAAATGCGCGGCAGGCAGGAGTGACAACAGGGGGACACATTGACGGCGGCAGGCATAGAATAAGGGCGTAGGAACCCATCTGGACTGAAAGGAAGGATCTTCTATGGCTGATACCACCAACTGCCCCCGCACCGAGTGCCCGTGCCCCTGTCTGCCCAAGGTGACGCTGGATCAGGCTGTCATCGACCTTGTGGAGAGCATTGCCCTGCAGGAAAATGCCCTGAGCCACATCCTCTGCGCCGAGAGCCAGAAAATGAAAGCCGCCATGGAGCTGGACGGCCTGGATCTGTGCAAGCTGCTGGAAGTGAACGATTCGGCCACCAATATGGTGCACGCCGTTGCCAACCTGGAGCTTGTGCTCAAGGATAAGCTGGAATTCGTTTCCAACAACCTGTACTATCCGCCTGCAGACACCACGGCAAAGTAAAGAAGGGACTGAAAGGCCTGCCCGGATGCCGGGCGGGCCTTTTCTCTGCCTGAATGCATAATTTTTGTAAAAACCATTTGTTGGAATTGCTGATACGCGGATTCTGTGCTATACTATACAATGTATCACCATGAAAGTGAGGAAAAGTGTAAATTGCTGAGCTACGATGCGATCCTGTTTGATGTGGACGGCACCCTGATCGATTCCGCCCCCGGTATTATAAATACATTAGAAGAAGTTTTTGCCGAGATGGGTGTGGATACCACCCATGTGAACCTGCGCCGCTACCTTGGCCCGCCGCTGCGCAAAAGCTTTGGCGAGCACTTTACAGACCCGGCCCTGATCGAAAAGGCTACGGAACTGTACCGTGTCAGCTATGAGCACAAAGGCAGCCACGAGTGCACCGCTTACCCCGGGGCCGCTGAAATGCTGCAGCACCTGAAAGATGCGGGCCTTATCCTCTGCACGGCTACTTCCAAGCCCACCGAGGTGGTGACCCCCATTCTGGAAGAAAAGGGCCTGGCACAGTTCTTTGATTTCATCGGCGGTGCGTCTATGGACGAGAGCCGTGACACCAAAACCGAAGTGGTGCGCCATGTGCTGGCCCAGCCCATGATGCAGGGCAAACGTGTTCTGATGGTGGGCGACCGCAGCGATGATATGCGCGGCGCAGCAGACTGCGGTCTGGATGCGGCCGGTGCACTGTACGGCTATGGCAGCAGGGAAGAACTGGAGCCCTTCCACCCGGTGCTGCTGGCCGAAAGCTGTGCCGACCTTGCCAGCAAGGTTTTGAACGGACAGGCATAAAACATCTGCCGGATAAAAAGTGAATGGTGAGAGATATGAGAAATACACGACCGGAAAAGCAATCGCTTACGCCAATGCAGAAGCAGGCGGTGCTGGTGTGCGCCGTGTGCGCGCTGGCAGCTCTGCTGACCATCGGCATTACGCTTACACTGATCAAGCGCGGCAAAACGCCTGCGGCCCCGGTGGAGCAGCCTTCCAGTGAGGTGCTTGTGCCGGGCGAAGAGGATATCTCGGATCACTACCAGATCAACGAGACCTCCAGTGCCCTGCTGCCGGAAACGGCTGACGCAGGCGAGAGCTACCAGAAAGAGACCCTGTTCATCGGCGATTCCAACACGGTGCGCCTGTATGCCAACGGCCTTATCAGCCTGCAGCAGTTCTGCGCCAAGGAGGGCATTGGCACCCATGCCGCTCTGACCGAGGGCATCGTCACCTTTAAAAAAGACAACAACAGCTATACCATCGCACAGGCCGTGGCCAAAATGAAGCCCCGCCGCGTGGTCATCATGCTGGGCACCAACGATAACGGCATGGCAGTGGACGAATTCATTGCCAATTACACCGCACTGGTGCAGGCCATTCAGGAGAGCTACCCGTATACGGATATCATCGTGAATACGGTGCCTCCGGTGCCAGCCAACCACTCCAACTACCCCAATATGGATCAGACCAAGATCGATGACTTCAACATGGCACTGCTTTCCATGTGTGAGCAGATGGGCCTGAAGTTCCTCAACAGCGCCGAAGCACTGAAGGATGCCAACGGCTATGGCCGCGAGGATTATTACCAGAGCGGTGATATCCACCTCAAGTCTGCCGGTCTCAAGGCTCTGCTGAGCTATCTGCGCACCCACGCCTACCAGACCGATGACCGCCGTCCGGATACGGCCAACATCCCCACCCGTGCAGAGTACACGGCCAACCCCAGCTCTGCGGTGGCAGCACCCAGCTCGGAAGCGGCAAGCTCCTCTGAGGCACAGAGCGTTCTGTACCAGGCCGGTTATCATGTGGATAAGAGCGGCGGCGGTACCCTGAGCAGTGGCAGCGACAGCGGCAAGACCGTGCTGACCTACGATGTGACCAGCGCGGCGCAGGCTGTCAGCGTGACGGCAGTGCCGCAGGACGGCTATGTGTTCGTAAAGTGGAGCGACGGTGTGACCCAGAAGACTCGCACCGACACCAATTTCAAGCAGAATGTGGATGTGACAGCTGTGTTTGCAGCGGCTTCTGTCCACATCAGCAGCACCGGCAAAGCAATTCTGGGCGACTACTACACCTTCACGGCAAAGCTGGGCGGCAAGTACCTGACGGCCGACAGCATCCGCTGGTACGCCAACGGCGTAGAGGTGCCGCAGGCTGCGGGCAAGACCACTGTCAAGGTGGAGGTCGACCCGTCCATGCTCAATGAGACATTCAAGGTCTACGCAGTGGCCAGCTATAACGACTGCACCGTTACCAGCAATACCCTGAACGTGACGGTCAGCGGCGTGAGCTCCGGTTCCACCAGCTCTTCTTCCGGCAGTTCGTCCGGTTCTGGCAGCACCAGCAGCTCTGGTTCTTCCAGCACCTCTTCCGGAGAGTCCTCCGGAACTACATCCACTTCCGGCAGTAGCTCCACAAGCAGCAGCGAGAGCACTGCGTCCTCGGCGTCCTCCGCCAATGGCACGCCCAGCTCTTCGCACAGCACAAGCTCCAACGCGGCGGCTTCGTCCTCGCACAGCACATCGGAGAGCACTTCGGCGTCTCACAGCTCCAGTGCAGCGAAAAGCACTTCTCACAGCGGCTCCAGCAGTGCCGGCAGCAGCGAGAGCACTGCTTCCAGCGCATCTCATGCCGCTTCTTCGGAGGCCAACGCCAGCAAGGAGGCCACCAACGACGAATCGGCTGATTCCGCTTCCTGATGCTGTCACCTCGGCCTGCCGTGCCGCATAGGCTGGCAGGAGAGGAGGCGTTTGCATGATTTGTGAAGAGCCCCGTGTCCCGGGTCTGCCGGGTGCAGAGGATGTGACCGACGGCGACGTGGATTACTACGGCACCGACTGGGAAAACGTGGACAATGGCGCACTGGAAGAGGAAATGGCAAAATGTGCAGCCACGCCCTGTGACGCCAAAACTACCTGCCCGGAGAATGATCCGGAGCAAACGGACGTACAATCGTACGAAATTGTCTCGGAATGATATGGAAGCCAGCTCTGCAGGGGCAGGGCTGGCTTCTCCCTGTTGTTAAGCGCATGGCATTTTAGGCCATGGCAGAAGGAAAAGAGGGAAGATTTATGGCAAAATATTATTGTGTATTGTTCGATGCAGACAACACGCTGCTCAACTTTGATGCAGCCGAAAACAAGGCTTTGGCTGAAACGTTGGTGAACTATGGCATCGAGCCGGACGCCGAGACGGTGCAGACCTACCGCACCATCAACGAGGAACTGTGGCGAGCGCTGGAAAAAGGACAGATCAAGCGCGAAAAGCTCATGGCAGAGCGTTTCACCCGCTTCCTCAAGGCCATCGATGCAGCCGGTGACGGTGCCGAGATGAACCGCTTCTATCTGGAACAGCTCTCCACCCACCCGGATCTCATGAATGCTGATGTTCTGGACGTGCTGCGGGAGCTCTCCGAGGTGGCAACGCTGGCCGTTGTGACCAACGGCTTCCAGAAAGTGCAGACCCGCCGGCTGGCCGAGAGCGGCATCCTGAACTTTATGGAGGATGTGTTCGTCTCCGAAAAGCTGGACAGTGAAAAGCCGAACCGCAAAATTTTTGATGCAGCCCTGCGCGCTTTGGGCGTGGAGAATCGTGAGCATGTGCTGATGGTGGGCGACGGCCTGGGCAGCGATATTCAGGGCGGCGTGAACGCCGGCCTTGACACCTGCTGGTATAACCCCAACCATGCGGAAAACCCCGGCAAGGTGGTGCCCACCTACGAGATTGCGGACCTGAAAGAACTGTATCCTCTGGTGATGGAAGAGGAAGAACTGGCCAATGTGGGCCTGAAAAACCGCCGCCACCAGTGCTGAGCTGCAGTGCCTTGGAGTAAGAACGGAAAAAACTATGCTGATACATTTAGAAAAATTAGGAAAGAGCTTTGGTGAAAAGATCGTCCTGCACGATGTGACCGCCAGTGTGGAAAAAGAAGACCGCATTGGCATCGTAGGCCAGAACGGCGCAGGCAAAACGACCCTGCTCAAGATCCTCACAGGCGAATATCAGGATTACGACGGCGAGTTCAGCGTGACCCATGGCGTGACGCTGGGCTATCTGGAACAGAACGCAAAGCTGGACCCCACGCTGGACATTTATGGTGAGATGCGCTCCACCTTTGCCCATGTGCTGGACGCCATGGCCCAGATGCAGATCCTGGAACGCAAAATGGCCGCAAGCCCCGAGGATGCCTCTCTGCTGGCCCAGCACGACCAGCTGCAGAACATCGTGGATGCTGCCGACGGCTACAACATGGATGTGAACATCAAAAAGGTATTGTCCGGCATGGGCTTTGCACAGGATACCTGGCAAAAGAACATTGCGGTGCTGTCCGGCGGCGAGCTGACGAGACTGCGTCTGGCAAAGCTGCTGCTGGAAAAGCCGGACGTCCTCATTCTGGACGAGCCCACCAACCATCTGGACTTTGCCACCATGGAATGGCTGGAAAATTATCTCAAAGGCTACTCCGGTGCGGTGCTGGTGGTGAGCCATGACCGCTATTTCCTGGATAACGTGTGTACCAAGATCTGGGAGGTCTCCTTCCAGACCATGACCACCTACAAAGGCAATTTCTCGGCCTATCTGCCCCAGAAGGAAGCTGCCGACGCTCTGCGCCAGAAGCAGCACGATGCCGATGTGGCACTGGCCGAAAAGCTGCAGGATTATGTAGACCGCAATCTTGTGCGCGCTTCCACCACCAAAATGGCCCAGAGCCGCCGCAAGCAGCTGGAAAAGCTGGAGATCACCGAAGCACCCAGGGACGAGACGAACCAGCTCAAGTTCCGATTTGAATATGACGTGGAACCGTGGAATGAGCTGGTGCTGCTCAAGAACCTGACCATTAAAATAGGGGAGCGCACCCTGCTGGAACCCTTCACCTACACGGTGTGCCGCGGCCAGCGGCTGGTGATCGCAGGCCCCAACGGCGCAGGCAAATCCACCCTGATGCAGGTGCTGGACGGCAAGCGCCGCCCTTCCGGCGGCATGGTGCGGCTGGGCACCGGTGCACGGCCCAGCATTTTTGCCCAGCAGCAGAACCGCCTGGGCCAGGGCCGGGTCATCGATGTGATCTGGAACAAGTATCCCCGCATGACCGAGCTGGAAGTGCGCAGCCATCTGGCAAAGCTGGGCTTCCGGGGCGAGACGGTGTTCAAACCCTGCGAGGCGCTTTCCGGCGGCGAGCTGGCCCGCCTGCGCTTTGCGGAGATCGTGCTGGAACGGCCCAACCTGCTGTTCCTGGATGAGCCGACCAACCATCTGGACATCTACACCCGCGAGAACCTGACCGAAGCCCTCATGGCCTATACCGGCACCCTGCTGCTGGTGACCCATGACCGCCACCTGATGAACAGCCTGGCCTGTCCCATCCTCTACCTTGAGGACGGCAAAGCCACCATCTATCCCAGTTACGATGCCCTGATGGGCCGCGCTGCACCGGTGCAGGCCGTGCAGAAAAATGCCGAACCGGCCAAGATCGGCTACGGCAAGGAGCAGCGCCGCCGCCGTGCAGAGCTGCGCGCCAAGATCAAAGCCTGCGAGGACGAGATGGAAGCCTGCGGAGCAAGGGAAGTGGAGCTGGATAATGAGATCAACTCCCCGGAAGTCTACAACGACCCCGACCTGCTGCGCCAGAAGAGCGATGAGCTGAGCGACCTGCGCTTCCATCAGGAAGAGCTGTTTGCCGCATGGGAAGCCGCCATGGAAGAGCAGGAAAGCTACGAACAGAGCCAGACCGAAGAGTAAAGGAGCGTGCAGGATGCCAAAGAACCGACGCAGTTATGAAAAAACACGGCATATTGCGCTTTCCGGCCTGCTGTTTGCGCTGGCCATGGCGCTCTCGTTCATTGAGGGCACGCTGACCATCCCGGGCCTTCTGCCGGGCATGAAACTGGGCCTTGCCAACATCGTGGTGATGTATGCGCTGTTCTTTATGGGGCCAAAGCAGGCGCTGGTGCTGGATGTGCTCAAGGCACTGTTTGTATTTCTGGTGTCCGGCTTCACGGCGGGCTTCCTCTCGCTGTGCGGCGGCCTGCTGTCGCTGCTGGTGATGTGGGTGCTTTACTACCTGCTGCCGGTGCGGCCCACATGGTTCATTCTGTCCGTATGCGGTGCACTGGCCCACAACATCGGCCAGCTGCTGGGTGCCGGCGTTATCATTTCCTCTTCGCTTTCTTTCTACTATGCGCCGGTCATGCTGGTGCTGGGCCTTGTGATGGGCGCATTGACCTCCATCACCCTCAAGGCTCTGCTGCCGGCTCTGGGCAAAATGGGCTTCAGTACACAGGAAAAACGCGGCGAATAACCGACGCGCAGCCTGCTGCAGTTGCATTTTGTCCGGAAATCAGTATAATAAGGAAACAACCTACAATAAAGATAGAATCTCTTGCATACAGTGCTGCCGCCCAGGGAAAGTGCGCGGCAGCCGGGAGGTGTTTGCACTATGAGTGAAAAAGTTACCATCAAGGTGGAGCGCAAAACGCTGCATCTGCCTACCATCGCCCTGCGCGGGCTGGTGGTGTTTCCCAACAATCTTGTCCACTTTGAAGTGGGCCGCGAAAAGAGCATTGCCGCTGTGGAGTGGGCAATGGCCAATAATTCCAATGTGTTCCTGGTGGCACAGAAGTCCATGGAGACCACTGACCCCGCCCAGGCAGACCTGTTCAGCTATGGCGTTGTGGCCGAAGTAAAGCAGGTGCTGCGTGTCTCCGATGACCTTGTAAAGGTTCTGGTAGAGGGCAAATACCGCGCCAAGCTCACCGAGCTGGATGCCAGCGGTGACTTTCTGCTTTCTGAGGTGCGCCCGGCTCCGGTGCGCACCGGCAAGGCCGAGGATACTGTGGAGACCGAGGCGCTGCTGCGCGCCCTCAAGGCCGGTTTTGACGAATACCTTGGCATGAATCCGCGCCTTGGCAAGGACGTGGTGTTTGCCATCGTTTCCAGCGATGACCCCGCCTTCCTCAGCGAATACATGCCCGCAAATCTGCTGTTCCGCTACGAGGATAAGCAGGCGGTCATGGACGAAAGCACCCTGAACGGACGGCTGAAAAAGCTCATTGAGATGCTGCGCCGCGAGTGCCAGGTGATGAAAATCGAAAAGGAGATCGCGGAAAAGGTCAACGAGTCCATGGACAAGAACCAGCGCGATTACTACCTGCACGAGCAGCTGCACATCATCAGCGACGAGCTGGGCGAGGGCGACGACACCCACGCCGAAGCCGACGAGTACCGCCGCAAGATCACCGAACTGCACCTTGCCGAGGACAGCGAGAAAAAGCTGCTGAAGGAAGTGGATCGCCTTTCCAAGATGCAGGGCTCCAACCAGGAGGCAACGGTCATCCGAACCTATCTGGACACCTGCCTGGATCTGCCGTGGAACACCTTTACGGTGGACGACCTCGACATTGCCCGCGCTCAGCAGATCTTGGACCGCGACCACTACGGTCTGAAAAAGGTGAAGGACCGCATTCTGGAAACGCTGGCCGTGCGCAAGCTGGCACCGGATGTGAAGGCGCAGATCATCTGCCTGGTTGGCCCTCCGGGCGTAGGCAAAACCAGCATTGCACGTTCCATCGCCGAAAGTCTGGGCCGCAAGTATGTGCGCATCAGTCTGGGCGGCGTGCGGGATGAAGCCGAGATCCGCGGCCACCGCCGCACCTACATCGGTGCCATGCCTGGTAAGATCATCAATGCCATGATCTCTGCCAAAAGTTCCAACCCGCTGATGCTGCTGGATGAGATCGACAAGCTGGCGGGCGACTTCCGGGGTGACCCGGCAGCGGCTCTGCTGGAAGCACTGGACCCGGAGCAGAACAGCACTTTCAACGATCATTTCATCGATATCCCGTTTGATTTGAGCCACGTGCTTTTCATCACCACGGCCAACGACCTGAGCAGCATCCCCGGCCCGCTGCGCGACCGCATGGATGTGATCGAGCTACCCAGCTACACCCGGGTGGAAAAATACAACATTGCCCGCAAGCACCTGCTGCCCAAGCAGCTCAAGGCCTGCGGTCTGACCGGCAAGGTCACGATGAGCCAGAGTGCCCTGTACGGCATCATCGACGGCTACACCCGCGAGGCCGGCGTGCGCAATCTGGAACGCACCATCACCAGCGTGCTGCGCAAGTGCGCCCGCAAGATCGCATCCGGCGAGGTGGAGAGCGTCTCTGTCACCGGCACTATGCTGGAAGAGCTGCTTGGCCCCCGCTTTGTCAAGCCTGATTTCCTCAACCGCACCAACATGGTGGGCATTGCCAACGGCCTGGCCTGGACCAGCGTGGGCGGCGAGACCCTGCCCATCGAGGTGCAGGTCATCCCGGAGGGCAGCGGCAAGATCACGGTCACCGGTTCTCTGGGCGACGTGATGAAGGAGAGCGCCCAGCTGGCCATCACCTGGGTGCGCGTCCACGCGGCAGAGTACGGCATCGACCCGGAAAAGCTCAAAAAGTGCGACCTGCACATCCATGCACCGGAAGGTGCTGTGCCCAAGGACGGCCCTTCTGCGGGCGTCACCCTGACCACGGCACTGGTGTCCTGCCTGTCCGGCATCCCGGTGCGCGGCGATGTGGCCATGACCGGCGAGATCACCCTGCACGGCAACGTGCTGCCCATCGGCGGCCTGCGCGAAAAGAGCATGGCTGCCTACCGCGAGGGCATGAAGACGGTGCTCATCCCCAAGGACAACGAGCCGGATCTCTACGAGGTGGACGACGAGGTAAAGAAGAACCTTACCTTCCTGCCCATGCACGACCTGACTCAGGTGCTGAATGCGGCCCTGCTGAAACCTCAGAATGCAAAAAAGGCGAAAGCTTCGGTAAGCCGCACCCGGGCAAAGAAGAAAGCTGCGGACGCCATCGTGCCGCCCGCCGCAGAAAAACAGCAGCCGGGGGCAGTTTGCTGAGAAATAGAAAACTTTGAGGGCTTCCTCTCGGTGTGAAAGCCTTCCACCTCGGGGGAAGGTGCTGAACGAAGTGAAGCGGATGAGGGGAAGCTGCGGTTAGATTCCGTTCTAATAGGTAGGGCTGCTTCAGAAGATAACTACCCCTCATCAGTCTGCTTTGCAGACAGCTTCCCCCAAGGGGGAAGCCTTCAGAGCGTTTTGATTTTTAGAGAAAGCGCCCTGATGGTCTGCCTTTGATGCATTTACAAAAGAAAGGAAAGCTCCATGAATTACAACAAAGCTGATTTTATTGCCAGCTATGGCATTTCCAGCCAGCTGCCCGAGAGCGACCGCCCGGAACTGAGCTTTTCGGGGCGGTCCAATGTGGGCAAATCCAGCCTGATCAACAAGCTGTGCAGCCGCAAAAATCTGGCCCGCGTGTCCAGTACGCCGGGCAAAACGGCCACCATCAATTTCTACTCGGTGGACGACTGCTATTTTGTGGACCTGCCCGGTTATGGTTACGCCAAGGTGAGCAACGCTGACCGTGAGCGCTGGGACGACCTCATCAACAGTTATTTTGAAGCGCCGCGCCATCACACCCTGCTGGTGCAGCTGCTGGACTGCCGCCACGCCCCCAGTGCCGATGACCTGCAGATGCTCAAGTACCTGCACTACCACCAGATCCCCTATGTGGTGGCACTGACCAAGGCGGACAAGCTCAAAAAGAGCCAGCTGGCAAAAACGCTGGAAGAGTTTGAGAACACCTGCCGCCCCTATGGCTGCCAGAAGGTGGTGCTGACCAGCGGCGAGAACGGCTACGGCATCCCGGAGCTGCAGGCGGTGCTGAACGCTGCTGTGGCTGCTGAGGACGAGGAAGCGGAGTAAACCATGGCCTACAATGAATTTGCCTATTTCTACGATGAATTCAATGGGGAAGCCGATTACGATGCCCTCTATGAGCACATCCACGCAAAGCTGGAAGAGCACGGCATCCACGATGGCATCCTTGCCGACCTTGGCTGCGGCACCGGTGAACTGACATTGATGCTCACCCAGGCGGGTTATGACATGATCGGCATCGACCAGTCGGAGGAGATGCTCTGCGTCGTGCGGGATAAGGCCGAACAGCTGGGCCTTTCCGGCAAACTGCTGCTTTTGCGGCAGGATCTGCTCAAGCTCGATCTGTACGGCACCATCCGGGGCGCAGTGTCCACCTTTGACACCTTCAACCATATCCCGGATCTGGATACGGCCATTGCCAATGCGGGCTTTTTCATGGAGAAGGGGGGAGTGTTCCTCTTTGATATGAACACGCCTTATAAGCACCAGAATGTGCTGGGTGATAACGAATTCACCTTCGAGGAAGAGGATGCCGCCTGCATCTGGCGCAACCACTACGACACTGAAAATCGCCGCGTAGAGATCACCGTGGATATTGACTATCACGAGACGGACGAGCACTTCCACGAGCAGTTCTATGAGTACACCTACGACCTTGAAACCATCCGCGCCGCGCTGGAAAAGCACGGCTTTGCGCTGGAAAGTGTCTGCGACGGCGAGACCTTCGGCCCGCTGACCGAGGAGAGCCAGCGCTATTTCTTCTGCGCAGTCAAGCAGTATACACAATTGGAGGGATAAATCCTATGGCAAATCTGATCCGCGGCCTGTCGGAAAACGGCGGCGTCGTGTTCTGCGGTGTGGACTCCACCGAGATCGTCCGCAAAGCCGAAAAACTGCATACCACCAGCGCCACCTGCAGCGCGGCACTGGGCCGTCTGCTCACCGGCGCTGCTCTGATGGGCTCCATGCTCAAGGATGACCGTGATAAGATCACCCTGCGCGTGTCCGGCGGCGGCCCCACCGGTGTAGTCATCGCCTGCACCGACGGCACCGGCAACGTGAAGGGCTGCATCGACAATCCGCTGGTGGAGCTGCCCGCAAAGGCCAACGGCCATCTGGACGTAGGCGGTGCCGTGGGTAAGGATGGTGTGCTCACTGTTATCCGTGATAACAGCCTGCAGAAGGAGCCCACCGTGGGCCAGGTGCCGCTGGTGTCCGGTGAGATCGCGGAGGACCTGACCGCCTACTATGCCTACAGCGAGCAGGTGCCCACCGTCATGGCGCTGGGTGTGCTGGTGGACAAAGACCTGTCCATCCTGTGCGCAGGCGGCTTTATGGTGCAGCTGCTGCCCGGTGCCACCGATGCGGAGATCGACCAGCTGGAAAAGAACATTGCGGCCATGCCCTCTGTTACCACCATGCTGCACGAGGGCAAGACCCCTGAGGATATGATGCAGCTGGCGCTGGCAGGGTTTGAACCCAATGTGCTGGACGAGCGTGACGTACACTACCAGTGTGATTGCAGTGCCGAGCGCACCAAGGAAATGCTGTTCAGCCTGGGCCGCAAAGAACTGGTGAAAATGCGCGATGAGGACCCCAGCTGTGAAGTGGTGTGCCATTTCTGCCACAGCAAGTATCAGTACGACCTGAACGACCTGATCGCGGAGTATGATGCACAGGCTGCGGAGAAAAATACCTAAAATAGTTTGCCATTGCAAAACCGGCCAGATGAATCCTCTGGCCGGTTTTTGTTTTTGCTGCTGCTGCCCGCTGGGACCCTTCTCGTTTAAAACATTTTTACTCGCAAATATCTGCTACCACAGTATATGTTACCGTGTAATCCAATGCACTGCCGTTGACGGTGCAGTCCTCCTTGCGGGCAAGAATCTCAGCGTCCGGCAGAGCGGCATACAGCGCCTGCAAACTCTGCAGCCGGGCCAGCGCCGCAGCCTGTTCTTCGGTGCGGAAAAGCGTTTCCAACTGCTGCTCATATCGACATGTTTCCTGCACAGAGCAGGGCAGGAAAAGCTCCAGCACCGGCACCACCGGCTGGAAATGCCGGACAGTGGAAACTGCGTTTTCCGGCACGGGCGCAGCGGGCAAAGAAAGCGTTTTGCCAAACAAAAGCAGTTCATAGACTGAGGTGTGTCCACCGGTAAGCTGCAGAACGGTTTCTGTTAGAGACACGGCCCGGGTGTCGTTCCACTCAAATTGAGCTGTCACCGTTCCGGCGGCGGGCGCAAAGATCAGCGTGCCGTCCCGTTCACTGCGTGCCGTGCCGATCAGGCCCTGCCCGGTTTCCACTTCCTGCCCGGGCACCACCAGCATGGTGCCGCTGACAAGGTTCGTGCGCACGACCGTGCCGCTGTATTTTGCCCGGATGCCGTGCAGCGTCCCGGCGGCAATGTCCGGCTTCGGCTTTGCGGCGGCAGCTTCCACTTCCAGCCGTCCTTTTGCAAAGTTCAGACTTGCCCACGAAAACTCGCCGCTATGTAGCAGAGCGTACTCCCCGGCGGTGAGTTTGGCTTCGGTTACAAAGGCACCGGGCTGCAGCCCGGCTTCGCGCAGAACAGTGCAGGCTCGGGCAGCCTGTCCGGTGGTAAGGGAGGAAGTGTCCGCAAACCATACAAATTGTTGGGCCCACAGCAGAAGAGGCACAAATATGGCCAGCCCGATAAAAAGTCCGATGCGGCGCAAAAGGGGACGGATAAGGAAAAACAGGCCCTGCCGTTTCTGTACACGCAGCCGTACATGAGTTTTGCGGGCGAGCCCTGCCAGGCGGCGGTACTGCCAGGCGGCGCAGTGTGCCCGGAAACCGCCGGGCAGCGCGGTGACATTGTACGGATGCAGGCCCTGCTGTGCGGCTGCCGTCAGCAGGGCTTCGGTGCTGCCGTTTTGTGCGGTGAAAGTCACTGCTGCCCAAAGGCTTACCGGTTCCATGGGCACCTCCTATTCATCCGCAAAATCTGTCCGCAAAAAGCGCCCGCACACAGTCAGGCGGCTGGCTGTCATGGTCAAAATTTTCAGATCATCGCCGTAAACCGTGAACCGGCCACGCGGCATCTGCAGGCACAGCCGGTTTGCATCGTAGGCAAGGATCAGCCGGAAATGTTCGATCTCCATCCGGTTGCCACTCTGATAGACGGCGGGCATGGAATAAAAGCCCTTTGGCGGCTGGCGGAACAGTGCTGCCAGCCAGCGGTGCGGCGGCTGCCGCTTCTGGCGCTTGCCCGACATTCCGCTCCCTCCCATCCCGCAGTGCTATCTGCGGCGCACTGCTACATATATATGGATGTGGAGGGCTGGCTTATGAATCGAACCCACAAATTTGAGCAGGGAAGCCTGTTGGCGCTGGCTGCGTTTACGGCGTTCCTGGTGTTTGCTGCACCGCAGCGCTGTGCGGATGTTTTGGGTGCAGGGCTGCAGCTCTGCGGCGGGCCGCTGCTGGTATCACTGTTCCCGTTCCTGATCGTTTCGGCGCTGCTGATGGGCTGTGGTGCCGGGCCGTTGCTGGCTTTCGTGTTTCAGCCGGTGGCAAGGCTCATTGGTATCCGGGCAAAGGGGGCGGGCAGTGTGCTTCTCATTGGGTTTCTGGGCGGGTTTGCTCCGGCGGCTGTGGCTGCATCGGAAGCGGTGCGCACCGGTCAGCTCACAGCGCGGCAGGCGTCGGCCCTGCTGCCGGCCTGCATCTGCTCCGGGCCGTCCTTCGTGATCCTGACGGTAGGCGAACAAATGCTTGGCAGCCGGGCGCTGGGTGTACGGCTGTTTGCGGCGCAGGTGCTGGCCGGGTATCTCTCGGCTGCGGTGCTGAACCGGCTGCACAGCAGGGGAGAAACCACACGGCCCGAAATTCCGGCAGAGCAGCCGCTTCCAAGACTGGATGCGGTGATTGCCCAAGCGGCGGTGACCTACCTCAAGCTCTGCGGCTTTGTGCTGTATTTCCGGCTTCTGGCGGCGGGCTGCGGCGCATTGCTGCCGGGTGCGTGGGCGGTGCTGCCCGCCATGCTGCTGGAAGTATGCTCTGGCTGTGATCTTGCAGCCCGCACAGGCTTTTGGGCCAGCAGCCTGTGCTGCGCGGCGCTCAGCCTGCAGGGAATATCGGTGCTGTTGCAGGTGCGCACCATCTGCCCGGCGGAGGTCTCCTTTAAGCCGCTGCTTGCTGCACGCATTTTGCATCTGCCGCTTTCGCTGGCGCTGTTCTATATCGCTCTGCCGGAAAATGCCGTACAGACCTTCAGCACCCTTTCGGAACGGGTCATCGTGATGCACCGTGTGCCGCTGGACTGCGCTCTGCTGGCATTTGCGGTGTGCTGCCTTACAGCCTGTGAGCTTTGCCGCTGCCAGCGGAAATGGCAGCAGACCAAAGAAGGCAAAACTGCTTGACAGCACTGCCAAGATATGATAAAATATCTTCTGTTGCAGAACATAAAGGTTTGCTACTGTGGCTCAGCTGGTAGAGCAGCTCACTCGTAATGAGCAGGTCGCCTGTTCGAATCAGGTCAGTAGCTCCAAAATGAAATCCCCGAAAAGTGGCTTGATAGCTGGCTTTTCGGGGATTTTTCTTTGAAAATTCGCGGCATGAAAGAAGGCAAAATGTGCCTTAATTACCCTTGTTTTCCTTTGAGAATCTTTAAAGTGTGCGTCAGAATGTGCGTCAATTGGCAGACGCTTGGGCGAAATCTGACGTGGTACGGTGGGCGGTATCGTCAAGGTAACGGTCCAGTTTGCCGATGGCTTTCTTTTTGTATTTTTTATCCAGTGAGGTATAGATGCCAAGGGTAACGCTGATGTCCTTATGGCCCATCTGATCGCGGGCGGTGAGGACATCGACGCCGGCAAAGTACATCAATGTGCAGAAGGTATGCCGCAGCTGGTGCGGCGTGAAAGGCTGGATGCGCATGGGCAGGCCGCCAGGGCGTTTTTTGCTTTGCTGGCCGTGGTAGCCGTACTTGACGTTCAGATCGGCCATATAGCTGTTCCACATGGTTTTCCATGCCTGCTCCGTCATGCGGCGGCCTTTTACAGTGTGCAGCACGTAAAGACAGCCGTCCTGCTGCGTCTGAAGATAGGCGACAAGGATCTGGGGGATATTGACCACCCGGCGGCTGGCTTCAGTTTTGGGCTTTTTGATCTTTTTATCATGAAAGCTATAGCCGTTATTCACCGTGATGGTGGCGGCATCAAGGTCGATATCTGCCCAGGTGAGGGCGGTGGCTTCGCTGCGGCGAAGGCCGGAGTAAAGCAAAAGCATGGCGGCGCGCTGGGCGCGGTGGGGTGTTTCACGGATCCATTGCTGCTGCTCTTCCGGGATGGGCTCGCGCGGTTCCGGGGCAGCTCCGGCCGGGCAGGTGGTTTTGGTAATGGGGTTGTACTGCACGGCTTCCGGGATGGCGAGGTCGTAGACGGCCTTGGCACTGCTGCGCAGGTTGGACAGGGTGAAGTGAGACAGCGGCGGCTGGCCGTCGTGCCAATCTGCCAGCGTATTAAGGACTTCCTGAAAGTCGGCGGTGCGAAGGTCGGCGGCGGGCTGATTTAACAGCGGGCCCCAATGGTTTTTATTATCTTCGTAGCGGTCGAGGCTCTTCTGGCTGATGCCCTTGGCCCTTTTGACCGCAATGAGGTTGTCGTACAGGGTGGCAAGGGTGGCCCTGCTTTGCTCCGGGTCGAGTCCGCCATGCAGGGCACTTCGAAACGCAGCGGCCGCTTCACGGGCCTGCTTTTCGGTGGTGCCGTAGAACGATTTATATTTGCGTTTTCCGGCTTCATCGGTGCCGAGATAGATGCGGTACAGGTAACGGCCATCTGTACGCTTTTTATTGCGAGCCATAAGACGGGACACCTCCTTGCAATGAAATCCCAGATTGTGGAAAGTTCACATTGAAGTTACAATAGAAAAGCGGAGACGGGAATTTGAGTTTTCCATGGCATAATGAACCTCCTACTTTTCTTTTGGACAGACAGCAGAGCAAAGAACCCCTTGGCTGGAAACGGCTGAGGGGTTCTTTGCGTTTGTGAAAAAGAGCGCCCGGCGGGACTTCCGTTTTCGCAAAGTCTTTGCTATAATAAGGCTGTTCACAGAACCCACTAAGCCTCTCAACGATGCGTATCATGGCGGGTTGTTCAAGACGATTAGTCCTGTACTTAACAGGGAATGAAAAAAGCGGTTATCTTATCGGTGCCGACCAGTCTCCTGCGCGCCTACTCACAGTGCGTACCATTCGGGAGACACATAGAAGCCCCTGCTTTGCCGAATCCTTGCGTTCCACGCGAGGTACTTTGTAGGCGAAGTGGGGGCTTTTGCTTGCAAAAGTGAGACGGACAATGCTGCTGACGATTAGAGATTTTGAGATAAAGCGTACATAATAATTGGTAGGACATTTCCAATGACCTTTTTGCCGTTTTTGGTTATGCAAACAGGGTCGTCTTCACTAAGTTTATACATGTTAGCTTCGCGTGTGCCGCCACCAGAAATATAAAGATTGTACATGTTAAGAATACCATATTTTTCAGAATCGGAGAAAGTAAAGTCAAATGTTCGAGCAGAGCCATTGATCCTGATTTTGATTTCATCCTCTTGATGGTCGGCGAGGTCTTTCATAAAGTCGAGAGTTTCCTTCTTGGCAAAAAAAGAAATACTTTCAGAAATAAGGCCTTCGCCCGTGACAGAACGTGAAGTGTAGCAATTGGTGAAAGAATACCGATTATCACCAATCTTAACGATGATGTTGTTCATGCCCGCAAAGTCAGGACCAAGATAGTCAAAACTTAAAATATAAGAATCGTACGCATCACCAAGAAAAAGGCCAGGCTTTACAGTTATGAGCGAAGTGGAATCGATGATAGAAGTCATAGAGCCGTCATACTGATATGCAAGGAGAGCAATGGTGCTGCCTTCCATATCATCGGAGACAAGTTCGATATCTTCCCGTCCATCAAAAACGCTCTGATCAAATTTTGCTGTTGCAAAAGCTGAAACGGGAATAGAAATCAAAAGTGTTGCCGCAAGCGCGAGAGAAACGATTCGCTTTTTCAGCTGCATGATAATACCTCCACGCCAAAGCCGCCCACCGGGCGGCTTATTTTTTATGCTTCTTTTGCGCCCAGGCCAGGCGCAGAACATTTTTTATAACGGCCTGTGAGCACCAGATCCTCAACGTAGTCCACGGCTTTCTGCTGGCCTTCTGCGTTGAGCTGATCGAAGGACGAGAGAAGTGCGGACTGCTGGGGAGTAAGAGAACTGGATTTGGGGTCGTCTAACAAAAAGCTGTCTTGGTACAAGAAATTTGGCTCGACCTGAAGAACGTCAAAAATTTTTAGAAGAACATCCCATTTGGGACTGCTGACGCCGTTTTCGTAGTTTCCTATAGCGCTTTTTGTGACACCAAGCTTTTCTGCTAAATCCAGCTGTGTAAGGCCCGATTGCTCACGTGCTTGTCTGAGACGGCTTGCAAAAGACACTTATAACACCTCCTAAAATTGTCGTTCTATGGTCAGTATAAAGGTGCCGTCTTGAAAAGTCAAGATAAAAGTACAAGAAATTTGTACAAAGCTCTTGACGAAACAAGAAACTTGTGCTACTGTAAAAATGTCCAAGAAACTTGTACAAGGAAGGAGCGTATGGAATGAGTGCAACGGACATGATTTACAAAATCATTGATGAAAAATGTTTGAAACAATCTGCGGTGGCAAGGGCGGCAGGGTATGACCCGAAGAAGTTTAACGCCTTGCTGCGCGGTAGGAAGCGGCTGACGTCAGACGATGTTGTACCGATTTGTAAGGCACTGGGGGTTACTCCGAATGAACTTTTCGGAATTGACCACCCCGCTGCCCCGGATAAGAGCGCATGAAAGGAGCGAGAACGTGGACGAGGACAAAGAAAAAGCCCGCCTTAGGCGGGCACAGAGAGCAGCGCTTATGAGTGGCGTACAGAAGCAGACCAGTGCCGTTACATACGACGATAAAATGCAGGCGCTGGCCGGGCTGAGTGAGCCGTGGAGCAATGCCGCCTGCATGGGCTACTGTCTGATGGCGATGCAGCAGGCGGGGGTGCCGGAGCCGATGCAGCGGAAGGTGCTTGTGTGTCTGGAAGAAAAATTTGACTTTTACAGTCTGGCGGACGCAGAGAATGCCGGGCACATGAAAACGGGGGATGTGACATGGAACGTTACGTGATCGTAATGCCGGCGGACACCGGTGCGTACTTACTGCCCTGCGACGACGGGGACACCTGCAAACTGGAAACGCTGCAGGAGCTGGTGGGCGGGCCCATTGAGACCGCCGAAAGCTGTCTTGCACCCAGCTGGGCACGGGAAGAGGTGGACAGCCTGCCGCTGATCGTGAACGAAGAAGGGCTTTTGCAGGAGCTGCCGCCGAACGAGGCGGCCACCGACCTGTACCAGTACCGTTACATGGGCACCGGCATTGTGGGCACGGCGGTGCTGATGGCAGCGCGGGGCGAGGAGCTGATCGGCTTTGCAGAGCCGGTGTGCAGGACCATCTGCGAAGAATGGAACATCCCGCTGCCGCAGGGCAAAGAGGCCGGAAACGGCGAAGAATGCTGTTTTCAGACCTTCAGTCCGGACTAAGGAGGAGTGCCGATGAAAAAGGCAAGGATCTACGACGCGCGGCAGCTGCCGGCGTACCTGAGCCCGGCGCAGTATGCCGAGCTGATGGGCATTGACCAAAAGACGGCACAGCGGATGTGCCGCAGCGGGCTGCTGCCCGCCGAAAAGGTGGGGCCGCGGCTGTGGCGCATTGACAAGAACAAGGCGCTGGAGCAGGGGGCTTTGAGCCGACAAAACAAGAAGCCCGCCGGTGCAGCGAACACCGACGAGCTTGCAGGGTGATAGTTTTGAGCCTATCACCAGAAGTTTAACACGAAACGGGAGGAAACACAAGTGAAACTGAAAGCAAATATCCGGGCGAACCTGTGGTACATTGCAGCTATGGTGACGGGCATTGGTGCGCTGCTGGTATCCAGCGGCATTGAAAACAGCACAAGCGGCTGGGCCATGCTGGGCTGGGCGGTGCTGGCCCTGGTGCTTTTAGCGGCGGCGCTGGTGATGCTGGGCCTTGGCAGCTGCGCGGACCGGGAGAGCTGCGAAGGCGGCGGGAAGAAGAGCCACGGGGCCCCGGCGGGCACGGTGAAGCCGCCGAAAAACAAGAGAAAGGTAGGCTGAAATGCGCCCGCCGATGAACCTGACGCCGGACGAGGCGGAGATCTGGCAGCGGATGGAGCAGCACGGAGAAGAGCTTGTGCGGGACATGGGCGCGGCTCTGCTGCAGGCCGACCGTTTGCCGGAGTGGATGAAAGAAACAGCCGTGAACATGCTGTGCGACAAACTGGCGGATGCCGGAGCACTGGCTGCCAGCTGGATGAATGACCGCGGGGAACCGTGAAAGGAAAACGAACATGACCTTAGAAGAATACAGCGCCCGGATGGAAGAAGAGCTGAAAAAACTGGACTGGCAGCACCCGGCCGACAAGGAAAGCAGCGCGTACCGGCTTTTGAGCAAAGCGTCGGCAGACCGGCAGCTGCCCACGGAGGACTGGATGAAATTATACGACCAGTACCGGGAAGGGGTGCAGCGGGCATGAAACGGAAGAGAAATTTGCGGCAGGAGCTGGATCTGACGCGGGATGGTGCGGCGGAAATGACGCGGTGGTGCATCATCATTGCGCTGCACCAGTGCTTTGGTGTGGGCAAAGACCGGCTGAACCGGCTTGAGACGCGCACCGAAGAGCTGGGGCTGGAAAGTCTGGACATTGCCATGCAGGCAAACGGCAAAGGGATGCCCAGCACTGACCAGAGCCGGGCATTGCGGGAGAACTGGATGCCGGAAGGCGTAGAGCCGGAGTTTCGGGTGCCGGTGCTGCGGGCGCCCCGCACCCGACGGGAACAGCAGCTGCGCATGGCGGGCGATGTGGCCGCCAGCATGGTATGGACCCTATACGCCAAAGCCTGCATGGAACTGTTGGGCTACGGCGCGGGGCGGCTGAACCGTTTGAAGCAGGAGACCCTTGCAAACTACCGGCAGGTAAACGAGGAAGGCCACACCGACGGGCTGGACGTTGCCATGGAGCACCTGCGCAAATGTGCCTGCGACGCTTTGCAGACAGACGACATTGTTGTGGAGGACGTGCCGGACGAAGAACGGGCGAAGCAGGCGGACCGGGACTACGAAGAACAGAAGAACGCCTTTTTGCGGCGGAACATGGCCGGGGCACTGGGGCGCCGCACGGCACCTGCAGGTGCTGCGGTGCTGGCGCCGGGAGAGATCGAGAAGAAGATTGAGAATGTGTTGCAGCAGCCGGTGCGGCCGGACAGCTGGGAAAGGAGACGCAGAAAATGACGTTAAAAGAAGCCATGGACTACCGGGGCGAAAACGAAGAGACGCTGGCAGCGGCGCTGGAAACGAAACCCATTTACGTGCGGCGCTGGTGCAAGCCCGGCGGTCTGCTGTACCTGAGCAGCCAGCGGCTGCAGCAGCTGGCCCAGGCGCTGAACGGCGGGGTGCTGATCACCGAAGAAGGCGCAGAGTTTGAATTATACGGAGAAAGAGCATGAGCAAGGACAAATGCAGAATGACCCGCAGGCGGTTTGTGAAGAAGCTGGCGGCAAAGCACGGCTTACAGGTGCGTGAAGTACGCGACATGGTGCGCCGTGATGTGGTGAACCCGTTGAAACGGCGGCAGGAAGCGTGGCAGACGGCGAAGCACCGGTATGATGCAGAGCGGGAGGTACACCGGTGACAGAGCGGTACATTTATACCCTGTACGATGCAAAGACCGGCGACCTTTTGGGCAGCGGCACACCGCAGCAGCTGGTGGAGCAGGGCTGGTACAATAAGGCGGAAAGCGTCTACTCAGGCTACAACCACCAGAAAAAGCGGAACAACCAGCCGCGGAAGTGGCGGCTGGAACGCAGGGCCCTGCCGGAGAAAGAACCGAAGCACCGGGCGGGCCGCAGACCCGGCAGCCAGAGCCGGGAGGTATGGTATTACCGCATGTTTGATGCGGACGGAAACCTGCTGCATGAGGGCGCAGCCCGGCAGCTGGTGGAGAAAGGGCTGTTCAAGGACACGCAGAGCGTGGCGAACGCCTTTTATGCCGGGCACTGCCGCCCGCAGGGCGTTTACAGCCTGACGCGGGAAAAGGTGAAGCAGAGCGTGCCGTGCAAGGCACCGGGCCAGAAAAGCAGTGTGCCGGAAAAGCGCCGGCCGCCGATCATCCGCATCGAAAAGCCGGATGCGCTGCAGCGGGATGTGCACGAGCTGTGCCTTTACAACGCAGCAGCCCGGAAAGCAGGCAAAAAAGAACTGAGCTACGGCTACTGGGCCGCTGCAGGGAAACCGGCCGAACCATAAAAAAACAAGATGCAAAGCCCCCGGCAAAAGCATGCCGGGGGCTTTGGCAACCGAAAAAGAATAAAGTCTGCCGGGTGCTGCCGGGAAGGACCGGCGGCAGGCGGGAGCCTTTATATACCATTATAAACAGAACCGTTTTTCAGCGTCCGGGCGGGCGCTTTGGGGAGCTAGTATACCCGTTATTTCTGTGACGGTGATGGGCACAGAAGAGAGAAACACACCGGGCGTTACCCGCCGGAAGGAGGATGTCCCATGCGGAAAAGCTACATCCGGGAAAAGAAATACCGCTGCGGCAGTGAGTACATGGCGGTGGGCATCTATGCGGTGACGGATCAGGAGCACCGCCAGCGGGGCAAGAAGCGCAAGGAAAGCGACCGGGGCCAGAAGGAGCGGAACAAATACGCAAGCTTACGCCGCAAGCAGCGCAAGGCACTGGCGAACTTTGACAAAGACAGCCTGTTTTTGACCGGCACCTACGCGGACGACTACCTGCCGGAGGGGTTTACTGCCTGCCGGAAAGACGTGGAGAACTACAAGCGGCGGGTGATCGGCGCGGCCGTGCGGCGCTTTGGGGTGAGCCGGGACGGCATCCGGCTGATGCTGTGGGCCGTGCGCAAGGGCAAGGCCGGGCGGCTGCACATGCACGGGTTTGCCCAGTGCCGGGGACTGGATGCGGCCCAGCGGCGGGAATGGCGCGAGATGCTGGAGGACCTGTGGCGGCGCCGGGTGCCGGGCACGAATGAATACGAGCCGCTGGGCACCATGAACGTGGACCGCATGGACATGAAAAAGCTGCTGGGCGCGGACGGGCAGGGCAAAAACGGCACGGTGGGCTACATTTACGGCCATGCCGAACGCAGCTGCATTGAGACACGGAACCTGCTGCAGCCGGAAGAACTGGCGGTCTGTGACACGAAGTGGAGCCGGAAACAGCTGCGCAAGGGCTGCACCGAGTGCGCGGAAAACGCCTACTGGTGGGAGCAGCGCTACCCGGGCTTTGAGGTGGTGCAGGTGAACGTGTACGACCCCGGACAGCTGTACGAGACCGAAAAGCCGAGGCCGGAGGGCTGGGAAGCCACGGAACCGCAGGCGTACCTGATCCTGCGGCGGAGAGGGTTTGCGAAAGTTCGCACATGACAGACAGGATTATTTTATTTTGCGCGCGCGGAAATGCGCACAAAACGGCCCGGATGTGTGACCGAAACGCGGAAAAGCACGCGGACAGTGACGGAAAACGGCTGTTTTTGCGAATGAAGGGAATTTCTGGCAGGCAGAAGGCGGTGGGCGAGTGACGAAGCAGCAGAAAAAGGCAGTGCGCAAGGCGCTGAGGCAATACGGGCGCAGGCTGCGGGCCCTGGGCGCAGACATGGAGCGGATGGACGCGCTCTGCGACCCATGGGAGACCGTGATCTGGCAGGTGCTGGACTACTATGCCGCAGCGGACGAGACCTGTGCGGCGCTGCTGACGCTGCGGTATTTATACGAGCAGCCGGAAGCGGAAGTGGTGGCTGGGCTGCACGTGGGGCGGACGACCTACTACCACAAGGAGCTGGAAATGCTGAGCACGGCGGCGGTGTTTGCGGCGAAAGCGGGGCTGATCTGACAAACCGGGCACAAATGTACGCGGTTTGTTTGTGCTGCGGCGACGATTTAAAATGCCCGACGCGTGCGCTTTGGGCATGTGCAGCGGAAAAATTATTCTTTATTTTCGCATTTGTCGCAGCCTGCGAAACTTGTCGGGGGCAAGGCCCCTCCATCTGCTGACGCAGACCGTTTGCCGCTTAAAAGCCCCACTGGGGCTTTCATTGCTACGCAAACGAGGGCCGCTCCAAATGCATTTTCACGAGAAAGGCCCAAACCGGCAGATGGTTCTTTGCAAAAAAAAAAGTCCGCAGTTTTTTTGCGGACAATTGTGTGGTAGGCTGAAAACAGAACCGTGAAAGGAGGGCCGGGCATGGCGGCGCGCAGATACTGCAAAAACACGGTGCCCGGCAGGCAGGGCCGGGGCAAAAAATACCCGGCAGCGGTGCGGGCCGAGGTGGTGATGGCCATGATCGGCTCCAATTCCATCTGCGCGGTGGCGCGGAAATACGGCGTGCCGGAAAGCACCATCCGCAGCTGGATGGCCGAGGAAGCAAAGAAGCCGGACGGCGTATTTGCAGCCGCGCGGGCCGAGGCGGCACGGGAGATCGCAGCGAGAGCCGCCCTTGGCGCACGTGCGCAGGTGGGCTACCTGCAGCAGCGTGTGGCCGAAAACCAGCGGGCGGCCGAGATACGGGCAAAGCTGGAAAAGCGGCTGGACGAGGACGCCCGGGCGCGGAAGTACGAGGTGGGCGTTTTGCTGAAAAGCGAGGAAGAGACCCTGCAGGACGCCGCCGAGACGGCCCTTGTGATATGCAGCGCACCGGGTACCTACGACCGCCAGCTGACCGACGAAGAGCGCGCCGAGCTGGAAAAGCAGCTGGAACGGTACGAAGCAAAGGCCATGAGCGACAAGGATGCCGCGAACATGGCAGCGGTGCTGCTGACCGCAGCGGCAAACGCGGCGGCACTGGTGCCGAACGACGAAGGCGGCAGCCAGAGCGCGGCCCCGGCGGTGCTGATGGAAGCAAAGACGGCTGGGGAAGAAAACGAGGTGGTGCTGGATGGCAGCGGCAGCGTATAACGGCAGGCCCATCCTGTGGCGGCCGCAGCCGAGGCAGGCCGCCTTTATGCGGCGCAGCGAGGACGAAGCGCTGTACGGCGGCGCGGCAGGCGGCGGCAAGAGCGACGCACTGGTGATCGAAGCACTGCGGCAGGTGGACGTGCCGAACTACCGAGGACTGATCCTGCGAAAGACCTTTCCGCAGCTGCGGGAGCTGATCGACAAGACGATGCAGTATTACAAACCGATCTTCCCGAAAGCGCGGTACAACAGCTCTGCCCACTGCTGGACCTTCCCCAGCGGGGCGAAAATCTATTTTGGCAGCATGTTCCGCACACAGGACAAATACAACTACCAGGGCCAGCAGTTCGATTTTATCGGGGTGGACGAACTGACCCACTTTACATGGGAGGAATACAGCTACCTGATGAGCCGCAACCGCCCCAGCGGGCCGGGCACGCAGGTGTACATGCGGGCCACGGCAAACCCCGGCGGCATCGGCCACGGATGGGTGAAGGCCCGCTTTATTACCCCGGCACCGCCGGGCACCCGCATGGTGCAGCTGGTGGAGGTGAAAAAGCCGGACGGCACCGTGGAAACGCTGCGGCGCACACGGGTGTTTATCCCGTCCACGGTATTTGATAACCCCGCGCTGCTGGCCAACGACCCCGGATACCTGAACAATCTTGCAAGCTTACCGGAAGCGGAAAAGCAGGCGCTTTTGTACGGCAGCTGGGACAGCTTTAACGGGCAGGTATTCACCGAGTGGCGCAACGACCCGGGCCACTACGAGGACCAGCGGTGGACCCACGTGATCGCGCCGTTCCGCATCCCGGCGCACTGGCGCATCTGGCGGGGGTACGACTTTGGCTATGCGAAGCCGTTCTCGGTGGGCTGGTACGCAGCGGACGAGGAAGGGCGGCTTTACCGCATCAAGGAGCTGTACGGCTGCACCGGCACGCCCAACGAAGGCCTGAAAATAGACCCGGTGGAGCAGGCACGGCGTATCCGGGAAGCGGAAGAAAACGACCCGATGCTGCGCGGCCGGCGCATTACCGGCGTGGCGGACCCGGCCATTTTTAACGAGAGCCAGGGCGAGAGCATTGCGGCGATGCAGGAAAAGCCCCCGAATTACATCTTCTGGACACCCGGTGACCACACCCGCCTTGCGGGCAAGATGCAGCTGCACTACCGGCTGGCCTTTGACCGCGAGGGCAGGCCGATGTTTCAGGTGTTCAATACCTGCCGGCATTTTATCCGCACCATCCCGAACCTTGTGTACGACGAGAGCAACGTGGAGGACATTGACACCACGCAGGAGGACCACATTTACGACGAGTGCCGGTATGTGCTGATGGAAAACCCCATCAGCCCGCGAAAGACCGAACCGGTGCAGCCGATGAAGAACGACCCGCTGGATCTGGATCCGAAGAAGAGCCGGACGCGGGTGATGAGGGTGTAAGACGATTTGAATGCCCGCCGCGTGCGCTATGGGCATATTTAGCGGAAATTGACTTTTGTTTTTCGCATTTGCCGCGGCCTGCGGGCCGCTCCAAATGCATTTTCACGAGAAGGGGTCCCTGCGGAAAACGGCATCAGCGGAAAGGAGCAACAGTGTGGACGGAGAAAAATTTGAACAGCTCACGCAGCATTTTGACGCTGCACCTCTGGCAGGGGGAGACGGCACGGGCACAGAGCCGGAACTGCCTGCAGCGCAGGTGATCGGGGAAGAGGACATCCACAAAGCAAACGACATCCTGCAGAAATACAAAAACGGCAAGGCGGCACTGGACCAGCGCATTGTGGAAAACGAGCTGTGGTTCCGTATGGGGCACTGGAAGAACCACGAAAACAAGATGATGGAAGGCAAACCCAAGCCTTCCAGCGGGTGGCTGTTCAACAGCATTGCCAACAAGCACGCCGATGCCATGGACAACTACCCGGAACCGAACGTACTGCCCCGGGCGGCGGACGACGAAGAGACCGCAAAGGTGCTCTCGAAAATTCTGCCCACGGTGCTGGAACAGTGCGACTACGAGACTGTGTACAGCGACACGTGGTGGCGCAAGCTGAAAACCGGCACCGGCGTGAAGGGGGTGTTCTGGGACCCGGCGCTGCGGGGCGGGCTTGGCGACATCAGCATCCGGAGCGTGAATTTGCTGATGCTGTACTGGGAACCGGGCGTGGACGATGTGCAGGACAGCCCGCATTTATTCAGCCTGAGCCTTATGGACAACGACCAGCTGACGGGGCGCTGGCCGCAGATGGCCGGGCACACGGGCGGCAGCCTGGACGTGGCAAAGTACGTACACGACGACAGCATTGACACCAGCGACAAGAGCGTGGTGGTGGACTGGTACTACAAGAAAGCACAGGCGGACGGGCAGACGGTGCTGCACTACTGCAAATACTGCAACGGCGTGGTGCTGTATGCCAGCGAGAACGACCCGCAGTACGCACAGCGCGGCTTTTACGACCACGGCAAATACCCCTTTGTGCTGGACCCGCTGTTCCGGGAAGAGGACAGCCCGGCGGGCTTTGGGTACATTGACGTGATGAAGGACACCCAGACCGCCATTGACGAGATGAACCACGCCATGGACGAGAACGTGAAGCTGGCCGCGAAAGCGCGGTACGTGCTGAGCGACACGGCGGGCGTGAACGAAGAGGAGCTTGCCGACTTCAGCAAAGACATCGTGCATGTGGTGGGGCGGCTGAGTGACGACACCTTTCGGCCTTTGCAAGTGGCAGGGCTGCAGGGCAACCTGATCACTTACCGGGACGACCGGGTGAGCGAGCTGAAGGAGATCAGCGGCAACCGGGACGTGAGCCAGGGCGGCACCACCAGCGGCCTGACGGCGGCCAGTGCCATTGCGGCGCTGCAGGAAGCGGGCTCGAAACTGAGCCGTGACATGCTGAAAAGCGCATACCGGGCCTTTGCGAAGGAGTGCTACCTGATCGTTGAGCTGATGCGGCAGTTCTACGATGAAGAGCGAGTATACCGCATTGTGGGCGAGAGCGGCGGCGTGGAGTACGTGCCGTTCAGCAATGCAACACTGCAGGCGGTGCCCGGCGGCAGTGTGGGCGGCGTGCAGCTGGGCGACCACGAGCCGGTGTTTGACATTACGGTGACGGCAGCGAAAAAGAGCACGTTCAGCCGCCTCTCCCAGAACGAGACGGCGAAGGAATGCTATCAGCTGGGCTTTTTTGCACCGGCAAACGCTGACGCAGCCCTTGCCGCGCTGGACATGATGGACTTTGAAGGCATTGAGAAGGTGCGCGAGCGGGTGAGCCAGAACGGTACGCTGTACCAGCAGCTGCAGCAGATGGCACAGCAGATGCAGAAAATGGCGGCCATCATTGATGCGCAGAACGGCACGAACGTGAGCGCAGCGGCTGGTGCGGCCGGGCAGGCTGCAAGTGCTGCAGGAGGTGGAAGTGGCGGTACAGCCAGTGCAAAGAGCACCACCAACAGCCTGGGCGGCGTGGTGGGCGAGAGCGGCAGCAACAGCATGGCCACACAGGCTGCAAAGCGGGCCATGGACGTGAACAACCCGAACAAGGAGTAAGGAGAAGCAAAGATGATCACCATTATTTACAACGAGGCGGGCCATGACATGATCCTGCGGGCAGAGGGCCACGCCGGATATGCCGAAAAGGGCAGCGACATTGTGTGTGCAGCGGTGAGCACCCTGATGCAGACGCTGGCATACAGCGTGGACGGCGGCACGATCGAGACCGGCGAGGGCGTGAACGCTTTGACCGTGCGGGCAGCGCAGAGCAGCGACAACATGGCAAAGTTTGAACTGGTGACGGACGGGCTGATGCTGCTGGCCCGGCAGTACCCGGTGAACGTGCGGTTTGTGAACCTGCACGCGGACAACACCGACGACATGAACCTGCAGCTGTTTGCGGCAACGGCAACGACCGCTGCCAGCCGCAACCCGTTTGGTGCGTTGGACTTACAGCGATTTGCAGACGGTGCAGCTGCTGGCGGTTCCGGTGACGGCGCCAGTGCAGCCGCAGGCGACGCGGGCCCGGCGGAGATCCAGACACCGGCACTGCGGCCGGCACAGGAGCGGCTTGCAAAGCGCAGCCACGCGGGCCGCGCGGCAAAAGCAGCAGACAGCGGAAAAGCGGCACAGCCTGACGATACCCTTGCGGGGAAAGCTGACCAGAGCGGGGCAGAAGAAAAAGCTGGGCCCGGCGACAGCCAGACCGGCGAGAGCGAACCGGACAAGGCCAGACAGGAACCGAGCCCGGCAGAAAAGCGGCACGCCTTTGGCCTGCTGATGCAGGGTGAGTACGCGGCAGAGTTTGAGGAAGCCATGCAGCGGGCCGCGCAGATGGCGGTGCAGCGCATCCAGGACAGCCCGCAGGTGAAGGGCCTGCTGGATGCACTGGGCGAAGCATACGGCATTGACACGGGGAACATGGAAAGCCTGGACGCGCTGACCGAGGCCGTGAAGAGCGGCCGGGTGAAGAACGACGAATACTACGAGACGCTGGCGGCGCAGCGGGGCATCAGCGTGAAAACAGCCCGGGAACTGGACCGGATGGAAGGCGAGCTGAACCGGGCCAATGCCGAAAAGCAGCGTGCCCAGCAGATGCGCCTTGCGGCGGAACATCAGCAGCGGGCGGCGGCGGTACGCGCCCAGTGGGAAGCCGAGGCGGCGCAGCTGAAAAACAGCTACCCGGATTTTGAGCTGGACGAGGTTTTGAACAACCCTGCCGTGGCGGACATGATCCGGCGCGGCGTGGGGCTGGAAGCAGCGTACCGCGCGGCCTACTTTGACCGCCTTGTGGAAAACCGGGTGGCACAGGCCGCAAAGCAGGTGGAGCAGGGCGTAGCGGCACGCATCCAGCAGCGCAGCGGCCGCCCGACAGAAAACGGTGTGCACCCCGGCGGTGCGGCCGAGATGAAGGTGGACGTGGCCCACATGACCAAGGCGCAGCGCGAAGAGCTGGCGCGCAGGGCACGGCGCGGCGAACGCATTGTGCTGTGAGAGATTTCCCGTACAGAGCGTGCGAGGAAGATAGAGACCTTTTGAAGGAGGACAAAGAAATGAGCAAGAAGAAGCTTGACCTGCAGATGTTTGCGGACGCAAGTGCGCAGCTGCAGAACACCACGGCGGCATCCGGCATGACTGCCGAGATGAAGACCTACTACGAAAAGACCCTGCTGGACCTGGCAGAGCCCGCACTGGTGCATGACCAGTTCGGCGACAGCTACCCCATCCCGGCGAACAACGGCAAGACGATCGAGTTCCGCAAGTACACGGCGCTGCCGAAGGCCACCACCCCGCTGACCGAAGGCGTGACCCCGGCGGGCCAGACCCTGACTGTGACCACCGTGACGGCCGACGTGCACCAGTACGGCGGCTGGGTGGCCCTGACCGACATGCTGGACCTGACGGCCATTGACAACAACGTGGTGCAGGCCACGAACCTGCTGGCAAGCCAGGGCGGCCGCACCATGGACACCATCGTGCGTGACATCCTGAACGGCGGCACCAACGTGATCTATGCGCCCAAGGTGGCAGGCGGCGCGGAAACAGCCGTGACCAGCCGCGCGGGCCTGGACGCCACTGCACAGCTGACGGTGGACCTGATCAACCAGGCTGTGGCTCTTTTGCAGGCACAGAACGCGGACCCCATTGGCGACAGCTACGTGGCCATTGTGCACCCGTACACCAGCTACGACATCCGCAAGGACCCGGCATGGGTGGACGCCCACAAGTACGCCGCGCCGGAGGAGATCTTTAACGGCGAGATCGGCAAGATCAACAACGTGCGGTTTGTGGTTTCCAGCGAGGCAAAGATCTGGACCGGCGACGGGTGCCCGAGCGGCCTTGCGGTGTTCAGTACTCTGGTGCTGGGCGCCCACGCCTATGCCACCACCGAGCTGGAAGGCGGCGGCATGCAGCACATCGTGAAGCAGCTGGGCTACGGCGACGACCCGCTGAACCAGCGCGCTTCCGTGGGTTGGAAGGCCACCAAGACCGCCGAGCGCCTGAGCGAGCCGTACATGGTGCGCATTGAGAGCTGCAGCGAGCGCTACAGCGCAAAGGCGCAGGCAAACTAAAGGGCCGCTTGCGCGGCCATGATGTGCTGCGCAATGAAGGCGCCCGGACGGGCGGATGATGTGCGCTGCGGCGCATGAAAGGAGAAGTTATTAATGGCAGTGAAAACGAAGGAAAACGAGGCCGTGCAGGAGAAGGATACCGAGATCGTGCACCTGTTCAAGGACAGCCACCGCTACAGCGAACCGGTGTTTGTGGGCGTGAACGGCGAAACCTACCTTGTGCAGCGCGGCGTGGACGTGGAGGTGCCGAAGGCAGTGGCCGAGGTGCTGCGCCACAGCGAAGAGATGGACAACGCCGCTGCAGAAAAAATTGCGGCGGCGGAACAGGCTGCTGTGCAGCAGGCGCAGCGCGTGTAACGCCTGACAAAGAAAACGGGCACCCGGTACAGCGGCACGAGAGCTGTGCCGGGTGCTTTTGGTTTGAAGGGAGAAAGACATGAAAGAACTGAAGGACACCGTAAACGGAATGCTGAGTGCAGACTACAGGGAGCGCTTTGTGGCGGAGTATCAGCAGGTGAAAATCCGCTATGAAAAGCTGAAGAATTTTTGCAACCGCATTGAAGCGGCTGCAATGGCGGGCACACAGGCACCGAAGCATGATTGCCCGCTGGAACTGCTGAGAGCACAGCAGAAATACATGGGTCTGTATCTGGCGCAGCTGGAAATGCGGGCCGTGATCGAGAATGTGAAACTGGAAGTCTGAAAGAGGTGCAGCTATGACAGCCGGACAGGCAATTGAACAGGCCGATGAGATGCGGCCGAACAACCAGTTTACGGACGAACTGAAACAGAACTGGCTGCGGCAGTGCGATGCGCGG
Source organism: Faecalibacterium sp. (assembly GCA_050873025.1). Classification (GTDB taxonomy): domain Bacteria; phylum Bacillota; class Clostridia; order Oscillospirales; family Ruminococcaceae; genus Faecalibacterium. The sequence continues at coordinate 131,826 of JBNMHZ010000002.1, read as the reverse complement.
CTGCGCGGGAGCGTGGTACAGCGCAGCGCATGCGGCGACTTTGATGCGGTGGGCGCGGACGTGAGCTGGAGCGACGGCCTTGCCTACGACACCGAACTGATGGCGCCGGAAGAGTTCAGCCCGCTGTATGTACACTGGCTGTGCGCGCAGGTGGACCTGGCACTGGGCGAGACGGCAAGAGCTGCAAACGAGCTGCAGATGTACAGCGACTACGTACAGGAATTTGCTGCATGGATGCGGCGCCGTTATGCCCCGGCGGGCGGTGCGCAGTGGAGGTACTGAAACGTGACAGACGGAACGAAACTGAACATTCTGCAAAGCGGGCGGCAGATGCTGCGGGCCTTTGGCGGGATGAACGAGAGCTACAGCTGCAGCGAGGCAGAGCTTACAAAAGAAGTGAACTTTTCCAGCAGAGGATACCCGGCGCTGGAGACCCGCAAGCCGCGCCGGAAGGTGCGGGAGATACAGGACGTGAACGGCATGTGTCACCTGAACGGCCTTGTGATCTGCCGCGGAAAGACGCTGGAATACACCCCGGACGGAGAAGGCACACCGGTGGTGCTGGAAAACGCGCTGACCGACACGGACAAGGCGCTGGCGTGCATGGGCACGAAGGTGCTGATCTGGCCGGACAAGCTGGCGTTTGACACCACAACCGGGAAGCTGGAAGCGCTGGAAGCGCGCTGGGAAGCGCTGACGGAGATGGGATACCGGATCGTAAAGGTGACACCCTGCGACGCGGAAGGTGCCACATACACGCTGGATGCGGCGAATGTGGGAGAGACCGAACCGGAAGAGCCAGAGGACGAGCAGCTTTTTTTGAAAAACGAGAACGAAGCCTATTTTGGCAGCGACGCGGTGCTGGAACGCTACAATGCGGTGCGCAAGAAATGGGAAGAGGTGCTTTTGGATCATGTGCGGGTGGAGTGCCCGAACAGTGCAGGACTGTTCCGCGAAGGGGACACGGTGACGCTGGCGGGACTGCCGGAACACGTGCGCGAGTATGTGGGAAAGTTTTTGGACGGGGACGTTGTGGTGCAGGCCGTGGACGGAAATGCACTGATCCTGACGGCACAGAAGCCGGAAAGCAGCAATTACTATTACGGGACATGGACGGTGACGCCGCTGGGCTCCACCTGGACGGACGCGGCAGGAAGACAGGAAAGCTACCCGCTGACCCCGGCCCCGGTGGCCTACCCGGGCGGAAAGGTGACCGTGAGCAGACGGGTGCCGGACCTTGACTTTGTGACCGAGCACGGCAACCGGGTGTGGGGCTGCAGCAAGAAGGAAAACAGCATTTATGCCTGCGCGCTGGGCGACCCGACGAACTGGTACAGCTACCGGGGCATTGCGGCAGACAGCTACGCGGTGAGCGTGGGCAGCGACGGCGCGTTTACCGGCGCGGCAAGCTGCATGGGCTACCTGCTGTTCTTTAAAGAAAACTGCATCCACAAGCTGTACGGCGCAAAACCCAGCGACTACCAGATGAGCAGCGTGCGATGCCGGGGCGTGAAAAAGAACGCGGCAAAGAGCCTGTGCGTGATTGCAGAGCGGCTGTACTATCTTTCGCCGGAGGGCGTGATGATGTGGGACGGCAGCATGCCGACAAAGGTATCGGGTGCGCTGGACAGCGAAAAACTGGCTATTGCAGACCGTGCCGTGGGCGGGAGCCGGGGAATACGGTATTACCTGTACCTGCGGCAGGAAGCCGACGCGGAAAAGCCGGAAAGGCTGCTGGTGTACGACACCGAAAAAGCTCTGTGGCACGAAGAGAGCGCGGCGGGCGCGGAAATGGTGTCCATGGGGCAGCAGCTGTACCTGTGGGACGGAAATGTGCTGTGGGCAGCAGACCCGGACCGGGCAGGCACCGGGACTGGCGGCGAAGCGGAAGAAACGCTGCAGTTTGAGGCCGTGACCGGAGATATTGGGCTGAGCGTGCCGGATGACAAGTACATCAGCCGGGTGACGGTGCGGCTGGACGCGCTGGCACACACGGTGGTGACCGTGACGGCGAGCTACGACGGCGGGCCCTTTGAACCCGTTGGCAGCTGCGCGGCGGCAAAGGATCACCAGAGCATCAATCTGCCGCTTGTGCCCCGGAGACACGATCTGATGCGACTGCGGTTTACCGGCACGGGACAGATGGCGGTGCGCAGCATTGCCCTTACGCTGGCGGATGCCGCAGGCGGGCGGGTGAGCGGTGCGCTGCCGAGGAGATAAGGAGGACTATAATGGCAAGTCTGGCAGGACTGGAAGGCATTGCACTGCCGAATTTCAGCAGCGAGATGCCGGAAGAGGACGCACGGGCTGTGCGGAACTACCTGGCACAGTTGAGTGAACAGCTGAGCTATGTGCTGACAAACCTGGACGAAGAAAACATCTCGGGAGAGTTCCGGGAGAAATTGAAGAAAGGAACGGTGGGAAGATGAGCAGGCTGGACGATGCGCGGGCCGAGCTGGAACGGTTTGAAAAGACCAGGCCCGCAGACTATGAGAGCAAGTATCAGGGGCAGATCGACGAAGTAACGCAGAAGATGACCGACCTTGGCGACTTTGACTACGACCCGGCAGCAGATACCGCATACCAGCAGTACAAGAGCCAGTACACCCAGAAGGCGAAGCTGGCGAACAGGAACGCTCAGGCGAGTGCGGCGGCTATGACCGGCGGCTACGGCTCCAGCTACGGCACGCAGGCGGGACAGTATGCCTACAACAGCACCATGCAGGATCTGGACACGGTGCTGAACGGCCTGTACAACCAGAACCTGAACGAATACAACGCAAAGAAGAGTGGCCTTGCCGAACAGCTGAGCGGCCTGCAGAGCGCAGAGCAGCAGGCCTACAGCAACTACCAGAAAGACCTTGCAAACTGGCAGAACGAGCTGGCCTACCGCCAGAACGAATACAACAACGCCTACAGTGAATCGCAGCAGAACAAACGGAGCTTCTGGAATGGGCTGATGAACGTGGTGGGCATTGGATTGTCAATCCTGCCGTTTTTCCTGTGAGGATGGGAGGAAAAGAAGATGGGGACGATTAAGAGACTGAACGAAGCAAAACAGAAGCTGGCAGACGCAGAGAACGCGATGCCGGGGGCCTATGAGAGCCGGTACAGCGAGGGCATTGAGAACGCACTGACGGCCATGGGCCAGAAAAATGAGCAGGGGTTCAGCTTTGACTCCGGCAACAAGGATTACCGCGGTGCGCTGAGCCGCCTGTTTGGCAATGCGGGCGCAGGCGCCGAGGCTGCTGCGCAGGTGGCGCAGCAGCTGAGCGGCGGATACGGCGCGGACTGGGCAGACACGGCGGCAGACCAGGCCGCAGCGGCGCAGACGGGCAGCACGGCGGGAGCGATGGCGAACGCCCGTGCAGATGCCCTTGCGCAGTGGCAGCGGGAGCTGGCTGGGCAGAGCGACCAACTGAGCACGCTGCTGGGGCAGGACAGCCTGGAACGCACCGAGTACGACGGCAAGGTGAGCAATGCGCAGGACTGGCGCAGCTACCTTTACGGCCGCAGCGAACAGGCCCGGCAGGAGAACCGGGACTTCTGGGGAAACGTGTGGAACGTTGTGAAGGGCCTTGGCAGCGCAGCGCTGCAGGGCTATGACGCCTACAAAGGCTACCGGCAGCAGGACTGGGAAAACGCCTTTGCACTGCGGCAGTACAACGACAACCTGAGCCGCACCCAGCTGAGCGACCAGATGGCAGCGCTGCAGCAGGCTGCGGCCTACAAGCAGGCGGGCTTTAACGATGCGGCAACGCAGGTGCTGGCAAAGTACGGCATGGACAGCACGATGCTGGACGCATGGCAGGGCATCTCGCAGGTGGACCAGGACAAGCTGGGATACCTGACCACGGCGGCGGGCCTTGCGGGCAGCGGCTACGACACGGCGGCAAAGAACTATTTGCAGATGGCGGGGCTGGACGCCGGCAGCATTGACTATTCGCCCGTGCTGAACCAGCGAAAGCTGAACTACAACGTGGCAAGCCAGAATGCGCTGCGCGCTGCAAAGGCGGCGACCACCGGCAGCGGGACGGGAAGCAGGAGCACGGGCACTGGCAGCAGTGCCGGCAAGAACAGCAGCGGCTTTACCAACAGCCAGCTGATGACGATGGCAAACAAGCTTTCCGGTATGAAGGAAACGGACCCGCTGTATGGCTATTACAAGCAGACCCTGACGGATGCGGGATGGCTGACGGGTGACAACACCGGCAGCGGCGTGGCCACGCAGAGCGGCACCGGAAGCCGCGCAGCGGTGACCACGAGCCGCCTGCCGACGAACCAGCGCACGCCCTGGAAGACCTACGGCAGCACCGGTACGGCGGGCACGGACGCGGTGGCAGGTGCCTCGGGAAAAGTGGGCGGCGCAGCAGGCGGCGACTTTGACGCTGCCATTGCCAGGGCACAGAGCATGGCGAACAGCGGGTACAGCATGAGCCAGATCGCGGAATATCTGATCCGGATGGGATACAGCGACAACACCATCAGCCGCGTATCCAACGTGATGGGCTGGTAAAAAGGAGAAGAAAATGGGCTGGAGCGTAGACGAAGTGCGCAAAATGCGCGAAGAGATGGATCGCAGCAGTAAGCAGGCGGCGGCACAGGCGGGCAGCCGGACGGGCGGAAGCACGGCCAGCACCGCAGGCAACACGACGGGCGGCGGGCTGACCCCGGCGCAGGTGCGGCAGGTGCGCACGCAGATGAACAGGAGCGGCACGCCGACGGGCAGTGCGCTGACGACCGACCGGCAGGAGGAGTATGAGCCGGACTGGAACCCGCCGCAGACGACGACCACGGCGGCACAGCGGGCAGCGGCAGCGAACAGCAAAAGGAGCCTGGGCACGCAGGTGTTGGCACAGATGACGGGCACGCCGACGGGCAGCGCGGTGGCGACCGACCGGCAGGAAGATTACGAGCCGGACTGGAACTACGCGGGCACGGACAGCACCCCGAAGCAGCGAACCATTGCGCAGGGCACCTACGGCAGCTACGCAAAGACGGCGCAGCAGGTGGGCCAGACCCTTGCCAAAGACCGGCCCACGGACACCTTTGACCGGCTGAACCAGTGGATGGACGAAAGCCCGCGCCACCGGCAGCTGGTGAGCCTGATGCGGCAGGGCAAGGACGGCACAGCGGAAGCGCTGGCACTGGGCAGCAGCACCGGCGACCGCGCCGTGGCAACGCGGCAGGAGTACAGCCCCGGCGAACTTTTGAAGATGGGGTACACCGCCGAAGAGATCAACGGGGCACGGAAGTACCTGCGGGAGTACGATGCTTTGCCTGCAGGCGCGAAAGCGGTGCGCCGCACGGCGGACGACATCAAGGGCATTGCAGCAACGGTGGGCGCTGCGGTGCCGCTGGCGGGCGAAACGCTGGCGCAGGCGGGGGCGGACATCAAGGCGACGCGGGCAAACGAGCGGGCGCTGAACCAAAGCCTTGCGGGGGACAAGCGTGCGCAGGAACTGAAAGACCTGATCACGGCGGTGGACATGGACTACCGGTCGCAGTACACCGACACCGACCTTTTGAAAAAAGGCTACAGCCGCAAAGAGATCGACGACATGCGCAGGGCTGTGGACGGCGTGACCGTAAAGACGGCACTGGACAAGGACACGAGCCTTGGCTACCAGCTGTACAATTATGGCAAGGAGCGCAGCGCGGCGGCGGTGAGCGGCCTGGGCGACACAGAACGCACGGCTATGGGCATTGCAAGCAGCGCAGGCGAAAACCTTGCCGTGGCGGGCATAAACCCGGCGCTGGTGCTGCCGGTGCTGAGTGCACAGGGCGGTGCGGAAGCCATGGGCCAGAGCGTGGAGCAGGGCGAGAGCGCGGGCAAAACGCTGGCCGAGGGCCTTGCAAAATTTGGCGCAGGCTGGGCCATTAACAGCGTGGGCGCGGCAGACCTTGCAAAGACCATGGGCGCGGACTATGCAAAGGGCACGCTGGCGGGCAGGCTTGCCGATGCGGTGCGCAGCGTGGCAGCGGACGGGACGCTGGCGCAGCAGTATCCGGCGGTGGCAAATGCCATTTCCGGCGGTGTGGACAACGCCATGCAGGCCTTTGTGGAGACCTATGCGGACAAGGCCATTGATGCCGCACTGGGCGACAGCAAAGCAGCGGCCGACTTTTTTAAGCCGGAGACCTTTTTGACGGCACTGGAAAGCGGCTTGACGGGCGGCGCGTCCGGTGCTTTGGGCGGTGCCGTGGGCACGGGGCTTGCAAAAGTGAACGGCGGCGACGCTAGCCTTGTGGGCAACCTGCAGCGGGCACACTATGAGAACCGGATGGAAAAGGCGCAGCAGGCAGCGCAGTATATCCAGCGTGCGCAGGAGCCGGGAACGACGATGCAGCAGGCACAGGAAGAAGTTGCAGCAGATGACCGACAGACCGAGACGGCTGTAGAACAGAACACGGTACGCCCGGAAGCAACGGAAACAGCAAGCGGATCTGCGGCCATGCAGGATGCCGCGCCGATGGCGCAGAGTGAAAACCCGGCCGTGCAGCGGTTTACTGCAGCTGTGCAGGACGGGCAGCTGACGGGAAAGATCATCAACCTGTTTACTCCGAATGCAGCGAACGAAGCAAACCGTGCAGCGTTTGCGGAAGAATACGGCATGGAGCTGCCGGAGACGGCAGCAAAAACCCGGCAGGCGTTGCGGGAACTGGCAGCACAGCAGCAGAGTACCCGGACCATAGCTGCACCTGCGGAAACTGCAGCGACGAAAACAGAAGCGCCGGCCGGAACTACGGAAACCGCGGCGGAAACACAGGCCCAGCCGGAGGAAAACAGGCAAGGCTACAGTGTGAGCCTGAGCAACGACACCATGACGGTGCGCTTTGCGGACGGGACCGAAGCGGTGCAGAAAGTGGACCTGGAAGACCCGAAGACGCTGCTGTTCGACCCGGAACAACTGCACCGGCAGGCGCAGGCGGAAAGCCCGACGGCGCAGCAGGCCGCTGTGGAGAACGCCGGGAAAAGTGTGGAAAGCAGCGCGGCGCAGCCCGGCGGGCTGCGGGAGACCTACGGCCTTGCACAGCAGAGCTTGACTGCAAAGCAGCGGGAGGTGCAGCAGGAGCTGACCCGGTGGAAGGTATCGGACGGGGCGAGTGTGACTATCAGCAAAAATATGCCGGCAGATATGGCGGATGCCAGCCGGTACGCAGCTGCAGCCAGCAGCCTGTACCGGCTGGGACAGATGGAAGATGTGACCACCTTTGCCAAAGCCATGGAGCTGGCGCGGGGCTCTGAAAATCTTGCCATCAACACAGAATATGTGCTGCGGCAGGACGGTGGGCAGCAGGCCCTGCAGCTTGCATGGCTGCAGGGACACGGCGAACTGGAAGCAGCAAGTGCGCGCCGCAGCGTGCTGGGCGGAAACCTGACCGAAAAGAGCACCAGCGGCAGCGGGCGGGTGATCTATTACGGTACCAGCCGTACCGCAAACGAGGTAGGTACGCAGCTGATCGAACTGAACGCGAGGGCCACAGACACCGATGCCGTGATGAAGGCTGTGCTGCAGGGCAGCGACCGGGTGAAAGCCTATGTGGACACCGAGACGGCACGCATTTTCTTCAGCGACCAGGCCGAGGATGTGTTTGGCACCATCCTGCACGAGGACTACCACTGGTACAACTCGCTGGATGCCGAGGGCGCACAGGCTTTGCAGCAGCACGCGCTGGAATATCTGGCAAAGAGCGAAGGCTATGAAGGCATCGACGAGATGATCCGGGAAAAGCTTACGGATTATGCACAGCAGAACCTGACCTACGACCAGGCGGCGGAAGAACTGGTGGCCGATGCCTGGCGCGGTATCTTTGGCGACGAAACAAGTTTCAAGCGTTGGGTGGAGTTCCAGCGCGGGCAGGCAGAGAAAAACGCAGGCAGGGCTGGCACCATCCACAAGGTGATGACCAAGGTAAAAGAAATGCTGACGGACATCATCAGCCGCGCAAAGGAAGTGCTGGCAAAGGACCCGGAGAACAAAGCTGCCCTGAAAGCGCAGCGGCTGGCCGAAGCGGAAAAGCGAGCACTGCAGGACGAATACTTTGCCCACGCGGACAAGGCTATGGAGAACCTGCGGAGTGCAAAAGAAAACGCCGCAGCCCTTGAGAACAAGGGTGCGGCGGAAGGCGCACGGTATTCGATCAACCCGGAATATGCAGAAAAAATTGACGTGTGGGACAAAGAAGGGCGCCCGGATGACGAAGTGTTTATTCTGGGAAGAACGGGTGACACGCTGCAGCGGCTTGGTGCGCGTGAAAATGATATTTACATGAACAGCGACAAGATCAACCGTATTTTGCGCGACCACCCGGAAATGACACTGGAAGAAATCAAGCGTATCCCGGAAGTGTTGGACGATCCGGTGATGGTACTGACCAGCCAGAACAAGGGCCGCAGCCGCCAGAACACCCGCCTTGTGATGTTTGGCAGTGTGAAAGCACAGGATGGCAGGCCGGTGCTGTGCGTGCTGGATCTGCGGCCGGTTGAAGATCACATCGTTTTGAACGATATGCAGAAAGTGACCAGCGCTTACACGAAGGATAATAACCCAGTTAGCTTTGTCCGCAGGAGTGATGTGTTATACATCTCCGAAAGCAAAGAAAAAACCACCGAATTGTTCCGGACACTAGGCTTCCAAATACCTAGCGAACTACAATCCAGTGGCTTTATAGGCAGTATAACATACGGCAACCAAGACGTCAAGCTGGGCGGCGTGAGATTTACCGAGCTGGAAAAAACGGATGTTCCTGTAAAGAAAAATATCCGTTTGCAGCTGGCAGCACCGGTGGAGGTGGACACACAGAAAGACCTTGTAGCGGTGCACAACCTGACCGAACAAAACCTGCAGGAAGCACTGGAACTGGGCGGCATGCCTTCGCCGTCCATTGCGGTGGTGAAAGCGCAGGAGGGCCACACGAAATACGGCCCGATTTCGCTGGTGTTTGGCAGCGACACCGTTGACCCTATGGCCAACAGTGCAAACCGTATTTACGGTTCGGACGCATGGACACCGACAAGACCGAATGTGGAATATGAGGTAAAAGCAGACAAGGCGAGAGAACTGAACACATACCTTGCACAGCTGAGCCGACAGACCGCAGAAGGCGCATTTGCCCGGGGAAATGTGCTGAGCGGAACACTGGACATGGAAGCCTCTGACAAGAGCCCGCAGCAGCTGGCGGAACAGCTTGCACAGAACGATGCTGCAAAGGCGGCATATCTGGCAGATCGGGGCGAAAATGTGGATGTTGTGATGAAGCCGGAGCAGAAGTTCACGGAATCGCAAATCAGCCGATATGAAAAGGTGATGGAAGCGGTAGGCGGAAAAGAAAACCTGCAGGAAATCATCGAGGCGGACAGGGCAAACGGAAACCACGACATGGCGAATGCAGTGCTGGAAGAAGTACGGCGTGCGGAAAAGAATTGGGCTATGCAGGAACTGGGCTGGGACGCAGAAAAGGCCGAGAAAAAGGCGGCGAGACTGATCGCGCCAATGCTGCGTGTCCGACTGGAAAATGCATATGAGTATATAACCACAGAAGACACAGACGGAAAAATGGTGCAGGATACAGACACTATGCGACAGAACCTGCAGGAAAAAGCACCGGATGCGGACGTAGAAAAATGGCTGCAGCCAAAGCTTGAAAAAATACTGGGAAAGAAAGGCATTTACAACGGCAAGGAAGTTTTTACCCGAAACGGAAATCGGCGCAGTTTTGCCCAGCTGCACAACCCCTACACACTGGAAAACCTTGTGAACGCCATGAATCAGGAAGATGCACGAGGAAAAGGTGCGTGGGGACTTTCGGCCAATACCCTGATGAGCACGGCCACAGCAGAGTATGAAACGCTGGACGATGTGCGGGCGGACAAGAACCGGCTGCAGCAGATACCGGAGGAAGAATACAAGGCTTTACTGGAAAAAGCGGACAGACAGATCGAAGACATTGTGGCCCGTCTGCGGCGGGAAACTACACCACACACAGGCAGCAGCTACGAGGAGCGGGAAATCATTGGTGATGTCCTTTTGCGGGCAGCACAGGGCAAACGGACCAGTACGGCCATTGCGCGGGCATTTGCAAAAGAGGGCTACAGCATCAGCAAGGACACGGCACAGGTGATTTTGAACCTGTATAATGACGTGGCTCAGATCCCGACCGGGTACTTTGAAGCGAAGCCGCAGCGTGCCGTGGGCTTTGATGAGGTGCGTGCTGCAATTTTGCCGGACAATGTAAGCAAGAGCCTGATCACGCAGCTGAAGGATGCGGGTGTGACGGTGGAGCTGTACAAAGCCGGAGACGACGCAGAGCGCACAAAGCTGCTGAACGAAGTGCCGAACGTGCGCTTCCAGTTGGCCGAGCAGGCAGACCGGGATGCAAAGCGGAACGCCCAGCGGCAGGCCAGCCGCACCATTGCGGACAAGGCTGCGGCGCTGGACACCCTGAGCCAGTTCTTTGGGCTGGCACGCGGCGTGAAGGTGAGCCGGACAGCCATTGAAGAACTGACAAACCGCTGGGCAAAGGCCAACGGCAGCAGGGTGGACCGGGCAAAGCTTGCACGGGAAACGGAAGTGCTGGCGGAGTACCTGACAGCTGACGGCGCGGACATGGAAAAAGCCCAGGCACTGGCCGAAACGCTGGCGGGCGAAGTGCTGGACGGCGCGATGCAGCGCAGCAGCGAGCTTTGGGACGAATACCTGGAACTGCACAAGCTGGAATACACCGTGAACAAAAACGGCAGCGCGAAGGCAGAACTGGTGAAGGCATACGGCGGTTGGGGCGCAGCGGTGGCCGAGGCGCGGCAGCATGGCGTGACCCTGCGGCAGGCTGACGGCGTGCGGGACGGAAACCCGGCAGAGCTGTATGAAAGCTATGTGAACGACGCGCGGGCCGCAGATGGAACAAAGAACGGAGCCGGGGCTTTGTGGAGGGCGGCTGCTGAGCAGGCTGGAGTGGCCGGCAGTGCCAGCATGGAAAGCACGGAATGGCTGAACGTACTGATGAACCTGCACGATGCCATTAAGCCGAAGACGATGAGCCGCTTTGCGGACGATGCCGAATACGAAGACGCACGGATGGAGCTGGCAAACCGGATGATCGGCGATATCCTGAACGTGCCGGAAATGACGGATGCCGAAGCCATTTTTGAGGGCATCCAGCGGCACAACATGGAGGTGGCAAGAGCAGCAGCTGGCAGCGAGGAACGTGCCGCCGAGGTAGAAAAGAGCCTGCGCAGCGTACAGAGAGAACAGGCCAGAGAATTTGACCGGAGATTGTACCGGAACCGCCGCACGGCAAGCCAGAGCAACGAGGTGCGGCAGATGAATGCGCTGCGGCAGGAGAATGCGAAGGCACAGCGGCAGGTGGATCAAAGCCTTGCAGAACTTGGCGCGGACATTACGAACGTGGGCGACCTGAACGAAAGGCTGACCTTTTTGCGGGAAAGCTATGCACGGCAGGCGAAGCAGGAAGCAAAGCGCCTGCGGGCCGAGCGGCAGGAAATGCTGGACGAAGCCGGTCTTGAGATACGGCAGCTGAAAGGGCAGAACCGTGCGCTACAGTGGCAGGCGAAGGGCGAACAGGCGCGGGCCGACTGGGCGGAATACACCCTGATGAAGCAGGAAGAAGCGAGCCGGGAACGCGACCTGAGAGACCAGCAGAAAGCTGCCGAGTGGTACCGGCAGCAGGCAGAGAGCCTTGCCATTGAGCGGGAAGTGGCCCGCCAGCAGCGGGACGAGGACATTGCCGTTGCAAAGAAAGTGGCGGAAAAGCGGGTGCAGCGCGCACGGGACGGCCGGAAGATGGACGAGCTGAAGCGCGGGGTGCGGCGCAACGCGGCACAGCTGAACCAGCTGACGCTGCGGCCGAGCCCTGGAAAGTATGTGCAGCAGAGCCTGATCCGGCAGGCGGCGGAGGTGGCAAAGCTGGCAGATGCGGTGATGCTGAACCAGCGAGCCGTGAACCAGTTGACCGCACTGGAGAGAAGCATTGCAAAATCGGCCGGCAGTGAGGATGCCCCCAATGCCATGACCGAAGAATGGAAGCAGAGCAAGGTGCCGGAGATGATCCGGGCGCTGCAGGACGATCTGGATACAGCAAAGCAGGCAAGGCTGGATGAACTGAACCGACAGCTGGATGAAGCCGAGGCGCTGCCGGACAGTGAAAAGGCGCGGGCTTTGCGGGAACGCATTGAAAAGCGCATCCGGGAGACCGATGCACGGGAATACCTGCCCACGACGGTGGACCAGATGCGGCTACTGAAGGACATTACCAGCGCGACGCTGCACGTGATCCGAAATGCAAACAAGACGCTGAGCCTGGCGAAAGCCGAAGAGGTGGATAAGATCGCTGAGGAAGTGGCGGGCGAAGTGCGGCAGAGCAAGGGCAACCACCCCGGCGGAAAGCTGGACGGTGTGCACAATCTGCTGACAAAATATCAGCTGGACATGCTGGGGGCAGAGCGGGTGTTCCGGATGCTGGGCGGCTACGCAAAGAACGGCCAGACGGAAAAGATGGCGAAAATACTGAACGACGGCCAGTACCAGCAGACGAAGATTACCATTGAGGGCGAGAAACTGTTTGCAGCCGTGACGGGGCCGGATCATGTGAAGGAAATGCAGAAATTTGCAGGGCCGGGCGCAGAGCTTGTGGACATTGGCCTGAAGGACAGCAGAAATGAACCGGTGATGCTGACCCACGCGCAGCTGTGCAGCCTGTTTATGCATTTGCAGAACGCGGACAGCCTGCACCACCTGCTGAACGGCGGCCTGACCGTGCCGGACGCGAAGCTTTACAACAAAGGCGACATTGAACAGGCCTACCAGAAGGGACAGACGGTGCACCTGGGACTACTGACCGACGCGGACGGCGCACCGATGGAAGCCACCATTTTGCAGACGGTGGAAGATGCCATGACCGATTATGACCGGGCATGGTGCGGCATTATGAAAGAATTCTTTGGCAGTTACACCACGAACCTGATCAACGACACCAGTATGAAGCTGCTGGGCTACCAGCGGGCCACCGTAAAAAACTACTACCCCATTGCGGTGGACAAGGATGCCCTTGCAACGCAGATCGATGGACTAAACCTGAACGCCACCATTGAAGGCCGCGGTTTTTTGAAGAACCGCGTAAAGAGCAGCCAGCCCATTTTGCTGGAAGAATGTTCAAGCGTTGTGCAGCGCAGCCTGCGGGATACAGCAGCTTATGCGGGCCTGGCAGTGCCGATCCGGGACGTGCAGAAAATTCTGAACTCGACCGTGGACACGGAGGAAGGCTTTGCAAACCTGAAAAACGGCATCATCAAGCGGCAGTGGGGCAAGGACGCGGTGAGCTACATCGACGACTTGCTGACCGACCTGCAGACCACCCAGAGAAAACGACCCAGTACCTTTAACAAGGTACTGGGGAACCTGCGCGGCAACTATGCAGGCGCGGTGCTGACACTGAACCCGGGCGTGGCCATTGCGCAGGCAGCATCTCTGCCGACGGCAGCAGCCGTGCTGGGCGGCGAGACCATGGCGGCGGTGGTGCCGTTTGCGAAGAACCTTTCGCCCCAGGCACGTGCGGCACTGGAAGCGGAAATTGCAGAGCACGGGGATGTACTGCTGGCACTGCGCAAGCGCGGCAGCCAGAAAGGCGAGCTTGCCAGCATCGGCAGGCAGGAGACCCTTGCAGAAAAGGGTATGGACAAGCTGCCGAACTGGCTGACCGGCTGGATCAACGGCATGGACGAAGTGACCGTGGCGGCGCTGTGGGAAGGAAGTAAGCGATATGTGCAGAACCATGCGGCTGAATTTGAAAGTGCGGACGTGACCGGAAGCCCGGCCTACTGGGAAGCGGTGAACCGGACCTATCAGAAAGTGATCGAACAGACGCAGCCCAACTATACCGTGATGCAGCGGGCAGGCATCCAGCGCAACCCCAACGAGCTGCTGAAGCAGCTGACCATGTTTACCACTCAGCGCTTCCAGAACTACGGCATTCTGGCGGACGCCATTGGCGATTACAACGCACAGGCGGAGCGGTACAGGAAAAACGCCACAGCGGAAAACAAAGCGGAACTGCAGCGAGCAACAGCGCAGCGAAACCGGGCCATTGTGAGCCAGGTGACACAGACGGCAGTATTTGCAATCATGAAAATTGGCGCAGACTTCCTTTTGCACCGGTGGGACCGGGAGCAGGACGAGAACGGTGACATCACCGTGAAGAGCATGTGGAACCGGTTCAGAAGCCTTTTTACCGAGAGCTTTGCGGGAAACTTTTTGTATGGCAGTGAGCTGTACAGCCTGATCGACAATGCAGTGCAGGGCAGGGACTACGACGTGCTGAGCGCTGCAAGCATCAGCGTGGTGAACGATCTGGCGGGAGATGTGCAGAAATTTTTCAAAGAGTTCCAGAAGGATACCGGCGAGATGGACGAGAAACAGCTGCAAAAGCACCACGACAAACTGCTGCAGCGGAGCATGTCGCTGCTGGAGGACGGCTTTGAGGTGGCTGGCGTACCCTACGGCAACGGCCGGAAACTGGTGGAAGCTGTGCGAGGATATGCCGGAGACATTGAGAACCTTGCCCACGGCGGAAAGTTCAGCTTTAATTCCGCACCGCAGAGCGCCACCGGCCAATATGACCGGCTGTACAATGCGTATCGGAACGGGGACAGTGACGAGGCAAAGGCAGCGGTGAAAAAGCTGACCGAGATGGGAAAGGAAGAGGAAATCTACAAGCAGCTGAAGACCCGGCTGGTGAAGTACGATGCAAACGTGAAAGTAGCGGCCGAGGCACAGAACGCAGGCAACGACCAGAAGCGGTACGAGCTGGAAATGCAGATGATCGAACAGCTGAGCGAGGCGCTGGGCCTGCCGAAGGGCAAGCGCAGCGACGTGATCGACTGTGTGACCGGCGCGGTGAACCAGCTGGCTGACGCGCAGCTGAAGGGCGGCAACTCCAGCGTGACGGATGACCTTGTGGAAGCCGTGGACAGCTGGGACGCGGAGGCCATGCAGGAGGAGTTGGACCGCCTGATGCGGGCGGGCAAGAGCACAGCGACGCTTAAAAGCAAGATCACCGAGACGGCAAAGCCGGAGTATCTGGCGGGCAGTGATGCCGACCGGCAGCAGCTGGAAGAGATGCTGCTGGCGCTTGAGGATGCAGACGGAAACGCGTTGTATACAGAAAAGAGTTTTGCGGCATGGGAACGCAATGCAGAAAAGGCAGAAGAGAAAGGACCTGAATCTGACCCGTATGCAGCGGTGAGGTAAGGACAGAAAAAGGCCCCGGCGTGAAATATCACGCCGGGGCCTTTGTGCTGCCTGAATCAGATAAGACCAAGTTCGGATTTGAGTCCTTCCTGCAGAACGCCGGAGAAATTGATATGTGCAGCTTCCGCAGCATCGTTCAGCCAGCCAGGAATGGAAAGCGTTTTTTTGACGGGTTTGAACTGTTTTTGATATGCTTCCATATCAAACGGAACCATGGCGACAAAATCACCGGGATCAACAGCCAAAGCCGAGGGAAGAGAAGGCTTTGGAAAGCTCTCCTGATCTTCGAGCATAAGGCCGATGGCATCCTGAGCCATAGAAACTGCTTCGTCCATGGTATCGCCCTGTGTAAAGCAGCCCTCAATATCAGGGATGACGACAGAGTAGCCGGTTTCTTCTGGGTGAAAAACCGCAGGATAAAAAATAGTGTTCATGGAATTACCTCTCTATATATAAAAACATGATATTAAAAATATGATGTTGGAAAATATCAGCTATGCAAAAATCTTGCATAGGTTACCTCCATTTAAATTTTGCTTGTTGCGCGGGGCGTTGGGCATGTACTCCTTTTTGTATGTTGAGTTGAATGGAATGATTCAACGAATGGTTATTTGTGAATGCCGGCCTGCTTGAGAATATTCTTCTCGGTGCCGACCTTTAAATCCTTTGAGTGAACAGGAACAATGGCGGTTTTACCAGTGGTTGGGTTGCGATACTTGGCGTGGGAACCGTTTGCACTGACAAAGACGAAACCGTTTTGCTCCAGCAGCTTGATGATTTGCTTGGGGGTCATTGGCATTGGACATCACCTCCTTCTGCTTTCTAATTTTATTATATACGTATTATACGTATATGTCAAGAGCTTTTGCGCGCAAGCGAAAAAGTCCGCAGTGTTATTACAACCGTGAATGTGGTAGGCTGAGAAGGACGGAAGGAGGGAGCAGAATGCAGGTAAGGATCATCCGGCGGGAGTTTTGCGGCGTGGAGTTCCGGCCGGAGCAGAAGGTGCTGCACCTGGGCGGGCAGACCAGTGCGGGCGTGGAACAGCTGCAGTTTGAACTGCCGGAAGAGTGGGAAGGATGCGCCGTGACGCTGCACATCCAGCGGCAGGACGGCACGCTGCCGACGCCCATCCTGCTGGACGAAGAGAACAGCGCTGCGGTAGGCAGAGAGTTTACGGCCAGCGCCTGCGGCAGCTGGATGCTGCTGGCGTTGGGCGAGGACGGATACCGAGCCCTGACACGACCGGCAAGATACGACTGCTACGAGACGCTTGCCACAGACGGCACGGCGCAGATCAGCCCGACGCAGTACGAAGCCTTTGTGGCGCAGGTGCTGAGCTATGCAAACAGCGCGCAGAGCAGCGCGAAAGAGGCGAGGAACCAGGCACAAGCGGCAAAAGAAGCCGCAGACCAGGCCGGGGCACAGGCAAAAGCAGCACAGACCGACCGGGAAGCCGCAGAAAGCGCCGCAGAAAAAGCAGAAGACTGCCGGGCGGCAGCGCAGGGCAGTGCGGCGGACGCGGACGCAAGCCGGGAAGCTGCCGGGGCACAGGCGGATGCGGCAAAGGCTGCTGCCGAACAGGCCGAGGAAAGCCGCGCGGCGGCTGCAGAGAACCGGCAGCAGGCGGCGCAGGAAGCCGAGAATGCAGCGGCCAGCGCCCTGAGCGCACAGCAGGCGCTGGAAAAAATCGAAGCTTTGCTGGCGCAGGCCGGAAGCTGAGAAAGGAGAAGGCATGACAGAACTTGCAGTGAAGCTGTGGAAAGGCGGCGCGGTGAAAACGGCCGGGCCGCTGCTGTTTGGATACGAAAAGAACCGCGGCAACTACCGGCTGCGGGTGAAAGCAGTGGATGAGTGGGAAGGGCTGACCATCCGGGTATGCTGGCACCCGCCCGACCGGCGCGACCCGCCGGCCTCGCTGGTGAGGGAGGACGGCACGGTGGAGGTGCCCGCCCGGGTAACGGTGTGCCCCGGGGAGGGGAAGATCACCTTTGAAGGCACGGACGGGACCCGCACCGTGACCAGCGCGGATGTGCCGTACCGTGTGGCGGGGAACAGCGGCACCGACGACGGGACCATGCCGGAGCCCGGCACCCCGGCCTGGCAGGAGTTTGCGAAGCCGGTGCTGGAAGCGGCCGACGATGTGGAAAACGCAAAGCAGTACGCGGAAAAGAACATCCGGGATCTGGATAGTGCCAGGACGGCGGCGCTGGGGGAACTGGACGAAACAAAGCGCACCGCGCTGGAAGAGATGGGCGAAGAAGCGGAAAAGCGCTGCGAAGACATCCGGCAGACGGCTGCAAAGACGCTGGAAGGATACACCGGCGGCTATTACCACAGCTACGAAACGGTGCTGCCTACGGACGGCTGGCGGGAGCTGGATGCACCTGTGGGCCGGTACTGGTATGCCTGCGACATTGCCATTGAGGGCTGCGACAGCTCGCTTGTACCGATGGGCACCCTGACGCTGGACGAAGCGGGAGAGACCGAAAAGGCCAACATTGCCACCGTGCTGCAGACCGTGGAAGGCGGCATACGCTTTTTTGCAGCGGCACCGGTGAGCGTGGACGTGCGGGTGCTGGTGACCCTGTTTGCAAAGGGCGCGGCCTCGATGGTGCAGGCAACCGAAGAGGAGACCGACCGGATGCTGGACGAAATTTACAAGGCCTGAAAGGAGAAAACAGATGGCAGCATACGACCTTGACAAGATCCCGGTTTTACGGGACCTGCAGAAACTGGGGCAGCGCCAGAAAGCGTACACGGACGCGGTGGGCAAGCGTGTGAAAGAGCTGGAAACGGCCCTGCCCGGCTGCGTGGAAAAGGAAGAAGGCAAAGGGCTTTCTGCCAACGACTTTACGGACGCCTACAAGCAGAAACTGGACGACATGGACACGGCCGTGGAGACGAAGATCACGGCAAAAACCGCCGGTGACGCCGAAGTGGACGCGATGCTGACCGAGCTGTTTGGCGAATAAAGGAGAGAACAGATGCTTGTAACATTGGAGCAGGTGAAGCGCATCGCGGGCCGTTTGCTGGAAAGGCTGAATGCCACCGAACGGGCGGCTGCGGCCAAGGCGGACAAGGTACAGGTGACGAGCCTGACCATACCTGCCGACGGCTGGAAAAGCGACAGCACCGCCGGATACCCAAATTATGCGGACATTGCCATTGCCGGGCTGACCGCAGCGGACACGGTGGCGCTGGTAATTGAACCGGAAAGCGCGGACACCGCCCTGGCGGCGGGGGTGACCTGCACCGAGAGCCGGGCGGGAACGCTGCGGCTGCGGGCAAAAAACACACCGGCGGCAGACATGAAAGCCTGCTGGTACATTGTGAGATAAGGAGGAAAGAACAATGGCATGGGGCCCAATCTCCATTGGCGGCAGCGTGAGCGGCTACACGCTGCCTGCTGCGACCGGAAGTGTGCTGGGTGGTGTAAAAACCGGAAAAAACATTACAAATACGAACGGGACCATCAGCCTGAGCAAGGAAAACGTGACCGCGGCGCTGGGCTTCACCCCTGCAAACAGCGCCCACACGCACAGCTATGCGGGTTCTGCGTCTGCAGGCGGCAGTGCCACCAGCGCTGCAAAGCTGGACACCTCCACCGCAGGTACAGCGACAAAGCCGGTGTACTTTTCCGGCGGAAAGCCTGTGGCCTGCACCTACGAGCTGAAAAAGACGGTGCCTGCAGATGCGATTTTCACTGACCATACCTATAGCGCCATGAAGGGCGCTACCGCCAGTGCGGCAGGTACGGCGGGTCTGGTGCCTGCACCGGCCAAAGGCGCACAGGGCAAGGTGTTGAGCGGCGCAGGCACGTATATCGATGTTTATACCAAAGCGCAGGGAGATGCGCTGCAGGAAAAGGTAGACAGCGCT
The DNA here is from genome assembly GCA_050873025.1 of Faecalibacterium sp. Taxonomy (GTDB): domain Bacteria; phylum Bacillota; class Clostridia; order Oscillospirales; family Ruminococcaceae; genus Faecalibacterium. Next base: position 112,678 of record JBNMHZ010000002.1, on the reverse strand, counting down.
GCAGCTGCTGCCACAAAACCGGTCGTGGTGTGGAGCGATAATCTTAGTGCCGGCAGCAAGGCTACAAAGACTTATACCGTACCAACATCCGTAGACTATATAGTTGTATGGACGAGCGCAGGCGCTGTGGACACCGCAGTTGCACGATATCTGTTGCCGGGAAGCAGCTTAACACTTGTATCAAGCAGTACTGCCAAATTCAACACAGACCATACGCTTACGATCTACAATGACGGTAATAGTGGCGTCTGCTATTATGTCGGTTATCACTACGAGACTTACTCCGATGGTGTAAAGATTCCACAGCTCGTAAGCACAAAATCCGTCACATCTGCAAACAGCGCACAAAGCGTTACGGTAGATGATGATGTGGATTACGTTATACTGCGGTGGAACACCACGTCTGATACCGATAAAGTTGCGATTCCGCACTCTATGATGCTGCTACGCGGTGGTCAGCAGTCGGACAGCTGGTATACGTTCACGGACGCAGGAAAGGTCACCGTTCCGACAACTCGGTATTTTTTCAGCGGAACGTACTATATTACTTGCTATCACTACGCCACACCGGAGGAGCTGGCAGCTCAGCAGACCGCTATCCAGTCCGCACAGGCTGATACCGACGCAATGACAGTAGATCAGGAGTACCGTATTGCCCTGCTGGAGCTGGGCATCACCGACGAGACCACTTAACAGAAAGGAATGAACCATGCTTTACAGAACTCTGAAACGTATGATCGAACGCGGCCAGACCACCGGCCTTGCGGACAAGCTGGATGTTTTCTATGCTATGGGCCGCATCTCCGAAGCCGAGTACAAGGAGCTCACCGAGATGCTGGAAGAAAAAACCGGCGCATAACCGGGCCGGAGAAAGGACGTACATATGGCAATCAAACAGTACAGCCTGAAAGCAGATGGAGCGAGGAAGCTCTCCCCCGGCTTTACCGTGCGGGAGTTCCGCTGCCGCGACGGCACCGACACCATCCTGATTGACGAGGCCCTTGTAGTGGTTCTGCAGTGCATCCGGGAGCATTTCGGCAAGCCGGTAACGATTACCAGCGGCTACCGCACCGCAGAGCACAACGCTGCTGTGGGCGGTGCAAAATCCAGCCAGCACCTGCTGGGCCGCGCTGCAGACATTCAGGTGCAGGACACCGACCCGCTGGCTGTAGCCGCCTATGCCGAGAGCTTGATGCCCGGCTGGGGCGGCGTGGGCCGCTACCCGGTGAAGGCAGGCAGGGCAAAGGGCTGGGTGCACGTGGATACCCGTGCCAATAAGAGCCGGTGGACGCTGTAAGGAGGACAACATGAAAGATTATTTCTGCATGGCCGTGGGGGCGCTGGGCGGCGTGATCGCCAGCCTGTTCGGCGGCTGGGATGCTGCGCTGCAGACCCTTATTATTTTTATGGCCATTGACTACATCACCGGTCTGATCGTGGCCGGGGTGTTCCACAAAAGCCCCAAGAGCCAGACTGGTGCGCTGGAAAGCCGTGCAGGCTGGAAGGGCCTGTGCCGCAAGGGCGAGACCCTGCTCATCGTGCTGGTGGCCTGCCAGCTGGATGCCGTGATGGGAGCCAGCATCGTGCGGGACGCCGTGGTGATCGGCTTTATCTGCAATGAGACCATTTCTATCATTGAAAACGCGGGCCTGATGGGGCTGCCCATCCCTGCAGCAATCACAAAGGCCGTGGACATTTTGAAGCAGCGCTCTGAAGAGCAGAAAGGAACGGAACATGAATAACGAACACATTTCGGCAGGCACTATTGGGCGTACCGTCGTTCTGGCGATTGCCCTTGCAAATCAGCTGCTGAGTGCAGCAGGCAAGCCCCTGTTGCCCATTGACAGCGCCAGCGTGGAACAGTGGGTGACGGCTGGCCTTACCACCGCTGCGGCCCTCTGGGCGTGGTGGAAGAATAACAGCTTCACCCAGGCAGCCATTCAGGCGGATCAGACCTATGAGAGGTTGAAAAAGCAGGGAAAGTAAGCCGCGCGGAGCTACAGTGCCAAGGCAGACGGTGCGTTGTTGCAGAATGTGCGTCATATGTGCGTCAAATGGTTTGCATATTTTACGATAATTCGTTTGAATTTTGAATAAAACTTTCACGCTCGTAATGAGCAGGTCGCCTGTTCGAATCAGGTCAGTAGCTCCAAAATAAAATCCCCGAAAAGCGGCTTACAGCCTGGCTTTTCGGGGATTTTGCTTTATGTGCGGCTATTCTGCATCTCTTCCATGCATTCAAGGATTTTCTGCTGCAGGGCATTATTCTCTTTCTGGAGTGCAAGGTTTTCCTGCTGATATTCGGCGGCGGCAGACCAGGCAGCTTCTTCTTTTTTCTCGTGTTCGGCAGAGGACGCCTGACTGTAAAAGGCAGTGAGAAGTGAGACAAGGATGCCAATAATGGCAAGCCATCGGTCAAGGGTAAGCTTGTTGTCCGGCGTTTTGGCTTCGGTGATCTTGGTATCCAGCGTTTCGGCTGCTTCTGCAGGCAGATAGGGCTTTACCTCTTCGATCACCGCCTGCGTTTCGTCCAGCGGGACTGCCGTTTCACCAGACGCTTCGGCCCAGATGCGGCCCAGCCGGTCGGCAAGGTCGATGGACTTCGGGCAAAGATCCGGTAGCTCCACGGAGCGAAGCGCTGAGGTAAGGTTCAGAACGCCGGAGTTGAGCATTTCAAGCGATGGGTGATAGCTGAGCCATTCGGCAGAGGGATGGGCGAGCGTGCCGACCCCTGCGGCCTGACTGGCAAGGCTGACCTCTGCACAACTCGGCCCAAGCAGTGCCAGCTGCTCAGCTGCAGCAGAAGCGGCTGGATAAAAGTCTGCAAATTGATTGGCAGCACCCAGGCCTGCACCGAACTGCCCGATGCCAGCGGCCATGTCCGCCAGCCGCCCGGCATGGTTCGGAGGGCCAAGGACCAACTGCTGATAGGCGAGATCGCTTGCCAGCTGAGACGATGCATGGTAAGCATCGAGAGCGTTGTAAATTGCATCCATCCGGCTGGTGAGCTGCCCGGCAAGATCCATAACGCCGGACAATCGGAGCGCTGAATCGCCCAATTCAAAGGCCCGGACGGCAGCCGAAGGATATTCGTAAAAGTCTCGCATTGATCCACCTTCCTCCTGATGGCTTTATTGTAACGCAGAAATATGCCGGAAACAAGACGCTGGAAAGCAAAAAAGCCTGCCCTTTGAGGTTCGCTCAAAAGGCAGGCAATGAAGAAATGCTTACTTGAACAGCTTGCGGCCGATCCAGATGCAGATGCAGGCACCCACAACGGAAATAATGAACGAGGTAAAACTACCGGTGGCGTAGATGCCGAACAGCCCAAACACGAACTGGCCCACAAAACTGCCCAGGATGCCCATCAGGATGTTGCGGCCAAAGGATGTTTCGGTACCCATGAAGCGCCCGGCAACATAACCGGCCAGCGCACCCACCAGGATGCCAACGGCCAGCGAGGCTATGACGCCGATAAGGGAAAACAGGCCCATCAGGCAGCCCACCAGCACACAAATCAGCGCAATAATCAGTAAAATCGTCAATGTGATCATGAATCTGTCCTCCTGAATTTTAAAGCTCTGCAGTCTGTCCGGCGTTTTCCCGGGCAAAGCGGCAGATGTCCTTCAAACGGCATTTTTCGCAATCCGGCCTGCGTGCATTGCACACCGCGCGGCCATGCATCACAAAACGGTGGCACAGGTCGCTGCCTTCTTCAGGCGGGATGATCTTCCACAGAGCCATCTCCACCTTCTGCGGCTCCTTGATGCCATCCACAAGGCCGATCTTGTTGCACAGCCGGATACAGTGGGTGTCCGTTACGATGGCGGGCTTGCCGAACACGTCGCCCATGATGAGGTTCGCACTCTTGCGGCCCACACCGGGCAGGGCCAGCAGCTCTTCAAATGTGGTGGGCACCTGGCAGTCGTATTTGTCCCGCAGCATCCGCATACAGGCGGAGATATCCCGCGCCTTGGAGTGGCCCAGGCCGCAGGGCTTCACAATGGCTTCAATGTCCTCCGGCTCGGCAGCGGCCAATGCGGCCACATTGGGGTATTTAGCAAACAGATTTTCCACCACGATGTTCACCCGGGCATCGGTGCACTGCGCCGCCAGCCGCACGCTGACCAGCAGCTGCCAGGCATGGTCATAGTCCAGTGTGCACCCGGCATCCGGGTATTCTTTTTTCAGCCGGTGGATCACTTCCAGCGCCAGAGCCTTTTTTGCGGTAAGATCCTCCGGCGCTTTTTTGCGAGCAGGCATACTCTCAACTCCTTTTGACAAAAGGCTGATACGATAATACCATGTTTTGCGTTTTTTGTAAACTGCTGTCGAGAATTATCTGAGAATGATTTTCAGATAAAACCTTGCTCTTGCCGTCAAAATGCGATATACTATAGAAAAGCCGGGCGCATTCCCGGCATGGGGAGGGGAACGCAATGAACGAACCACTGGCGCAGCGGCTGCGCCCCAAGACTCTGGCAGATGTGTGCGGCCAGCAGCATCTGCTGGCACCGGGCAGGGTGTTCCGCCGCACCATCGAGAGCGGCCGCATCCCCAATATGATCTTCTACGGCCCTTCCGGCACGGGCAAGACCACGGTGGCCCGCATCATTGCAGAAAACAGCGGCATGACCCTGCATAAGCTCAACGGCACCTCTTGTGGTACTGGGGACATCAAGGCGGTGCTCAAGGACATCGGCACGCTGGCAGGGGCGGGTGGCATCCTGCTGTATCTGGACGAGATCCAATACCTGAACAAAAAGCAGCAGCAGAGCCTTTTGGAGTGCATCGAGGACGGCAGCGTGACGCTGATAGCCTCCACCACCGAAAACCCCTATTTTTACATCTATAATGCATTGCTGTCCCGCTGCACGGTGTTCGAGTTCAAGTCGCTCTCGGCGGTGGACGTGGAGCGCGGGCTGCACAATGCTCTCAAAAAGCTCTCGGAAGGGGAAAGCACCGAAGTCTGCATGGACGAGGAGGCCTGCGCCTACCTTGCCGAGAGTGCGGGCGGCGACCTGCGCAAAGCACTGGGCTGTCTCGATTTTGCGGTGACAGCGGCCCCCGTTGAGGAGGGCAGAAAGCACATCACGCTGGAAATGATCCAGCAGGTCACTCGCCGCACCGCCATGCGATACGATCGGGAAGGGGACGACCATTACGATATCGTCTCTGCCTACCAGAAATCCATGCGCGGCTCCGACCCGGACGCAGCGCTTCACTATCTGGCCCGTCTGCTGGAAGCGGGCGACCTTCCCTCGGCCTGCCGCCGCCTGATGGTGTGTGCCTGCGAGGATGTGGGCCTTGCCTACCCGCAGATCATCCCTATCGTAAAAGCGGCCATTGACGCGGCCAACATGGTGGGCCTGCCGGAAGCACGGCTCCCGCTGGCAGATGCGGTGATCCTGGTGGCCACCAGCCCCAAGTCCAACAGCGCCCACGATGCCATCAACGCGGCCATTGCGGATGTACAGGCGGGCCGCACCGGGCCCATCCCGCGTCAGCTGCAGAACAAGCACTACGACGGCGAGGATGCACTGGTGAAGGGCCAGAACTACAAATACGCCCACGACTATGACCACCACTGGGTGGATCAGCAATATCTGCCGGACGCCATTAAGGACGTGAAATACTATACTTTTGGCGACAACAAAAATGAGCAGGCGGCCCGGGCCTATTGGGCAAAGATCAAAGGCGAAGAAAACGTATAAACGATAACAAGCAAAGGAGAACGCTATGCGATATTCCAAACAGCGCGAGCTGGTGATGCAGACAGTGCAGAACCTCTGCGACCACCCCACCGCCGAAGAGATCTACGATGCAGCTGTGCAGGAATGCCCGGGCCTGAGCCTTGGCACCGTGTACCGTAACCTGAACAGTCTGGTGGATGCAGGCCGGGTGCGCCGGGTGTCCATTCCGGGCAAGGCAGATCGCTTCGACCACACGCTGCCCTGGCACAGCCACCTGTACTGCACCGTGTGCGGCGGTGTGACCGATGCCGATGTGGACGAAAAGCAGGTGATGAAGCTGGTGAAGAACCAGAAGGGCCGCGTGCAGGACTGTGCCGTGGTGCTGATCGGCGTGTGCGAGGCCTGCTGCGAAAAGCAGGCGCAGGAAAACGCCCATTGAACCATAAAAAATGCACAGAACCTCTTGCCCGGAACGCGCAAACAGGGTATACTATAGAGAAGGCTCTTTTCTAAAGTGCAAATAGATTTTCGCCGTGCAGGGCGCTTCGGCCCGGCCGGAGAAGGATGGTTTGATTGGAATACATTAGTTTTGAACATAATAATGTTGCTGCTGAACTGGTCCGGCAGGCTTACGATACGCCGCCGCTGGCCTTTGTGCACAGCTACGGCTGCCAGCAGAACGTGAACGACGGTGAGCGCATCAAGGGCGTGCTGGTGGATATCGGCTACGGCCTGTGCGACAAGCCCGAGGATGCCGACCTCATCCTCTTCAACACCTGCGCCGTGCGTGAACACGCCGAGCAGCGTGTGTTCGGCAATGTGGGTGCCCTGAAGGGCCTCAAAGAGAAAAAGCCGGGCCTCATCATCGGCCTGTGCGGCTGCATGGCCAACCAGAAGCACGTGGTGGAAAAGCTGCGCCAGAGCTACCCGTACGTCGATCTCGTGTTCGGCGTGGACGGCATCGACACCCTGCCGCAGCTCATCGCCCAGAAGCTGCAAAAGCACAAGCGTGTGCTGATGGACCCGGCCCAGCGCCCGGTCATCGTGGAGAATATCCCCATCCGGCGCGAGAGCGAGTTCCGCGCCTGGCTGCCCATCATGTACGGCTGCGACAACTTCTGCACCTACTGCATCGTGCCCTATGTGCGCGGCCGCGAAAAGAGCCGCAAGCCCGGCGACATTCTGGCCGAGTTCCGCGGCCTTGTGGAAGCAGGCTATAAGGAGATCACCCTGCTGGGCCAGAACGTGAACAGCTACGGCAAGGGCCTGGAAGAACAGATCGATTTCTCCGATCTGCTCAACCTGCTGTGCACCGTGCCCGGCGACTACCACATCCGCTTTATGACCAGCCATCCGAAGGATGCCAGCCACAAGCTCATCGACACCATTGCCGCCCAGCCGAAGCTGTGCAAGCATCTGCATCTGCCGGTGCAGTGCGGCTCGGATGAACTGCTGAAAAAGATGAACCGCCACTACACCGTGGAGCAGTACCTCGAACTCATTGAGTACGCCCGCAAGACAGTGCCCGGCATCACATTCTCCAGCGATATCATCATCGGCTTCCCCGGTGAGACGGAAGAAGATTTCGTCAAGACGCTGGAACTGGTGCAGAAGGTGGGCTACATGCAGCTGTTCACCTTCATCTACTCCAAGCGCACCGGCACCAAGGCCGCTGATATGCCGGACCCCACCCCCCGCAAGGAAAAGACCGACCGTATGGCCCGCCTGCTCAAGGTGCAGGACGAGATCGCCATGGCGCTGGTGAAGGCGCAGGTAGGTCGGACCGTGCAGGTACTGGTGGAGGGCTTTGGCCGCAATGAGGGCACCCTTTCCGGCCGGTTGGATAACAACCTCACCGTGGAATTTGCGGCAGATGCTTCCCTGATGGGCAGCTATGCCAACGTACATCTCACCGGCGCACGGGCCACCGTGCTGCTGGGTGAGCTTGCCTGAAGATTTCCGGGGCAGTGCCCCTGAACGTATAAAATTAAGGAGAATATTTACAATGGATTGCATTGATCTTTTCAAGCGCGCAGCCGTTGCGCTGCAGACCGATAACCGCTATCTCATCCTGGATCAGGCCCGCAAGGCAAACGACAAGGACGAAGAGCTGCAGAACTTGATCGGCGAGTTCAATCTGGCCCGTATGGATCTGAACAACGAGATCGGCAAGAGCGAGCGCAACGATGCCCGCATTGCTGAGCTGAACGAAAAGGTGAACAGCCTGTACGGCCAGATCATGAGCAACGAGGGCATGGTGGCTTACAACGAGGCCAAGCGCGACTGCGAGAACCTCGTGAACTACATCGACGCCATCATCAACACCGCCATGAACGGCGGCGACCCCATGACCGTGCAGGAGCCCTCTGCTTCCTGCACCGGCAGCTGCTCCACCTGCGGCGGCTGCCACTAAAACCAGCAAAACGGAACGCGGCTGTGTAAAACAGACCGCGTTTTGTTTGCAAAGGCGGTTACAAGCCGCAAACCGCGCACAGAACCATAGAACGGGAGAGAGGGTAAACCATGGCAGAGCTGTCGCCCATGATGCAGCAATATCTTGAGATCAAAAACCAACATAAGGACGAAATTCTGTTTTACCGCATCGGCGATTTTTACGAGATGTTCTACGACGATGCCCTTACGGCATCCAAGGAACTGGACCTGACCCTGACCGGTAAGCAGTGCGGCCAGGCCGAGCGTGCGCCCATGTGCGGTGTGCCATTCCACAGCTACGAAGGCTATGTGGCCCGGCTGATCGCCAAGGGCTACAAGGTGGCCATCTGTGAGCAGGTGGAGGACCCGGCCAAGGCCAAGGGCCTTGTCAAGCGGGATATCATCCGCGTGGTCACCCCCGGTACGGTCATTGAGAGCAGTATGCTGCAGGACGACCGCAATAACTACATTGCCAGTGTCTATCTCAAGGGTAAAAAAGCGGGCTTGTGCTTTGCGGATGTTTCCACCGGCACAGCCCACATCACCGAACTGAACGCGGATAAAATTGCCCCTGCCGTTATCACAGAGCTGTGCCGCTACCACCCCAGCGAGGTGCTGATGAACCCGGGCCTGCTGGACTGCCGCGAAGTGACGGCTTACATCAAGAAAAATATGACCTGCTCGGTAGAACTCATTGAAGACGAGCGCTACGCCCCGGGGCTGGTGGCTTCCTCACTGGAAGAGCAGTTCGGCCGCGACTGGCCGCAGAACACCGGCATTGCCGCCGACGGCCTTGTACGCTTTGCCATGGCCGCACTGCTGGAATACCTGCATGATACCCAGATCAAGGGCGTGGAGCGCCTGAAAACGGTCATCACCTATAATAAAGCGCAGTTCATGCGGCTTTCGCCGGTGACGCGGGCCAATCTGGAACTCACCGAGACCCTGCGCGGCCGCGAAAAGCGCGGCACCCTGCTGTGGGTGCTGGATAAGACCAGCACCTCCATGGGCAAGCGGATGCTGCGCAGCTGGATCGAGCAGCCGCTGATCTCCAGCGACCTCATCAACCGCCGCCTGAACGCGGTGGAAAGCCTTGTCAAACAGACCATGGCCCGCGGCGATCTGACCGAAGAACTGGGCTATATCGCAGATATGGAACGCCTGATGACCCGCACGGTCTACGGCTCCGCTACCCCCAAGGAAATTTATACGCTGGCCCAGACCTGTGACCGCCTGCCCAGCCTGCGTCAGCAGGCCGAAGCGTGCAATTGCCCGGAACTGACCGAGCTGGCGGCTCAGATCGACCCGCTGGAAGATATTAAGGCCCGCATTTATGCGGCAGTAGACCCAGAAGCACCCTCTACCCTCAAGGATGGCGGCGTTATCGCCAAGGGCTACCACGCCGAAGTGGACGAGCTGCGATCCATCCGCGACAACACCAAGGGCGTTCTGGCCCAGCTGGAAGCCCGTCTGCGGCAGGAGACCGGCATCCCCAAGCTGAAGATCGGCTATAACCATGTGTTCGGCTACTACATCGAGGTCAGCAACTCCTATAAAAATATGGTGCCGGAGACCTACATCCGCAAGCAGACTCTGACCAGCGGCGAACGCTACATCACCCAGGAGCTCAAAGAGCTGGAAAGCAAAATTTTGGGTGCTCACGAGCGGCTCATCACACTGGAACGCCGCCTGTTCGATGAACTGCTGGAAAGCATCAGCGCCCAGCTGGACCGCATCCAGCGCACAGCTAATGCAGTGGCTCGGCTGGATGTACTGGCGGCGCTGGCCCAGGTGGCTGCGGAAAATAACTACTGCCGCCCTGTGGTGGACGACAGCGATGAACTGACCATCTCGGAGGGCCGCCACCCTGTGGTGGAGCAGATGCTCAAGGGCAGCCTGTTCGTGCCCAACGATACCACTCTCAACTGCACCACCGACCGGTGTCTCATCATCACCGGCCCCAACATGGCCGGTAAATCCACGTACATGCGCCAGAATGCGCTGATCGCCCTGATGGCGCAGATTGGCTCCTTCGTGCCCGCCAGCAGCTGCCATGTGGGCGTGGTGGATGCCATCTTCACCCGCATCGGCGCGTCGGATGACCTCTCGGCCGGCCAGTCCACCTTCATGGTGGAAATGACTGAGGTGGCAGATATCCTCAAGAATGCTACCTCCAAGAGCCTTGTGGTGCTGGATGAGATCGGCCGCGGTACTTCCACCTTTGACGGCATGAGCATTGCCCGCGCCGTGGTGGAGCATATTTCCGACCCGGCCAAAGGCCTTGGCTGCAAAACGCTGTTTGCCACCCACTACCATGAGCTCACCGAGTTGGAAGGTACCGTAGACGGCGTGAAGAACTACAACATCGCGGTCAAAAAACGCGGTGAGGACATTACCTTCCTGCGGCGCATCATCCGCGGCCCGGCAGATGACAGCTACGGCATCGAGGTGGCAAAGCTGGCCGGTCTGCCCGGCAGCGTGACCCGCCGTGCCCACGAGGTGCTGCGCACGCTGGAAGCCACTGCCCCCAAAAACAAGGTGGAGCAGATGGATTTTGATGCCCTGCAGGAGTACAATTCTCCCGCTGTGCCCAGCGAAATGATGGAAAAGCTGGAAGCACTGGATGTAGAAACGCTGACACCCATTGAAGCGCTGAATTTCCTCTATGAGCTCAAAAAGACCCTGAAGGGTACGCTCAACGGCTGAAAAACCATGAAATAAAATAACAGGGAGGGGAACATCATGGCAGTAATCCATGTTCTGGACAAACACACCGCCGAGCTGATCGCCGCCGGCGAAGTGGTCGAGCGGCCTGCATCGGTGGTAAAGGAACTGCTGGAAAACTCCATCGATGCGGGTGCCACACAGGTGACCGTCAGCATCGAGTCCGGCGGCGTCAAGCTGATCGAGATCAGCGATAACGGCACCGGCATTGAAGCGGAATATATTTCCACAGCGTTTGTCCGCCATGCCACCAGCAAAATTGAAAAGCCGGACGATCTGAACCGCATTCATACGCTGGGCTTCCGCGGTGAAGCACTGGCTTCCATTGCAAGTGTGGCCCGTGTGGAACTGACCACCCGCACCGAGGTGGACGAATTTGCCACTGTTTACTGCATCGAAGGCGGGGAAGAAGTCTCCCGTGAGCCGGGTGCCCGTGCCGTTGGCACCACCATCCGGGTGAAGGACCTGTTTTACAACACACCCGCCCGCATGAAGTTTTTGAAGAAAGATTCTTCCGAGGGTACCTTTGTGGCGGATACCGTCACCCATGTGGCCCTCAGCCACCCGGAGATCAGCGTTAAGTTTATCCGCGAGGGCAAGCTGCAGTATGTCACCCCCGGTGACGGCCAGCTGCGCGGTGCCGCCTATGCGGTGCTGGGCCGCGAGTTCAGCCGTGACCTTGTGGAGGTGAAAAATCAGGAGGGCGTTTACAGCATCACCGGCCTGATCACGCCGCCCAAAAGCTGCCGTGCCAGCCGCAGCATGCAGCATTTTTACATCAACGGCCGCTATGTGCGCAACCGCACCATGATGGCCGGCATGGAAATGGCCTTCAAAGGTACCATGATGCAGGGCAAGTTCCCCGGCGGCATCCTGCTGCTGGAAATGCCCGCAGACCTTGTGGATGTGAATGTGCATCCAGCAAAGGTAGAGGTGCGCTTCGCCCGGGAAAACGACATTTTTGACGTGGTTTACCACGCTGTCAAGCTGGCGCTGGCACAGCCCGGCACCGGCGAACGGCTTTTTACCTTCGACGAAGATAAAAAAGAAGAAAAAATTAAAAATGAGAAAACGGATGCAGAAACGATCGAAAATGATGTAAAGAACAATAACTTTACAGGACTTTCTGCCATCATTTCCGGCCAGGCAGACCCCGGCACCCTGCCGCGGCAGCACTCGGAACCGACAAAACCGGCAGCACCGACAAAACCGCAACCCGTGTCTGCAGCAAAATCGCAGGAACCTGCCGCACCCGGCGTGCCCCGCTGGCAGAGCAGCGCACAGAACGATTCCATGCTGGACCCGTTCGTGACGCTGCACAGCCCGAAGTTGGAAACAGAAAAGGCGGCAGAGCCGTTCCGCACGGCATCCAGCGAGGCAGTGCTGGATGTGGAGCCTGAGACACCGGAAATTGAAACGACAAAAATCCATACTGCACAAGATCACATGGCAGCGTGGAATGGTGCGGGTTCGGCTCCTGCCGCAGCCGAAAATGTGGCAGAACCTTCTATTCCTGATACGCAGGACGCTGCAGAACAGCCCGCTGCTGATTGGCTGCCCGAGGAGCCGCAGGCCGAGACGATGCAGCCGGAACAGATGAACTTTGATCCGTCTGCCGGTCAGCCGGAACCGCTGCACTATGTGGGCGAAGTGTTCAAGACCTATATTCTGGCCGAGCGCGGCGATGAGCTGTGCCTGATCGATAAGCACGCCGCCCACGAGCGCCAGCTGTTTGAAAAGCTGGCCGCGAACTATGGCAATGTGCCCAGCCAGATGCTGCTGCAGCCGGTGGCCATCGACCTTGCAGCCGAAGAAAAACAGGCGCTGCTGGATAATATCCCGCTGCTGGAAAATGCCGGCCTTGAGATCGCCGATTTTGGCGGCAGCACCGTGGTGCTGCGCGCGGTTCCCGCCGATGTGGAACCGGAGAACGCCGAAAGCCTGCTGATCGAGATCGCAAACAAGCTGCTCAAGGGCGGGCATGATGCGCTGAATGAGCACACCGAGTGGGTGCTGCATTCCATTTCCTGCCGCGCAGCCATCAAGGCGGGGGACAAGTCCTCGCCGCAGGAACTTATGGCACTGGCTGAGAAGATCCTTTCCGGCGAAGTGCCGCCTTTCTGCCCGCATGGCCGTCCGTGCGTGCTCAAACTTACCCGAAAGGAGCTGGAAAAGCAGTTTGGACGCATCGTGTAAACATCCGGTCGTGGCCGTCGTTGGCCCAACCGCTACCGGCAAAACCGCTTTGGGCGTGGCGCTGGCAAAGCACTTTTCCGGCGAGATCATCAGCTGTGATTCCATGCAGATTTATAAAGGCCTGGATGTGGGTACGGCAAAGGTGACGCCGGAGGAGACCTGCGGCATCCCGCACCATGGCGTGGATATCCTCACGCCGGACAAAACCTTCAGCGTGGCGGATTTTACCGCTATGGCCGGAACACTGGAACAGGAAATTTCCGCCCGGGGGAAGCTGCCCATCCTTGTGGGCGGCACCGGCCTGTATGTGCAGAGCTTTTTATATGGTGTGCGCTTCACTGAGGAAAAGGCCCCCTCCGGCCTGCGGGAACAGCTGGCGGCAGAGCTTGCTGAAAAAGGCGGTGCGGCTATGTACGCCCAGCTGCAGCAGGCAGATCCGGAAGCGGCTGCCGCCATCCACCCAAACAATCAGGTGCGGGTGCTGCGTGCGCTGGAACACTACCGTGCCACCGGCAGGTGTCTCAGCGAGCAGAAGGCCGCATCCCTGCCGCCGGAAAAGCCTTACCGCAGCCTGATCCTGGGGCTGGATTTCCCGGACCGTACGGCACTATACCGCCGTATTGACCTGCGTGTGGACAAAATGCTGGAAGAGGGCATTTTGAAAGAGGCTGAGTACGTCTGGCAGAACCGCCAGAACTTCCGCACCGCCGCACAGGCCATTGGGTATAAAGAATTTTTTCCGTATTTTGAGGGTGCGGCCCCGCTGGAAGTCTGTGCAGATAAACTCAAACAGGCCTCCCGCAACTATGCCAAGCGTCAGCTGACTTGGTTCCGCCACATGGACGGCGTGGTCTGGCTGGATGCAGGTGCGGCGGATGTGGGGGAGACCGCAACCTATAAAGTGAGCGAATTTTTATCGAAAGGATGATCGATATGCCGGATGAACCCATGAAGGAGCGGCACGAGCACCATGTGCTCACCACGCTGGCCGGCGTGATGATCGCATTTTTGCTGCTGGCTGCAATTTATGTGGTGTATCAGGCCGCACATATCCTGTTCCCGCAGAATGTCTACGAAACGGCGCTGCCCACGGTGATCTCCGATACAGTGGACGCCGACGGTGTACTGCTGTTTGACGAGGGATATGTGGCGGGCAGCGGGAATCTGGGCTATCTTGCCGCGGACGGCGAACGCGTTTCGGCAGGCACAGCGGTTGCGGAAATTTACAGCAATGCTTCGCAGGCTTCGCTGCGCCAGCAGCTGACCCAGCTGAACGACCAGATCGACCTGCTGCAGAAATCGCAGAATACAACGGCTCTGCAGCTGGACGCGCTGCTGAAGGAACGTTCCTCCGCGCTGTATGATCTGATGGATACGCTGGACGCCGGAGACTACGAAGCTGTAGACGATGACGCCAACGCCTACCTGCTGGCACAGAACAAGCTCTGGGTAGTGACCGGGGGCAGTGTGAATTTTGCAGATCAGATCGCAGCTCTGGCCCAGCAGGCCCAGAGCGTGCAGGCCCAGCTGGGCAGCCCCACCCAGATCACAGCTCCACAGACCGGTTACTTTGTCCGGGCATCCAGCAGCGGCAGGCTGAACGCCGGTGCGGATGATATCCTTGCATTGAGTGCGCAGGAGCTGAAAGGCTATCTGGATTCGAACCCGGTGCTGGCGCTGGACGGCTGTGCAGGCAAGATCGTGGCCGGGTTCACCTGGCGCTACGTGGGGGTGTGCAGCGCAAAGCAGGGCGAAAAGCTGCAGGGCTCCGATGGCAAACCGTTGAGCACCTCTGTGAAGATCAGCTTCCCGGGGCAGATGGAAAACAGCCTGAAAGCCACTGTTACCGAGGTGAACATCGATGCTGAAAACGATCTTGCACGCTTTGTGCTCACCTGCAACTCCATCAACGGCGATGTGCTGTGCCTGAACCACGCAAAGGCGCGCATCTCGGTAGGGGAGCACAGCGGCCTGCGGGTGCCTGCCGCTGCCGTGCATTATCTGAAAGAGGATGGCACCGAGGCCGAGACGCAGGGCGAGAACTACATTCCCGGTGTTTACGTCAAGCTTGGCAACATTGCCCGATTCCGCCGCATCGACCCGGTGGACAGCGATCATCCGCTTATCACGGACGGCGATTACATCCTCGTTTTGCCGGAAGGAACGGACGGTTCGGTGAGCAAGGTGAAGCTTTACGACGAAATAATCGTTTCCGGACAAAATTTGTATGACGGAAAGCTTTTGTAGTTATTGACATCTGAGGCAAAAAATCCGATAATAGATAAAGCTATTTGCATTCTTTTGCAAAGAACGCCGGGCAGCGACATGCAGCCCGAATGAAAGGAGCAGATTTTATGTCTTTGCTTGACAGCCTGAAAAAGGGTCTGTTTGACCAGGAAGATGATTACGAGGATCAGTACATCGACGACGGCCCTCAGATGGTGAACAATAACAACGGCATCGGCATTGCAGATGAGGATGAAGCTGAGGAGCCCGCCGAGGGCACCAAGAAAAAGGGCAAGGTGGTCAACATCAATGCTACCACCCAGCTCAAGGTGGTTCTGGTCAAGCCCGAGCGCTTTGAGGATGCCAGCACCATTGCGGATCATCTGAACAACAAGCGCACTGTGGTGTTGAACCTGGAGTCTACCAATAAAGAAGTGTCCCGCCGTCTGGTGGACTTCCTGTCCGGCGTGGCTTATGCCAACAATGGCCAGATTAAGCGCGTAGCCAACAGCACCTTTATCATTACCCCTTACAACGTGGACATCATGGGCGATCTGCTGGACGAGCTGGAGAACAATGGCGCGTTCTATTGATCCGCAGCCGAAGGCGGCGCGCGGGTTCATCCCCGCACGCACCGATGAAGAACGTTATCTCATGCGGCATATCGAGGATCTGGCACACACGGCCTTTGCGCGCGGCATTGCGCGGTATTCTGCGTTTCTGAGCGACCGCGAGCAGGATCTTGCCCGTGCGGCGCTGGGCCGCGCGGATGTAGAGCAGGGCTTCCGTTTTGAGGGCGGCTGGCCGGATGCGGAGCGCCGGGTGCTCTGTCTGGAACCGGAGGGCAGCTATGGCGAAGTGCCCATCTGCTGTGTGCGGCTGCAGTGCCGCGCACCGGCCGGTGCGGCGCTGCCTGCTCACAAGGATTATCTTGGCAGCCTGATGGGCCTTGAGCTCAAACGGGAAGCACTGGGCGATATCGTCCTGCCGGAGGATCAGCCGGGCACGGCCTATGTGTTCGCGCTGGAGCCGGCGGCACAGCTCATCTGCCGGGAGCTGTTTCAGGTGGGCCATACCGAGCTGACGACTGAGCTCCTTGCTCTGGAAGAGGTGCCGCAGTTCCCGCAGGCTGAGCGCGAAGTGCGCAGCGCCACGGTGTCGTCCCTGCGGCTGGATGCCGTGCTTGCGGCCATGCTGCGGTGCAGCCGGGGGCAGGCGTGTGAGCTGATCGCAGCGGGCAGGGTGGAGATCAACCACCTGCCGGCAGACAAGCCTCATGCACCGGTG
The DNA here is from genome assembly GCA_050873025.1 of Faecalibacterium sp. GTDB lineage: Bacteria > Bacillota > Clostridia > Oscillospirales > Ruminococcaceae > Faecalibacterium. The sequence goes on along the minus strand of JBNMHZ010000002.1, from coordinate 96,119 downwards.
TACGAGGATGATGTATTCACCGTGCGCGGTAAAGGCCGCTTCCGCCTGACGGCTTTGCCTGGGAAAAGCAAAAAAGACCGATCGATCATCGAATTTTTTCAATACTAAAAGCAACGGGAGGAAATTATTATGCTGACTCCGCAGGATGTCCGTTCTGTGCAATTTGAAAAAAACCTCCGCGGCTACCGTACAGAGGACGTTGACCGTTTTCTGGATAAGGTAGAAGAACAGCTGCAGCAGGATGATGCGCAGGCGGAACAGCTTCGCAGGCAGATCGCAGACCTGACGGCTGAAAATCAGAAGCTGCACGATGAGCTGAAGAGCTTTGAAGCAGACGGCGAAATGCTCAAGAGCGCGCTGATCAATGCACAGCGCATGGGTGAAAACGTCATCCGCGAAGCAAACCAGAAGGCTGAAGAGATCATTCACCGTGCAAACCTGCGCGGCGATGATATCATCCGCGATGCCAACGAGCTGCTGCAGAAAGCCAACGACCGCGCAGACGAGATCGAGCAGGAAGCAAACGAAAAGCGCCTTGCTGAAGAGCGCGAGTACGACCGCGTACGTCTGGAAGTGAGCCGCTTCAAATCGGAAGTGCTCAACATCTACCGCAACCACGTGGAGTCGCTGAGCCGCCTGCCGGAGTTCCAGAAGGAAGTGCCTGCGCAGGAGGCTGAGGCACAGCCTGCCGACGACGAAGCCGAACCTGTGGCCGCAGCACAGCCTGCTGAGGCGCAGCCAGAAGCACCGGCAGCACCGCAGGCCGAAGAAAATGCAGAACCTGCCGCTGATGTTGAAGACGACGACGACAAAGCGGCTGACAGCAGTGAGGATTTCTGGGCAAAGGACGAGAGCCAGCTCAAGCTGGACCCGCCGCCGGCTCCTCCTGCCGACCTTACGCCGGACGAGCCGGACTATGATGCCTTTCAGGGTGTCAAGTTCAGCGAGTAAGGCACCCTAAGCAAAAATAGAGGAGAGTGTAAACCATTGGCTAAGAACAAATCGAAGTACGATAGTACTCTGAACCTGCCCAAGACCCTGTTTGAGATGCGCGCCGGCCTGCCCAAAAAGGAGCCGGTCATGCTCAAGGATTGGGACGACAACGACCTGTACAACCAGCTCATGAAGCACAACGAGGGCAAGCCCCAGTTCATCCTGCACGACGGCCCTCCGTATGCAAACGGCAACATCCACATGGGCACTGCCCTGAACAAGATCATCAAGGATATCATCATCCGCGAAAAGAACATGGAGGGCTTCCAGGCTCCCTATGTGCCCGGTTTTGATACCCACGGCCTGCCCATCGAGCTGAAGGCTCTGTCCTCTGTGGGCGACAAGAAGAAGGACATCTCCAAACTGGAGCTGCGCCAGATCTGCGAAAAGTTTGCCACCGAGCATATCGATATCATGAGCGACCAGTTCAAGCGTCTGGGCGTTATCGGTGACTTTGAGCATCCCTACCTGACCCTGAAGCCCGAGTTTGAGGCACGTCAGATCGAGATCTTCGGCGAGATGGCAAAAAAGGGCTACATCTACAAGGGTCTGAAGCCCGTGTACTGGTGCCCGGACTGCCGCACCGCTCTGGCCGAGGCCGAGATCGAGTACGGCGAGGACGACTGCGATTCCATCTTCGTGCGCTTCCACGTTTCTCAGGACCCCAACGGTGTGCTGGCAAAGCACGGCATCCCGATGGAAAAGACCTACTTCGTGATCTGGACCACCACCACCTGGACTCTGCCCGCCAACGAGGCTATCTGCCTGAACGGCGAGTTTGAGTACTCCTTCGTCAAGATCGGCGATGAGTTCCATATCATGGCCACCGAGCTGGTCAAGAGCGTCATGGACGCCTGCCACATCGAGAACTACGAGATCGTGGGCGAGCCTGTGCCCGGCACCGAGTTCGAGCTGATGCGTTACAACCACGTCTACCTGCCCAAGGAGGGCACCGTCATTCTGGGCGACCATGTCACTCTGGAAAGTGGTTCCGGCTGCGTCCATACCGCAGGCGGCCACGGCGTGGACGACTTTAACGTTTCTCAGAAGTACAATGTGCCCATCACTGTGCCGGTGGACGACGGCGGCTATCTGACCGAACTGGCTGGCAAGTACGCTGGTCAGCGCGTGTGGGCTGCCAATAAGACCATTCTGGCCGACCTGACCGAGGCCGGTGTCATCATGGGCCAGGTGCATATCAAGCATCAGTACCCGCACTGCTGGCGCTGCCACAACCCCATCATCTTCCGTGCTACCGAGCAGTGGTTCTGCTCCATCTCCAAGTTCCGTGAGGATGTTTACAAGGCCATTGATACCGTTACCTGGATGCCCGACTGGGGCCATGACCGCATGAAGGGCATGGTGCGTGACCGCAACGACTGGTGCATCAGCCGTCAGCGTACCTGGGGCGTGCCCATCCCGGCTTTCTACTGCAAGAAGTGCGGTGCCTACCACATCACCGACGCCACCATCAAGGCCGTCAGCGACCTGTTCCGCAAGGAAGGCTCCGACGCATGGTACAAGTATGAGGCCGAGCAGATCATTCCTGCAGGCGAAGTGTGCGAGAAGTGCGGCGCTTCCGAGTGGACCAAGGACACCGACATCATGGACGTGTGGTTCGACTCCGGTTCTACTCACGCCGCTGTGCTGGAGGAGCGCCCCGAACTGCGCTACCCGGCCGATATGTATATGGAAGGCGGCGACCAGTTCCGCGGCTGGTTCCAGTCCAGCCTGCTGACCAGCGTTGCCTCCAAGGGCTGCGCACCGTACAAGTCTGTTCTGTGCCACGGCTGGGTCGTGGACGAGCAGGGCAAGCAGATGCACAAGAGCGCAGGCAACGGCGTGGAGCCCAGCGAGATCATCAAGGACTACGGCGCTGATATCATCCGCCTGTGGGTGGCTTCTTCCGATTACACCGTGGACGTGCGTGCCGGCAAGAACATCTTCAAGCAGCTGAGCGAAGCTTACCGCAAGATCCGCAATACTGCCCGCTTCATTCTGGGCAATCTGGACGGCTTTGACCCCAACACCGATTGTGTGGCTGACGACCAGCTGCAGGAGATCGACCGCTGGGCACTGGCCGCTCTGGACGACCTGATCGCCAACACCAACGCAGGCTATGCCGTGTACGACTTTAATAAGGTCTACCATGCGGTGTACAACTTCTGCGTTGTGGCAATGTCCAACTTCTATCTGGATGTCACCAAGGATCGCCTGTACTGCACCAACGGCGAAGGCCGCAAGGCAGCACAGACCACCATGTACAAGATTCTGGTTGCTCTGGACAAGATCATTGCGCCTATCCTGTGCTTCACCAGCCAGGAGATCTGGGACTTCCTGCCCAAGACCGAGGGTATGAACAAGTACGTGGTCTTTGAGGAGATGCCCAAGGCTGGTCAGTATGCCGCCGACGAGGCCTTCAAGGCAAAGTGGGCTCAGCTGATCGCTGTGCGCGACGAGGTGAAGAAGGTTCTGGAGCAGGCCCGTGCCGAAAAGACCATCGGCGCTTCTCTGGAAGCTGCCGTTACCCTGTACTGCAATGATGCCGTGTATGAGCTGCTCAACAGCATCCCCATGGATGAACTGGCCGACCTGATGATCGTCTCCCATGTGGAGCTGGTCAAGGGCGAGGGCGGCGCTGCAAGTGCCGTTGAGGGCCTGGGTGTTGCTGCTGCACATGCCACCGGCGAAAAGTGCGAGCGCTGCTGGAAGTACTCTGCTTCCATCGGCAGCCACGCCGCACATCCCACCCTGTGCGCACGCTGCGCCAGCGTTGTGGAAGCATAAAATTTATCAGAAACACGATCGTTTTTGAGGGCGGTGCTCCCTTGTGTTAGGGGGCACCGTTTTTTGTACAAAATGAGTTTGGGAGTTATCCTATGGCGTTTGTTGTTTTTAATCTGCTTGCCGTGGCAGCACTGGTGGGCATCGATCAGGCCATCAAGCTGTGGGCTGTGAATGTGCTGCAGCCGGTGGGGGCTATGCCGTTCATCCCGCATGTGGTGGAGCTGCGCTTTGTGCTCAACCAGGGCATGGCGTTCAGCCTGCTCAGCGGCAAGCAGCTGTTTCTCATTGTTGCTACCAGCTCGGCGCTGCTTTTTGTAGCCTATGGGCTGTTCTTCCGCAGCCGCGGCAGATACCTGCAGCAGGCCGCCCTGCTGCTGATTTTGGCGGGCGGCATTGGCAACCTGATCGACCGCGTGCTCAACGGCGAGGTGGTGGATTACATCAACCTGCTGTTCATGCGGTTTGCCGTGTTCAATTTTGCAGATATCTGCGTGTGCGTGGGTGTGGCGCTCTGGGTGCTGGTGATCTTTCTGGATGAACTGCACACCGAGAACGGCCAGACCCCGAAGGAGCAGTAAACCATGGAACAGCGTGAATTTGTGGTGGAGCAGGAGACGGCTGGCCAGCGCATCGACCGCTTTTTGAGCGGTGAGGACACCGGCCTTTCCCGCTCGGCACTGCAGGCCCTTGTGGCCGACGGCCATGTGCTGTGCAACGGCAAACTGGTGGCCAAAAGTCTCAAGCTCAAGGCAGGGGACACCATCCTGCTGGAGATCCCGGACGCAAAACCCATTGAGGCTGTGCCGCAGGAGATCCCGCTGGACATCGTCTATGAGGACGAGCACCTGCTGGTGGTCAACAAGCCCAAAGGCATGGTGGTGCACCCGGCTCCCGGCAACCCGGACGGCACCCTGGTGAATGCTTTGCTGTGGCACTGCAAGGGCAGCCTTTCCGGCATCGGCGGCGAGATCCGCCCCGGCATCGTCCATCGCATCGATAAGGACACCAGCGGCCTGCTGGTGGTGGCAAAGGACGATGCAACGCACATCGGTCTGAGCCAGCAGATGGCGGTGCACAGCGTGGAGCGCGCCTACAATACCATCGTCTACGGCGGCTTTGCTCAGGACGAGGGCTTTGTGGAGTCGAACCTTGGCCGCAGCAAGACCGACCGCAAAAAGATGGCGGTCTACCCGGCCAGTGAGCCCCACACCAAGTACGCCTACACGGGCTATAAGGTGCTGGAACGGCTGAACAATTTTACCATGCTGGAATGCCGCCTGAAAACCGGCCGCACCCATCAGATCCGCGTGCATATGGCGTCCATTCAGCACCCGGTGGCAGGCGACCCGGTGTATGGGCCGCACAACTGCATCACCAGCCTGCACGGCCAGTGTCTACACGCCAAAACACTGGGCTTTATCCATCCCATCACCGGCGAGCACCTGCGTTTTGACTCGGAACTGCCGGAATATTTTACTCATTTTCTTGCAACGCTCAGGAGGGAAACTGTATGAATCCGCTTGACCAAACGCTTGTCCTGTGTGATCTGGACCACCTGCTGCTGGGAGCTGACGGCAACCTGACCCAGGTGGTGCGGGATGTGCTGCAGCTGTTTGCTGCCCGCGGCGGACGCTTTACGGTGTTCTCGCAGCGCACGCCGCGGGCGGTGCGCTCCATTCTGGGCAGCGTGCGGCTGAACGCTCCTGCACTGGTGTGCGGCGGTGCCATGGCTTACCATTTTGCTGATGGCAGCCGCCAGCCGTTGTGCAGCTTTGCCGGGCAGGATGCCGATCTGTTCACCCGCCTGCCGGTGGCCGAAGGTGTGGGCGTTGCCCTGCAGATGACCGATGGCACCACCCGTGTGCTGCGCATGAGCGAAGCATTGGAACGTCATCTGCGGCAGGAGTGGACGCCTTATCTGCTGGCAAATGCGGCAGATATCAAGGGGGAAGAGGTGCTGCGGGTGCTGCTGTATCAGGACAGCAAGGCTGTGCCCATGATCTCCCTGCTGGAAAAGGCGCTGGGTGACCGCACGGCGGTGCTGCTGGGCGAGCGTGCCGCAGCGGATACGCTGATCCTGACGCCCAAGACCGTTTCCGGCCACGAAATGCTGGATGCCGTGTGTATGCCGGTGGGCATGAACCCGGAAAATGTTCTGGTGCTTGCGGGCGGTGTGCCCATGCTGGATCTTGTGCGCAGCGCCAGCCAGAGCGTGGCCGCGGCAAATGCCCCGGCAGAGCTGCGCCTTGCGGCCCAGAAGGTGACCCTCACCGACGCAGCAGCGGGCTGTGCCGCGGAAGTGCTGTACCGTATGGTGCGGGATGCTGAAAATTTAGCGTAAAATTTGTGCAAGCCTTCTGCGAATTATTTTGCAGAAGGCTTTCTTTTTGTTGTAAAGTCAGGTACAATGAGAGAAACCGTATCTTCCGGCGCCGTGCACCTTGCCCGGCGCGGCAAAAAGGGGAATCATTATGAGTGACGATACCATTTTTATCAACCGGGAACTGAGCTGGCTGGATTTCAACCGGCGCGTTCTCGCATTGGGAAAGGATAAAAATGTTCCGCTTGCAGAGCGGGTCAAATTCCTGGCCATTTACGGCTCCAATCTGGACGAGTTTTTCATGGTGCGCGTGGGCTCCCTGCAGGAGCGCGCCAACCTGGAACAGGAAAAAGGCAAAAAGGAAAAGCGCGAAAACAAGACCAATATGACCTCTGCCGAGCAGCTGGCTGCCATTATGCCCAAAACGGCCCAGCTGCAGGAGGAGTGCGATAAATATTACGCAAAAGCGCTGGAAGCACTGGCTGAGTGCGGCTGGCGCAAGGTGGATTTGGATCACCTGACCAAGGAAGAAGAGCACTTCTGGAAGAAATATTTCCAGACTGAGCTGTTCCCCATCCTCAGCCCGCAGATCGTGGATAACCGCCATCCGTTCCCATTCCTGCGCAATAAGGAGATCTACCTCGGCGTGCTGCTCAAAGAAAAGCACCCGGCAGGGCAGAGCCTTGGCATCATCCCCATTTCCAGCCAGATGGAACGGATGCACATTGTAAAAAAAGACGGCGAAACGCAGTTTGCCCTCACCGAAGAACTGGTGCTGCACTTTGCAGCCAGCATCTTTGGCAAGGAGACCATCCAGGAAAAGTGCCTGTTCCGCGTCACCCGCAATGCAGACATTGACGTAAAAGAAGGCATGATGGATCATGACATCGATTACCGCGAGATCATGACCGAGCTGCTCAAGCGCCGCCGCAAACTGGCTGCCGTGCGCCTGCAGGTCACGCCCGCCCCGGCCCCGGAGGTGGAGCGTCTGCTGTGCAACCGCCTGCTGCTCACCCATAAGCGGGTGTTCGAGCAGAGGAGCCCGCTGGATCTGAGCTTTTTCTATAAGCTCACCGGCCGCATTGAGGCCGAGGGCCACCCGGAACTCTTTTACCCGGCAGCGCGGCCCATGCTGCCGCCGCCGGACTACGACCTTGCCGCCGAGGTGCAGAAACACGATGTGCTGCTCAGCTATCCGTACCAGTCCATCCGGCCCTTCATTGCCATGCTCAAAAAGGCGGCCCACGACCCGGATGTCATTTCCATCAAAATGACGCTGTACCGCATGGCGCGGGAATCCCAGATCGTGCAGGCACTGACCGAAGCCGCCGAGAACGGCAAGGAAGTGGTGGCGCTGGTGGAGCTGCGTGCCCGCTTTGACGAGCAGAACAACATCGACTGGTCCAAGCAATTGGAAAGCGCGGGCTGCACGGTCATTTACGGCTTTGAGGATTACAAAGTACACTCCAAGCTGACCCTCATCACAAAGAAGGGGAAAGACGGCTATTCCTATATCACCCAGATCGGCACCGGCAACTACAACGAAAAGACAAGCGAGCTGTATACCGACCATTCCTTTATCACGGCAGATCACGGCATCGGAGAGGAAGCCTCCAATGTGTTCCAGAACCTTGCCGTGCAAAAGCTGACCGAGGAAAGCGACAAGATGCTGGTGGCACCGCTGCGGTTCAAGAGTGTGCTGCTGGAAGAAATGGATCATGTGATCGCCGCCGCCCGCATGGGCCGTCCGGCATCCATGGTCTTAAAGAATAACTCCATCAGTGACCGCGATATCATCCTCAAACTGCAGGAAGCCAGCTGCGCCGGTGTGCGCATCGATATGATCGTGCGCGGTATCTGCTGCGTGCGCGCCGGTGTGCCCGGCAAGACCGAGAACCTGCACATCCGCAGCCTTGTGGGCCGATATCTGGAACATGGCCGCATCTACAGCTTCTTCGATGGGGTGCACACCCGCATCTATATCGCATCCGGTGACTTCCTTACCCGCAACACCGAGTGCCGCGTGGAGGTAGGCGTCCGGGTAGAAGATCCGGCACTGGTGCAAAAGCTCACCAACATTCTGCAGCTGCAGCTGCGGGATAACGTCAACGCCCGCGAGATGCGCCCGGATGGCAGCTATCAGAAGGTAAAGCCTGCCGAGGGCGAAGCACTGGTAAACGGCCAGATGGGCATGTATGACCTGCTGAAAAATGATTGGGCCCAGCCCGAACCCTGGAAACCGTCGGTGCCCATGCAGGCACCGGCAGAGGAAAAGCAGCCGGAAGCAGTCACACCGGCACCTTCGGAAGGCAAAGCGGCATCCGGCGAGGAACGGCCTAAACCGGAAAAAACAGCCAAAGAACCGCAGCCCGTCCCGCAGAAAGAACCGGAAACGTCCCCTGCGCCTGTGCCGGTCCATGTTGAATCGACCTCGGAAAGTGCAGACCACTTTGACCAGCTGGAAAAAATGGTGAACCAGAAAAAGCGTACACCGGAAACGCCGAAAAAACAGGCTGCAAAGCCTGCGCCCCAGAAGAACCGCTTCCAGCAGATTCTGAATTTCTTCAAGTTCCGCAGATAACCGCATGATAAGGCCCGGCAGGGAAAGACTGCCGGGTCTTTTTGCACCCTCTGCTGCATACTGTAACCATGAGCGGAGGGCGGAGCAATGCAGAGAAGACGATACAGACAAGCAGTTTTTAGCGGGATCCCGTGCCGGGCAAAGGCACTTTTTCCGGCGGCAATGTTGCTGGCGCTGTTGGTGAGCACGGTGCTTCCGGTGCGTGCACAGACAAAAGCGGAAACGTTCTGTTTTCCGCTGGAAACAACGCAGTACCGTGTTTCGGATGCCTACGGCTGGCGGCAGGACCCGTTTACCGGGCAAAATGCATTCCATAAGGGCATCGACCTTGCCTGCGCCGAGGGCACCGGCGTGCTTGCGGCACAAGGCGGTGCCGTGGTGCAGGCATACCGCAGCACGAGCTATGGCACCTGCCTGTCTGTGCTCCATGCGGACGGCAGCGAAGCGTTATACGCCCATCTGCAGTACGCCTATGTGCGCCCGGGCGAGGTGGTAAAAGCCGGACAGCGGCTGGGCACCGCAGGGCAGAGCGGCCGCGCCACCGGTGCTCACCTGCATTTTGAACTGCACCGGCAGGGTGAACCGTGCGATCCGGCAGATGCACTGGGGCTTTTCGGCGATGCTTCGTGAATCCCGGCGTCTGGGGCCGCTGGTGTTCCGTGACCCTGTGCTTTTGTGCGGTGTGCTGTACGTTCTGCTGTACTTTGACGCCAGCGGCTTTTTGCGTCTGGGCCTGCTGGCAGCATTCCTGCACGAGTGGGGGCACATTCTGGTTTACTGTGCATTTTTTCGCCGCTTTCCGGTGGTGGAAGTGACCATGACCGGCTTTTGTATGTGGCTTCCCGGGGACAGTTTGTCCCCATGGCGGCGGTTTTGGCTGGCGGCGGCGGGCCCGGCAGTCAATTTTGCGCTGGCAGGCGTCTGGGCGCTGCGTCTGGAAGCGTGCATGACCATCCGGGACAGCGCCTTTTTTGCGGCCAATCTGCTGACGGGCGGGTTCAACCTTTTGCCTGTCCCGCCGCTGGACGGTGCACAAATGCTGGCCAGTGTGCGGGGGATACGCGAAATGGGCAAAGAATCTGCCGGAAACGATTGCAAAAAGCAGCGGTTTCGGGTAAAATAAAAAGAACGCTTAAAAACCCTGATGGAGGAACCAATGTTTGATCCCAAACTGAAAGAGGCGCTGGGCCGGGTGCAGAAGCCGGGCCGCTACACCGGCGGTGAACCGGGCAGCGTGTATAAAGATAAGGAAAAAATGGACGTCCGCTTTGCATTTTGCTTCCCGGATACCTACGAGGTGGGCATGTCCTTCCTCGGTGAAAAGATTTTGTACGAGCTGCTCAACAGCCACGAGAACTGGTGGTGCGAGCGTGCCTTCATGCCCTGGCTGGACATGAAGGCCGAGATGGAGCGTCTGCAGCTGCCGCTCTACACCATGGAGAGCAAGGACCCGCTCACCGCCTTTGACGCGGTGGGCTTCACTCTGCAATATGAGCTTTCCTACACCAATATTCTGGCCATGCTGGACCTGGCCGGCATCCCGTTCTATTCCAAAGACCGTGACGAGAGCTGGCCGCTGATCGTGGCGGGCGGCCCCTGTGCCTGCAACGCGGAACCCATTGCGGATTTCTTTGATGTGGTCCAGCTGGGCGAGGGCGAGAATCAGCTGCCCGGCATCTGCGCCGAGATTGAAAAGGCCAAGAAAGAGGGCGGCGTTTCTAAAAAGGAACTGCTGCTGCGCATCGCAAAGATTCCAGGCATCTATATCCCGGCATTCTACGATGTGGAGTACTACGAGGATGGCCGGGTCAAAGCCATCACCCCCAATGAGCCGGGTATTCCGGCACGCATCACAAAAGCCATCATCAAGGATCTGAACGAGTTTGCCCCGCCCACGAACTTCGTGGTGCCCATGGTGGGTGCCATCCAGGACCGCGCCAGCATCGAGGTGCTGCGCGGCTGTGTGCGCGGCTGCCGGTTCTGCCAGGCGGGCTTTTTGTACCGCCCCATGCGCCAGCGCGACGCAAGCCTTTTGAACAAGGCTGCGCAGGACCTCTGCGCCAACACCGGTTACGAGGAGCTGAGCCTTTCCAGCCTGTCCACCTCCGACCACGGCCAGCTGGAAGAGCTGCTGGACGATTTGAACGAGTGGGCACCCAAGGAACACGTCAGCTTGTCGCTGCCGAGCCTGCGTGTGGACAACTTCTCCCAGAGCCTTATCGAAAAAACCACCAAGGTGCGCAAGAGCGGCCTGACCTTCGCAGCCGAAGCCGGCACCCAGCGCCTGCGTGACGTCATCAACAAAAACGTCACCTGGGATGAGATCGAAAAGACCTGCACCATTGCTTTCAACGCGGGCTACACCTCGGTCAAACTCTACTTCATGATGGGCCTGCCCACCGAGACCATGGAGGACATCGAAGGTATTGCCGAGACTGCCCAGAAGGTGGTTGACCTTTACTATTCGCTGCCCAAGCGCGGCAAGGGCAAGGGCGTGCAGGTGACCATCAGCTGCGCCTGCTTCGTGCCCAAGCCCCACACGCCCTTTGAGTTTGTGCCCATGGACACCGCCGAAACTCTGCAGGCCAAGCAGAAACATCTACTGGAAAGCGTGCACAGCCGCAAGATCAAGGTGAACTATCACGACAGCACCACCAGCTTCCTGGAAGGCGTGTTCGCCAAGGGTGACCGCCGTCTTGCCCCGGTCATCGTGGAAGCCTACAAGCGCGGCTGCTACTTCGACGGCTGGGAAGAGTGCTTCAAGTACGACACCTGGCTGCAGACCTTCGCCGATATGGGCATCGACCCGGCGTTCTACTGCCAGCGTCCCATTGGTCTGGACGAAGTAACCCCCTGGTCCCACATGGACTACGGCGTCACCCACGAATATCTGGTGCGGGAGTACAAAAAAGCCCTTGCCGCCCAGACCACCCAGCCCTGCAACCGTGCCTGCCACGGCTGCGGCGCAAACCATTTGTTAGGAGGTCCCTGCTTTGATTACAGTCAGAATCTCGTTTGAGAAAAAGAATGAGGCCTCCTACATCTCCCTGCTGGACCTGCAGCGCGTGATGCAGCGGGTACTCAAGCGCAGCGGCCTGCCGGTGTGGCATACGCTGGGCTTCAACCCTCATATCTACATGACCTTTGCCTGCCCACTTTCGCTGGGGCAGGAGAGTGAGTGCGAGTGTGTGGATGTCAAGACTGAAGCGGAGAACCCGGACTTTGTCCAGTGGAAGGATGCCCTCAATGCCATCATGCCCGCGGGCATCGTCATCACCCATGTGGGCCCGGTGCAGATGAAGGCCGACAGCATCGCCTATGCCTGTTATCGCATTACCTACCCGGCGGCGGCAGCGGCAGCGCTGGACCAGTACAATGCACTGGAAAGCGCCCCGGTGGAAAAACACGGCAAAAAGGGCAACAAAATCATTGAACTCAAAGAGCACCTGCCCAGGGTAGAGTACACCGCAGAAGGGGACAGCGTGCACATTGAGCTGTGCCTGCCTGCCGCGCAGGAGCTGAACCTGAACCCTTCGCTGCTCACCGGCTTTCTGGAAGAAAAGTTCGGTCTGCCCGCCGTCAGTGCAAACATCCTGCGCACAAAGTTTTTGACGGCGGACAGGCAGCTGTTTGACTGAGCTGGGCTCAAAAGACATACGTTTTGACAGAACAGAAAAATTTTGCATTTATTTTGGTCAAAACGCTTGCATTCACGCGGGTTTTGTGCTATCCTATTTAGGCGTTAGTGTCCGCTGAGACCACAGCGGGGTTAATGACAATATCATTAAACGGGCGGTCCTCTGACGGCAAAGAGCCGTGTATGAACGTCTAAAAACAAATGGAGGATTCAAAAATGGACGCACTGAAGATTATTTCTGAAGGCAGCATCAAGGCTGAGAAGCCCCAGTTCAACGTTGGCGATACCGTCCGCGTTGATGTTCGTATCAAGGAAGGCGACCGTGAGCGCATCCAGGCCTTTGAGGGCACTGTGATCGCAAAGAAGCACGGCGGCGTTGCTGAGACCTTCACTGTTCGCCGTGTGGCTTACGGTGTTGGCATCGAGCGTGTCTTCCCCATCAACAGCCCCTTCGTTGAGAAGGTCACCGTTGTCCGTAAGGGCAAGGTTCGCCGCGCAAAGCTGTTCTACCTGCGTGGCCGTACGGGCAAGGCTGCCAAGGTCAAGAGCGATATTTGATCATCCCCGATTTGAAACGGGAGAAAAGGGACAACCTTGTTGTCCCTTTTTTCTTTATCAAAAAATCGGTGGATATGGCCCCGGCAGGCGGTTTTGGCTTGCGCAGAAAGGGCAGAATGGTATATAATCGGGTCAGTGACGCAAAACCAGAGGGCGAGGTGTACCGGATATGGAAAAACAGGAACAGGCAACGCCCGTGCGCGGGCAGAATCTGCTGGAATGGTACGAGGCATTGATCTCGGCAGCGCTGGTGCTGGTGCTGATCTTTTCCTTTTTCTTCCGCATCATCCAGGTGGACGGCAGCTCCATGGTGCCCACGCTGGTGAACGGTGATAAGCTCATCGTGTGGGGTGCGGGCTACAGCCCGGAGCGCGGCGATGTGGTGATCGTGGACAGCTACACCTCCTATGGCAAACCGCTGGTGAAGCGGGTCATTGCCAAGGGCGGCGATACTATCCGCATCGACTACACCACCGGCACGGTAGAGGTGAACGGTGAGGTGCTGCAGGAAGATTACATTGCAGAGCCCACTTATCTGGGCTATGACGTGGAGTTTCCGTATACGGTGCCGGAGGGCACAGTGTTTGTGATGGGCGATAACCGTAATCAGTCGCTGGACAGCCGCTCTACCTACGTGGGCTGTATCGATGAACGGGATATTCTGGGCAAGGTGCTGTTGTGCTTTATGCCCTTTACAGATTTTGGGGTGGTAAAATGAACGAAATGGATACCCGGTTTGCAAACCAGTACAATATTCAGTGGTTCCCGGGCCACATGACCAAGACCCTGCGCATGATGGAACAGGAGATCCAGCACGTGGACGCCAGCCTTGTGCTGCTGGACGCGCGCATCCCGCTTTCCAGCCTGAACCCGGAGATCGAGCGCATCACGGCCCGCAAACCGAAGCTTTATGCGCTGAACAAGGCCGATCTGGCCGATCCGGCTGTGACCGAAGAGTGGATCAAATACTTCCATGCGGCAGATGCTGGCTGTGTGGCCATCAGTGCCAAGCAGAAGGGCGGCGCCAATGCCGTCAAGGCTGCCATTGAAAAGGAACTGGCGGGCCTGCTGGAACGCCGCCAGAACCGCGGTATGGGCGGTGCCAAAACGCAGGTGATGCTGTGCGGTATCCCCAATGTGGGCAAATCCACCTTTATCAATACCTTTGCAGGCTCGGCCCGTGCCAAGGCGGCAGACCGCCCGGGCGTGACCAAGGGCAAGCAGTGGGTCAGCACCGATAAGTTTGACCTGCTGGATATGCCCGGTGTGCTGTGGAAAAAGTTTGATTCCAAGACCATTGCGTCCAATCTGGCCTTCATCGGTTCCATCAAGGACGACATTCTGGACGTGGAAGAGCTGGCTATGAACCTGCTGGACGAAGTACGCCGCAACTACCCGGACCTCGTGGCCCAGCGCTACAAGCTGGATGCCGAGACCATGGCCCTGCCGCCCTATGAGCTGATGGAAGCCATTGGCCGCAAGCGCGGCCTGCTGGTGCGCGGCGGCGAGGTGAACACCGAGCGCTGCGCCATCATGCTGGTGGACGAGTTCCGCGCCTGCAAGTGGGGCCGCATCTCGCTGGAGCGCCCGCCGCAGCGGGACGACCTGGCCGACTTTGCCGAGGAGGATGACGAATGAAACGTCGTTCCGACGAGGAGATCTCGGCACCGCTGTACGAGTATGACGCTGCTGTGCGCAGCGAATACGGCTGCTTTGCAGGTGTAGACGAAGCCGGGCGCGGCCCTCTGTGCGGCCCGGTGTGTGTGGCCGCCTGCATTCTGGACCCGGAAAATCCGGTGTACGGCATCAACGACTCCAAAAAGCTCACCGAGAAAAAGCGGGAAGCCCTGTTTGACGAGATCGTGGAAAAGGCACTGGCCTACAAAATTATTTTTGTGGGGCCGGAGATCATCGACCGCGACAACATCCTCAATGCCACCATGGGCGGCATGAAGCAGGCAGTGGAAGAACTGGATATCGTGCCGAACCTTGTACTGGTGGACGGCAACCGCACCCCGGCCGGGCTGCAGATCCCGGCGCAGCCGGTGGTCAAGGGCGACGCCACCAGCGCCAGCATCGGCGCGGCGTCGGTGCTGGCCAAGGTCAGCCGTGACCGCTATATGCTGGAACTGGACAAGCAGTACCCGCAGTATCAGCTGGCAAAGCACAAGGGTTACCCGACAAAACTCCATTATGAACTGATTGCGCAGTACGGCATTCAGCCATTCTACCGCCGCAGCTTTCTCAAAAAGCAAGGCTACTGGCCGGAGAACGGCAGGTGAACCGCGCCGAGACCGGCCGGAAAGGCGAAGCCGCAGCCGCAAAGTTCTACCAGAAACAGGGCTGCAAACTGCTGGCCCACAACTTCCGCACCCGGATGGGAGAGCTGGACATGGTGGTGCAGGAACCGGATGGCACCATTGTCATCTGCGAGGTCAAGACCCGGGCAGAAAACTCGCTGGCAAGCCCGGCGGCAGCGGTGGACGCCGCCAAACAGAAGCGGCTGATCCTTGCAGCACAGTATTATCTGCAGACCACCGGGCAGAGCGATGCACCGGTGCGGTTTGATGTGGCCGAAGTGTTTCCTCTTGACAGCGGGCGCTGGATGGTACATATTATAAGGGGCGCTTTCCTCACGTAAAGCGATTGCCCCGGTGGGAAAATGTACGGGCAGAGGGCTTCTCTGCCGCAGCAGCAGGAACGCGTTTTGTGCGTTCTACGGCGAAAAGGAGCGACAACGATGCAGTTTTTCAGTACCAGAGACCAAAACCGCAAGGTGACTTCTTCGGAAGCGATCGCACAGGGCCTGTCCAATGAGGGCGGCCTGTTCGTGCCGGAACGCTTTCCGCAGGTGGACGTAAAGGCGCTGTGTGAGCTGGATTACCCGGCTATGGCAGCTGCCGTTATCAAAGAGTACCTCACCGATTACTCGCAGGACTTCCTCGCCGAAGCCACCCGTAAAACCTACGGGGACGCTTTTGGCGGCAAGGCCGGTTATCTGGCACCGGTGGAAGGGGATACTTATGCGCTGGAGCTGTGGCATGGCCCCACCTGCGCTTTTAAGGATTATGCCCTGCAGCTGATGCCGAAACTGCTGGTGGAAGCCAAAAAGAATCTGGGCCGCACGGAAAAGACCCTGATCCTTGTGGCCACCAGCGGCGACACCGGCAAGGCCGCTCTGGACGGCTACCACGACATCCCGGGCGTGGAGATCGCGGTGTTCTACCCCACGGGCGGCACCAGCGAGATCCAGCGTCTGCAGATGGCAACGCAGGAAGGTGCCAATGTGGCGGTCTACGCCGTGCGCGGCAACTTTGACGACGCCCAGACCGGCGTGAAGAAGGTCTTTGGCGATAAGGCCATTGCCGCCGAACTGGCAAGGCGGGATATCCGCCTGTCCAGCGCAAACTCCATCAACTGGGGCCGCCTTGTGCCGCAGATCGTCTACTACTTTGCCGCCTATGCCCAGCTGCTGAAGGCCGGCAAAATCGCCTTTGGCGACCAGGTGGATTTCTGCGTGCCCACCGGCAACTTCGGCGATATTCTGGCAGGTTACTATGCAAAGCGCATGGGCCTGCCCGTGGGCAAGCTGGTGTGTGCCTCCAACGAAAACAATGTCCTCACCGACTTCCTCACCACCGGCACCTACACCGCAAAGCGTGAATTCTTCAAGACCACCTCGCCCAGCATGGACATCTTGGTGTCCTCCAATCTGGAGCGCCTGCTGTACCATGTCACCGGCAGCGATGCCGAGGTGGCCGGCCTGATGAAGAGCCTTACCGAGACAGGCAGCTATACCGTGCGTCCGGAGACGCTGGCTGCTATTCAGGAGAATTTCTCCTGCGGCTGGAGCAGTGAGGACGAAGTGGCAGGGGAGATCCGCGCCCGTTACGAAAAGGATAACTACCTGTGCGATACCCACACTGCTGTGGCCTTCCATGTGGCCGCCCAGAAAAAACGCGCAGGCGTGCCCATGGTGGTGCTTTCCACCGCATCTCCCTTCAAGTTCCCGCGCAGCGTGCTGGAAGCTTTGGGCCGCACCGCACCGGAAAATGATTTTGAAGCTATGCAGCAGCTGGAAGCAGCTACCGCGCACACCGCACCGGCAAGCCTTGCCGCACTGCGCCAGAAGCCGGAGCGCTTTGATACTGTGATCGACCCTGCCCAGATCGCCGAGGTGGCACTGGGCTATCAGGAATAAACCATCCTGCTGCATTTTATCGCAGCCTGCGTTTTTCAATGCACTGGCAACATCCGCAGGCTGCATATCGCAAATATGCTGCTATGATTGGAGCTGTTTGCGAGATTGCGATAGAACAGGAGTAAAACATGGCACTTTTTGTGCTTGGCGATACCCATCTTTCTCTGGGAGCTTCCAAGCCGATGGATATTTTCCCCGGCTGGAACGATTATGTGGAGCGCCTTGAGAAAAACTGGAAAAAACTCATCAAACCGGAAGATACCATTGTACTGGCGGGGGATATCAGCTGGGCCATGCGCCTCACCGATACCCGTAAGGACTTTGAATTTTTACAGAACCTGCCCGGGCAGAAGATCATCATGAAGGGCAACCACGATTACTGGTGGTCCACGGCCAACAAGATGAATGCCTACCTCAAGGCCGAAGGTTTTGATACCCTGCACATCCTGCACAATAATTCCTACAGTGTGGAGGGCTATGCCATCTGTGGTACCCGCGGCTGGCTGTTCGATGTGGGCGAGGCCCACGACGAAAAGGTGATGAACCGTGAGATCGGCCGCCTGCGCATGAGCCTGGACGCCGCCGAGCCGGGGCTGGAAAAGCTAGTGTTCCTGCATTACCCGCCGGTGTACACCGGCACCAGCGCACCGGAGATCGTGGCTACCTTAAAGGAGTACGGCATCAAGACCTGCTACTACGGCCACCTGCACGGCAACGCCATCCGCTACGCGGTGCAGGGGGATGTGGACGGCATCCATTATAAGCTGGTAAGTGCGGATGGACTGCGTTTTTGCCCATATCGCATCAATTGAACCGGCAAAACCGATAAAAATTAACAATTTGGGCTGGCAATTGCGGCAACAGCGTGCTATAATAGTTTTTGACGCGATTGTTGCACCCAATTGAGCGCGCGCGTCCCCGCATATTGCAAAAGCAAGTTCATCCAGGACGCAGTGCGCGGTTGCAAAGGGCAAAAACTTCCTGCCCTGCGCAATAGAATTTTTGAGTGGAGGAAAAACAAATGAATCTCATCAAGTGTGAAAAGCTCGAGAAGAGCATGGCTCAGCTGCAGTTCTCCATCGACGCAGAGGCCTTCAAGAAGGCTGTTGCCGATGTTTTCAAGAAGGAAGGCAAGAAGTACGCTGTTCCCGGCTTCCGTAAGGGCAAGGCTCCCCGTTCTCTGATCGAGAAGATGTACGGCGCTGACGTGTTCACCTACGACGCCATCAACGAGCTGTTCCCCGAGGCTTTCGAGGCTGCTGTCAAGGAAGCTGGCGTGGAGCCGGTTGGCCGTCCTGAGGTCACTGTGGACGCTGCAACTGAGGCCGAGGGTGTCACCCTGACCGTCAATGTTGCCGTCAAGCCCGAGGTGAAGGTTGGCAACTACAATGGTCTGACCGTGGAAAAGACTGTCCATACTGTTTCTGACGAGGCTGTTGAGGCCGAGCTGAAGCGTGTGCAGGAGCGCAACGCCCGTGAGCTGACCCGTGAGGGTGCTGCTGAAAACGGCGATATCGCTGATATCGACTTCGAGGGCTTCGTCGATGGTGTTGCATTCGAGGGCGGCAAGGCTGAGCACTATGCTCTGACCCTGGGCAGCGGCAGCTTCATCCCCGGCTTTGAGGATCAGATCGTTGGCCACTCCGCTGGCGAAGAGTTCGACGTGAACGTCACCTTCCCCGCAGAGTATCAGGCTGCAGAGCTGGCTGGCAAGGCTGCTGTGTTCAAGATCAAGCTGCACGAAGTGAAGTACAAGGAGCTGCCCACTCTGGACGACGAGCTGGCTAAGGACTGCTCCGAGTACGACACTCTGGACGAGTTCAAGGCTTCCATTCGCAAGAACAACCAGGAGCAGCTGGACAAGCAGGACGACTTGGCTGTTGAGAACGCTCTGGTGGATCAGGTCATCGAGAGCATGGAGGGCGAGATCCCCCAGGCTATGTATGACACCCGCATGGACGAGATGGTCAACGACTTCGCATTCCGCGTGGAGCAGCAGGGCCTGCGCCTCGAGGACTACCTGAAGTATATGGGCCAGACCATGGAGCAGTTCCGTGCTTCCTTCATGCCGCAGGCTGAGAAGCAGGTCAAGATCCGTCTGGCTCTGGAGGCTGTTGCCGCTGCTGAGAACATCGAGGCTTCCGAGGAGGAAGTTTCCGCTGAGATCAAGCGCATTGCCGACCAGTACAAGATGGAAGAGGACAAGGTCCGTGAGCTGGTCAATGTGGACGACCTGAAGAAGGATCTGGCCATCAACAAGGCAATCGACTTCATCAAGAGCCATGCAAACATCGTGGAGAAGGCTGCTGAGGAAGAGAAGGCTGCAGACGCTGAGTAATCGGCTCACTGCATCCCTTTGAAGCAGGCAGTGCGCTGCACGGTTTCAATTAAAGGTTGTTAAAATTGACCGATACGGCAGAACCGGCAGGGAAACCGTATCGGTCAATTTTGCAAATACTATATTCCAAATCAGGAGGCGAACTTTATGAGTTTTGTTCCTTATGTTGTGGAACAGTCGTCCCATGGCGAGCGTTCCTATGATATTTTCTCCCGTCTTTTGAACGACCGTATCATCGTTCTGAGCGAGGATGTCAACGATACTTCCGCCAGCCTTGTTGTGGCACAGCTGCTGTATCTGGAAGGGCAGGACCCGGATAAGGACATCAGCCTGTATATCAACAGCCCCGGCGGCTCCATCAGTGCCGGCATGGCCATCCACGATACCATGCAGTATATCAAGTGTGATGTTTCCACCATCTGCATGGGCATGGCAGCATCCATGGGTGCTTTCCTGCTGGCAAGCGGCACCAAGGGCAAGCGCTTTGCACTGCCCAACTCTGAGATCCTGATCCATCAGCCGCTCATCGGCGGCCAGGGCGGCGGCCTTTCCGGCCAGACCACCGATATCAAGATCCACGCCGAGCACATGGTGTATATCCGTGACAAGATGAACCACATGCTCAGCGAGTACACCGGCCAGCCGCTGGAAAAGATCCAGCTGGACACCGAGCGCGACAATTATATGTCCGCACTGCAGGCAAAGGAATACGGCCTGATCGATGAGATCATTGCTCATCGCTGAGCCGCCCCGCTGAAATCAATCTACCCAGGATAAGGAAAAACAGCTATGGCAAATAATAATTCCGGCAGAGACAAAAACGAAAAGGATCTGGTATGCAGCTTCTGCGGAAAGCATCAGGACGAAGTGGAGCGCATGATCATCGGCCCCGGTGTCAATATCTGCAGCGAGTGCATCGGCCTGTGCCACGACCTGCTTTCCGATAAGCCGGAGCACCCCGGCAGCAGCCGTCCGGCCCGCAGCGGCGCAGGCCGCGCACATATCCAGCCTGCAGGCGGTCTTGACATCAACATCATGACCCCCGCCGAGATCAAGGAAGGCCTGGATCAGTACGTCATCGGCCAGGACGAAGCAAAGCGTGTGCTGGCTGTCTCGGTGTACAACCACTATAAGCGCATCCTCAGCGGCAAGGGCGGCGATGTGGAACTGCAGAAGTCCAATGTGCTGCTGCTGGGCCCTTCCGGTGTGGGCAAGACCCTGCTGGCGCAGACTCTGGCAAAGATGCTGGGCGTGCCCTTCGCCATTGCCGATGCAACTACCCTCACGGAGGCCGGCTATGTGGGCGAAGATGTGGAGAACATTCTGCTCAAGCTCATTCAGGCTGCAGATTTTGATGTGCAGAAGGCACAGATCGGCATCATCTATATCGACGAGATCGATAAGATCACCCGCAAAAGCGAGAACCCCTCCATCACCCGTGATGTGGGCGGTGAGGGCGTGCAGCAGGCCCTGCTGAAGATTCTCGAAGGCACTGTGAGCAATGTTCCGCCGCAGGGCGGCCGCAAGCATCCGCAGCAGGAGTTCATCCAGATCGATACCACCAACATCCTGTTCATCTGCGGCGGCGCTTTTGACGGCCTGGATAAGTATATCCTGCGCCGCACCGATAAGTCCGCTCTGGGCTTTGGCAGCAGCCTGAAGGATAACTCCGTGGAAGCCGAAAAGGCTCTGCTGCGCAAGGTGGAGCCCCACGATCTGGTCAAGTTTGGCCTGATCCCGGAGCTGATCGGCCGTCTGCCGGTGATCACCGTGCTGGACGATCTGGACGAGGATGCACTGGTGCGCGTGCTCAAGGAGCCCCGCAACAGTCTGGTCAAGCAGTATAAAGAGCTGCTGAGCATGGATAACGTGGAGCTGGCCTTTACCGACGAAGCACTCCACGCCATTGCCCGCAAGACCATTGAGCGCAAGACCGGTGCCCGCGGCCTGCGCAGCGTGATGGAGAGCATCCTGCTGCCCATCATGTACGAGGTGCCCACCGATGCAACCATCATCCGTGTGACTGTGGATGAGGACACCGTGGAGGGCGGCGAGGCCCATCTGGAGTACGGTGCAGTGCGCAAGCGCTACAAAAATCAGGTCTCCCTGAGCTGACGAAAAGCGTCCAAAGCCCTGTTTCAAAAGCTTTTTGCTTTTGACAGGGCTTTTTGCTTTATTATTCTTGTTTCCGAGGGCAAAATGTACTATAATATTAAGGTCTGGATTGGTGTGGGGCACGCTCCCTGGCAGGAAGGCTCCGCAAAGCACCGTTCCGGCGCTATGGGTAACAGGAAGTACGATAAAGGAGTGTGTTTTCAATGGCAAATTATCTTGCAATGAATCGTGATGAACTCACTGCCGAAAAGGCAGCGCTCGAAGCGGAGTACAAAAAATTTCAGGCAAAGGGCCTCAAGCTGAACATGGCCCGCGGCAAGCCCGGCCCTCACCAGATGGATCTGGCCATGGACCTGCTGAAGATGAACGATTATACCACCGATGCCGGCACCGATGCCCGCAACTATGGTGATCTGGAGGGCCTGCACGAGGCCCGCGTGCTGTTTGCCGATGTGTTCGGCGTGCAGCCCGGCGAGGTGTTTGTGGGCGGCAACTCCAGCCTGCAGCTGATGTACAACCTTATCAACATCGGCTATGTGTTTGGTTTCCCGGAGTCTCCGTGCCCCTGGTCTCAGGTGGAAAAGCGCAAGTTCCTCTGCCCGGTACCCGGCTATGACCGCCACTTTGCCATCACCGAGGAGTTTGGTTTTGAGCTGATCAGCGTGCCTATGACCCCGAACGGCCCGGATATGGACATTGTGGAAAAGCTGGTGGCCGAGGATGCCGACATCAAGGGCATCTGGTGTGTGCCGCAGTATTCCAACCCCGATGGCTACACCTACAGTGACGAGACCATTGAGCGCTTCGCCAAGATGAAGACCGCTGCGCCGGACTTCAAGATCTTCTGGGATGAAGCATATATCGTCCATCACCTCACCGATGAGATCATCGAGACCCCGGTGCTGCTGAACGAGAGCAAGAAGTACGGCAATGAGAACCGTGTGTTCATGTTCACTTCCACCAGCAAGATCACCTTCCCGGGTGCCGGCGTCTCTGCCATTGCCTGCAGCGAGAACAGCATGAAGTATATGTGCAAGCGCTTCTCGGTGATGATCATCAGCTACGATAAGATGAACCAGCTGCGCCACGTCCGCTTCCTGAAGAACAAGGAAGGCGTGCTGGCCCACATGGCAAAGCACCGCCGCCGTCTGGTGCCCTGCTTTGACGCCGTCAAGACTGCGTTCAAGAATAATCTCACCCCCTGCGGCGACATTGCACACTGGACCAACCCCAAGGGCGGCTACTTCATCAGCCTGTACGTGATGCCCGGCTGTGCAAAGCGTGTGGCCGGCCTGTGCAAGGATGCAGGTCTGGTGCTGACCGGTGCCGGCTCCGCTTACCCCTACCACAAGGATCCGGAGGATTCCCACCTGCGCATTGCACCCACTTACCCCAGCCTGGATGAAGTGGAGACCGCTTCTGAGCTGCTGTGCGTCTGCGTGCGTCTGGCTGTGGTGGAAAAGCTGCTGGCCGATAAAGCAGACTAACTAACATTCCCTGATTTTTATCTCCTCTGTGCGGCCTGTTTGGGCCGTCAGGGGAGTTTTGTCGCAAGAAAGCCGGCATGACGGCCCCCTTGCGGAAGAGATAAGGCCCGCAAAAAGCGGTCCGCACTAGAATACGGGCAGCGGCCGTCTGCGCCGCCGCTTTTGGAGGTTCCCTGAATTTTATGAAGACTAAAGGCAAAGCATGGCATCTTGTGGCCGCAGTGCTGCTGATCGCAGTGTTCGTCTACACTGCCTTCTTCGGCGTGTATGCCAAGTACGGCGATACGACCACGACTTACATCAAGGGCGCAAAGGATATCCGCTTCGGTGTGGATATCAAGGGCGGCGTCAACGTCACCTTTGTGCCGTCGGATGGATACGACGCCACCGAAGAACAGCTGGAAGCCGCACAGCTCGTCATTGAGAACCGTCTCGTAGCGCTGAATGTGACCGACTACGAGCTGTATGTGGATACCAGCTCCGACAGCCTGATCCTGGAGTTCCCGTGGCAGTCCGGCGAGACGGATTTTGACCCGGAAGCCGCCATTGACGAGATCGGCACCACTGCATACCTCACCTTCCGGGAGGGCAGCAGCGCAGACGGTGAGCTGATCCTGGACGGCTCCATGATCGAGAGCGCAGCAGCTCAGTATGGCCCGGTGACCAGCGGCGGCGCTTCAGAATATTTCGTCTCGCTCAAATTTACCGACGACGGTGCCAAAGCTTTCGGCGATGCCACCACAAAGCTGGCCGCATCCAATGGCACTATCAGCATCTGGCTGGACGATGAAAACGTGAGCACCGCAACGGTGAACACGGCCATCACCGATGGCTCTGCCATTATCACCAGCTCTGCATCCAATCCTTTCACGCAGGAGCAGGTCATCAAGATGGCCCGCCAGATCAACTCCGGCGCGCTGCCTTTTGCATTGACTGTGGACAGCTATTCCACCGTCAGCCCCAGCCTGGGAGAGAACAGCCTCAGCGCCATGGTGCTGGCCGGCCTGATCGCTTTTGCTCTGATCGTAGTGTTCATGACAGTCCTGTACCGTCTGCCGGGCTTTCTGGCCTGCATCGCGCTGGCCGGTCAGGTGGCAGCAACGCTGGCCTTTGTGTCCGGCTATTTCCCGGTGTTTGAAAGCTTCACCCTGACCCTGCCCGGTATTGCGGGCATCATCCTGGCCATCGGCATGGGCGTGGACGCCAATGTTATTACCGCCGAGCGCATCAAGGAAGAACTGAAAAATGGCAAGTCTCTGGATGGCGCACTCAATAGCGGCTTTGCCCGCGGCCTGACCCCCATCATTGACGGCAACGTGACCATTGTTATTGTGGCAATCGTGCTGATGGGCGCGTTCGGCCCCTCGGACGGCCTGTTTGCCAAAGCCCTGCACTTTGTGCTCTTTGCCTTTGGCCCGTCCACCGCAGGCACCATCTACGCCTTCGGTTACACGCTGCTCACCGGCGTGCTGCTGAACTTTGTGTTTGGCGTGTTTGCTACCCGTGTGATGATCCGCGGTGCCGCTTCCATCAAAGCCCTGCGTGATCCCTGGTTCTACGGTGCGGAGAAACCCGGCAGGGAGAAGGCAGAGAAGAAGCCCATCGATTTTGTGGGCCTGCGCAAGCGCTTCCTGACCATCTCTGCCTGCCTGATGGCCGCCATCGTGCTGTGCGCTGTGGTGTTCGGTGTTCATCTGGATACCGAGTTTACCGGTGGTGCCATGATCACCCTGAGCTATGAAGGCAGCTTTACCACTGCAGACGTGCAGAAAACGGCAGCGTCTGCGCTGGACAGCACCGGCCTGACCCTGCAGACCGGTGAAAATGTTGCCACCGGCGACCAGACCCTGAAAATTTCCATGCCCGGCACCGAGACCGTGACCACCGAGCAGGTGGCCGACCTGTTGGACAGCCTGAACGAGAGTTATCCGGAAAACAATTTTGAACAGCTGTCTCTCAGCAATGTCAGCGCGGCTATGGGCACCAAGTTCCTGCAGAAGAGCCTGGTGGCTGTGGTGTTTGCACTGGTGCTGATTTTACTGTACATTGCCCTGCGCTTCAAGAACATCGGCGGCCTGACTGGCGGCATGATGGCGGTGCTGGCACTGGTGAACGATTTGATGGTAATGTTTGGCACCTTTGTGCTGCTGCGCAGCCCGCTGGACGGCAACTTCATTGCCGCCATGCTCACCATTCTGGGTTACTCCATCAACGATACTGTCGTTGTGTACGACCGTATCCGCGAGAACCGCGCCCTCATGGGCAAAAAGGCATCCTTTGAAGAGCTGGTGAATCACTCGGTCAACCAGTCTGCCCGTCGCACCCTCATTACGACCATCACCACCGTGATGGCTCTGGGCGTTATGTGCATCGTGGCAAAGCTGTACGGTTTGGACAGCATCTTTACCTTTGCGTTCCCGCTGATGATGGGCATGGTCAGCGGCGTGTACACCTCGCTGTGCGTTTCCACCTCTGCGTGGGTGCTGTGGAGCGAGCGCAAGCCCAAAAAGAAGGCTTGAAAATAAAAAGGGCGTGGGCTTCTTTTTGAGCCGATGCCGTTCATTCTCCGGCAGGGCCGGCAGATGACAGGAGGAACAGACCAATGAAATGTCCCTATTGCGGAGCCGAGGAATCCAAGGTGATCGACTCCCGTCCCACGGAGGACAACGAGCGCATCCGCCGCCGCCGCGAATGCCTGAGCTGCCATACACGTTTTACGACCTACGAGGTCGTGGAGACGGTTCCGCTGGTGGTCATCAAAAAGGACAGCTCCCGTGAGCCGTTTGACCGGCAGAAGCTGCTCAACGCCATGGTGCGGGCCTGCGCCAAGCGTCCGGTGAGCTATGAATCGCTGGAGCGGGCAGTCAGCAGCATTGAGCAGACCTTGCTCAGCTCTTACGACCGTGAAATTCCCAGCGTGCGCATTGGTGAGTTGACCATGCAGGAACTGAAAAAGATCGACGAGGTGGCCTATGTGCGCTTTGCATCGGTCTACCGCCAGTTTGCAGATGTGGAAAGCTTTTTCAATGAGCTCAAAAAACTGATGGGTGACCGCAAAGACTCTCCGCAGTGATTTTGCAATAAAGGCACCGCTTTTTGCCGGGAAGGGCAGAGGGCGGTGCCTTTTGCTGTTTATACCAGCCGGTGCGAGAGCCATTCCAGCGTTTCCACCTGCACCTGTGCCCGGCGCAGTTCGCCAAAAGCTTCCTCCGGAGCATTCATTTCCAAATGGCCGTCGGCCGCGCGCAGGGCCGCTTCCAGCTTGGTAAAATCGGCGGTGCGCAGCAGGTGGTTCATTTTTGTTCGCATCTGGTCACACCGGTCTGCGCCATCGGCAAGGGCCTGCCGTGCAGCGGTGTAGTCTGCATTACGGATGGCTTCTGCAGCGGTGTCAAGATCGGCCGAGATCACATCCGCAAAGCTCTGCACCTTCCAGCTGCTGTAAAAAGCAACGCCCAGCAGCACAGCCACAATGGCGATACACGCATAGATCCGTTTCATCTGTTCACCTCAATGAGAGCTGCCGGTATGGCGGCTCTCTTTTTTTAACAGAAAATAATCCTCGGTCTCGTTGCCGATCAGCAGCAGAATTTCTTCCGGCAGCAGGGTGTTGGCCTGTGCCGTGCGTTCCAGCCATGCACGATCCTTGCCGCACCAGCGAAGATTATCTTCCAGCACCTGCCCATCCAGCACAAAGGGAATGGTGGCATTGGTGTGCTCCACTTTCAACTGCAGGTCAGCAAGGCGGGCGGGCTCTTTTTCCGGACGGAGGGCAGCGGAAAGGGTGCCGTTGGTCTCGATCACTGCATAGGAGACATCCCGCGGGTCGAAGATGTTTTTGCCGCGCAGCGCTTCCATTAAATCGGCGGTGGTCAGCCGCAGCATCCGCAGGGCGTTCTGGTCGATCTGCCCATCCAGGATCACGGTCTTGGGCCTGCCGGAGAGAAAGTTGAAAAATTTCTGGCTGCGAAAGCTCAGCACGGAACCCAGCAGTTCCAGCGCAGCAATGAGGAACAGCGGGATCAGGCTGGAGGTGATGGGAACTTCTTCCGATTCAATGGAGATGGATGCCAGGTTGGAAATGAGGATGGTGGAAACCAGCTCTTCGGGCTGCAGTTCACCCAATTGGCGTTTGCCCATAAGCCGCATGGCGAACAGAACACATAGATAAATGATGATGGTGCGGCAGATCAAAAGTTTCAAGACACAAAACCTCCTGTTGTATGTCTGTGGGAATGGAAAAGGCCGGAACCGGGCATACTGCTGTGCAAAGGAGTGGGAAAAATGCAGCAGCTTTCGCAAAGCCTTGAAAAAAATCGGGAAGTGCTGGACGGGGTGTTCGGTACATCTGCGGATTATTATGCCAAAGAAATCACGATTTATCATTGCAGAGGGGTCATTGTTCTGTTTGACGGTATGGCAAGCCTGGATTCGCTCTGGGCACTCCTGCTGGACGCTGCCAGCCGTCAGGCACCGCCGCAGCAGGCCGGGCTGCATTGCACCGGGCCGCAGGCATATGAACTGATCCTGCACGGCTCCGCATTCCCGGCAGAAAGTACACCCGTGGAGGATATGGATGATTTGGTCAAGCGAGTGACGGCGGGCATGGCGGTGCTGCTGTTGGACGGCTGCGCAAAGGGAATCGCCTTCTCGGTGCAGGGGCTCAAATTCCGTTCGGTGGACGAGCCCCCCGGTGAGGGCAATCTGCGCGGCTCCCGCGAGGGTTTTGCCGACCTGCTGCGGGTGAACCTGAGCCTTTTGCGGCGGCTCATCCGCACCGAACATCTGGTGCAGGAGGTGGCACAGGCCAACACCGAGATGCAGACCGAGTATGCCATCTGCTACTGCAAAAACAGGGCAGACCCGGCCATGGTGCGCCGCGTGCGCAAAACGCTTGCGGCTGCAAAACCAGAGCTGCTGCTGGATTCCAGCTATTTTGTGCCCTGGCTGCTGCCGGGCAAAGCAAGGCTGTTCACGCCGGTAAGCTACACCGAACGGCCCGCTGTGGCAGCGGCAAAGCTCTGTGAGGGCAAGATCGTGGTGCTGGTCAACGGCAGCCCGTCCGCCATGGTGCTTCCGGCCCTCTTCTGTGAAAATTTTGAATGTCTGGATGATTATGCATCCACGGCGGTATTTTCTTCGTTTCTGCGCGTCCTCAAGTATGTTTCATTTTACCTCACCGTGTTCCTGCCGGGGGTGTTCGTGTGCGTGGCGGCCTATCTGCCGGAGCTGATCCCGCCGCAGCTTTTGTACAAGATCGAAGCGGCAGAAAAGGCTACACCGCTGCCGCTGTTTGCAGAAATGCTGCTGGTGATGCTCATTCTGGAAGTCATCCGGGAAGCAGGTCTGCGGATGCCGCAGTCGCTGGGACATTCTGTCAGCCTGGTGTCGGCCCTTATCATCGGGGATGCTGCCATTGCCACCGGGCTTATGAGCACGTCGGTGATTTTTGTGGCCAGCATCACGGCCATTGCGGTGTTCGTCACACCGTCGCTCTACGAACCGGCCACTCTGCTGCGGCTGGGGGTGGTGCTCGCCGCCGGGCTTGCCGGGCCGGTGGGCCTTGTGGGGGCTTTTTTTGCATTTTTGCTCAGTCTTTCCGGCACGGCGTGTCTGCAGGTGCCCTATCTGGTGGCGCATCCGTTCCCGCAGCGCCCCATGGCGGAAGATGGCATCATCCGCCGCAACTACCGCCGCCTTTCCCGCAGGGGCTTCAATATCTGGCAGAGAAAGGAGGGTAAATGATGCAGAAAACACAGATGAAACAGGGCTTCTCGCTTTCCGCTGCAGCACTCAGTGTGGTGACAGCGGCATTGGAAGAGGGAGTACAAACCGGTATTTCTGTACGCGGCATGATCGTTTACGGTGCAGTTCAGGCTGCGCTGCTGACCTTTCTCAGCGTAATTTTGTCTGCCTGCTGGCAGAAAATGGGCCCGGCAGCGCGGCAGGTATGGCTTTTTGCAGCAAGTGTCTGGCTGCTTGCAGAGCTCTGTGGTACGGCGGTACAGGCGCAAAGTATCTGTCGGCAGGAGTTCCACTCCATGGCGCTGGTGGGCCTGCTGCCGCTGCTGCTTTTGGCAGGCTGGAAGATACCGCCGTCTGGCTGGGATGCCCCGGCACGGGTGCTGTGGTGGCTTGTGGGGCTGGGCGTTCTGGTTGGCCTTGCAGGTACCGCCGGGCAGATGCATTGGGCACATCTGCTCACAGTGGATGCCGTGCAGCTGGCCCGCTGGCCGCGGGTGCCGCTGTATGCAGAATATCTGGTATGGCCTGCAGTATGCCCGGAGGCAGGGCCGCGCCGTGCCGCTGGGCTGCCATGGCTGGCCTTTCTGGTGCAGGCGAGCCTTGCCGGGGGCATGTGCCTTGTGTTCGGCGCAGCAGATTACCCGGAGCAGGAACTGCTGCGTGCATGGAGCGTGGGGGTGTTCTCCCGCATGGACGCTCTGCTTTTACTCATCTGGCTGACCTGTGCAGTGTTCCGCATCGGGTTTCTCTGCGCGGCAGCACGGATGTTGTGGCAGCAGGCATTGCAGGACAGAAAGGGGGCGGTGGAATGAAACAGCGGGTCCTGCGCCCTCTGTGTGTGGTACTGCTGGCAGGCTGGTGCCTGCTTTTCTTGCGCTGTGAAACCACTGAAAAAAGCATGGTGCGGGCAGTGTATCTTGCGCGGGCAGGCCAGAGCATTACAGTGGGGCTGCTGTATCAGGCACCGGAAGCGTCGGCCGATGCATCGGAGGCTTCCGCCGCGCTGCAGCTGCAATTGGCGAAAGCGGACACGCTGGAAAAAGCATTGTTTGCAGCACAGGATGCACTGCCGCAAACCGCAGATTACCGCCTGTGCGATTATTTGCTGATCGATCAAACAGTTTCGGCAGAACTGCTTGCCGCCTATGAGGACGCCGTGCTTCAAAGAGGACAGGGACGTGCGGCGGCAAGGGTGTGCGTACTGGAAACGAACGGAGAAATAACAGAGGATTTTGAGGGCGAGACAGAAGCTCTGCCGGACAAACTCCTTGAGAAACTCAAGGCCGTTTCTGCACAGATGCCGCGGCTTTACCAGCGCCGGGAGGGCCTGCTTCTGCCCATGCTTTCGGTGGAAGACGGTGAGGTGCAGCCTGCACAGAACGGCATGCTCTGGAACGCAGGCTCATGGCTGGAACTGGACGCTCCACAGGCGAAAATGGCCCGGCTTTTACTGGGGCAGGGAAATGCGTACACCTTCTGGCTGGAAGGCGAGCCGGTAACCATCCGTCGGTGCAGTGTTTCGGTCACAATGCGCGATGCTGCGGCTGTTTTGCGTTTGGACTGCCAGCGCAGCTATGACACGCCGCAGCCCGGTGCGGCTCAGAGTACCCAGCTGGCAAAGTTGTGCATACAGACTGTGCAGGTTTTCTGGCAGCAGGGCATCGACCTTGCGCATCTGCAGCAGCGCAGTGCTCTGCAAAACGGCGTGGGGCGAGAGAACATTACAACAAAAAACGCCTGCCCGCAATTGCAGGCAGACGTGAGGTTTTTGTTGATGTGATTCAGTTTGCAGTGGGGAAGGTGACAGTAATGGTGGTACCAACGTCCACCTGGCTTTCCAGTTTGATGCGGGCACCATGGATCAGAGCAATGTGCTTGACAATGGCAAGGCCCAGGCCGGTGCCGCCGGTGGCCTTGCTGCGGCTCTTATCCACGCGGTAGAACCGCTCGAATACGCTGGACTGTGCTTCCTTCGGGATGCCGATGCCGTTATCGGTAACGGTCAGTGTGCAGTGGCCATCGCGGCTGCAGGCAGTGGTAAGCTGCACCTTGCCGCCGGGGCGGTTGTAACGGATCGCATTGTCGCACAGGTTCTGGCACAGTTCGTCCAGCAGCGGACGGTTGCCGTGCACAAGGGCGCTTTCCCCAAGGCAGCTCAGAGAGATATAGGCCCGGCGGGCATTCAGCTTCTGGCGTTCCACGCAGTCCCTTGCAACTTCCAGCAGATCCACCGTTTCCATCTCCGGCTCCGTGCCCTGTTCACTGGCGCTGTCCAGGCTGGAAAGCTGCAGGATATCGTTCACCAGCTGGATCATGCGGCTGGCTTCTACGTGGATCTTCTGGGCAAAGCCCGGAACATCTTCCGGCTTTGCAATACCGGTCTCGATCAGCTCCGCATAGCCGGAAATGCTGGTCAGCGGGGTCTTGAGCTCATGGCTCACATTGGCCGTGAATTCCTGCCGCATCTTCTCGTTGTTCTCACGCAGGATGCGGTCGGAGTGGATGCTCTCTGCAAAGGGGATCAGCTCTTTGTAAGGCACGTTGTCCTGAATATGATCCAGATCCTCGGTCATGTTCAGCACCGGCTGCACCAGTGCACGGGTGAGCAGAGCAGCCAGCACAGCGGCGGCCAGCATCAGCGCAACGCAGCTCAGCACAATGGCAGGGATGGAAGAATCATAAATAGACCATACCGTTTCAGCATCCTGTGCCGTGCGCAGGATCTCGCCGTTCGGCAGCAGCATCGCGTAATAATAGGTCTCATAACCCATGGTCTGGGAGTCGCGGATATCCTTGCCGATGCCGTTTGTCATGGCCTGCCGGATCTCCGGGCGGGAAAGGTGGTTCTCCATGGGCTGATCCGTGGCAGATTCAAACAGCACGCTGCCGTCCTGCGAGATCAGGGTGATGCGCAGATCGTCGGTCACAAAGGCCGAAAGCTGCTGCGGATCCTGCACAAGATCGTAGCCGGAACTTACCAGCTCGGCTTCCCGCTCAAGGCCGGCCCAGGCCTGCGCCGTAAAAGCTTTGTGAAAAACGAAAATGCACAGCGCTGCCGTGAACAGCAGGCCAAGAAAGCCCATCAGGAACAAACGATAGCTGATCTTTTCTTCCATGCTGCGCAGTTTCATTCTTCCGCGGCCTCCTCTTCATCGGTCAGCTTGTAGCCCACCTTGCGCACGGTGCAGATGTATTTGCCGGCATCACCCAGCTTTTTGCGCAGGGTGCGGATATGCATATCCACAGTGCGGCTCTCCACCGAAATATCTGTACCCCATACCACCTGCAGGATGGTCTCGCGGGTCACCACCAGATTGGTGTTTTCCAGCAGCAGGCGCAGCAGGCTGTATTCCTTGTAGGTCAGCTCCACCGGTGTGCCGCTCACGGTCACGCTGTGGCGGGCGTTATCCAGCAAAATTTCATGGAAGCTGAGCACATTGGGCCGTGCTTCCGGGGCCGAACGGCGCAGAGCAGCGCGCACACGGCTCAGAAATTCCATAATGCCAAAGGGCTTTGTGATGTAATCATCTGCGCCGCAGTCCAGCCCGCGCACGGTATCCAATTCACTGGATTTGGCCGTGACCATGATGATAGGCAGCCGCCGCAGGGAGGGGGTGTTGCGCAGCTTTTTGAGGATAGAAAAACCATCCTCGCCGGGCAGCATCACATCCAGGATCACCAGTTCCGGCTCTGCAGCGTGCATGGCCTGCCAGAAGGGCTCGGAGCTTTCAAAGCTCTGCACTTCGTATCCGCTGGACAGCAGTGCATACTGCTCCAGCTCCCGGATGGCGGCATCGTCTTCAACAATATAGATCATTTGTCAAAATCCTCCGCAGACTGATTTTCGGGGAAGAGATAGCGTTCACGGTAGCGATCCAGGCGGCGATGGAATTCTTCGCTCTCCTTGGTGTCGCTGCCATGACGCAGGTCGTTGAGGTAGGCGTGGGTATCAAAGCTGTCCTGCGCCACCTCGATCTGTGCAACGGCCACATTGCTACAGTGGTCGCACACGCGTTCATAGTTGGTCAGCAGGTCATCCAGCACAAAACCGTATTCGATGGAGCAGCTGCCGGCCTGCAGGCGGGCGATGTGGTGGGCCTTGATGGCACGCACCAGTTCGTTGACCACGGCTTCCAGCGGCTCCACCTTGCCGGCCAGGTGCAGGTCATCCTTGCGGAAGGCGTCGGTGGTGCGGTTCAGAATATCCTGTACTGCATCTTCCAGAACCTGCAGCTCATCGCGGGCATCCTGCGAGAACTGGATGTCCTTGGTGTGCATCTCCTCAGCCGATTCCAGCAGGTTCACAGAATGGTCGCTGATGCGCTCAAAATCGCTGATGGTGTGCAGCAGGGTGTTCACACTCTGGCTGTCGGCGTGGTTCAGCTCACGGCCGGAAAGCTTGACAAGGTAGGTGCCCAGAGCATCTTCGTAGCGGTCTACCTTGCACTCTTCTTCGCGCACCTTCTGGGCAAGCTCATCGTTCCATGCGTGAGTCAGGCTCATGGCCTGCATCACACCCACACGAGCAAGCTCAGCCATATCTGCAGTGGCAGAGCGGGCACGCTCCACAGCCACGGCGGGGGTGTTCAGCAGACGGTCATCCAGCAGAGCGAAGCTTTCCTGCTCCGGCGAATCCGGAATAGTGAGGATGGCCAGCTTTTCCAGCCCGGTTGCAAAGGGCAGCAGGATGACGGTAGCCAGAATGTTGAACACCGAGTGCACCACGGCAATGCCCCAGGCCTCAATGGTGGTGTTCACAAAGCCGAAGTGGCACACAGCGTTCAGGCCGTAGAAGCCCAGCAGGAAGATGGTCACGCCGATGATATTGAAGTAAAGATGCACCATGGCAGCGCGGCGGGCGTTCTTGTTGGCACCCACCGAGGAGATCAGCGCGGTGACGCAGGTGCCGATGTTCTGGCCCATGATGATGGGAATGGCACTGCCATAGGTGATGACACCTGTAGCACTGAGTGCCTGCAGGATGCCCACACTGGCGCTGGAACTCTGGATGATGCCGGTGACCAGTGCGCCCACCAGAACACCCAGAAGGGGATTGGAGAAGCGGGTGAACAGGCTGGTGAACCAAGCCTCGCCCTGCAGGGGCAGAACGGCGTTGGACATGGTGGTCATGCCGGTCATCAGCACGGCAAAGCCGATGAGGATGGTGCCGATGCCTTTTTTCTTCTCACTCTTACACATATACAGCAAAATGCCGATAAATGCAAGCAGAGGACTGAAAGAAGTGGGCTTCAGCATCTTAATAATGAAGCTGTCGCCCTGCAGGCCGGAAAGGCTCAGGATCCAGCTGGTGACCGTGGTGCCCACGTTGCTGCCCATGATGACGCCGATGGCCTGATGCAGCTCCATGATGCCGCTGTTGACAAAGCCGACCACCATAACGGTGGTGGCGCTGGAACTCTGGATCACAGCTGTAACGCACAGACCCAGGAAAAAGCCCTTGAGGGGGTTATCGGTCAGCTTGCTCAGGATCTTCTGCAGCTGGCCGCCGGCCTGCTTTTCCAGTGCTTTGCCCATGATGTCCATGCCGAACAAAAACAGGGCAAGACCGCCAAGCAGGGAAAAGACGTTGAAGATGGTCATAAAGATTTCCTCACTTTGATTTGACGTGTTTTTGATGTGTTTCTCCTGAGTTTGAGTATACCGGTGCAATGTAAAATCCAAAATCGAGGGAATGTAAAATCCGTGTAAAAGTAAGAAAAATGTAAAAAATAACTGCATGCCCGCGCTGCTGCGTGCATTCTTGCCGGGCCGTGAAAAAGCCGCCCGCACAATATTGTTTTTTGCAGGGCGTTCTATTATAATAATAGGAAGAAGCTTTTGCGCTGCACCATGCAAACGGCGGTGCGGCGCAGCAAAAGGCAGCACAGGAGGAACAAGGATGGGCACATTCAATGTCTCGCTCAAAACGCTGATCGACCGTGTCAGCATGGAAGTTGTCTATACGCCGAAGGAACTGGATCAGATCTGCGTGGAGATCGCCGAGGTCAACCGTCCGGGCCTGTTCCTGGCGGGCTACTACGATTATTTTGATAAACTGCGCCTGCAGATCATGGGCCTGGCAGAGATGAACTTTTTGTCCGGCCTTTCTGCTGAGAAGCGCTACGAAGCGCTGGAACAGCTGTTCCGTCAGCAGCCGCCGGCTGTCATCGTCTGCCGCAGCGAGGAGCTGACCCCCTTCCCGGAGATGCAGGAACTGGCCCAGAAGCACGGTGTTGCGCTGCTGCGCTCCAACGAGACCACCTGCACCCTGATGGGCAGCCTTATCAGCGTGCTGAACCTGGAACTGGCACCCCGCATCACCCGTCACGGTGTGCTGGTGGAGGTGTACGGCGAGGGCATCCTGATTCTGGGCGACAGCGGCATCGGCAAAAGTGAGCTTGCCATTGAGCTGGTCAAGCGCGGCCACCGCCTTGTGGCCGACGACGCCGTGGAACTGCGCAAAGTATCCAACCGCCAGATCATGGGCACCGCGCCGGAGAACATCCGCCATTTCATTGAACTGCGCGGCATCGGCATCGTCAATGTGGCCCGCGTTTACGGCGTGGGTGCTGTCAAGCTGAGCGAGAGCCTGGACCTTGTGGTGCAGTTGGAAGCCTGGGATCCCACCAAGAACTACCAGCGCACGGGTCTGGAAAACGAATACTACGATATTCTGGGCGTCAGTATTCCCAGCACCAGCATTCCGGTCTCGCCGGGACGCAACCTTGCCGTTGTGCTGGAAACTGCGGCCATCAACAACCGCCAGAAAAAGATGGGCTACAACGCAGCGCGTGAGCTGCTGATCCGTCTGGGTCTGGATGACAAAATGGACTGATTAGGAGTTTGCCACTATGGAACGATTCAAGCAGAAGCTGCTGCAGGCAGGCATCCCGTTCCGGGAGAATGAGCTGCTTGCACAGCACTGTACCTTTAAAATAGGCGGCCCGGCGGAGCTGTTCGTGCAGCCGGAAACGGAACAGCAGCTCTGCGCCGCTGTGAAATTGTGCAAGGCAGAGAACGTCCGTTATTACCTGCTGGGCAATGGCAGCAACATCCTGTTTGCGGACGAGGGCTACCGTGGGGTAATCATCGACACCACGGCCATGAAAACGGAACTTGTCATCGACGGCACACAGGTGGCTGCCGGGGCAGGGCTGCGCCTTTCTGCTTTGTGCACCGCTGCGCTGGAAAACGGCCTGACCGGGCTGGAATTTGCCTACGGCATCCCCGGCACAGTGGGTGGCGCGGTCTACATGAATGCCGGTGCCTATGGCGGCGAGATGAAAGATGTGCTGGTTTCGGTACGCTATCTGACGGCAGAAGGTGAAATAATGGAAGCACCGGCTGCAGAACTGGACCTCAGTTACCGCCACAGCATTTTTGAAGAGAACGGCGGCTGCATCCTCAGCGCCTGCTTCCGGCTGGAAAAGGGCGACCCATCTGCCATCAAAGCGCGCATGAATGAGCTGATGGCAAAGCGTGTGGACAAACAGCCGCTGGATAAACCCAGTGCCGGCAGCACCTTCAAGCGCCCGGCAGGTGCCTTTGCGGCCGCGCTCATCGACCAGTGCGGCCTGCGGGGATACCGCCACGGCGGCGCCGCCGTCAGCGAGAAGCACTGCGGCTTTGTGGTCAACCTTGGCGGTGCCACATGTGCCGATGTGCTGGCCCTGTGTGACGAAGTGCGTGCCATCGTGAAAGAAAAGACCGGCTACGATCTTGAAAAAGAGATCCGTGTCGTAAAATAACAACCAAGATAAAAAGGAGCGGTGGGTGAAGTTATGGAACTATTGATCGTCAGCGGCCTTTCCGGTGCAGGCAAATCGGTATCGATGAAAGCGCTGGAAGATATAGGCTTTTTCTGCATCGATAATGTCCCCGCCGGTTTGCTGCCCAGCATCACCGCATTTTCGGAAGCAGGCGACAGCCAGCTGGAACGGGTGGCACTGTCTATGGATGTGCGCGGCTGCCGTACCAGCGAAGAGATCAAGCGTGCCCTTGCCAAGCTGGACGAGCAGGGCGTGGATTACAAAATTCTGTTTCTGGATGCGCCGGACGATGTGCTGATGCGCCGTTACAGCGAGACCCGCCGTCGCCACCCTATCAGTATTGCAGAAGGCATCTCCACCCGGGAGGCCTTTGCAAAGGAACACAAAATTTTAAAGCCGCTGCAGGAGCGTGCGGATTATACCATCAATACGGCCCTGCTTTCCACAGCGCAGAACAAGGAACGCATCTGCGATCTGTTTGAAAAGGACGGCGGTGCCAAGGGGGCTATGCGCCTTACCGTGATGTCCTTTGGCTTCAAGTTCGGCATCCCGCCGGAAGCGGATCTTGTGCTGGATGTGCGCTGCCTGCCAAACCCTTTCTATGTGCCGGAACTCAAGCACAAGACCGGCCTTGACCAGGATGTGGTGGATTTTGTCATGAACCACCCGGAAGCGCAGGAGCTGCTGCGGCGGTACGAAAGCTTTCTGCAGTATGCGCTGCCGCTGTATGTCAAGGAGGGCAAAAGCCAGCTGACCATTGCGGTGGGCTGCACCGGCGGCAAACACCGCTCCATTACATTTGCGCGTAAGATCGCAGAATACTGCACCGCGCTCGGCTACAAGCCCGGCGTGCAGCACCGCGATGCCAGGCGCTGACCAGAATAGAGGAAGTATGAGTAGTTTTGCGTCCCGTGCGCGGGAACAGATCGCGGCCCGCAGCATCCAGAAGGATTGCTGTGTGCGTGCGGCGGCCTATGGCATTGCGTGCTTTGCCAAGTATTTTGATGCCCGGGGCCTTGTGCTGCAAACCGAGCAGTACCAAACGGTGCACACCGCACAGCAGCTGTTTGCCCGCTGCGGCGTGCAGGGTGAAATTTTGCAAAAAGAGCGTCCAAGCGGCATTTTGTACGAGTTCAACATCCGCGTGCCGGAACAGGTCGCCCGGATGCATGAGCTGTTCGGTACCACCGGCACCGAGACCAGCCTGCAGATCGACCCCGGCCTGATCCGCTGCCAGACCTGCGTCAGTGCATACATTGGCGCAGCTTTTTTGTGCAGCGGAACGGTCATCGACCCGCAGAAGGAATATAATCTGGAATTTCTGACTCCGCGCTCAAACCTTGCGCGGGATTTTGAGGCCCTGCTGGCAGAGCACGAGTTTGCGCCCCACCGTACCCGCCGCAACGGCGTGAACCTGATCTACGTCAAGACCGGGGCCAATGTGGAGCGGCTGCTCAGCTTTATGGGTGCCGTGGACGCCGCAGAGGAGATGCACGCCCAAAAGGCTTTCAAACAGGTGCGCAACCAGACCAACCGCCAGACCAACTGTGACACTGCAAACCTTGGCAAAACGGCTCGTGCCAATGCACAGACCCTCAAGGCTATCCGTTTTTTGCAGGAAAAGGATGCCCTGTGCACCCTGCCGGAGGTGCTGCAGGAAGCTGCTGCCAAGCGGATGCAGTACCCGGACCTTTCACTCACGGCTCTGTGCGGCTGTTTTGATCCGCCTGTGAGCAAATCCGGCCTTTCGCACCGGATGAAAAAGCTGGAGGCTCTGGCCGAAACGCTGCGGCAGAACCTGGAACAGGAGGCAAAAGCATGAGCGAACCAATCCCCAATAGCCGTCCTTTTGTCCATCTGCACATCCACACCGAGTACAGCCTGCTGGACGGTGCCTGCCGCATCGACCAGCTGATGGACCGCGTGAAAGAGTGCGGCCAGACCGCCATTGCCTGCACCGACCACGGCGTGATGTATGGCTGTGTGCAGTTCTACAAGGCAGCCAAAAAGGCGGGTGTCAAACCCATCATCGGCTGCGAAGTGTATGTGGCCACCCGCACCCGTTTTGACAAGGTGAACAAGATCGACGGCAACAACCACCTCATTTTGTTGTGCAAGAACGAGACCGGCTACAAAAACCTCATTAAAATGGTGTCCGCAGCGTTTGTGGAGGGCTTTTATTCCAAGCCCCGTATCGACAAAGAACTGCTGGAAAAATACCACGAGGGGCTCATCTGCCTTTCCGCCTGCCTTGCCGGTGAGGTGCCGCAGGCCATTCTGGCAGGGGACTACGAACGAGCTAAAACGGCAGCGCTGTGGTACCGCGACCTCTTTGGCGAGGGCAACTATTATATTGAATTGCAGGATCACGGCCTGGAAGAGGATAACATCGTTCTGCCCCAGCTCATCAAGCTTGCGCGGGAGACCGGCATCCCCATGGCGGCTACCAACGACTCGCACTATCTGCGCAAAGAGGACGCCAAGATGCAGGGCATCCTGCTGTGCATCCAGACCGGCAAGACCATTCAGGATGCGGACCGCATGGAGTTCCAGACCGACGAATTCTACGTCAAGACCACAGACGAAATGTACGATCTGTTCTCCATGGTGCCGGAAGCCTGCGAGAACACGGCAAAGATCGCCGAGCAGTGCAACTTTGATTTTGATTTTGGTCATACCAAGATCCCGTACTATAAGGCCCCGAACGGCATGGATAACCAGGAGTTTTTTGAAAAGCTCTGCTGGGAGGGCCTGGAGCGCCGCTACGGCCCCGATGTGCCGCAGGCCAACAAAGACCGCCTGACCTACGAGATCGGTGTGGTCAAAAAGATGGGCTACACCAACTACTACCTCATCGTGTGGGACTATGTGAACTACGCCAAAAGCCAGGGTATTCCGGTGGGCCCGGGCCGCGGCTCCGGCGCAGGCAGCATTGCGGCCTACAGCGTAGGCATCACCGACATCGACCCCATCCGCTATAACCTGATTTTTGAGCGTTTCCTGAATCCGGAGCGTGTCAGTATGCCGGATTTCGATGTGGATTTCTGCTACGAACGCCGGCAGGAAGTCATCGACTATGTCAACCGCAAGTACGGTGCCGATCATGTGGCGCAGATCGTTACCTTTGGCACCATGGCGGCGCGTAATGCTATCCGTGATGTGGGCCGCGTGATGGCGATCCCGTATCAGCAGGTGGATGCTGTGGCAAAGCAGGTGCCCATGGAACTGAAAATGACGCTGAAACGCGCATTGGAAGTTTCACCGGAACTGAAAAAAATGTACGACACCGACCCGCAGGTCACAGAACTTATTGACACCGCTCTGAAGGTGGAGGGAATGCCCCGCCATGCTTCCACCCATGCGGCGGGCGTGGTCATTACGCCGGAACCTACGGACTATTACCTGCCGCTGGCTACCAACGACGGCCTGCCCGTGACCCAGTTCAATATGACCGAGATTGAAGAGCTGGGCCTTTTGAAGATGGACTTCCTCGGCCTGCGTACCCTGACAGTCATCCGCGATGCAGAACTTGCGGTGCAGAAGCACCACCCGGAATTCTCTATCCAGAAACTGGACTATGACGACCCGGATACCTACAAAATGCTGGGGCAGGGTGATACCGAGGGTGTGTTCCAGCTGGAATCTTCGGGTATGAAGCAGGTGCTGGTGGGCCTGCAGCCCCAGAACCTTGAGGATGTCATCGCTCTTATCAGCCTGTACCGCCCCGGCCCCATGGATTCCATCCCCACCTATCTGCGCAACCGTCACGAACCGGATAAGATCAGCTATAAGACCCCGCAGCTGGCTCATATCCTGGACGTGACCAACGGCTGCATCGTCTATCAGGAACAGGTGATGCAGATCTTCCGGGAACTGGCAGGCTTCTCCTTCGGCCAGGCCGATAACGTCCGCCGCGCCATGAGCAAAAAGAAGCATGCTGTCATGGAAGCAGAGCGGGAGCACTTTGTGCATGGCTGCACCGACCCCGGAAACGAGTGCCCGGGCTGTGTGGCAAACGGAATCTCCGAGAAGGTCGCCAACGAAATCTACGATGAAATGTCCAGTTTCGCGTCGTATGCGTTCAACAAGAGCCACGCGGCCTGCTACGCCTACGTGGCATTCCAGACGGCCTACCTCAAGTGCCATTACCCCAGCGAGTTCATGGCGGCCCTGCTCACCAGTGTGCTGGACAACACGGATAAAGTCATTGAATATTCCGGCGAGTGTGCCCGCCTTGGCATCAAGGTGCTGCCGCCGGATGTGAACGTCTCCAATGGCGGCTTTACGGCAGATGGCAGCGGCCAGATCCGTTTTGGCCTGAACGCCGTTAAAAATGTGGGCCGCAACCTCATTGAAAACGTGGTGAAAGAACGGCAGGGTAAACCCTACACCAGCCTGTACGACTTTTGTAAGCGGATGCACGGCAATGAACTGAACCGCCGCGCGGTGGAATGCCTCATCAAGGCGGGTGCCTTCGACCATCTGGGCAACAACCGCCACAGTCATGTGGAGGCCGTGGAAGGCATCCTGAAGAGCATCGAGACGGACTCCCGCCGCAATCTGGACGGTCAGCTGGATCTGTTCTCGGTGATGAGCGGGGAAGTGCAGAGCAGTTCTCCTGAGGACAGCTATGAGATCAAACAGCTGCCCGAATACAGTCATCAGGAGCTGCTGCAGCAGGAAAAGGATGTCAGTGGTCTGTACCTGTCCGGCCACCCGCTGGACGCCTACCGCGAGCAGACAGCCCGCATTGCCTCTCACAGCATCAAGGCCCTTACAGGCGAAGAGGCCCGCGTGAAGGACGGCGAACGGGTGCGCATCGTATGCGCTGTGGTCAAGAGCCGCATGATGACAACCAAATCCAACAGCATGATGGCCTTTACCAGTGTGGAAGACCTCACTGGCACCATGGAAGTGATCGTATTTCCCAAGGTGCTGGAAAATGTCCGTGATGCTCTGCAGGAAAATGCGGTGGTGGTGATCGACGGCCATGTTTCAGTACGTGAGGACGAAGCATCTAAGCTGCTGGCAGATAATATTGTCTCCATTGAAAATTACGACCCCGCCCGCCCGAACAACGGCAGGCCGGATCCTGTAAAAACTGCACCGCAGAAGCTTTTCATCCGCGTGCCCTCCCGCCAGAGCAGGGAATACGCAAAGGTGGTAAATCTGCTGGGCATTTTTGATGGCGATATCCCGGTGCTTTTGTACCTGACGGACACAAAACAGTACCTGCGTGCACCGCGCCATCTGTACGCTTCGGGCCATCCGCTGCTGTTTGAAGAACTGGAAAGACTGGTAGGCAAGGAGAATGTTGCAACAAAATGACAATTCTGTGCACCAATCTTGAAGCAATCTTGACAGGATGGATGTTTTCAAACCCCTGCGTTTGTGATATAATTGTTCAAGGCAAGTGAAGTGCTATTGACCGGCGTTAATATGGAGAGCGCCGTGTCCGATTGGGTAAATGAAGAAACAAATTGGAGGGAAACTCTCGTATGGAAAAGCAGATCAAAACGATTGGCGTGTTGACGAGCGGCGGTGATGCTCCCGGCATGAACGCTGCAGTGCGCGCCGTAGTCCGTACCGGCCTGCACAAGGGTTACCGCATGATCGGCATTCAGCGCGGCTATAACGGCCTGCTGAACGGCGAATGCTTTGAGATGAACCTGCGCAGTGTGTCGAACATCATTTCCGCAGGCGGTACCATCCTGTACACGGCTCGCTGCTTGGAGTTCAAGACCAAGGAAGGTCAGGACAAGGGCGCGGAGAAGTGCCGTGAGCTGGGCATCGATGCTCTGGTGGTCATTGGCGGCGACGGCTCTTACCGTGGCGCCCGTGAGCTGGCCCACCGCGGCATCCCGATGATTGGCCTGCCCGGCACCATTGATAACGATATTTCCTGCACTGATTACACTATCGGCTATGATACGGCCATGAATACCGCACTGGAAATGATCGATAAGCTGCGCGATACTACCCAGAGCCATGACCGCTGCAGTGTGGTCGAAGTCATGGGCCGCAACGCCGGTTACATTGCCCTGAATGTGGCCATTGCATCCGGTGCTATGGCTGTGCTGCTGCCCGAGAAGGAATTCGATATGCAGCGTGACATTCTGGATAAGATCACCGAGACTC
The DNA here is from genome assembly GCA_050873025.1 of Faecalibacterium sp. Classification (GTDB taxonomy): domain Bacteria; phylum Bacillota; class Clostridia; order Oscillospirales; family Ruminococcaceae; genus Faecalibacterium. The sequence continues at coordinate 53,450 of JBNMHZ010000002.1, read as the reverse complement.
AGAAGACCGGCAAGCGCCACTTCATCATCATCGTTGCCGAGGGTGTTGGCCATGCACAGGAGATCGCAAACGAGATCCAGGCCCGCACCGGCATCGACTCCCGTGCAACCATTCTGGGCCATGTGCAGCGCGGTGGTTCGCCCACTCTGCGTGACCGTGTGAATGCATCTGCCATGGGCTATCACGCTGTCTGCCTGCTGGAGCAGGGCAAGTATAACCGCATCGTCGGTATGAAGGGCGAGAAGCTGGTGGATTACCCGGTGGATGAAGCACTGGAAATGACCAAGACGCTTGACCCTGTGCTGATCGATGTGTGCAACACCATCAGCATCTGATTATATAAGACAACTTCATAAAATTTTCAAACCGCTCTTCCGGGCAGCCGGAGGGGCGGTTTTTTTGTATCCTTTGCACGGTGGAAAGAGGGGAGAAGAAAATACTGCACTGCAATTTCTTTTGACTTTTGCGGCAATTGTAGTTGCTAAAAATCAAGAAAGCAAAACGCAAAAATAAACGATAATGCGATATAAAATTTAATGAGATGACGGAGAGTATCTTTTGAAATTGATTTACAGTCAACCAAACGTATGAAATGAAAACGATTTCAAATAAAAGCCAAGCCCAAAGAAACCGTATTATACAAATCGTATTCCTTTGCAGAGCGCGGCTCAATGTGGTATACTAATCAAAATGGGTTTTGTCGCTTTTCTGGTTTACAGTACCAAAGCGGCAAAGAGAAACCGGATAGCGGGAGAGTGGAACTTTTGGAACTGGAACAGGCAAAAAAGCGCGTAGAAGAGCTGCGCGCTGTCATTGAAAAGAACAACCGGCTCTATTACGATCAGGATGCGCCGGAACTGGAAGATTTTGAGTACGATGCCCTCACGCGGGAGCTGAAAGCGCTGGAAGCACAGTTCCCGCAGCTGGTCACGGCGTCGTCACCGACCCAGAAGGTTGGCGGTACGGCCAGCAGTAAGCTGCCCAAGGTGACCCATGCGGTCAAAATGGAAAGCCTGCTGGATGCATTTTCGTTTGATGAACTGCGTGATTTCGACCGCCGTGTGCGCGAAGCAGGCGTGGAGCCGGAGTATGTGGTAGAGATCAAGATCGATGGTCTCTCCTGCAGCCTGGAATACGAAAACGGCGAACTGGTGCGTGCTTCCACCCGCGGCGATGGCGTGGTGGGTGAGGACGTGACGGCCAATGTGCGGGCCATCCGCAGCATCCCCAAAAAGCTGAAGGATGCGCCCGAATTTCTGGAAGTGCGCGGCGAGGTTTATATGCCCCACGAGGCATTCCAGAAATTGTGCGCCGAGCAGGAACTGCAGGGAGCGGCACCTTTTAAGAATCCGCGCAATGCTGCTGCCGGTTCGCTGCGACAGAAGGATGCCAAAATCACCGGCAGCCGCGGGCTTTCCATCTTTATTTTTAATGTGCAGCAGATCCGCGGCAAGACGCTGACAAAGCACGCGGAAAGTCTGGATTACCTCAAGAGTCTCGGTCTGCCGGTGTCGCCGCGCTACCATGTAGTGCACGACATTGAACAGGCCATTGCCGAGATCGAGCAGATCGGACAGAACCGCGCAAAACTGGATTTTGACATGGACGGTGCTGTCATCAAAGTGAACGATTTCGCACAGCGTGATTTGATGGGCTCCACCAATAAATTCCCGCGCTGGGCCATCGCGTTCAAGTACCCGCCGGAGATCAAGGAGACCACCCTGCGCAGCATTGAGGTAGCCGTGGGCCGTACCGGTGTGCTGACCCCCACTGCCTGCTTTGAGCCGGTATTTCTGGCGGGTACCACCGTGGCCCGCGCCACCTTGCACAACGAGGATTTCATTCGTCAGTTCGGCCTTTGCATCGGTGACACCATTCAGGTGCGCAAGGCGGGCGATATCATCCCGGAGGTGATCGGCGTCACCCACCACGCAGAGGATGCCGAACCCTACGAGATGCCCAAAGTCTGCCCCTCCTGCGGTGCGCCTGTGGTGCATTTGCAGGATGAAGCCGCTCTGCGCTGTGTGAACCCGGAATGCCCAGCACAGGCACTGCGCAACATCATCCATTTTGCGTCCCGGGACGCCATGGATATTGAGGGCCTTGGCACCGCTGTGGCCACCCAGCTGGTGGAAAAAGAGATGGTGCACTCCGCAGCCGATATTTATATGCTCACCCGGGAACAGCTGCTCACGCTGGATAAATTCAAGGAGAAGAGCGCCGACAACCTGCTGAACGCCATTGAAAGCTCCAAACAGAACAATCTGGATAAACTGTTGTTCGGTTTTGGTATCCGCAACATCGGCGATAAGGCGGCGGCACTGCTGGCGGAGCATTTCGGCACACTGCAGGCCATTCGGGAAGCTACGGTGGAACAGATCAGCGAGATCGATGGTTTTGGCGGTGTGATGGCCCAGAGTGTGGTGGAGTTTTTCGCAAAAGAGGGCACTGCCGACCTTGTGCACCGTCTGGCCGATGCGGGCCTGAACATGCAGTGGAAGGGGGAACCCAAGGGCGACAAACTTGCAGGCAAGACACTAGTGGTCACCGGCACGCTGGAAACCCTCTCCCGCAATGAGGCCGAGGCCCTGATCGTGAAAAATGGCGGCAAGGCCAGCGGCTCCGTCTCCAAAAAGACGTCTTACGTCGTGGCGGGCACCGCCGCAGGTTCCAAGCTGACCAAGGCACAGGCTTTGGGCGTGCCCGTGCTGACCGAAGCAGAGTTTCTGGCTATGCTGGCGGATGACAACGCCTGAGCGGACGCACTCATCATAAGATAAAAAGGGCTGCTGTACAATGTTTTGTGCAGCAGTCCTTTTTTAGCGTCCGGAACAGTTCTATCTGGGCGGCAGCGGCATATACTCTTAGCAACAGCGAACCCGAAAAGGAGGTTGCCTTGTGGACGAGTATTATCGGGCGGTGCGGCTGCTGCCCTCATGGCTGGCAAGGCCGCTGGAACGCCTGCCGGAGAGCACGGCAATGCAGCTGCATGAGCTGCGTTTCCGGACAGGCTATGGCGTCTTTGCCACACTGGCGGGCCGTCAGTGCCTGCTCAAAGACCTGCCGCAGTGCCCGCCGCCGCTGCGGGAGTGTGTGCTGAGCCAGATGCAGCTCGAGGAGATCTTCTGCACGTTATGCGGCGGGGCGGTCCATGCCCACCAGACAGAACTGGCCCAGGGCTTTCTGGCTGCGCCCGGCGGGTGCCGGGTAGGTGTGGCAGGCCGCTATGTGGACAGGGACGGTGAGACGGTGCTGCAGCAGGTGCAGGCGCTGGATCTGCGCATTGCAAGAGCTGTGACGGTGCCGCTGCCGGACGAGCTTTCGGCTCTATTGCAAGGCCATTTTGTGGGCCTGCTGGTGGTGGGCGAACCGGACAGCGGCAAAACCACGGTTCTGCGTCAGATCGCAGCATTGCTGGCGGCACAGCGGCGTGTGTGTGTGGTGGACGAGCGCGGCGAGATCTTTCCACCGGGCATGTCAGGGCCTATGCCGCCGGTGGACACGCTGTCCGGCATCCCAAAGGAGCGCGCGGTGCAGATGGCACTGCGCACCCTTGCACCGCAGGTGATCCTGCTGGACGAGCTGGGTACGCTGGCCGAGACGGCGGCGCTGGAACAGGGCTTTTTCAGCGGGGTGGATTTTATTGCCAGCGTCCATGCCGCAACAGCAGAAGAAGCCCTGCGGCGGCCGCAGGTGCAGGCCCTGCAGCAGGGAGGGATGCTGCGCGCCATGGTGATGCTTCAGGGATGCGCGGCACCGGGTACGGTGCGGGAGCTGCGGGTGCTATGATGCAGATCCTTCGTTGGGCTGGTGCGGCGCTCCTGCCGCTGTGCGGCTGGCTGACCGGCACGATGTTTCAGGCAAGGGCCCGGCAGCACATTGCCCAGCTGCAGCACACAGTAGAGCTTTTGCAGCGCATCCGGCAGGAGATCGCCTACCGCAGACCGGGCCTTGAACAGCTGCAGCACTGCCTTCTGCAGGAGGGGATGCTGGCAGACCTTGAGCGGGCAGATACCCTGCAGCAGCTTGCGCCGCCGGAGCTTTTTACGCCTGAGGAGCAGCTCTGCTTTACCCAATGCTTTTCCGGGCTTGGGCGCAGTGCGGCGGTGCAGGAATGCGAACGGCTGGATTATTATGATGCCCGGTTTACGGAATTTCTGCACCGGGCACAGCAGCAGGCCGATGCAAAAGCGGGCCTGCCCGGCAGGCTGGGCCTTGCCGCCGGTGCGGTGCTGGCGCTGCTTGTTTTGTAATGCCTGAAACGTTGAGGGAGTGAGACTGTGGAGATCGACCTTGTGTTCAAAATTGCAGCCATTGGCATCATTGTGGCGGTGCTGAACCAGCTGCTGATCCGCTCTGGCCGGGAAGATCAGGCCATGATGACGACGCTTGCCGGGCTTGTGGTGGTGCTTTCCATTCTGGTCAAGCAGATCAGCGTGCTGTTCGTTACCATCAAATCGCTGTTTGCGCTATGAGTACATTTGCAGTCCTGGGGGCCTTGGCGGTTTTTGCGGCGGTACAGCTGCTTTTGCAAAAACAGGCTCCGTCCTATGCACTTTTTGTGTCTGTCGCAGCGGCACTGTTTGTGCTGTGGCAGCTCAGTGCCGCCATGCAGGGCATTTTGCAGAGCATTGCGGCGTTCAGCCGCCGGGTGGACGGGCCCGCCTTTGCCTGTCTGCTGCGGTGCATGGGCATCCTGCTGCTCACCGATTACGCCCGCACCCTGTGCGAGGAAGCCGGCGCGGATACGCTGGCATGGTGCGCCGGGCTTGCAGGCCGTGTGTTGGTGCTGGCGGCGGCATTCCCGCTGCTGGAAGAGCTGTGTCAGAAGATCTGGGGGCTTGCTGCATGAAAAAACATCTGTTTGCGGCCCTTGTGTCTGGCTGCAGCCTGCTGCTTTGGGCCCCGGCGGCACAGGCGGCACAGCTATCCCAAATGCAGGGCTTGCCCGGGCAGGAGATCTGGCAGCCGTATCTGGATGCTGCACCGCAGAGTGCGCAAAGCTTTGCCCACGATCCGCTGAGCACACTGCTGGCGCTGCTGCCCGCATCACCTCTGCAGATGCTGGCCGGGCTTGCGCGGGGCTATGCAGATGTACTGCTGTTTTTGCTGCTGGTCATCGTGCTTTCGTTTTTGGCAGGGGACAGTGCAGACGGAGCTTTGCTGGAACTGGCGGCAGCAGCGGGCTGCGGTACTCTGCTGTGGAGCGACCTCGCGGCGCTGGCCCAGCAGGTATGCGAAAAAATGCAAAGCTGGAAAGACTACCTGCTGGGCTTTCTGCCCATCTACAGCGGGGTGCTGACGGCAGGCGGTGAAGTGAACGCCGGTGCTGCGGCCAGCGGTCTGCTACTTACGGGCCTGTGCCTGCTGGCGCAGTGCACAGCGCTGGTGGTGCGCCCGCTTTTGCAGAGCTACCTTGCCGTGAGCATGGCCTGCTGCATCAGCACCCAGAAGGGCCTGCCGGAAGCCTGCCGTGCAATGGGCGGGCTGCTGTGCAAAGGGCTGACCTGGGCCGGACACATTTTTGCGGTGCTGCTGGGGCTGCAGAGAGCGGTAACGGTTCAGCTGGACCGCTCTGCCCTGCGGCTGGGCCAGCTGCTTACCGGCGGTGTGCCGGTGATCGGACAGGCCCTCAGCGATGCTTCCGAGGTGTTCCTGGCTGGGATGCAGCTGCTTAAAAGCAGCCTGGGGTTTGCGGCGCTGGCGGTGATCGGTGCCGAATTTGCGCCCCTATACCTTCAGCTGATGCTGCATCTGCTGCTTTTGGCCCTCTGTAAACTGTTATGCAGCCTTGCTGAGAACCGGCGGTGCCTTGCGCTGTTTGACTGCATGGCCCAGGCAGTGCGGTGCATGGCGGCGGTGACGGCTCTTTATTTCGAGCTGCTCACGGTAGGTGTGGGGCTCTTGATGCTTTCGGGAGGTGGCTGAATGCGCACATTCCAGAGCGCAGCCGCGGCGTTCTGTATTGCGTGTATCTGTGCCGAGCTCACCACCCTTCTGGTGGGTACAGGCTGGGCACGCAAATGCATAAAAGCGGTGGCGGGGCTATATATTCTAGTAGTTCTTTTCCGACTGACACCTGACATGAAGCTGGAACTGCAAAAAGCGGCTGACATTGCACCGGCATCTGTCAGCATTGCCGGAGGTGAGCAGGCGCTTTTGCAGGCAGCACAGCAGCGGCTGGAACAGCAGCTCAGCGCCGAATGTCAGCGGCGCTTTGGCATAGCCGTGCAGCTGCAGATTACCCTTGCACAGGCAGAGCAGACCGTGCGGGCACAGAGGGTGGCGGCATATATCCCGGCAGGCTGCAGCGCAGAGCTGCGCGGCCAGCTGGCTGCGTATCTGCAGCAGGAGCTTGGCGCAGCTCCGGTGCTGGAAGAACAGGAGGATGCCGGATGAAGGAAAAAAGCGTGTCCTCTGTTCGGGCACTGGCTGACCGCTTCAAAGGCCGTCAGGGCAGAGCAAAGCTTGCTGCCGCTGTAGGCATTCTTGCCATGGCGCTGATTTTGCTTTCCGAGTTTTTGCCGCAGGGCACAAAGCCCACTGGCAGCACGGCTGCTGCCCGGACCAGCGCAGAGTATCAGGCCCAGCTGGAAAACCGGCTGGAAGCACTGATCTCCCAGATGAGCGGGGCTGGAAAGACCACCGTGATGGTCACGCTGGAGACCGGCGAAGAAGCTGTCTATGCGCTGGACACGCAGTCCGGTGAGCTGCAGGCCCAGCAGACCCATGTTCTTCTGGACGATGGCTCTGCCCTTACCGAGACGGTCTGTCTGCCGCAGGTGCGCGGCGTGGCCGTATTATGCGAGGGCGGAGCAGATATCCGGGTGGCAGCCCGCATCACAGAGCTTGTAAGTGCTTTGCTGGATCTGCCGTCTAACCGCATCTGTGTAGAGCAGCGCAAGGGCTGACCCCCTGCAGCTTATATGAAGGAGGAAGATTCTATGAGAGCACTTTCCCGTAACACCCGCAGGGCCACAGCCATTACACTGGCGGCGGCTCTGGTGATCGCCGTTTACCTGAACTGGCAGTATGCCCGCAATGGTGTACCCGACGAACTGGAAAGCACCGCAGCCGTTGCAGCACAGGCGGAGGATGTGCCGGTGCAGGCGGATGCCATTCTGGATGAACTGCCCACCGAAGCGGAAGCAGTTTCCAGCGCAAACAAAAACTACGGCGAAGCACAGCTTGTAAGCGTTGCCAGCGACAGCGGGGCAAAGTTTTTTGAGCAGGCGCGGCTCAAACGCCAGAAAGCCCACGACGAAGCCATGGATTCCATCAAAAAAACCATGAAATCCTCTTCGCTCTCGGCAGAGGAAAAGAAAGAGTACACTGCCCAGATGACGGCCACGCTGGAGGACCTGAACGCCGAAAACGAGATCGAGACCCTCATCAAGGCCAAGGGCTTTGCAGACTGTCTGTGCTTTTTACAGTCCGGGCGTGCCGACCTTACCATTATGACCTCCGGCGAGCCACTCACGGCAGCGCAGGTGGCGCAGATCCGGGACGTGGTGCTCAGCAAAAGCAGTGTTACCGCCCAGAACATTACGGTAACGGAAGTGAAGTAAGCACGGTATCTTTTCTTTCCGGCAGAAAAATGTTAAAATGAAGCCCGGAAGGGGATGTGTATGAGCAAGACGTCGAAACTGTTTTTTACGTTTTTAAAAATCGGCGCGTTCACATTTGGCGGCGGCTACGCTATGGTGGCACTGCTGCAAAACGAGTTCGTGGAAGAAAAAAAGTGGGTCACAAAGGAAGAGTTCCTGGATATGGTGGCCATTGCCGAGTCTACGCCCGGCCCTATGGCGGTGAACAGTGCCACCTATATCGGTTACCGCATTGCAGGTGCGGCGGGCGCAGCAGCAGCTACAACAGCTGTGTGCATCCCGTCCTTTGCGGTCATTTATCTGATCTCGCTGTTCTTTGACCAGTTCCTCAGTCTTTCCGCAGTGGCAAGCGCATTTAAAGGCATCCAGGTGTGTGTGATCTACCTGATCTTTTCTGCGGGCCTGAAAATGCTCAAAGAGCTGCAGCGCAGTGCCTTCAATGTGATCATTCTGGCAGCAGTGGTGCTGGCCATGGTGGGCTTTTCGGCAGCGGCGGTGTCTTTCTCCTCTATTTTTTACATCCTGCTCAGCGGCAGTGCAGGGCTTTTGCTGTACGCAGTGCGCAGGCTTCACAAAGGGGGAAAGACGCAATGATCTATCTGAGCCTTTTCTGGAACTTCCTTGTGATCGGCGCGCTGTCCTTTGGAGGCGGCTATGGCATGATCTCGCTGGTGCGGGAGACGGTGCTGGGCCACGGCTGGCTGACCGAAGCGGAATTTCTCAGCTTTATTGCAGTGTCGGAGTCTACGCCCGGGCCGCTGGCTGTGAATATGGCAACCTTCATCGGCTCCTCGCAAGGAGGCTTCTGGGGTGCTGTGTGTGCAACGCTGGGCGTGGTTCTACCGTCTTTTGTCATCATTCTGCTGATTGCATCGGTGCTGCAAAATCTTATGAAATACGCCGGTGTCAACGCATTCCTGGGCGGTGTGCGGCCCTGTGTGGTGGCAATGATTTTGGCAACAGCCATCAATATGGCACTCTCCACGCTGGGCGGTTTTGCAGATGGACGTTTTGCGCCGGATGGCCGCTCCGTTGCGATATTTGTACTGTTGTGGGTGCTGCACGGGCTGTACCGCAGACGCAAGGGAAAAGCGCCCTCACCCATTGCAATGATCCTTGTCTCCGCGGGGCTGGGTGTTCTATTCTGGGGCGTATAAACAAAAATAAGGCGCAGGGAACATTTCAAGATTCCTGCGCCTTATCTGTTTGAGTATATCAGGATTCAGTTTCTGCTGTCCGATCAGACGGCAGCAGAAGCAGCGGCTTCGCTGGAAGCAGCAGTTTCGGACTCGGCAGCTTCAGAAGAAGCCTCGCCGGAAACGGCTTCGGACTCTGCGGCCTCAGAGGAAGCGGAGTTCTCTTCAACAGCAGAAGAAGCGGTCTCCTCAGACTCGGCAGCGACGGAAGCGCTGGAAGCAACGGCCTCAGAAGAGGAAGCAGCGGTGGTCTTGGAACCGCCGCAGGCGGTCATGCCAACAGCCAGAGCCAGAGCAGCAACAGCAACAAAAACGTTCTTGAGTTTCATATCTAAAATCTCCTTGTCTTACACAAATGTGTTTTGCAGCCGCCCTACAGGAAGGGCCTTGCTGCAAGAGGATATTCTAGCCACTTTTACAAAAAAATCAAGAGCTTTTTTGGTTAAGAAATGATATTTCAAAGAAATTCTGCACTTTTATTATAATTTATTGCCAAATGTCGGAGGATTTTTGGCACAATGAAACCGGATGACGGCAGGATGCATTGCATCTTGCAAAGGCTTTTTCTGCCAGAAAATCTACAATGTAGTTTGCTACGACAAAACTTGACAAAACATAGGATGAAATACCGGCTTCTCTTTGAAATAGTGACCTTTCCAAAGCAGGGGATAGCGGGGCACCGGAATGGAAATACAGGTGGATTTATTTTGCCGCCCGGCAGTTGACCTTTTGCGGGCAGCGGTGTGGTATTTTGTAAATACGCACAGAACCGGTATCCGCGAAAAAAATTGAATATTTGCTTGAAAGTCCTGTTTATGGAACAGCAAAAAGCGATAATAGAAGCAGATGAAGGCACAGCTGCCTTGCAGAACAACAAAATACAGGAGGACAAACAGATGAAAGATTTTGATTATTTCGGCACCGGGGCAGAAGGCTATGCACAATATATGACAGCTTTTGAACGCAATTTTGGTGCGGAGGACACCGGGGAGAATGCAGCGGAGGAAAGCAGCTTTTCCGATGCGGACGCCGCCGACGAGGATCTTTAAGGAGAAAATAAGAATGAAGTATTATGTTACATTGACCGGCCTCAACTACCGCTTTGGCACCCAGCCCTTTGCGGTGGGCCAGAAGGTAAAGCTCGTCAAGGAACCGGAGAACGACTACGACCGCGAGGCCATCCGCGCCGAGCTGCCGGGTCTTGGCAAGGTGGGTTATGTGGCCAACAGCACCCGCACGGTGCTGGGCGACTGTTACAGCGCAGGCCGTATCTATGATAAGATCGGAAATACTGCCACTGCGAAGGTGAAGTACGTGCTTGCCAATGCGGTGGTGTGCAGCGTAAAGGAAAATGCCGAGAACGCAGCGGTTCCGTCAATCAACTCGGCCACCGGGCTGCCCTTTGGCAGTGAAGAGGACGCTATCGCGTTCTGATAAAAGGCCCGTCACACAAAACCCGGTGTGACGGGCCTTTCTGCACCTTTTTGCTCCCGTGCACATACACCGGAGCAAAGGGGGAGTGCATCTTGAACCAGATCGTTTTCACCGCGTGGGTGCTGCTGTTCCCGGCAGCGTGCACCACGCTGGGCGCGGCAGGCGTGTTTTTGCTGCGCCGACAGTCAAGGCCCTGCACGCAGCGCATTCTGTGCGGCATGGCAGCAGGCATCATGCTGGCAGCCAGTGTGTGGAGCCTTTTGCTGCCTGCCATCCAGCGCGCACAGAGCCTGCCGCTGCCGGCGTGGATCCCATCGGCAGCGGGGCTTGTGCTGGGCGCAGTGGGGCTTTTGCAGGTGGAGCAGTTTGCCGGGCAGCTTCTGGCAGGTGGTGTGCAGCATGGCGGACGCATGGTGCTGGCGGTTACATTGCATAATCTGCCCGAGGGCATGGTGGCCGGCCTTGCCGCCGCGCTGGCCCTCACCCGTGAGCCGGATGCCATCAGCGGTGCCTTGGCGCTGAGCCTTGGGATCGGCCTGCAGAATATCCCGGAAGGTGCGGCGGTCAGCCTGCCGCTGGTGCATCATGGCCGTACCCGCAGTCAGGCGTTTTGGGCCGGTGCGGCGTCCGGTCTGGTGGAACCGCTGGGAGCATTGCTGGCCTTTGCTCTGGCCGAGTGGGTCAGCGCTGCTTTGCCGTGGCTGCTCAGTGCAGCGGCAGGCTGCATGGTGTGTGTGACCGCACAGGAAATGATCCCGCAGGCGGTGGAAGGGGACGAACCGGCAGGCGTCATCAGCATCGTGCTGGGCTTTGCGCTGATGATGGCACTGGATGTGGCGTTGTAAAAGAAAAACTGCAGCCTTTTTGGGGGCTGCAGCTTTTTGTAAGAGATCAGTTCTTTTCGATATACACGCTGGTAGAAGGGAACGCAAAGTCCACGCCGTCCGCCTGCATGATATCCATAATGTTCAGGTTCAGATCGTTCTGCATCTGCAGGAATTCTGTGTAGTCATTGGTCAGCAGATAGGCCGAAACCAGAATGTTGATGCTGGAATCGCCAAAGCCTGCCAGCTGTACGATATTGGTGCCCTTGTTCGTATATGGGCTTGCGTCCAGCATGGCCTGAATGTCATGCATCAGCGTTTCCAGCTGCGGGCGGGCAGTTCCGTAGGTAACGCCCAGGTTGAATTTGTAGGGCCGCATGGTGCGCAGGGCGGCATTTTGTACGGTAGAAGAGCAGATCTTGCTGTTGGTCACCACGTTGATGGTCTTATCCAGCGAACGGATGCGGGTGGAGCGGAAATTGATATCAATCACTTCGCCTTCCACATCGCCAACGGTGATCCAGTCGCCCACAGAGAAGGGCTTGTCCAGCAGGATCACGATGCCCGAGAACAGGTTGCTGGCGCTTTCCTGCGCAGCCAGCGAGATGGTCAGACCGATAAGCCCGGCACCAGCGACGATGCTGCCAATGGGAAAACCCACTTCCTGTGCCAGTGCGGCTACACACAGCACGATCACCAGCACCTTGTAGGTAGTGTCCAGCAGGGAGCACAGGGTCTTGTTGGAGCGGATCTCCGGGCTGCAGGAGGCCAGCAGCAGATCAGCCAGGTCGGAGGCTGCATACAGGCCTTCGCAGGCAAGCAGAGTCATGACGAGGCGGAAGCAGACCAACAGCAGCTTGGCCACGCCGGGGATGGCCCATGGCAGGGAAGCTGCGGCCAGATATACACCCACGGCGGTGCACATACGCTGGATGGGCACTGCAAAGCTGCGCAGCAGAATGGGCGTGCCGGTAAAATGCCACTTGCGGGCCAGCAGGGCGGGAATGCCTTTTTTGTTCAGCCAGCGGCGCACCAGCCATGCAGCCAGCAGGATGAGCAGGGCGCACACGGCCCGTGCGGCCAGTGCCAGCCAGCCTTCCAGAAACAGGGAGCCCAGCTCGAACGAAAGATCACGAATGGAAAAAATCATGAGAACCTCCTGAATTTTATACGACCCATTTATGATACCATACTGCACCAGCCGGGGCAAGGCAGAGTGGGGATAAAACTGCAAAAGAACTACTTTGATAAAATCTGCACAAATTTAAAACTGCCCTCTTGACAAGGCAGGGCGTCCACGTTATACTCTGTGCCAGAAAGTTCGTTTCAGGGCGGGGTGTGATTCCCCACTGGCGGTAAAGTCCGCGACCACCCGCAAGGGTGCTGACCCGGTGCAACTCCGGGACCAACGGTATAGTCCGGATGCAAGAAACGGCAGGCAAATTGTTGTCTACGCGCCCTGTTGCAGTGTTTTTTGTTGCAGCAGGGCGCTTTTCTGTTTGTCCTTCCCGTTCCAGAACAACATACGAAAAGAGCTTTCGGAACAATTTTGCAAGGGCTTTTGCCCGGGAAGGATCATATCATGAAAAAAAGTACCACCCATGACCTCACCGTTGCTGCCATGCTCAGCGCGGTGGCCTTTATCCTGATGTTCATCGAGTTCCCCATCCCGATGCTCATCCCGTCCTTCGTCAAGATGGATTTCTCTGATTTGCCCGCCCTGCTGGGTGCCTTTGCCCTCGGCCCGGTGTACGGCGTAGTCATCAGCTTCATGAAGAACCTGCTGCACATCATCATCAAGGGTACCTCCACGGCCGGTGTCGGTGAGCTGTGCAACTTCATGCTGGGTGCGGTGTTCTCCGCAGTGGCAGGTTTTATTTATAAGCACCACAAGAGCCGCAAGACCGCCATCATTGGTGCTGTTGCAGGTGCAGCAGCCATGGCCGTCTTTAGTGTGCCGTCCAACTACTTCATCACCTATCCGGCTTACGTGCAGTTCTATCATATGCCGCTGGAAGCCATCCTCGGGATGTATCAGGCCATCCTGCCTTCGGCAGACAGCCTTATCAAGTGCCTTGTGATCTTTAATATGCCCTTCACGCTGGTCAAGGGCCTGCTGGATGCCGTGCTGTGCATGCTGATCTACAAGCCGCTGTCTCCCATCCTGCACGGCCGCAAGTGAAATGAGGTTTTGCTTTGCAAAATGAGGCCCTTACGGGAGGATGTTTGTTTCACAAATGATGTGCGCTGCGGCGCATGAGGATTTTAGACCGAATCGCTCCTGCTAAAAACCAGAAAAGGCATCTGCCGGATACGCATCACTATGCGTGGCAGATGCCTTTTTGTGCTGTAGTAAAACCCGAAATATTCCGGTTCCTCTGGTTTCCTCATGCGCCGCAGCGCACATCATTTTGCGTCCGCAAAACATCATTTCAGCAGAAACATCATTTGCAAAGCAAACATCATTGCATTACGCCAAAGCCCCTTTATCCAGCCATCTGCCGCGTGCCAGCCGTACAAGGAACAGCACGCCGCGCATGGTCAGTTCAAAGCTCATGGCCACCCATACGCCCACCAGCCCAAAATGCGGGGCCAGCAGGGAAGCGAGGGTAAGCCGGATGCCCCACATGCTCACAAGGTTCAGCACAAAGCAGCCGGTGCTGTCGCCCGCGCCCTGCATGGCACCGCTGGCCACGATGCTGGCACCGAACATCGGCTCGGCCAGCGCCTCAATGCGCAGCACCTGTGCGCCCAGTGCAATGACTGCTGCGTCTGCGGTGAAAATGCCCATCAGGTTGGGCGCAAACAGATACATGCCAATGCCGGTCAGCGCCATGATGCCCATACCCATGCCGGTGCACAGCCATGCAAAGCGTTTGGCCATATCCCGGCGGTTGGCACCTACGGCCTGTCCCACCAGCGCAAGGGAGGCGTCCTGAATGCCGTAGCCCGCCATGTAGCACAGGCTTTCGGCGCTCACGCCCAGGCTGTTGGCGGCAATGGCGGTGGTGCCAAGGCCGGACACGATGCGGATGAGCAGCACCTGCGCAGAGGAAAGTGCCGCGCGCTCTGCAGCCAGCGGTGCGCCCACCTTCCACAGGTTATGCAGGCAGGCTTTGGTGATGCGCCAGGAGCCGGGTTTGCGGATGCACAGCGGGCCGTCCCGCAGCAAAAGCAGCGCCAGCGTCAGCACGCCGCTGATGGCGGTGGCAAGGGCTGTGCCCAGCGCCGCGCCCGGTACACCCCAGCCAAGGCCCCATACCGTCATGGTGCGGCCCAGAACTACCATCTGCCGGGTGGGGTTGATGAGGAAGAAGTTAAAGACCACATCCAGCACACAGGTCAGCACGCTGATAAGGCCCGGCGTCAAGGCGTCGCCGGAGGAGCGCAGCATGGAGGAATAGGTGCCCATGATCATCAAAAAGGGCAGGGAAGCCGACCAGATGGCAAAGTAAGCCGATGCATCCGCCTGCAAGGATGGGTCTGCGCCCAGCCAGCCGGGCAGGAAACGGCTGATGCCGATGCCAAAGGCTGCAGCTGCAAGGCCCACCACAAGGTTGAAGATCATAGACTGGCGCAGCACGCCGCGTGCGTCGGTCTGCCGGTCAGCGCCCAGATACTGCGCCACCTGAATGGCAAAGGACATGTAAAGTCCGGCCAGCATCCCGTGCATGAGCCATGTGCTGGAACTGACGATGCCGATGGACGCCGTGGCCGATGCACCAATGTGGCCCACCATGGCCGCATCAATATACTCCACCGCTGTCACTACGATCTGCTGCAAGATGGACGGAATGCTCAGGGTGAGCACCACCTGCATGGTGTGCCGCAGCGGTACCTGTTCGCCCCGGCGCATCTGAGCCGAAAGCTGCTCAAGGGAAATGGACATTGGTTCTCCTTATCCTAATATACATTTAGAATGGCTCCGCGTACGCTTTGCCATATTCAGCGGAAAAATGGTTTTTTATTTGCAGTTTTGAAAAATCTGCGGATTTTTCACGAGAAGAGTCGTGACCGAAAAGTGCATTTCACGATTCGAAATAAAACAGGACAAAATTTGACAAACTAATATACTATTATAAGTGCCCTGCCGGTAAAAGTCAATCAAAGGCACATTTTTCTCTGTGAGTGATTGATTTTTTATGAACAGCGTGATACACTTCTCTCACAAGTAAGAAAGAAAGAGGAACTTTGAATATGATCGAATGGCTGCTTTCGGTCGTGGGACAGCGCGGCGTGGATGCTCTGGCATTCCTGCTGGCCTTTGCCCTTACGGCCCTGATGGATTCTGTTTTTCACGATAAACTTCCGCACGACCATGGCCGCGAATTTGCGGTGAACGGCGCACTTTCCAAAGGCAAGGCCCGCGGCTCCGGCCTGATTTTTGTGCTGTGCATTGCGCTGGTATCGCTGGCATTCCTGCCGTTCAAGGTGGAGTACATCATCTACACCATGCTGCTCATTGCGTCCATGCTGTCCGGCTACTTTGACGATGCCGCCGAGACCGCCTGGAATGAATACAAAAAGGGAATCATCGATTTTGTCATTGCTGCGGTGGCGGGCGTGACCTATCTGAACTTCAATGGCTGCGGCGTGAACTTCCTGCAGTGGAGCTTTACGCTGCCGTATGCGGTGTATCTGCTGCTGATCGTCATTCTGATCTGGGCCAGCATCAATGTGGTCAACTGCACCGACGGTGTGGATGGCCTTTCGGCCAGTGTTGCAGTGGTGACCATCGGCACTTATCTGCTGGCCTACAAGACCGAGCTTGGCGAATATGCCACTGCCGGTGTGGTGTTCATGGGTGCGCTGCTTGCCTATCTGTGGTCCAACGCAAAGCCTTCCAGCCTGCTGATGGGCGATGCCGGCAGCCGTGCAATGGGTTTCTTCATTGCCATGTTGTCCCTCAAATGCGGCCATCCGTTTGCCTTCCTGCTGGCGGCAATCGTGTTTATTGTGGATGGCAGCCTGGGCATCATCAAGATCAGTCTGAAGCGCTTCCTGCACATCTCCATCCTTAAGAACACCCGCACCCCTCTGCACGACCATGCCCGCAAGAACAAGGGCTGGAGTGACGAGCAAGTGGTGGCCCGCTGGCTGATCCTGCAGTGTGTGGCATCGGCCCTGCTGCTGCTCATCGTCCGCGGCTAAAAACGAAAACAAGACAAAACAAAAGGACGCCTGATTTTCTGTCAGACGTCCTTTTTGCATATCGATATGTATAAATCAGATGCCGGCCTTTTTGGCTGCAGCCTGCACCACATGGCCCACCAGCACCGAGGTGGTCACGGTGCCCACGCCGCCGGGTACGGGCGTGATGGCATCTACGACAGGCTCTGCTTCGCTGAACTTCACATCGCCGCACAATTTGCCCTCTTCGTTCACATGGATGCCCACATCCACAACGGTCTGGCCTTCCCGCAGGCAGTCAGCACTCACAGCACCCATTTTGCCCATGGCGACTACCACAACGTCAGCCTCCTTACAAATGGCGGGCAGGTTCTGCGTGCGGGAGTTGCAGATGGTCACAGTGGCGTTTTCACGATCCAGCATCATGGCGGCGGGTTTGCCCACCACAAGACTGCGGCCCACCACCACGGCGCGTTTGCCGGAGAGCGGAATGTTATAATACTTCAAAATTTCCAGGCAGGCCTGTGCGGTGCAGGGGGCATAGCCGAGGTCTGTGTTGGTGAACACACCGGCCAGCGAGCCGTCCGTGATGCCGTCAATGTCCTTTTCCGGGGCCAGAGCTGCACGGACAGTGCGGTCATCAAACTGTTTGGGCAGGGGACGGAACAAAAGGCATCCATGGATGGCATCATCTGTGTTTACTTCGGCAAGCACCTTTAACAGGTCATCCTGCGTGGCGTCTGCGGGCAGCAGGAACTGCTTTACTTCCACGCCAACTTTGCCGCAGCGGGTCATGACGCCCCGTTCATAGGAAAGGTCGTCTTCACGTTCCCCCACGCGCACCACGGCCAGTGTAGGCACGATGCCTTTGGCTTTCAGCTGTTCGCACAGAGCGGCGTTGCGCTCGTTCATGACGGCCACTACCGGCGCACCTTTTAAAATCGTTGCCATAATGTTTCCCCCTCACTTGTTTCGCAATTTGTCTGTCACGGATACGAACACGGCATCTGCTTTTGGCACAAATTCATCCAGCAGTTTGTCTGCTTTTGCATCCAGCTCGGCAGCATGGACGCGGTCAGCCATCAGCTTTGTGTTGATGAACACGTTCAGGCTTGCAGCCTGCAGTGCGGCTTTGCACAGGGCCGCAGCACAGCCTGCATCCGAAACCGCCATCACACTGCCCTTGTCGGCGTATTCTTCCACAAGGGCGATGCCCTCGGCGCACTTTGCCATGATCTGCAGCGGCACGGCACAGGCAGCATCCAGTGCTTTTTCCAGCACGGCGGCCTTGTGCGCGGCCTGCTCCGGTGTGTCCTTCGGCAGGCCGTAGGCTGCAGCCAGCGGTGCAAAAGCTTCGGCATCTGCCTGTACCAGTGCTTCCAGCTCCCGGCGCAGGGCATCGGCCTTCGCATTCAGAGCCTGAATGTCTGCTTCCACTGCGGCGTATTTCTTTTTGCCGGTGGTCAGATTGCCTACCATATTGCCCAGTGCCACACCGGCAGCACCTACCAGCGCCGCAGCACCGCCGCCGCCCGGCGTTGGTGCTTTGTCGGCCAATTCTGCAAGAAATTCCTCACAGCTCAGTTTGGTCATTTCCATTGGTAAATACCCCTCTCTGTTACATAGACGTCCAGCCGCTGGTCATGCTCATCCACGGCGGCATGTTCCACCCGCTGAGCTTCAAATGCAATGCCGATCTTCACCGCGTTTTTGCAGCGGGGAAGATAGCGGTCATAGTAGCCCTTGCCCATGCCTACCCGGAAGCATTCCGCGTCAAAGGCGGTACAGGGCACCAGCACGAGATCCAGCTGTTCCGGCTGCAAAAGCTCTGAACGACTCAGGATGGGCGTGCGGATGTCATATTGCCCCACTTCCCAGCCGTCCGGGCCGGGTACGGCGGCGGTGAGGGAAAAGCCCTCGCCGCACACCGGGTAGGCGAGCCGTTTGCCCCGGGCTGCTGCCTTTTCGGCAAAGGCGGCAAGGTCGGCTTCAGCCCCGAAAGCTGCATACAGCAAAATGGTGCGGGCGTTCTGCACGGCACTCAGCTGCCAGAGGTTCGCACACAGCGCCGCATTTGCAGCGGCGCGCACTTCCGGCGGCAGTGCCTTGCGGGCGGCACGGCCTGCCCGGCGCTGGGCCTGTTTTTCTTCGCTGACCGTCACCGGAAAACACCTCAATTCATTTATGGCCTGACTAACTTGAAAAATATACAAAAACAGCACTGCATTTTTATACAAGTATAATAAACACTTCAGGCGAAAAAAGCAAGCCTTTTGTCAAAATGGAAGTTGAAGGTTTTGCAGCTTTCTGCTATGATAATAAAAAGCGATTCGGTTCGTGCGCGGAGCAGAGTGGCTTGGAGATATCAGGAGCCCGGCATCCCCGGGCAATGAGAGGGGTTAATATTATGTACAACGAAATGATGGACACCATCGGTCTGGTAAACACCGTAGACCCGGAGCTGGCCGCAGCCATGGACCGCGAGCTGAATCGTCAGCGCCAGAACATTGAGCTGATCGCCAGCGAGAACATCGTCTCCCCGGCTGTGATGGCTGCAATGGGCAGCGTGCTCACCAACAAGTACGCCGAGGGCCTGCCCGGCAAGCGCTACTACGGCGGCTGCGTCTACGTGGACGAGGTGGAGAACATCGCCATTGAGCGCGCCTGCAAGCTGTTCGGTGCAAAGTATGCCAATGTTCAGCCGCACTCCGGTGCACAGGCAAATCTGGCGGTTTACTTTGCTCTGCTGAATCTGGGTGATACCGTCATGGGCATGGATCTGTCTCAGGGCGGCCACCTGACCCACGGTTCTCCGGTGAATATGTCCGGCAAGAACTACAATTTCGTTTCCTACGGCGTCAATGCTGATGGCGTCATCGATTACGTGGAGCTGGAAAAGCAGGTCAAGAAGGTGCGCCCCAAGCTGATCGTGGCCGGTGCATCCGCATATCCCCGCGCTATTGATTTCCAGAAGATCGCCGAAATCGCCCACGGCTATGGTGCCTTCCTGATGGTGGATATGGCTCACATTGCCGGTCTGGTGGCAGGCGGTCAGCATCAGAGCCCTGTGCCCTATGCAGATGTTGTTACCACCACCACCCACAAGACCCTGCGCGGCCCCCGCGGCGGCCTGATTCTCACCAACAACCCAATTATTGCAAAGCGCATCAACTCTGCCGTGTTCCCCGGCACCCAGGGCGGCCCGCTGGAACATGTCATTGCCGCAAAGGCTGTCTGCTTCGGCGAGGCTCTCAAGCCTGAGTTCAAGGAATATGCACGCAAGATCGTGGAGAACGCACAGGCACTGGCTGCTGAGCTGCAGGCACGCGGCGTCAAGCTGGTGTCCGGCGGCACCGACAACCACCTGATGCTGATCGATCTGCGCGACGAGGAGTGCACCGGTAAGGAGCTGGAAGCCCGTCTGGACAGCGTACACATCACCGCCAACAAAAACACCGTCCCGGGCGAGACCCGCAGCCCATTCGTCACCTCCGGCGTCCGTCTGGGCACCCCGGCTGTCACCACCCGCGGCATGGGCACCGCCGAGATGAAGGTGATCGCCGACTGCATTGCGGACTGCATCTGGCACTACGACGAGAAGAAGGACGAGATCAGTGCCCGTGTGCTCAAGCTGACCCACGACTTCCCGCTGTATCAGTAAGCAGCATTTCAAGAGCAGAAGAGGAAGAGCTTTGCGGCTCTTCCTCTTTCTTTTTTGCACTTTTTATGCTACCATAAAACCAGAAACAAAAGGAGTGCAGACCATGGAACATACCGGGCTTTTACATCTTTATTATGGCGATGGCAAGGGCAAGACCACTGCTGCTATGGGCCTTGCTCTGCGGGCGCTGGGCAGCGGAAAAAAAGTGGTGATTTTGCAGTTTCTCAAAGGCGGCAAGAGCGGCGAAGTTCCACTTTTGGAGCAACTGGGCGCAAAGGTGTACCGGGGCAAAGCCGGGCAGAAATTCGTGTTCCAGATGAACGAAGCGGAAAAGGCTGCTACCCGCCAGCTGCAAAATGCAAACCTTGCTGCAGCCATGGCGGAAGAAGCCGACCTGCTCATTCTGGACGAAGCGGGCAGTGCGTGGGAACTGGATATGGTGGATAAGGATCTGCTGCAAAAAGCTGTGCTGGCCCGGCCTGCAGGGCAGGAGTGTGTGCTGACGGCCCACGCTGCGCCGCAATGGATGCTGGAAGCCGCCGATTACGTGACCGAAATGAAATGTCGCCGTCACCCGTACCAGAAAGGCATTGCCGCCCGGCAGGGCATTGAATATTGAAACAGGCAAAACACCGGCAAGGGGTATTTTTTGCCTTGCATTTATCCCACCAGTGTGATATGATGAATGCATAAAACCATGTGTGCATTTTTTGAGCAGACCCACGATCAAGCAGGGAACCGCTCCGCACCGCTGCCGGGGCAGGCCCTGGCGGCGTTTTGTTTGAAGCGACGGTTAGCACTTCCTAACATCCCCTGTGCAGATGGGCGGATGCACGCACAAGATCTGGAGGGGAATAAAATGATTGAAACGATCGTAAAAGTAGATGGTATGATGTGCGGCATGTGTGAGAGCCATGTCAACGAAGCCGTGCGCAAGGCATTCCCGGAGGCAAAAAAGGTTGCATCTTCGCAGGCCAAGGGCCAGACGGTGATCCACTCGGAGCAGCCGCTGGACGAGCAGAAACTGCGCGATGCCATCAATGCAACCGGTTATGAAGTCAAGGGCGTAAAGAGTGCACCTTACGAGAAAAAGGGCTTTTTCTCGTTTTTGAAAAAGTAAGCAAACCTTAACACACATAAGGGAGGCGTATCGGAATGAGGATCCTGGTTTACGGTGCAGGCGTTTTAGGCTGCGAACTGGCCCATGTGCTGATGCAGAACAAAAAGAACGTCGTCACACTGCTTGCACGCGGTGAGTGGAAGGAAATGATCGACCAGAAGGGCCTGGTCATCCGCCACTGGCTGCAGCGTAAAACCACAACAGAGCGCATAAAGACCATCGACACGCTTGAGCCGGATGATTTTTATGACCTCGTTTTTGTGGTCATGCAGGCTGGCCAGCTGCCGGAAGTTCTCCCTGTGCTCAAGGCGAACAAAAGTCAGTACTTTGTGTTCGTGGGCAACGACCCCCATGCAAAACAGGTGCTGGAATTCATGCAGCGCCCGGCAGATAAGATCGCATTCGGCTTTCAGGGCACGGCCGGCCATCGCGAACACGATCATGTGGTCAGCGTATACACGAGCCCCAGTATGACGGTGGGCGGTGCCACTACGCCGCTTTCCGGCACCTTCCGCACACGGCTCAAGACTGCATTTGACGGCACAAAGTATAAGCTGACCTTCTACGGCGATATGGACGAATGGCTCAAATGCCATATTGCGCTCATTCTGCCGGTGTGCTATGTGTGCTACGCCTGCAACGGCGACCTGCACAGGGCTACCAAGCAGCAGCGCGGGGCCATTCTGGATGCCGCTTACGAAGCCTGCCTGATGCTGAAGGATGCAGGCATCCCGGTGAATGACGCCGAAAATACCGATTATTACAAACCCGGTGCACCGGGCCGCCGCCGTATGGAAGCCATGGTGTTTGCCATGGCCAAAACGCCGCTGGGCAAGCTGTGTGCGTCCGACCACGCCATGCACGCAGTGGGCGAAATGAAGTATCTGGACGATGCTTTTGAAGCTTTGCGCAGACAGGCCGGTACGGCAATGCCCATGTGGGAAAAGCTGCGTACGGATATGCCTGCATGGAGCAGTCTGAAGTAAAAACTGACAAGCAAAAAAATGAGAAGCCGTTTTCACGGCTTCTCATTTTTTATGCCAGAAACGCTGCAGTTCTTCCGTCAGCTCGCTACAGTTGCGCAGGTACCGGATATGCCGCCAGTGAGGAGGGAACAGTCGGGTGTACTCCGGCTGGGCAAAGCGGTCGTCCAGCAAAAGTACGATGCCTTTATCTTCCGGCGTGCGGATTACCCGCCCGGCCGCCTGCAGCACCTTATTCATGCCGGGGTAGCGGTAGGCGTAGTCAAAGCCGGAGCCTTTCTGCGTGTCGTAGTAGCGGCGCAGCATTTCCTGCCGGGGGTTCACCTGCGGCAGGCCTACGCCCACGATGGCACAGCCGATGAGCCTTGAGCCTGCAAGGTCTATACCTTCACCAAAGATGCCGCCCATTACGCCAAACCCCAGCAGAGTTTCCGTGGGATGCGGCACAAACTGGGCAAGAAACTCCGTCCGTGCGGCATCGTCCAAACGGCTTTCCTGCACCAGAGTGCGCAGGGAAGGATATCGTGCGGCAAAATCTTCGTGTACCTGCCGCAGGTAGGCATAGCTTGGGAAAAAAGCCATGTAATTTCCGGTTCTGCTCTCGGCCATCCGTGCCAGCGCATCCGAAACGGCCTGCACGCTGGCTTCGCGGTCACGGTAGCGGGTGGAGATATTCGGCAGGCAATAAAGACCGAGATTTTCTGCTGGGAAAGGGCTTTCCAAAGCCACGGCCCGGGCGTCTGAACAGCCCAGCACGCTCCGATAGTAGCCCGGCGGAGTAAGGGTGGCACTGAACAGGGCTGCACTGCGCCCCGTTGCAAGGCTTGCGTCCACAAAAGGAGCTGGGTCCAGACACAAAAGTTCAAGCTCCAATTCGCTCCCATGGGCGGAAAGCTGGGTGACAAAGTGGCTGTCATACCGCTCGGCGGCGCGGGTGATGCCCTGTATTGCAAAGAAAAGCTCCAGCAGCTGGGCATGGGCCTCGGCATCCGGGTTTGCTTCCAGCCAGTCCTGCAAAGGGGCCTGTATCGTCCGCAGCGGGCTGAGCAGGGTAGACGGCAGTTCCTGTAAAAACACGGTGCCGTCCTGCGCGTACAGCGGCTGCGGCAGCTCAAAAGCAGGCGGGGCATCTTCTGCCAAAAGGCTGGTCTGCATTGTGTCGGTTTCCGGCGCACCGGTCTGACTGCGGTGCGGAGCAAGCCGCACGCAGGCCTTCCGTGCTTCCAGAAATGTTTTGTCGGCACGGGTCAGTGCTGTTTTAAGTGCACTTTTGCCTTTGCCAAGGGAACGCTTTGCATCGGTCAGGCTGCTTTTGCAAAAGTGTGCGGAATACATGGCCCGGGCGCGGTCTGGCAGATTGTGTGCTTCGTCGATCAAAAACAGCCAGTCGCCGGGCACATCGAAAAAACGTCGGAGATGCACCACCGGGTCAAACAGGTAGTTGTAATCCCCGATGATCACATCACACCACTCGCTCAGATCCAGCCCCAGCTCAAAAGGGCAGACCGAAAACTGCTTTGCGGTGTCGGCAAGTGCTGCACGGCTGAAACTGCCGGGGCTGTCCAGCAGGGCAGCCAGTGCATCCTTGATGCGGTTGTAGTAGCCGTTAGCGTAAGGACAAAGCTCCGGCAGGCAGGCCGGATGTCCCTCTGCGTCCGGGTGCAGGCAGACTTTTTCCTTTGCGGTCAGAGTTACACTGCGCAGAGCAAGGCCGGGCTGTGTTGTGTGCAGGCGGGTAAGTGCATCTTCGGCGGCGGCCTGCGTCGTGTTGCGGGCGGTGAGATAAAACAGTTTTTCGCCGCTGCCCTCGGCCATAGCTTTTAAAGCGGGGAAAAGCGCGCTCATTGTTTTGCCAATGCCAGTGGGGGCCTGACAGAAAAGCCGGGTGCTGCCCTTGTGGTCGGCGTTTTTGCCGGTACGGCAGGCGCGGTATACTTCGCCCGCCAGTGCCCGCTGTCCGGGACGGTACTGTGCGAACGGAAATTGCAGTGCCGCAAGACTTTGCATGCGGACTTCGGCCCAGCGCAGCTGCCGCTGTGCCCAAGGCGCGTACTGGCATAAAAGTTTGTGCAGGAATTGCTCCAGCTCCCGCTGCGAAAAATGGCGTACAAAGCGGATGATCTGATTCGTATCCACCTGATAATAGGTGAGCTGAATGTCCATTTCCGGCAGGTTTTGCTGTGCGGCGTAAATGGCACCGTATACCATGCCCTGTGCCCAATGGCAGGGATTCATATCCTCAGTGATGGCTTCAAAAGGCATAGTGGTGGTTTTGATCTCGTCGATGACCACCGTGCCGGCTTCATTTGTGAAGATACCGTCAGCGCGGCCTTCCAGCGTGAACACGATGCCGTCGATTTCATGATCGGAGGAAAGAAACACTTCGGCCTGATAACCCTCGCCGGCAGCTTTTTGCAGCTTGCGATGGATGCGTGCGCCTTCCAATGCACGGTCAAAACCGGTAAAACGGCTGTCGATGCTGCCAGTGCGCAGCAGAAACTCCACCAGCTGACGGATGGGCAGACGGATAGATTCCAAAGTGCTTCACCTCCTTTTTGTTGAATGACTTCCTGCTGCGGATGAGGATGCTATTTTATGCCAAACCGAACATCTCCATGCATTCCGTGGCGGCTTCATCCACTTTGCCAAAATCCACTGCCGCACGGTAGTAAGTCTCCAGCTCATCGTGGCAGCTCTTGGCCTGCGCCATCAGTGCGCTGGCCTGCTCCAGAAGCTCTGCAGCGGCACGCTCGTTGAACCGTAGCCGCGCACGGTAACCGGCCAGATTTTCCCGGTCAAGGAAGCGGGTGCACCGCACCGCCTGAACGCCGGGCAGCTGTACCGGGTGCCAGCGGTTATCGGTGAGGAATGCAAGCCCCAGTTCCGGGATGAGGATGTGATCGATCTTGTCCTCCGGGTGCATGGCGCAGGGGCAGGTGATAAGGTGATAGCCCCGGGTCAGTGCCTCGGCACGGATCAGCTCCAGCAAAAGCCGTGAGACGGCACCGTAATCGTCCCGGAACACGATGAATCTGCTGGCAAGGGCCTGTGCGGTGCTCTGGTAAAATACCTCGCCCTTGGGCGTGACGGCAGAAAGCAGCCGCAGCTCCTCGCTGCCGATGCCCTCAGTACGCGGCAGTACACGGGCACACAAACGCTTTACGTAGCGGCGCACTTTTTCAAAGTTGGCGCTGCAGGCCTCAGCCCGGCGGCTGTCCAGCAAAAGGCTGCCAGCCGAAGCAATATACCGTGCCGCCCGGCTGCGGAGCATGGCATTGCGCGCAAACAGCGCTTTGATCTCGCCGGTGTTCTGGTGCAGCTTTTCCGCGTTGATGGTGTGGTAAAGGCTCACTACCACTTCGTCTGCGCCGGGGGCATCCGGTTCCACCACATGGGGAGCCGTAGCGTCCACGATGGCCCGGTGCTGCCCGGGCAGGATCACACCGTCCAGGCTGTCCGGGTCGCTGGCGCAGTGGATGCGCTGGGTCAGCTCGCCGCACTGCTCCGCTGCACGGGCAAGCCGTTTCATCAGAGTGGATTTGCCGCAGCCGGGCCCGCTTTTGATCAGATACATCTGCATCCCGGGTTCGCGGCGCAGCGGTTCAAAATAGCCCTTGAAACCGGCAGGCGTGGTAGCGCCCAGAAAAAAATCAATAGAATCGTGCCGTGTGGTTTCCATAGTAAACACCTCGCTTTTGTTTTAGAGTATGCAAAAGAGGGGTGTTTGGTTCTTATTGATAGGTATGGTCACACACTTTTTCGATCGTTTCCCGCAGGGCAACGAAATCTGCAAAGGCCGCAGGTTTGTTCTGCGGGCTGCGCAGTAAGGCGGCCGGGTGGAAGGTGCCCATGAACAGGATGCCGCCTTTTTCAATGAACTGACCGTGCTCCTTGGTGACCGAAAAATCTTTACGGATCATCCGCTGTGCGGCAATGCGGCCAAGGCACACCACGATCTTCGGTTTCAGCAGCTTGAACTGTTCCCGCAGCCAGGGCATGCAGGCTTCGCTTTCGGCGGGCAGCGGGTCACGGTTGTGTGGCGGGCGGCACTTGACGATATTGGCGATATAACAGTTCTGGCTGCGATTCAGATCAATGGCAAACAGGTATTTGTCCAACAGCTGGCCGCTGCGGCCCACAAAAGGCAGGCCCTGCTCGTCCTCGCTCTGGCCCGGGCCTTCGCCCACGAACAGCACTTCGGCATTCTGCACGCCCTGACCAAACACCACATTGGTGCGGGTCTGGCACAACTCGCACCGGGTGCACGCAAGGCATTCCGTTTTTAGTGTATCCCAATCCATGGCGGTGATCTCCCTCAGAAACAGTATGATATTTTATTCACAAATCGAAACGCTTTTTCTCCTAAAATAATAGCACAAAATCCAGGCTGGTACGATGTATTGCACGAAATGACGAACATGCGATATTTTAAACTTGAAAAGCACCAGAAAAAGTTGAGCAAAAACGTCAAACTCCTACACTTTTCCTACACTACTTCTACATCATACTCCT
Organism: Faecalibacterium sp.; assembly: GCA_050873025.1. Taxonomy (GTDB): domain Bacteria; phylum Bacillota; class Clostridia; order Oscillospirales; family Ruminococcaceae; genus Faecalibacterium. Next base: position 26,983 of record JBNMHZ010000002.1, on the reverse strand, counting down.
ACACCGGAAAGAATGGATTATTCGATCTTCTCCATTTCAGCTCGAATCCATTCGATATCTCTCTTAGTATACGACTTTTCCGTCACATCATCAATATAGTGGCCGACAATCTTTTTAATGACATACTCATCTACACCGGCTTTCTTTGCCATGGTGACGAACTGAACGCGGCCATCATGAGGACGATGCCGGGGGTCAAGGCCCAAAGCATCGCGCATTTTATTGAACTGGCGAACATACCGGTTGTAGATATAATAGGTATACCGGGTGCTCGTCTTGGTCTCAGGGGCACAAAAAAGATATTTACAGTGAACTTCTTCCGATTTATGATACCAGGCAGCGACCATATCGTAAATTTTGGGATGAATTGGAACGGTACGATTACGTCCGGCACGTGTTTTCAAACCACCCGTAAAGGTTCGCTTTTCAAGGTCAACATCAGTCAGTTTGAGGTCCATAAGTTCCTGCGGTCTCCAGCCGGAATAAATCTGGATCAGCGTGATCTGAGCAATCGGGTAAGACTTTCTATACTTCCACAGCAAGTCCACCTCACCATCCAGATAGGGAATGTGCTCATTCTCAACCTCGGTAACACCATCTTTATTATCAAGGGTGAACAGGCGGGCGTAGTTTTTATCGGCAATTTCGTTTTGAACAGCATAGTCGAACAGCATATTCAGCATGGATTTGATGGCAGGCTTTATCGTTCGGGGGATAGGCTGCTTCGTATTGCCTTTCATGACGTAACCTTCATTGATCGCACTGATAAGATGACGGACTCTTACAGTTCTGGCCGGATATGGATGTAGAGAGCTGATATATTTCCACCGTGAACGATATGTGGCGGCTGTGCCCGGCTCGTCTTTACAATGAACCTTGATCCATTCCTCGAAAAGTTCATCCATGGTGATAAACTTATCAAGATTGTACGGGTCCTTGTGATATTCCACCAGCGCCTGATAGGCGTCGTTATAGGTTTCAAAATAGCCTTGGGGCTTGAGCGGCTTTGTAATGATTTTTCCATCTTCGGAAAAGCCGAGGGTGACCATGGCGCGGAATGGCTTGCGAAGATTCCGATTTTTTACTTCGGAGATCTGACCGAAGCCATTTGGGAGACGGCGGTGTTTATTTGATTTTCGGGGGCGGGCTGGAACGGAATCTTCTTTTAGCGGATAGCCGCAATGAGGACAAATGAATGCTTTATCACTGACTTGAAGATTGCATTCGGGGCATGTTGTTAGCATGATGAACTCCTTTCATTTATGCACTTGACGGATGAATATAAACGCTATATAATGTATAAAAATACATATGGAGGTTGATGCTATGCAGCAGACAGCGTTTAGATGCGGCTCAGTCCCAGTGAGGGTTGCCGCGAAGGTATACGGCAGAGACCCGGAGTGGGTCCGTGTTGGAATTATAGCCGGGTGGCTGCCGATTGGGCGTGCTACACGAAACGGGAGATGCGTAACCGATGTTAAGGAGCTGAATTCAAAATTTGGTAGGATCAACTACTATATTTCACCTAAACTCCTCTATGAGCAGACCGGCTACGAATGGAAAGACGAAGAATAAAGCGTAATAAAACGTACTAAAGCACAGAAAAAGCTCGGATTTCCGGGCTTTTTTCTTTTGAAGAGCTATTCTAGGTTAAACGATTCAATCTGGCCTGTCAATCCTTCACGACGAAAAAGATAAAATACAGCACGCAGGGGACTATTTTTGTCGGTAATATCCTTTTGAGCCTGGGAACGTATTTAAACGCTCCTAGAGTAACACAAAAGGAGTACGATAGAATGGACAAAGTTAGATTAAAAATGGGATCTGTTCCGGTTCGTGTAGCAGCGCGGGTATACGGCAGAGACCCGGAGTGGGTTCGTGTTGGAATCATTGCGGGATGGCTTCCAATCGGCGAGGCTACCAGAAATGGAAAACGTGTAACAGATGTCAAGGAACTGAACTCAAAATTCGGCCGGATCAACTATTATATCTCACCTAAGCTCCTCTACGAGCAGACCGGCTACGAATGGAGGGGTGAGCGATGAGCAGGGAACGCGCGGAGCTCTCAAAGAAGAACCCCTACCATATTCCTAGATACCGCTACTACGAACTGAAATATTTCTGCCGGCAGTACAATGACTGGAAGAAAGCACTGAACCTGATCGACGGCTGGCAGACATCGCCGAATGATATTTCGGGAATCATCAAAGGGTGTCCGCCAGAAAGTCAGACAGAACGAATCGCGTTATCAAGGGTGTTCTATTCCCGATGCATCGATATCGTGGACAGGTGCATTGCGGAACTTGATACTTCACTGGCACCGTACATTAAAAGAGGTGTGACAGAGGGAGACGGCTATAACACGCTCCAGGCGAACGGATGTCCGTGCTGCCGTGAGACCTATTACGAACTCTATCACTATTTCTTCTGGCTCCTGAGCAAGGAACGGCAGTGACGCGAAATATTCGTGATGCCTTATGGAGAACGAATATTCACTGTTTAAATGCAAAGGAGAACACAATATGTTTAAGAGCAACAAAGTGAATCACATGGCCGTTATCGTGAAAGGCGTGAGAGACGACGATTATGAAGGACGCGAGCTGATGATGGAAGTCGTTCGTCGGAACTGTAAGGTAGATCCGAGGCTGGTAAGCCAGATGGTCTATTCGATCAGAACCTACGAAGACGGAAAGAAGAAGCGGAGCGACTTCAACGTCGAATTCGAGGCGTTTGACATGAACGGCATCATCCGTGATTTTGAACTGCTAAAGAAAGCAGGTGTTATCAAGCAGGTAGAAAAGAGACAGTATACGAATTATCTCGTTTACTAAGGCGGGGGCCGTGGAGAAATCTGCGGCTCTTGTTTTTGCGATGACGCGAAAAAATCAGCTGCCTTTATGAGAAAGGTGGTATGAATGATGTTTAGTCTTATCATTGCGATTCTGCTTGTTGTGCTGCTGGTCAAGTGCATTGGCCTGGTGGGTGCAAAGACGGAAGAGGTGAAACAGAGAACAAAGAAGAAACGCTGAAAATCAAAATGGAGCTTATGAAAAACCATAGGCTCTTATTTTTTACGCAGACGCGAAAAATACATGGTGCTTTATGGAAGGAATATAAATGGGAAGCCTACGGGTGGATGCGGAAGTTTAGAAATTCCCGCCGTTAATGCTGACGGAGGATGTAACCAGCATGGAGCTATGAGAAATCATGGCGTTTCCTTTTTCTGACGCGAAAAATACAGCCTCCTTTATGGAAAGAAATAAACAAATTTAGGAGGTATTTTACTATGCTGAAGAATATTGTGAAGGGTTTTGAGGAAATGATGAACTGCGTTCTGACCGCAATGAACGAATCGCTGAGCGATCCGTATGCGGGCTGGAACGAAGGTGAAGAACTCCTCATGCTGAACGAGGTTCGGTGTGGTATCCGCTGATGGATATTCTGACAGGAAAACGGGCGTATGGAAACATGCGCTCTTTTCTTTTTCTATTCTAGGATAGAATTTCGGCGCGAAAAACGCATTGCCCTTTATGGAAGGATGTCTTCCGAACAACGAAAAGAGAATTTGAATTATGGGCAACAAAGCGAACAAAAACTACGATCGGGGTTACGTGAACGCGATGGACAAGATCCGCGTGTTTGTGGAAAGCAATCAGAAAGTGATGTACATTGATACACACGAGTATAAGAATGCTAAATCCGCACGCGCGGCTTATGTCAACGCGATCGCGTTGATCCGGGCAAGAGGAATCGTGCGCGCTGCTCGAAACGGGAATGATCTGTTCCTGATTCGCAACGACATCTGAGGTGAAACAGAGCTTACGAGAAATCGTAGGCTCTTTTCTTTTTCCGCACGCAGGGGACAGGTTTCCCTATTACATTATTAAAAAGGAGATCTTCAAAATGGATGCAAAACTGTTTCTTATCATTTTTATCTGCATTGCTGCGCTGGGACTTGTGCTTGGCATTGCTATTGGCTTCAACCTGAGCGAGGGCCAGCGGTGCGTCGGTGACCTTGTGATCGCGCCCGGCGACGAGGACGCAGACAATTACATGTTCCTGGACCTTGCCAAAAGCCCGGAAACTCTGGCCGGAAAAGAGCGTGTGATGCTGAACATCAAAATGATCCGGACGCGAAAATAACGTGGTGTTCTATGGAGGAGACTCCAGAATGATATTTTGTAAAGGAGAATTTTCAAAATGGAAAACTACGAAAACAAAGAATTGCTGAAAGACGCAGCGAAGAAATCGCTGGAAAGTCTTAAGGATTTGAAGCCGGGTACGGAAGAGTACAATACGGCTGCAAACATGGCGTTGAAGCTGTACGATATGCAGCTCAAGGATGAAGCGCAGGAAAACGAAAAACAGCTGAAAGAGGACGAGGCCGTGCGGAAAGTGCACGAACTGGAACTCGATCAGGAAAAAGCGGAGAAGGCGCGCAAACTTGACTGGGCAAAGATCGGCATGAAGGCGCTGACGTTTGCAGGCACGATTGGCATGACCGTATACTGGTCGATCTGCGAGGCGGGGGGTGTAACGCAGCTGTCAAGAGCAATCGGCGAAGGAGTACATGAGCTGAAAAGAGGCTTTACGGAAAAAGATTAAAAGGAGGAACCGAGGAGGGTTCGCAGCGAAAGCTACGGGCTCTCTTTATTTTTTATGCGATACCACGATAATGTTCAGCCGCAGGAGTGGACGAACTACTACGGGAGCATCTACCGCTGCAACCATCCTGTGTACCGGGTGTGTACATTATATAAAGAGCGCAGCAAGGGCCTGTGCGTGATCCAGCAGCGGTACAACGAGGAAAGCAGAGCGACCTGCTGGGGCCCAATTGACCCATGGCTGACCGACAAAATCTACCTGCATGACGGGTTCAAGGAATATTTTGACAGTCATGCGAAGCGGAAAAATCAAAATGGAGAATATCCGACCGTGACCGTGCGGCAGATCATGTGGGCACTGCGGATGAAGCCTTTGAAGAAGGAACGCTGGGAGACGGTGTTTGACAGGAGCGCGATTTAGGGACGCGGATTTTACAGGGTGCTTTATGGAGGTGAATAACTTGATTAGAAGAGAAGCACTTGAAAGAATCATTATATTAGCAACGAAAGCATTACAGGCAGATTCTGAGGTATGCGCCATTGACAAAATTATAGATGCTAAGGATGCCTTTGATGACGAACAGCTCAGAAAAATGTTTGATGATGCATTTTATAGGTTGTGCTATTATGATTCAGAGATTCAAATGGCTGTCAAAGACGAGTATAAAGCACCATGAGAATAAGAGCCGTGGAGAAATCTGCGGCTCTTTCTTTTTGCGATGACGCGAGAAAAACTTGCTCTCTTATGGAAGGAGGTGAGAGTTATGGAATGCCTTCTGGCAAAGAGCGACAGACAGCTCGGCATCGGTATGAGAATGTTACATGATGAAGGATACAAAAAGTTGGTTATCGAAAGCGTGATTAACGCCAAGAACCGAATGGAGTTCCTTATCTATGTAGACGTTGATGCAGATACCATGGAGCGTCTGAATGCACGTTACCAGACGTTGATTTCCTAAATCCAACTCTGGAAGGGCAAAAGATCTGAAACATGGTCTTTTGCTTTTGCCCCGGTCATGCTATAATGAAACAAAGGGAGGCGAGGAGTATGCAAGTGACATCTCACATGATCGTTCCCGTGAAGAAAAACGGCAAATGGACGACTTACATCAAAGAGTTTCAGGAAGAAATCCCGGATTTAGGCCGTCATAGAATGATGTGTAACAAGTGCGGGAATGAAAGATACCCAGATTGCCGCTCATGGTGCCCTGTTGACAAAGACTGGGTTGAGCGCGAGCAAAAGAAAGCTCAGGAGAAAATTGTCAAGCACAAGGTCGAGATTGATATTTTGGCTGGACTTGTCCGAGATGGTCTGCTGAAGGTAGAGGATGCTGCACCGCGCGTGGAGATGACCGTGGAAGAGTTTGAAACGGCGATGAAGAGTACGAAATCTTGAAAAAACAACTTAGTTATGATAGAATGACATTGAAGATGGGAGCGATTGAAGATGCCGGTATTGAGCATTTTCTATGGAATTATCGTCAGAATGTACCGTGAACAGGGCGGGAAACACAATATGCCGCACATCCACGCCGAGTATTCGGGAGAAGAAATTGTGATGGCCTTAGATGGAACAATTCTGGAAGGAAGCTTCCCGAAAAATAAACTGAAGCTTTTGGAAGCATGGGTCGTTATCCATCACGACGATCTGGAAGCAAACTGGAAGTTGTTGAGTAATGGCGAGCAGTTCTTCCGTATTGATCCGCTGAAGTAAGGAGTGATATTTGATGCTGCAACCGAAACTGGTCAAAGTTGAGCCGATGCCAAACTTGAAACTCCGCCTGTATTACGAGACCGATGAAGTAAAAGTGTTCGATGTCATGCCGTATGCAACCGGTTCATGGTACGGGCAGCTGAAGGATGAGAAATACTTTAATTCTGTTCAGCTTTTGCCCGGCGGAGGTGGCATTGAATGGCCGGAAGGGCAGGACATTGCGCCTCACGAACTGTATGAAAACAGTGTTTCTGTGAAGAAAACGGCATGATATTTGACCCAAAGAGCTTACGAGAAATCGTAGGCTCTTTTTCTTTTGCCCAAACGCGAAAAAATCTCCTTGTTTTATGGAGCAAAGATCATGAACAAAGGAGAATACTATGCGAGAAAACAAATTTTGGAACTATTCGATTACGATTGGCAACATGATTGTGACACTGGCATTCGGACTTGGAGTGGGTCTGGTAGTGCTGTTGTTTACATTGATTGTGCGATCGATTCTGAGCAAGAAATGACGAAACAAGGTACGAACTGAACAACTGTCTTTGTTCCGGAAATGGGCCGTGGAGAAATCTGCGGCTCTTTCTTTTTTTGCCGTGACGCGAAAATTTCACCTTGCTTTATGGAGGTAAGAGGGCTTTATCGAAAGGAGAAATGACTTATGAAGAAAAGCTGGCTTAAGAACTTTATGGACAAACCTTGGACTTGGGGTACGTATTTCAAACTCTGCGGAGTTGTGATGGGATTGTATGGTGCAATCGCCGGAGCATTCTTTGCGTGGATGAAATGGAACCAGAAGAAGGCATTGGACGAAATGAGAGAGAGCAATCTGGAAGAGAACGAAATCTGAAAGATCACGCCCTCTTATCTTTTTGAAAATGATATTTTACGGAGGTCGAACACAATGGAGGACATTATGCTGATCCGGTCGAGTTTTGTGCGCCGCATTATTTCGCAGATCATCAATAAGGCGCTGAAAAAGCGGGCACCCGGCGTGGAAGTTGAGCTGAAAGAAGCTCAGGTGAACTGGGTGGACAAAGAGCAGAAGATGCAGGTACATCTGGAACTGGATGCAGAGATTACCAAAGTACAGCTGAATGATATTTTGAAGAAGGCCGGAGTGCTGTGACGCGAAATTTTCGGTGCACTTTATGAGATGATTGGTCTCAGATTTATATTTTGGAGGTATGAACTATGAAGAAACTGGTGAAAGTTGCTTTGGCCGCAGTGGCGTTTCTTGGCATTACCGAATTGTACTGCGTTGAAACCGTTGCCATCATGTGGAGAAAACTTATGATGCGCAATGATGATTCGGCGGCGGACGCACTCGACAATGCGATGAAAGAGCATCGTGCGAACTGGGAACTGAAACTTTACGAGTTCCTGAAAACGGATCAGGCCGAAAGGTATCTGAAGCGCTAATCGAACTGGAGCTTACGAGAAATCGTAGGCTCTTTTATTTTTCAAAATGGAGGTAGAACAATGAACCTTACGAAAACATGCGCAAAATTTCTGCACAAACACGGTGGTACCCTGCTGGCTATTGGCGCATCTATTGGCGTAGGCCTGACCATGTGGGAGACAGGCAAGGCGACTGTAAAGGCAACCACGCTCGTTACTATGAACAAAGACGAGCCTATGACGAAAAAAGAAATCGTCAAGGACTGCTGGGAATTTTATATTCCCGCGGCTGTGGCCGGTGCGGGAACTGTGGTGTGCATTCTGGGGTCCAATGCGCTGAACAAGAAACAGCTGGCAAGCATGACTGCGGCGTACATGGCACTGGGCAAGACCTATCAGGAGTACCGCAGGCAGGTGACAGAGCGCATCGGCACCGAAGAAGAGAAAAAATTGCGCATGGAAGTTGCTGAAAAGGCAAAAAGCGAAAATGTTCAGCGTGATAAAGATGGTGATGTCATCCGGCTATTCTACGAGCCTGCGTCGAAAAGATATTTTCATGCCACCATGTCCCGTGTTATTGAGGCGTCGTACTATTTCAACCGGGAACTGGCTACGAATGGTTGCATTTCTGTGAATGAATGGTGCAACTATCTCTGTGCTGACGAACTAACCATTACGCCTGAGGGTGACCAGATGGGATGGTGCCTGGACCAGCTCATATATGACTGGGATGCCTACTGGATGGACTTTGAGTACGATAAGCAAATCACAGATGATGGGCTGGAGTGCTATTATCTGGCACCAGCGCTTGATCCGGTCAAAAACTATCTGAATTATGAGGAGGATACATACCATGCATAAAATCGACTGGTGGAAAGTTGCATCTGTGGCGCTGATGGCTGCAAGCGCAGTGCTGGGCTTTGGGCATGACCTGATCGAGGACAAAAAGACCGAGGAAGACCTGCAGGATATGGTGCAGGAAGAAGTACGGCGTCAGCTGGCTGAAAAGAACCAGTAAACGCGAAAAATTCAGGCTCCTTTATGGAAGAGAAATCCAATTTGAACAAAATAAAGGAGAATGATATTTATGTATGATTACAAATTTTACGGACAAATGGACGATACGATGGTAGCTTTGCTGTCGAATCTGGTTTGGACAATTGTATTGGTGCTGTTTTACACAGTGCTATACATGCTGGTACAGCCGATTCGACTGGTGAAGTACATCTGGTATCGCATCCAGTTGGAGCGTGCATGTGATCGTGCAGAAACGATTCGCATTGAGAATTTGAAGCGAACTGGACACATCTGACGAAAGCGAGAGCTTACGAGAAATCGTAGGCTCTTTCTTTTTATATTTTACGGAGGTATGAAAAATGAACCTGAAAACATTCGCAAAAACGGGCAGGCAGATGCTGAACCGCAATGCATCCAAGATTCTGGCTGGGTTTGCCATCGGCGCAGGAGTTATGGCTGTAGGCTTTGCCATCGAGGCAACTCCGAAGGCGATGATCCTGCTGGAGGAGAAGAAAGCAGAGCTCGGTGTAGAAAAGCTGGACGCGAAAACTATTGTCAGGACGGCGGGCCCGGTGTACATCCCGACTGCCGTGAGCATGGGCCTTTCGACTGCATGCACCATCGGTGCGTTGAAGGTGAAGAGCCAGCAGAATGCCGCACTGGCCGCAGCGTGCACGCTTTCGGAAACCGCCCTGCGCACCTATCAGAACAAGGTAGTGGAAGCAGTCGGTGCTGAGAAAGAACAGCAGATCCGCGAGGCAGTTGCCATGGACAAGATGGCCAAGTGCCCGGAACCTGCGGCCATTCCGAATGCAAAAGGCGTCAAAATGGACGATGTTTCCTATGACCAGCGGGTAAAATGCTGGGAAAGTCTGAGCGGAAACTACTTTTGGACCACACGGAACGCCATTGAGCGGGCTATCAACGGTGTGAACAAGCAGCTTCTCAGTGATTTCCGGGTAACGGAAAATGACCTGTTCGACTATCTTGGCATGGAACACAACCGGAACGGTGACCTGCTGGGCTGGGATACCGATACCACTATGGAAGTGGAGACGTTCTATGCATCCAAGCTGGATGATGACGGTATGCCGTGCCTTGTGCTGGATTACCGCACGCCGCCCAAGTGGCTGGGCTATTGATATTTTTGATGCCCGGCACAGACGCGAAAAATTCACCTTGCTTTATGGAGGTAAAACTCCGACATTACAAAACTTTATATTTAAGAAAGAGGTAACAAAAATGGACGAAATGAATAACATGAACGAGACTACTGTTATGGAGAACGAGAACTCTGTGGAGGTCGTTCCGGAGGAGAACGTTCAGATGATCGAAAACGAGGAGACTTCGGGCATCGATCCGAAGCTTGTACTTGGTGCGGCTGTGATTGCTGGTGCTGCCATTGTGGGCGGTATTAAGCATCTGAAGAGCAAGAAGAACAAGCCGGCGGATGAGAAGCCGAAGACCAAGAAGAAGATCCATCTGCGTGCACCCTGGACGATCACCGAGGAAATCGTTCCCGAAACGAAGGAGGGCGTTGATGAGGACGCCGTTGAGGAACCTTCTGACGAGGAAGAGTAATGGCTAACAAGGCGAGAGCTGTGGAGAAATCTGCAGCTCTTACTTTTTTTGTTTTTGAAAGGGGAAAGACATGGCACAAGTAGATATGCCGAAGTCCAGCATTGGCCAGACGCCGACGGAACCGAAAAAGAAACTTGAGAAGGTCGTCAAGGGCAAGGTGGCCGTAAAAGAGCAGAGCGATATGCAGAAGATTGCATCGCAGTTTCTGGCCGAAGACCTGAAAACGGTAAAAGACCGCATTCTGACCGACTACCTGCTTCCGATGCTCAAGAATGGCGCATGGAGCATTTTGAACTCGGCGTTCAGCATCGCACTCTGGGGCGAAGACCGCAGTCGTGGCGGCTCGAACAACTACTACGGAAACAACCGTGGGCAGCGCAACAGCTACGATGGCTATTATCAGGGCAATCAGAATAACCGTCAGAACCCGCCGCCTGTGCGCAGGAGTCTGCAGAACCTGGATTTTGAGAGCCGCGGCGATGCCGATGATACGCTGGCAGGTCTGCGGGATGCGTTGTACCGCTACCGGCAGGTTTCGGTTGGTGACCTGTGGGACCTGATGGGTGTGACCAACGATTCGACCGACTACAATTATGGCTGGTACAACCTCGATGATGCGTTCATCAAGGGCATCCCCGGCGGATTCCGACTGATTCTGCCGCACACTGTACCGCTGCGCTGATAGAAAGGACTGATATTTTATGAAGTTTCTGAAAAACGTGAAAACTGACGAGATCATGACGGCCGTGACCCGGACCGCCTCGAAATATGGCTATAAGCTGAAAAAGGCAAGTCCCACCATTATGATTTTTGGTGCGGCTGTTGTGGGTGTTGCGGCAACCGTCTCTGCCTGCAAGGCGACCGTGAAGGCACAGGATATTCTGGAGGGTCACACCGAGATGGTGAAGGCCATCCACGAGACCAAGGAAAAGGTCGATAGCGGTGAGATGGTTCTGAAAGAAGGCGCAGCCTACACCGAGAACGACTACAAGAAGGACTTGACCACGGCCTATGTGCAGACCGGCCTGAAGCTGGCAAAGATTTATGCACCCGCCGTAAGCATGGGCACCGTTGCCCTCGGCTGCATGTTTGGCTCGCACCACATCATGTCCAAGCGCAACGCAAGCCTGACTGCGGCCTACATCGCCCTGGACAAGGCATTCAACGAGTACAAAGGCCGTGTGACTGACCGCTTTGGCGACCGTGTGCAGCAGGAGCTGGAGCACAACATCAAGGCTGTTGAGGTCGAGAGCACCCAGAAAAACGAGCAGGGTGTGGAGGAAACTGTCAAACAGTACACAGATGTGGCAATGGCGCATACCAGCCCCTATACGCTGATCTACGATGAGACCGTGAGCTCCTGGGATAAGGATGCACAGCTGAACATGTCCCATCTGATCCAGGCACAGGCGGCTGCAAACCGGAAACTGCACCGCTGCGGCCATCTGTTCCTCAACGAGGTCATTGATATTCTGGACCCCTATGGCAATGGTACGCATCACACCCCCGAAGGTCAGGTCGTTGGCTGGATCTTGAGCCCGAACGATCCGACGAAGGAAAATCGTGTGGACTTTGGTGTGACCAACTATGTTGAGAACAACGATGCCCTGAACAATTTCATCGACGGATTCGAGCGCTCTGTCCTGCTGCGCTTCAACTGTGACGGCGTGATTATCGACAAAATCTGAGACTGATATTTTGGAGGGATTGCTATGACCAGATACGTTAAGACGCTTTCTTATCTGTTTGCTGCCATGGCCGGAGTGTGCTTCGTCTCTGGTCTGGCAGTTCTTTCTGAGTGAGGTGCACGATGGACAGTTTGGAAAATGCATTCCTGTTTCTGGACTATCTGACCGATACCAAACGCAAGCGCCATATGGTGGGAGGCATTCTGATGAGTGTCTCCCTTTTCTTTGGCGGCCTGGCGTTTACCATGATGACGATAAAAGGAGAAGAAAATGAACCGGACAATTCGTGATATTTTGCTGTTTGGGGCAGGCTTTGCTGCGGGTGCATACGTTATGCACACGGTCTTCCGCACGAAGTATCAGGAGTACGCTGATGCACAGATCGATGACGTACGCGACCATTACCGCCAGAAGGAAGCTGATCTGGACACCATGATCGAGGAAAAGGCTCAGCAGAAGAGTATGGAACAGCTTGCGGGAAAGTACCGCACTGAGTCCGACCCGGAAGATATCGTGACGCATGACCCTATCGAAATCATCCAGCCGGACGAGTTTGGTGCTATCGACGAGTACGAGACGCGCGGCCTGACCTACTACGCTGACGGCAAGCTGGTATTCGACGAGGAAACCATGCCTGTGAACGCCGATGACATCCCGAACATCATCGGAACGGAAGCACTGAACCACTTTGGCGAGTTCATGCCCAGCACCATTCATGTGCGGAACAACAACTACCACAAGGATTATGAGATCATTCAGGTTCGCCAGAACTGGGGTGACCTCTATCCGGAAGAGGAGGAAGAATGATATTTTCGGATCTGGGAGAGCAGTATTACGACTGGCTCCACAAAATCGTGTGCGGCGAATGGGAGCCGAGAAACCTCTCATTCCATCGTTTGCTCATGTATTTGCATAACCGCACCTATGTTCCGGCCTGCGAGATGGACCAGTGCAGAGCGGAAGACGGCGTGAATCTGCGCTATCGGTTTGCAACGGAGTGCAGCATTCCGTATGCCAAGATCGATGCAGAGTTTCACGGTGTTCCGTGCAGTATGCTGGAAATGATGGTCGCGCTTGCGGTACGCATCGAAGAGCACATCATGGAAGATTCCAGCGCAGGAAACCGCATTGGGCAGTGGTTCTGGAACATGGTTGTCAGTCTGGGGCTGGCCGCTATGGACGATGGCCGGTTCTACGAGGACCGGGCAAATTATATTCTGGACAGGTTTGAGCGCAGAGACTATCAGTACAACGGTGCAGGTGGTCTGTTTACACTGAATCATCCGACCGAAGACATGCGCCGGCTTGATATTTGGTATCAGCTGATGCACTACCTGCAGGAAAACGAGTTTTGAAAGGAAAAAACATCATGGATATGACGAACATCATGTACGAACTGGTCAACAGCAAAGCATCTCTGGCCATTGCTGACCGTACCATTGAAGCACTGCAGAAGCAGAATCGCCGTCTGAACCGTCGCTGCTTTCGGCAGAGTCTGGTGATTGCGGGCCTGACCTGGCTCAGTGTGACCGCCTGTAAGATGCTGGGCGAGAGCGAAGAAAAGCGCAAGGACGCCGAAAAGCACGCCCGTGAAGTTGAGGCGGAGCTTGCAGAAACTCAGGCACAGGAACATGTGGACAAAGATATTTGCTGTGACGGCAAGGCAAGCGTCACTAAGAAAGAAGTCTGACACAGACCGCACAGAAAGGAGGAAGTCAGTTACCGATGATTGATTTCCTGAGGATCGCCACGCGGACCGGAAAACACGGGGTGATCGAAGTATACCCGAACTTTATCATCACCAAGTCGAAAGATTTGATGATCCGGGGTTCTGATTTCTATGCGATCTGGTTGGAAGAACGCAGCTTATGGAGTACCGAGGAGCAGGATGCGCTGCAGCTTATCGACCGGGAGCTTGATATTTATGCGAACGAGCATAAGCAGTTCCTAGGCGACAATATTCGTGTCTTACATATGTGGGATGCACAGTCCGGCATGATCGACATTTGGCACAAATACTGTCAGCGTCAGATGCGGGACAACTACCATACCCTCGACGAAACATTGATATTTGCAAACACTCCTGTGAAAAAGGACAGCTATGCATCCAAGCGACTGTCATACCCGTTGGAGGAGGGAAGTGTCGCCGCTTACGATGAGCTGATGTCTACACTGTACACGCAGGAGGAGCGTGAAAAGATTGAGTGGGCCATTGGTTCTATCGTAAACGGTGATTCCAAGAAAATCCAGAAGTTCCTCGTCCTGTATGGTCCACCCGGAAGCGGCAAGTCCACGGTTTTGAATATTGTCCAGAAGCTCTTTGATGGCTATTGGTCGGTATTTGATTCCAAGGTGCTGGGTTCTTCCTCAAACGCATTTGCTTTGGAAGCATTCAAGGCGAATCCGCTGGTGGCCATCCAGCACGACGGTGATTTGTCTCGCATCGAAGACAACACCCGCTTGAACTCGCTCGTTTCCCACGAGACGATGATGGTGAACGAGAAGTTCCGCAGCGCTTATGCAAGCCAGTTCAAGTGCTTTATGTTTCTTGGCACGAACAAGCCGGTGAAGATCACCGATGCGAAATCGGGTTTGATCCGCCGACTGATCGATGTGGAACCCAGCGGCGAAAAGATCCCCGCAAAGAAGTATCGTGATCTGGTTTCCAAGGTGGACTTCGAACTGGGTGCGATCGCATGGCACTGTAAGGAAGTGTACGAACAGAACAAACATCGTTACGACGATTATGTTCCGACCCGTATGATGAGTGCGTCCAACGATTTCTACAACTTCATGCTGGATTCGTATTACATCTTCAAAAAAGAGGATGGCGTGTCCTTGAAACGGGCCTGGGCGATGTACGACACCTACAATCAGGAGGCAAAGGTTTCGTATCCTTACTCACGGCGCGCATTCCGTGAAGAGCTGATGAACTATTTCTCAGATTACAAAGAACGTGCCGAGGACATGAACGGCGAGCGGGTGCGCAGTTACTACAGCGGCTTCAAGTACGAGAAGTTCAAGGAGTTCCTTGATATCTCAGAAAAAGCAGAAGAGCCGGCCGGGGAGCAGGCGGAATCCTGGATCGAATTCAAACAGCAGCATTCTCTTTTTGATGATATTTGCAAAGATTGTCCGGCGCAGTATGCGAGTGAAAATGGCATTCCTACGCAGCCGTGGGAGAATGCCAAAAGCAAACTGTCCGGGCTCGACACATCGAGACTGCACTATGTGAGAGTCCCGGAAAGCCACATTGTCATTGACTTTGATATTCCCGGCCCGGATGGGAGCAAGAGCTTTGAGCGCAACCTTGAAGCCGCTTCCAAATGGCCTAAGACCTATGCAGAGTTGAGTAAATCCGGTGCAGGCATCCACCTGCATTATATTTACACCGGTGATCCGGCCAAGCTCAGTAGGATCTACGATGAAAACATCGAGGTCAAAGTGTTCACGGGAAAATCTTCTCTGCGGAGAAAATTGTCGAAGTGCAATGATATTCCCATCGCAAACATCAGCAGTGGCTTGCCGTTGAAGGGAGAAAAAGCAATGGTCGATGTAAAGCAGATCCAGAATGAGAAGCACTTGCGCATTCTCATCAAGAAAGCGCTGGCGAAGGAGATCAGCCCGTACACAAAACCCAGTGTGGACTTTATTGCCCACGTTATGGACGAAGCCTATGAAGGCAATGTGCCTTACAATGTGGACGACATGCGGAATGCCATCCTGGGCTTCGCTGCCAGCAGCACCAATCAGGCTGAGACCTGCCTGAAGATCGTATCCAAGATGCATTTCAAGTCGAAGGATGATATCGAGGTTCCGCCTACGGAAGATGGAGAAAAACCGATCGTGTTCTTCGATTGCGAGGTGTTTCCGAACCTGTTGCTTGTGAACTGGAAGTTTGCAAAGCAGGAAAAGGTTTATCGTCTCGTGAATCCGAGCCCGGAGGAAATCGAGAGCCTGACAAAGTATCGCCTGATCGGTTTTAACAATCGCAAATACGATAACCACATTCTCTGGGGACGCATGATCGGCATGTCCATTGAGCAGATCTATGCTTTGTCAAACCGGATCGTAAATCAGCATGAAGGTTTCTTTGGGGAAGCATACAATCTCTCGTACACGGATATTTACGACTTCTCGTCGAAAAAACAGAGCCTGAAAAAATTCGAGATTGAGCTTGGCATTCACCATCAGGAACTTGGTCTTCCGTGGGACCAGCCAGTGCCGAAGAGCCTCTGGGATAAAGTGGCCGAGTATTGTGATAACGACGTGATTGCAACGGAAACTCTGTTTTACTCCAAGAAGCGGCAGGCTGACTTCGTGGCACGCGAAATCCTGGCAGACCTTGCCGGGATGACGGTCAATGACACCACGAACACCCTGACGACCCGGATCATCTTTGGCAAAGAAAAGCATCCTCGTCTCGTCTATACCGATCTGGCTACAGGAAAGTCGGATGCAATCGTTGAGGTCGAGCCTGATATTCTCACGGACACCAACATCATCAACGCTTTTCCAGGCTATGAATGGGTCAAAGGCGAAGATGGCCAGATGCACAACATGTTCCGCGGTACAGACCTTGGTAAGGGTGGTTATGTATACGCGGAACCCAGCATGTACACGAATGTCGCACTGCTCGATGTTGCTTCACTGCATCCGCATTCGGCAGTCGCTATGAACTACTTCGGTGAGTATACGAAGCATTTCAACGACCTGATGGATGTACGAATCTACGTCAAGCATGGCGAGTACGAAAAAGCAAAAGGCCTCTTTGGCGGCAAGCTGGCAAAGTACCTTGATGACCCGCAGCAGGCAAAAGCATTGGCGCAGGCACTGAAAATTGCCATCAACTCGGTGTACGGACTGACCAGCGCAAGCTTCGATAATCCCTTCCGCAACCCCAAGAACGTCAACAACATTGTGGCGCTTCGAGGGGCTTTATTTATGCGCACTTTGCAGGATGAAGTGCAGCAGCGTGGTTTCACGGTCGCCCACATCAAGACGGATTCCATCAAGATTCCGGATGCCACACCTGAGATCATTGCATTCTGCATGGATTTTGCGAAAAAATACGGCTATACCTTCGAGCACGAGGCTACCTATGAGCGGATGTGCTTGGTGAACAATGCCGTGTACATCGCAAAGTACATGGAAGCAGACCAATGCAAGGCACGCTATGGGTATGTTCCCGGCGATAACGCAGAGGAAGGTGGCGAGTGGACTGCTACCGGCACTCAGTTTCAGGTACCGTATGTTTTCAAGACGCTGTTCTCGAAGGAACCCATTGTGTTCTCTGACCTGTGCGAGACGAAGAGCGTTTCCAAGGGTGCGATTTATCTCGATAAGAACGAGGATCTGCCGGAAGGTGAACACAATTATATTTTTGTGGGCCGTGTTGGGCAGTTTTGTCCGATCATTCCGGGCGCTGGCGGTGCGCTACTGCTTCGAGAAGCTGGTGTAAAGCCGAACGGCGAAACAAAGTACGATTCTGTCACCGGTGCAAAGGACTACCGCTGGCTGGAAAGTGAAATGGTTTATCAGCTTCATATGGAGGAGTCCATCGACAAGACCTACTTTAACAATGAGGTTGATGATGCCGTCAAGGAAATCTCGAAGTACGGTGACTTTGAGTGGTTCGCTTCTGGTGATTCGGATATGCCGCCCTGGCAGAAGCCTGATATTCCGTGGGACGACGTGCAGGAAGAGACTGCAAGAAATTTTGAGGTGAGGTGATATTTTATGGCGAACAAGCTTTACGATTCCAACGGCAGGCTCATTGGTAAGATTATTCATATCAGCGTGGAAATGGGAGCGCCGACAAAAGTGACTCTGGATACGGGACATACGCTTCAGTTTGATGCGGATGATGTTGCTTGGGACGATAAATACAACGGCCGTATCCGTAAGCATGGAGCTTATCATAACTATAAGAAAGGAACAACTGCCATGCATGCAGCAAGCATCAAAAACGTTATTTTCAACCCGCCCGCAACCGTAGTGTACTGGTCTGATAGCACCAAAACCGTAGTCAAGTGCAGCGCGAACGATATGTTTGATCCGGAAAAAGGGCTGGTTATGGCTATCGCTAAGCGGTGCGCAAACAACAGCGGCTCCTATTACAGGGAAATTAAGAAGTGGGTCGGTGAGGAGTCCTGCTATAAGGCGAACTTTGCAGATGCTCCCAAGGAGAAAGTTGCCGTTTCTACCGACAATGCACTGCTGAAGACGTACATCACGAAAGCGGATGAAGATTTGAAGAACACTGTCGCCGCATTAGCGAAGGGTGATGCTACCGAGGTGCTGCTTAAAATCGGCGCACTTCAGGGGGATCTGGAAATTCTGAAATCTGCCATCAATAAGTAAAAAGGAGCAAAAGATATTTATGTTTACCAAACGCCAGAAAGTCAATATCGACGATACTCACTTTATCTACAAGACCAACTTTTCCGGCGACCCGGAGCGTGACCGCTTTGGCTCCGACCAGCGCCGTGTCAATGTGGTGATTCCTACCGAGGAGCTTGCGCAGCATCTGCTGGATCTGGGAGTAAAGGTCAAGCAGACCAAGCCGAACCCGGAGCGTACTTACGATGAACCGTTTGCGCCCACGCTCTATGTGCCCGTCAACATCAAGATGGATTCCAAGTGGCCTCCGCACATCTACTGGGTCACGACTGCCGGCAAGCGCCTTCTCTGCAACGAGGATACCATCAGCCAGCTGGACTTCATCCGTGTCAAGAACGTCTGCCTGCAGGCAAATCTCGTTGAGAAGAAGAACTTCCCCGGCGAGTACAGCCTGTACGCCGACGTGATGTACGTCGAGCAGGATGCTGATGCCGACCCGTATGCAGAACGCTATGCCCAGTATGCTGAACCCGTTCCGGATCTGCCGTACTGAGTGAAGTTTATCGAGTGCCGGGGTCAGTCCTCGGTTGAATGCTCCAGCCGGTGAGTGCCCACGTCGCAAATGGCGTTCTCAGAGGAGGCAGCTCGATTTATATTTTTTACTTTAGGGAGGTTGAACGTATGAAGGTCTTGAGAATCCAACCCAAGAAGTATCCCGAAGTTATCGAAATCGATGGCTCGCTCGAATCGCTCCAGAAAGAAGTAGGCGGCCCGATTCAGGCAGTCTACCCGTGGGACGACTCGGTAGCACTTATCTGCAACGAGGAGGGAAAACTGGCCGAATATGCCTTTGACCGCTACAACAGGGTTCTTTGTAATGAGATTGGGATTCCCTACGATATTGTTGTTGGAACTTTCCTGATTGTTGGCCTGACTGAGGATGATTTCGGTGACTTGTCACAGGAGGTCATTCAGAAGTACGAAAAGCTTTTCCATAACCCGGAGGAGTTTGACTTCTGGACAGACGCGCAGGGAAAGACACATCTGGACGTTCGCCCGTGTAACCCTGAAGATAACGCAAAATAAGCTGCTTCCTTTATGGAGGCAGGAGAGCCGTGGAGAAATCTGCGGCTCTTTTATTTTGGGTCAGTAGCTTAGTCTGGCTGAAAGCTGGCAGCTCATAACTGCTTGATCGCGGGTTCAAATCCTGCCTGACCCACCAGAGGCGTAAAGCCTGATATTTGAAAACAAAGGAGAAAACAGTATGAGTGCAAGAAACTATGTCCCGGCAATGGTGGAATGGATGGTTGAAGAAGGTACCAAGAACACCTCCTGCGGCAACTGGGTATTCACAAGCGCAGAAATTGCGGAATCATTTCCTGTAGACGAGAGCAGTGTAATCAAGATGTTCGGAGCAATTCTGGCCGAGGTTTATCAGCACGATGCGGTGGCGGAAGCAAATGTGAATTTCGAGAATGACGGTTCTGCTACTTTCGACTTGACCTTCTACACGGATTACTGCCCGAACCTCAGCGATGAAGCGAAGGCAGGGTGATTCCCATGGGTGACAGCAAAGTTACAAAGCGCTGTGTAAAGTGTGGCGCTTTGATGTACAACGTGTCCGTAGCACGGAAATATTGTGATTTCTGCAGGTTTGGCTATGCAACCAATGATCCGCCGCTGCCTTTGGCGCATCCGAAGTACACTGGGCCGACTCTGCAGGAAATTATGAGAGAGGCTGCCAAGGAGGGACTTCAGTATGTTGAATACTGCAAAAAGCACGGACTCCACTAATCGCATAAAAGAACTCTGGAAAGTTTTCACAAAAGACGGCAAAGAGCTTTTTTCCTATACGATCCGCGGTGAAGGCGAAGATGAGGAAGAATGCACCATACAGCTTTTGGCTTATGAAAACCATTGCCAGCCAAATCAGATTCATGTTCATGCGGAAATGAGGTGATTGATCGAATGGCAGGCATAGCGCTCTATGACTACCAGAAAGAGGCACTTGACCGAATGAAAATCGGATGCATCTTATGCGGTGGCGTAGGAAGCGGTAAATCAAGAACAAGTTTGGCGTTTTACTATACGCTCTATGGCGGCGAGGTGAACACCAAGAACTACGTCAAGATGCACGCTCCACCCGACTTGTACATTATTACTACTGCCCGAAAGCGCGATACAGGTGAATGGGAAGAAGAACTGGCCAATTTTTATATGTCCACTGACAGCGCGCTCGATATTTACGATCACAAGGTGGTTGTGGACTCCTGGAACAATATCGGAAAGTACGTTGGCGTGAAGAATGCCTTTTTCATTTTTGATGAACAGCGGGTGGTAGGCAGTGGTACCTGGGTGAAATCCTTCCTGAAAATCACAAAAGAGAACCAATGGATTCTCTTGAGCGCTACTCCCGGCGATTGTTGGACAGATTATATTCCTGTTTTTATCGCCAATGGATTTTTCCGAAACCGGACGGAGTTCAATAACCAGCACGTAGTGTACAGCCGCTTCTCAAAGTATCCGAAGATTGACCGTTATCTGAACACCCAGCGACTGGTACGCCTGCGCGAGCGGGTTCTGGTAGATATGGACTTTGAACGTTCTACGATATCTCATCATGAGAATATCTTCGTTGAGTATGACAAGCCCAAGTATTTGGAAATTTGCAAGACTCGTTGGAACCCATGGGAGAACAAACCCATTGAGACTGCCAGCGAGTTTTGCTATTTGCTGAGGAAACTGGTAAACACGGACGAGTCCCGGCAGCGTGAAGTGCTGGATATTTGCATGACCCGTCCGAGAGTTATCATTTTCTACAACTTTGACTATGAGCTGGATATTCTCATGAATCTGCCATATGGCGAAGGGGTAGAAGTGTCTCAGTGGAACGGCCATAAGCATCAGCCAATCCCGGATGGTAAGCAGTGGGTATATCTGGTCCAGTACAATGCTGGCGCAGAAGGATGGAACTGCATCAAGACCGATACCATTATATTCTACTCGCAGAATTACTCCTACAAGATTATGGAGCAGGCTGCAGGTAGAATCGACCGCCTAAATACACCCTATAAGAATCTGTTCTACTACCATCTGAAGAGCAGGGCAGGCATTGATTTGGCTATTTCCAGAGCACTGAACTCGAAGAAAGCGTTTAACGAAAGGAAATTTTATGGAGGGTAGTTTTATAGAATTGGTCGATTTCTCGGTGGCAGTTGTAAAGCAATGGATGGAGATGTTCAACGAGTTTACAACTCTGTGCGCAGAATGCGCGAAAAACATTGAGAGTTTTGTATCATCATTGCAGCTTCTGGATGAAATGGAAGTCCATTCGCCCATTCCGACAAAAACTGTTCGTAAGAAACCAAGGCCGGATTATAAACTCAAATGCAAAATCCGGCGGCTGGATATTCCTAATAAAATCATGCAGGGGAGAATCAGGAGGTTCTGCTGATATGAAAGAGATTGAAAGCATTTTTGATTTGGCAAAGTGCACGGATGTTGCTTCGCTGAAAGAGCTGTGGAATTCATACAATGACGAAATCGTGAAACGTGCCGAAGAGAATCCTCTTTATGCTGCAATTCTTCTGAAAATGGATCAGGACGATGATTTTGTAACTTTTATGGCGTTGCTTGCAATAGGATTTGTATCGAAGGTGCGCATCAACGAACTGGAGGAAAATAAAAATGATTAAAGATTCTGGAGATCGTACTGAGTTTGAGACCGGTGCCAAGCGCGATATGCACGCAGGAAAGGGTAGGATGGACCTTCTGCCCTGGTACGGTATCATGGAGGTCAGCAAGCACTGCGAGGAAGGAGCGCAGAAGTACGGTGAACATAACGTGGACAAGGGTATACCGCTGCATAGTCTTCTGGATAGTGCTGCGCGGCATTTGGCTAAGTACATGGTTGGCATGGATGATGAAGACCACCTGCGTGCTGCCTGCTGGAACCTGCTGTGGGCTTTGAACCAGCGTCAGACGCACCCGGAGCTGGATGATAGGTTTGCAATCCAAGCAAAGAAAAACAAAAAGTCGATGAAGGGTATTACGTGCACATGCGGAAAAACCTTAACGGATGAACATGGACGCGCTTTTCGTGATGTTGAGCAAGATATTAACCTGCCTAGGTCGAGACTGATGTTCCGCTGCCCGGAGTGCAAGAAAGTGACCGTAGTAAATTGGAAGGAGTTCATCAATGAATGACTGGATGCGTGAAGTAGACTATGCGACCTACTGCCCGAAGTGCAAGAACTTCAAGGTGCTGGAAACGGACGAGCCTTGCAATGAGTGCCTAACGGAGTGTGCGCGGGAAGGCACAGTGAAACCTCTGAAGTTTGAGGAGAAGACGCGAAAATAACAAGCTCCTTTATGGAGGTGATTAACGATGGAACGTTTTCAGAAACAGGTATTAGACAAAAATGATTACATGCCAATGGAGAAAGCTGCAGATGCTGTAAGGACTACGATAAAGGTAGCTCTTATGCCGATTGCGTTTTTGGTGGCATGTGTGATTGCAGTCTATAAATGGACATGGAAAACGATTGGTTGGTAATCGCGTGAAACTGAGCCGTGGAGAAATCTGCGGCTCTTATTTTTATCACTGAAGGGAGAAACAGAAATGAGAAACATGTCCAAGAAAACCCGGAAGATTCGGGTCTGGCCTCACATGACCGAGATGCAGAAGCTGGATATTCTGCTGAAGAAGGCGAAGGTTCCGCACACTTACGGGCGGCGCTGGCCTGAGATGGATAGGCCGGATAACCCTGACTATCTTCCCGGCGGAAGGCATGATGGTGGTGAACAGATTATTGTCTACGATGCTACCGGAACCCGTATCTGGGATGGCGTGTGGGGCTGGGGTTCCTATGGCTTTGAGCAGGGTCTCATCGAGGTTATGGGCGCACAGCTGCTTGGTCACGATGACGTGGAAGGTTGGCTTACCGCTCATCAGGTTATGAAGATGTGGAGGTGCAGTAATTATGCTGCGAAAAATCGCTGAATTTGTCAGAAAGATATTTTCCATTGAACCGATTCCCACGACGGTTAATACGCTGCGGGATGCTTTGCGTGACCTTGAGGTGGCTCGGAACCACTTTGAAAACTGTGACCCGGAGTTTGTCACGGCGGCTATTTTTGAGCTGAACGCTGCTGAGTGCCGGGTGGATGCTGCGAGGAGGTGTGTGGGGTGACTACATTTTATTTTACGGCCTATAAGTGCAGTTTGTGTGGACAAAAATTCAATGATGGTCTCTGCTATGTGGGTTTGGCAGATGCCCTGAATCATGTGCCTGAGCTAACAAAATATGAACCGGTTCATCATTGCGAAAATGGAAATATCGGGTTTGGAGATTTTGTGGGTTTTGAAAGGGTTGATAAGCATGACTGATATTTGGACAAAGCTCGGTAAATTCCTTGGGCGAGCTATTGCACTGACGCTTGTTCTGTGTGCTTGGGCCATCATCATTGCATTCACGCTGAAGGTGCTATGGTTTATCTGGTTCAGGATTTTGCTGTGAGGTGAGATGATATGGATGACTTTGAGCAGTTTTCAAGGGCACTGAGCGCAATGGCTGAAGCCGGGGCATACAGTGCAAAAGATATTCGGCAAGTCGGTGTCAAAGAAGTAGAGTGCGAGGAAAGCGTTTTATGGGCAAATAATGTTCCTTATGCGGTGATTCGCACACCTGCTGTACAGGTTCCGGTATATGAGCAGCAAATGGAGAACCCGCATATCGATTCAAATGCCGCGCCCTTGAATGACTGGTCGCAAAGCACGGTTACTACATACGATCCTGAAAGTCAGCGCTGGAATACCATTGACGTATTTGATTCAATTGAAACTGTCACATGGCTACTAGTCAATGACGTTATCACGGGTCAGGAAGCACGGCAATGGTGCTCAAATACGAATCATTCGTGGACGGATATCGAACGAGAGATGCACCGGATGGCTTTGGGCAGGGAAGATGTGGAAAGCACTGCTTTTGAATTGCCTGAAAAGAAAAAAGCATGGCCTTATAGATTGGTTGCTTTCCTGAACGAAGTGATTGATATGTTCGTGCAAGCTATTACGGAGGATTTCTTATGAAGTTAAGATGCTGTCCTGTATGTTACAGAATGGTAAAACTAACCGTGTCCGGTACTTGTTATACGGGTACAAAAATGGAAATCAGGTACACAATTCGCTGCCCGTCCTGCATGTTTGGATGTGACAAGGTGGGCAGTGTACTTGTGGACTACGATGAAGAAACAATGAACCCGATAGCGGATGACCATGGTCTACGGAAAATTATGAATGAGTGGAACTCTATTTTGAGAGATCCCGACAGAGAAAGGCTGGTTGACATATGAAACATACTTTTATTTTCAGCTGTACTGACAATGGCGGCAGCTATCAAAGTTTTGAGGTTAAAGCCACCGACAAGCAGGAAGCTATCCGTAAAGGCATGAAGACTGCCAAGAAATATGCTACCGGAGATATCGGTGGGAACTGGGAGTGCAGGCTAAAGCGGGAAATGAGCGAATAAAAATTAGAACTGCTTCGTTCATATTTGAAAATAAAAGGAGAAAAGACTATGACTCTTGAAGAACTGAAAAAAGAACTCCCCGCAATCAAGCAAAAAATTGAAAGCGGGGAGTATAGTGTTGTGATTATTGATGGCCCGCAGGGGCCTACTGGAAAGACCACGGCCGCAAATTTTCTGCGTGACAATGGCATTCCAGCGTTTGAGGAATGGCAGATGTACTATATCCGAATTGGGTGGATGCCGAAGCCCAAGACATCCATTATGATGGGATACCAATTTGTCGAAAACGCGGATAAGATTTGTGAGATGATTAAGAGAGGTTGGTACGGGTATCAAGGTGTGATTGTCGATGGAACATGTCAGTTAGACGATGCAATTGAAATTCTGCGAAACAAACAAGTGACAGCCTACAAAGAATCTGAGGTTCTTAGGTTTATACTGGATGTCTATGTGAATCGTACCAGTCAAGAGAAGCCTCATGGACATTAAAAATCCAGTTGATGCCGTCAACATTCTTGTAGTTGAAACCGGCTTCAAGCATGGCACCCTTAAATTCACCATTGCTAAACCATGACAATTCATCTGGGCCAAGATCGACGAAAGTCTTGATACTGTATGATGTGTGACGTGGATTGAGTTTAATGTCTTTTATCAGGTTGTTTCTAATCCAATCGAGGAGTTTCTTTTGACGATCCAAAGGCATTTTATAGAAGTCTCTATAGTCATTATCTTTTTCAAGCTGCTCGTTGGTAACATACATGCTTAATCACCTCCAAGTTGTATTTATGCGCTGAGTGTAGCACAAAACGCCACTGAACGCAATAGAGTCTCACTAATAGAAAATCATTCTATTCTAGGTTAGAACACACTTTATAAAGTAAAGATAAGGAGAATGCATTATGAAAATCATTGAACCTAAGTACGAAATCCTCACCGAAATCTCGGAGGGTGGCATCAAGGAGCTGCAGCAGATCGAGCGGGTGGCCCGCATCTGCTATAAGAGTGAGGATAAAATCATCCCGGATGGCTCATCGGCGAAGAAGCTGGTGGGCTTTCTTATTAAGCAGGAGCATGAGGCTATGCTGGAGCACTCTCAGCTGTCCGTGCTGTTCACCTGCGACCGGGCCATTGCGAATGAGCTAGTGCGGCACCGCATTGCAAGCTTTGCACAGGAGAGCACGCGGTACTGCAACTATGCAGGCGAGAAGTTTGGCGGGGAGCTGAGCTTTATTCGACCGTATTACATTGATGTGACCAATGTGGATAAAGAACTCGAAAATGCCGAGTACACACCTGGCAGCACTTGGCTCGATGCATGTGAGGCTGCGGAGATTCTTTATAAGGATGCAATTGCTCTCGGTATGCGTCCTGAACAGGCTCGGTGCGTGTTACCTCTGTGTCTGAAGACAGAAATTGTTGTGACGGCCAACTACCGTGAGTGGCGCAATATCTTCAAGCTGCGTACTCCCGTGGCGGCCCATCCTCAGATGCGTGAGCTGATGTGCCCGCTGCTGAAGGAGCTTCAGAGCAAGATTCCGGTGGTCTTTGATGATATTTACACCTACTGGCCGGAAGATGACCAGACGAGGAAGGGAAGCGTGGCGAAGTGATGCAGCAGAAAACACATGATTTCCTCGTGAAGATGCGGGTGCCCATGGCGACATTCGGTGGAGACCTCATGGGCGAAGCGATTGATTTTGCTATTCAGGAGATGCAGGCTGATCGTTTTGTCACCCTGACAGATATCGAAAATGTACTTAGCGACCGTTTCCACTGCAGTGCAAGTTCAGCAGATGCACGGCTTCGCAGAGCTATGGAGCTGACTGAGTTCCGCTGCGGGGAGTATCCGAACCCTGAACTTGAGCGGCTTCGGGCCGAATATCGGGTTGATCGGTGGTCGGTGAAGAAGTTCATTTATGTGGCGGCGAGGAAGGTGATGAACGATTTTGACTGATTTTCGCCATCTTTTTGGCCAAAAACCCACTTCGTGGCCGAAAAAATTTGTAAAAATGGCCACAAAATATTACGATGATACGTCATAAATATGCCGTTTGGCCAAAAACCCACTTTTTTCTTTAACTTGATAAAAATTTTAAAATTTTATAT
>JBNMHZ010000001.1:0-299614 GCA_050873025.1 Faecalibacterium sp. | reverse complement strand
GCGTTGGGGTAGGCTTTCAGCTGCTTGTCGGTCAGGCCCATGAGGCCGTTCTTCCGGCAGTAGTCCTCGTCGCGGATGACCATATCCTGCTTGAGGTAGAGGGGCGAGTTGTTGAGCATGGTAGACCAGTTGACGAGGCCGTACTCGATGCCCAGCGAATAGGCGCCGATGGGCTTGATGGTGGAGCCGGTCTGCCGGGTGACGCCGTAGGCGCGGTTCAGGGCGAGGCTCTTGGTCTTTTCGCCCAGGCCGCCCTCCATGGCCAGCACATTGCCGTCATAGTCCAGGGTAACCATGGCTGCCTGGGTGCGGACATAGCGGTAATAATACACCGTTCCGTCCTCGCCGGTGCGGGTCTTGGGGGTGCCGTCCTCGTTCATCACCTGCACATCGTCGTCCGAGATGGAGGTCACCTCTTCCTCATGCCAGCCGGCCGGGAAATAGGCGTCGTCGGTGTTGAGCATCAGGTTCTCCATGGCGGACTGCACTTTGGTGTTCACCGTAGCCTCAATGGTGAAACCGCCGGTGTACAGCAGCTTCTGTGCCTCGGCCTCAGAGATGTTCTCCTTGGTCATGATGTCCTGCACAAGCTCGGTGAACAGTGCATCGGTAAAGTAGGAGGTAACAGAAGAATTCTGTTTATTGCTGTCCTCCTCCGCCAGCACCAGCGGCTGGGCCGCAGCGTTGCGGTATTCTTCCTCGCTGATAACGCCCTGCTGCCACATGTTATACATGAGGAAGTTGCGGCGATTGATGAGATTCTCGGGGTTGGTATAGGGATTATAGTTGGTGGGGTTCTTGGTGATGGACGCAATGGATGCGCACTCCCACAAAGTCAGCTGGCTGACATCCTTGTTAAAGTATTCGTTGGCTGCAGTCTGCACGCCCTGAATGGTGCCGGTAAAGCTGATGGTATTCAGGTACGCTTCCAGAATGGTCTCCTTGGAATAGCTGCGGCTCAGGCAGAGGGCGCGGTAGATCTCGCGCAGCTTGCGCAGCGCACCTTCCAGGCCGCTGGCGCTGTTGTCGTCGGTCAGGTTCTTGATGAGCTGCTGTTCCAGCGTAGATGCACCCTGTTTGGAGCTGTAGATGGGCAGCAGGTACTCGTTGATCATAGCACCGATGGTGCGCTTGAAGTTGACGCCCGGCTCATTGTAAAAGTCCTTGTCCTCGGTGCAGATGAATGCATACTGCAGATTCGTGGGGATCTGCTCCAGATCCGCCCACACGCGGTGGCTGTTGGAGGAGCGCAGGGTGGCATACTCCACCTGTGCGCCGGTGTCCGGGTCGGTGGCCATCACAACGCTGGACTGGCTCAGTTCAATGTTATCCAGATCCAGCAGATCGCCGTCGTTGGCTGTGGCCTGCACCACATAATAAACAGCACCCACTGCTACCACGCTGCCGGCCATGATGCCCAGGCACAGCAGGGTCGCGATGGTGCGGCCGATGAACCGCAGGATCGGGTGGCCGCTCTTCTCACGCGGCTCCTTAGGCTCTCTGGGCTCCCTGCCGCGCTTGGGGGCAGGCTGCTCCCGGCGGCTGTTACTCACATTCACCTTCCGGCCCGCCGGCACAGAGGAACGCCCCTCGCCGGCGCGGTTGATCTTTCTCATATCGGAGATAGAAATCGCCTCCTAACATTTCAGGCTGCTTTTCAGCGCAATGCGCTGGTAGTTTTCCATCAAAATGCGCACAGACCAGTACGCAATACCATATTATAGCACGCCCACCCAGCGCGGGCAAGAACCAATCTTCGACAGCCCGCGGCCTATATATTGGTAGTATAACACATTCCGCCGGGCAAAGTACAGCATTCCAATGTGAAAATTGACTGTCCGCCACCATTTTGGGGCATACTTTTGCCGGAAAGGAGCGTGTTTTTCATGCGCAAGCTGTGCACCTGCCTGTTCTATGGGCTGTGCGTATTCACCATTGTGTTCAGTCTGTTCTGGATGGCGCTGCCGAAGCTGCATCTGCCCGAGCCCGATGCCGGCAGCGAAATGCCGCCTTCCTCTGCTGCAGACCTTGCCGCGCAGGGCCTGCCGGAGCTGGAAGCCCAGAGCTACCGCCTGTGTGACCGGGGCGGGCGCGTTGCAGTCTACCGCTGCGGCACGGGCGGCCAGCCGGATACCCTTGTCACCCTTACTGGCATTTATACGAATCTTCTGCCGGAAAACGACGCTTTGCGCATCAAGAACGGCATCACCGTGTACAGCGAGCGGGAGCTGGATCTGCTGCTGGAAGATCTGGGCGCCTGAGTGCAAAATATTCAATTTTTATTGACATTTATGTCGTTCTTTTATTGACATTCCAATATCAAAATCATATAATGGGCATAGATAGCAAAGTTTCTTAGCCAGTGTGCGAAAAGGAGTGCGGCCTTATGTCAGAACAGCTCACCATTCATTACCAGTGCCGTCTTTGCGGCAAGCATCTTGATCGCGGTGTGCATCTCGGCCCGCCCAGCCCCGGCACCTGCAGCAAAGCCTCCAAGGTGGACGGTTTTCATGGGCCGCACCGCTGGCTTGTTGTTTCCGTGCCCAAAACCGCCTGACCTTACTTTACCACATAAAAAAAGAACCTCCGGATGCATTTTCCGGAGGTTCTTTTTATGTTCAGGCTTCCATTTCTTCCAGCGGGACGAGGTAGGTCTTGCGGCATTCCTCGTACTCCAGCATATAATCCTTGGTGGGGTTGTGGTGCATGATGCTCTTGAGGGTGTGGGAGTCGTAATCCTCACCGGCATCCATGCCGATCAGCCGTGCGGCAACATTGGAGCAGTGGTCCGAGATACGCTCCGCATTGTTCAGCACATCCAGGAACACAACGCCCGTATCAATGGAGCACACACCGTCCTTCAGGCGGCGGATGTGCTGGTCGCGCAGGCGCTCGGCCATCACGTCGATTACCTCTTCCAGCGGCTCCACCTGTGCTGCCAGACGCATGTCGTTGTTTTCAAAGGCGTCATTGGTCAGGCTCAGGATGCGGTTCAGGGCCTGTTCCAGCAGCTGGAGCTCCTTGGTAGCGCTCTCGCTGAAGGAGGCTTCCTTCTCCTGCAGCTCTTCCGCCTTTTCCATGATATTCACTGCATAGTCACCAATGCGTTCGAACTCGGTAACAAAGTTCAGCAGTTCGGTCACCGCATGGCTCTCGTCGTCGCCAAGCTCCTGATCGGTCATTTTGATGAGATAATTGGAGATGGCAACCTCCATGCGGTCGATCAGATTCTCACGCACACGGATGGCACTGACGGTATCCTCGTCCATCTTCAGCAGCAGCGGGGCTGCCAGGTTCACATTGCGGGCGGCGCGGCGGGACATTTTGACCACAGCGCTCTTGGCCTGCTGCAGGGCAACTGCCGGGCTCTTGAACAGATGCTCGTCCAGGACGGGCATACTCAGTTCCTGTGCTTCCTCAGCGTTATCCGGCACAGTGAGCATCGCCAGCTTGGACAGCACACCGCTGCAGGGCAGGAACAGCAGCATTGCGCACACACTGGAAAGGGTGTGGATGTTTGCAATGGAGCTCTTGTTCATCACGTCGTTCCACATGGGGATGCCGATGGTGAACTGCACTGCATACACCAGTGCCAGCAGGATCACGCTGCCGATGACGTTGAAGTACAGATGGATCAGGGCGGCACGCTTGCCGTCCTTGGAGGATCCGCCGATGGTGAGCAGCGGCGTAAAGGCCGTGCCGATATGTGCGCCCAGAATAATGGGGATAGCCGAGCTGAAGGTGACAAGGCCCGTGCTGGACAGCGCCTGCAGGATGCCCACCGATGCAGAGGAGGACTGGATGATCACCGTGACCACCACACCCACCAGGATGCCCAGAATGGGGTTGGTCATGGTGACGAACAGGTTCTGGAACACAGCGCTCTCACGCAGGGGAGCCACACCGGTATCCATCAGGCTCATGCCGGTAAACAGGATGCCGAAGCCCAGCATGATCTGACCGATGTTCTTCTTCTTTGCATTGCGCAGGAACACATAAAAAATGCAGCCAATAAACGCCACCACAGGCGCAAAGGTCTTGGGCTGGATCAGCGTCAGCCAAAGGCTGTCGCCGGAGATATCCGCCATGCGGATCAGCTGGCCGGTGACAGTGGTACCAATGTTTGCACCCATGATAACGCCTACGGACTGCGTAAGAGTCATGATGCCGGAGTTGACCAGACCGACACAAATCACCACTGTGCCGGCCGAGGACTGGATGACGCCCGTGATCAGGGTGCCGAAAATAACACCTTTGAGCGTGGAAGAGGTAAGCTTTTGCAGCACGCCCTGCATTTTGCCGCCGGCCAGTTTTTCCAGGCCGGCACCCATAATGGACATGCCGTACAGAAACAGCGCAATGCCACCCAACAGAGAGGTAATGTGTGTGATATCCATAACGATACTCCTAAAATGATCTTCCTTTTGATCCCTTGCATTTGCCGCGCACACCGCAGTGTGTCTTTTCCGTTACGGCAGAAAGCTGCGGCCTTACGCCCTGCTGCACAGGGCAATGCACAAAACCGCGCTTGGATTTATTATAGCATCTTTCACCCTGCCGCAACAAGGTTTATTTTACAAGAAAATCACTTTTTCTACACATTTTTCTGTCTCTTAGCAAAGCTTCACCGTATTCTTTTCAATTATTTTACATTCATTTTACATTATGGCTGCAGCCGCTTTGGGTTCGTCTGCGCTTACTCTGCCAGTTCTTCCATAGCTTCGCGCACCGTATCGGCCGAAAACAGGAACACCCCGCTGCCGGTGTACACCTCCACATGGCTGCCCACATAACGCATCTCAAAATCCTTCATAAGTGTTCCCTCCTGTATCTGTTTTCTGCAGATTTTTGGAACGTTTTTGTTCCATGGCTGTATTATCGCACACAGAGGGTACTATAAACCGGATTTTCAAAGCAAAGACCGCCCTGTTCACATTTTGGGAACCGGGCGGTCTTTCTACCTATTTATATAATTCAATGCACACTGGCATACTCGGGAACACGTTTTTCGTGTGTTTTCTGCTCTGTGCGGGCCTTATCGTAGCAGTAGCGGATGATGGCCTGCCGGCGCACGATGCCGATAAAGATGCCGCGGTCGTCCACCACCGGCACAAAGTTCTGGTTCATGGCCGCTTCCACCAGCTGATCCATGCTGGTGGTCACTGTCACAGCCTTATAGTCCCGTTTATGCGGGAAGGCCGAAATGGGGATATCCTCTGCCGCTTCCAGATCCAGGCCATGATATTTTTTCAGGCCCCAGAGGATATCGCCTTCGGTCAGGGTGCCCACATACTTGCCCTGCCGGTTAAGCACCGGAATAGATGCATAGCGGTTGTTCTCCCACTTTTCCAGCGTCTGCCGGAGGGTGAAATCGTCGTAGACATACATCAGGTCCTGTTTTGGGGAAAGGAAAAACAGAATATTCATGACAACAGCTCCTAAACATTGATCTGCGCACTGTGCGCAAAAAATAACGCAGTTTTTCCGCACAAGCGGGACCCTGCGCTGCAGCCCCTATCCTTGGTTTCATTTTAGCACTTTTTCATAGACAGATAAAGCGTTATCACCCACCTTTTATAATTTTTTAACAGATTGTTTGCTTTCTTTCGTCATACTTTCGGTTTTGATAAAAACGACCGGCGTCCGGTATCTTATCATCTGCCGCACGCAGAAATGCCCGAAGCCTGCAGTGTATGCAAAAATATACGCAAAAAGTTGATATACCAGCAATTAGAACTGTACAACCGCCCGCCGAAGTTGTATAATAAGGTGGGTGTTTCTTGGTGCAGGCTGCGCATCTGCCTGCCCGCCGCGCCCCAAACCTTGAATGTGTTTTACAAAAAAATAACATAAAGGAGCAGAGCGACTATGATCACTTCCCGTTTCCCTCTGGGGGATGTCAGCTTTACGGCCGGGTATTTTTCCACCCTGGTAGGTGAAGCAGCCAAACAGTGTTACGGTGTTGCCGCAATGGCACCCCGCGATATGACCGATGCCGTCAGAAGCCTGATGCATGGCTCCGATTACCCGGAAAAGGGTGTCCGTGTCACGCAGGAGGATGGCCGTCTGGTGATCGAGCTGCACATTGCCGTGAGCTACGGCTTGAACATTTCCACCGCTGCACGCAGCATTTCCCACCGCGTCAAGGACGAAGTGGAACAGGCTACCGGCCTGAAGGTTGCACGCGTTGTGGTGTCCGTAGACGATGTGATCGCCTGATCTTTTGTCGGTTCACCTGAAAGCGCCGGGCTCTTCCGGCAAGTACAAGGAGTAAAAAAGAATGATTTCTGGTAAGATTTTGCGTGACGCCATTATTTCCGGCGCCAACAACATCAACAATCAGCGCTCCCGCGTGGACGAGCTGAACGTTTTCCCCGTTCCCGATGGCGACACCGGCACCAACATGGGCATGACCGTGGGTGCATCCGTGCGTGAGCTGGAAGCTCTGGACGACAGCTGCACCGTGGGCGAAGCCGCCAAGACTGCCGCTTCTGCCATGCTGCGCGGCGCACGCGGCAACTCCGGCGTTATCACCAGCCTGCTGTTCCGCGGCTTCTCCAAGGCTCTGGAAGGCAAGAAGGAGGCGGACACCGCCGATATCATCGAGGCTCTGAAGAAGGGCGTTGAAGGTGCTTACAAGGCCGTCATGAAGCCTACCGAGGGCACCATCCTTACCGTGGCACGCATTGCTTCCGAGGAAGCTGCTGCCTGTGGTGCCGAAGATATCCCCGCCCTGTGGGATGTGGTGATGACCGCCGGCCAGAAGGCTCTGGAGGACACCCCCAACCTGCTGCCCGTGCTGAAAAAGGCCGGCGTTGTGGACGCAGGCGGCCAGGGCATCATGATCATCTTTGAGGGCATGGGCAAGGTGTTCCACGGCGAGGGCATCGTGGCCGGCGGCGAAGCTGCCCCCAACAAGGCAAAGCTTTCCACCGAGAACGCCGGCAAGGGCGTGTTCACCGACGACCTGATGAAGGTTGAGGACATCAAGAACGGCTACTGCACCCAGTTCCTCATCAATAAGAATGAAGGCGCAAGCGCTGCCAAGATGCGTGCCTTTGCAGAATCCAACGGCGACAGCGTGGTGTGCATCGAGGATGACGACGTCATCAACCTGCATGTGCACACCGCCGACCCCGGCAAGATCCTGAGCGAGGCTATCAAGTACGGCTACCTGACCAACTTCAAGATCGAGAATATGCACGAGCAGTTCCTGGCCCGCCAGCGTCAGGGCAAGAGTCTGGAAAAGCAGGCTTCCGCCGAGAAGGCTCCTTCCCAGTCCAGCGAGTTCGTCTACGCTGCTGTGGACCCCAGCCGTGACTACGGTTTTGTGGCTGTTGCCGCCGGTGAGGGCCTGAAGGCTGTGTTCACTGACCTGGCTGCAGACGCAGTGGTTTCCGGCGGCCAGACCATGAACCCGGCCACCGAGGACATCCTCGCCGCCATCCAGAGTGTGCCCGCCAAGACCGTGTTCGTGCTGCCCAACAACAAGAACATCATCATGGCTGCCGAGCAGGCCCAGAAGCTGGCCGACCGTCAGGTAGTGGTTCTGCCCACCCGCACCGTGCCCATGGGCATCACCGCCATGCTGAATTTTGACCCCTCTGTGAACGCCGAGACCAACACCATCAACATGATGGCTGCTGCCGATAAGGTGTCCACCGGCCTCATCACCTACGCTGCCCGTGACAGCGAGTACGACGGCAAGCGCATCAAGAAGGGCGAGATCATGGCACTGGAGAACGGCAAGATCGTCTCCACCTCCAACGATATCACCAAAGCTACCTACCGTCTGGCACGCGGCATGTGCAAAAAGGATTCCAGCTTTGTCACCATCATTTCCGGCTGCGATGTGAGCGACGAGGACGCCGAAAAGGTCACCGAGATCGTAAAGGCAAAGTGCCCCAACCACGTTGAGGTCAGCCACATCCGCGGCGGCCAGCCCGTTTACTATTATATGATCAGCGTGGAGTAAACTTCCCTGTTCTGCTGATTTTTAAAAAGCACCTGTGATTTTTGTCACAGGTGCTTTTTGTTTGAGTTTCTCTGCTCGATTTTGGCAAAATGAAGATATTTTGCAAGACATTCGGCCGCCGGGGTGGTACAATGGAATGCAGAAAGGAGTGACTGCACCGTGAAGCCAAACGAACTGCGCACCGCCGTCTACGACGAGCAGCTTCAGCTGGAATCCTGCCGGTTCGCAGGCATCGTGCAACCCTTTCCGAATCACTTCCATGAGCACCACGTCATCGGCTTTGTGGAACAGGGGGCAGCGGGTGCTCTCCTGCAAAAACCGGGAGTACCACATCCGGCCCGGCGATATCCTGCTGACCGGCTTTGCAGACCAGAGCCATTTTACCAATTCCTTTAGCCGTTTTATCGGCCTTGCACCCGGCGTTTACCGGGAGATCTTTTCAACCATCGATCCGGAGGAACCCCGCACATGAAAAATAAAATCATCCTCGGCCATCTGGCCGCCCTGCTCACGATCACGGTGTGGGGCACGACCTTTATCTCCACAAAACTGCTGCTGACTGTATTCCATCCCGCAGAAATCCTGTTCATCCGCTTTGTGCTGGGCTTTCTGGCACTGTGCATCGCCGCACCCCGGCGGCTGCGCACCGCAGACCGCAAACAGGAGCTGACCTTTGCGCTGGCAGGCCTGAGCGGCATTTGCCTGTACTATCTGCTGGAAAACATCGCTCTCACCTATACGCTGGCTTCCAACGTGGGTGTCATCATCTCCATTGCTCCGTTCTTCACCGCACTGCTGTCCCACTTTTTTCTTCATACGGAAACACTGCACGTCCGCTTTTTTGCAGGGTTCCTGACTGCCATTGCGGGCATTGCGATCATCAGCTTCCATGGCTCCCAGATCGCCCTGAATCCGGTCGGTGATCTGCTGGCCGTGGCCGCCGCTTTTGTCTGGGCGGTCTACTCCCTGCTCACCCAGCGCATTGGCAGCTTCGGCTATCCGGTGCTGCTGGCCACCCGCCGCACCTTCTTTTACGGGCTTTTGTTCATGCTTCCCACCCTGTTCTTTTTCGATTTTCATCCGCAGCTTTCTGCCCTCGCTCAGCCCGCGGTGCTGTTCAACCTGTTGTATCTGGGGCTGGGTGCTTTGTTACCTGGAACTTTGCGGTAAAGGAACTGGGCACCCTCAAGACCAGCGTTTTTATCTACGCTGTGCCGGTCATCACCGTGCTGACCTCCGCGCTCATCCTGCACGAACCGCTGACCGCTGCCACCGGCCTTGGCACCGTGCTGACACTGGCGGGACTGGTGCTTTCGGAAACCAAATCGAAATAGGAAACAAAAATCTCCGCATCGGGTCCAGCATCCGACGCGGAGATTTTTTCGTTATGATTCCTTAGAAGAAGCTCACCTGGCTGCTCTCCGGCAGATCGCCCAGAGCGCCCACCTGACGCAGACGGTCCAGGATGCTGCTGCCAACACCGGAAGCCTGCTGCAGTTCTTCCACCGAGATATACTCTTCTCCGTGGATGGTGGCCTTTTCCAGCGCTTCGGCAGCGGCACCGCCCAGGCCTTTCAGCGCACAGAACGGCAGGCGCACCTTGCCGTCCTCCACCACATACTTGGAGCCGCGGCTCTTGCCCAGCTCGATGGGCAAAAACTCATAGCCGCGCACCAGCATCTCGTTGACCAGCTGCAGGCTGACCAGCACATCTTCGTCCTTGGCGTTCTTCTCTTCCTTCAGGCGGCGCTTTACCTCTTCCATGTGGGCGCGGGCCACCGCCGCGCCGCCCACAGCGGCTTCGTAGTCGATATCGTCGCCGCGCACGGTAAAGTACACCGCATAGAACTCGGGCGGACGGTAAATTTTGAACCACATCAGACGGATGGCGGACATCAAGTAGGCCACAGCGTGGGCCTTGGGGAACATATATTTGATCTTGCGGCAGGATTCAATATACCAGTCCGGCACATCGTGTTCCCGCATGGCTTCTTCCCAGCCATCCTTGAAGCCGCCCTTGGCCACCTTGCCTTTACGCACAGCCTCCATGATGTCGAACGCCATCTTGGGTTCCAGGCCCTTGCGCAGCAGGTACAGCATGATGCTGTCACGGCAGCCGATGACCTCCGCAATGGTGCAGGTGCCGCTGCGGATGAGCTCGTCGGCGTTGCCGGTCCACACGTCGGTGCCGTGGGAAAGGCCCGAGATTTGGATCAGTTCCGAGAAGTTCTTAGGCCGTGCTTCCACCAGCATCCCGCGCACAAAGTTGGTGCCCATTTCCGGGATGCCAAAGGTGCCGGTCTGGCTGTCGATCTGCTCCGGGGTCACGCCCAGCGCTTCCGGGCTTGTCAGCAGGCTGTACACCTTGGGGTCGTTCATGGGGATGCTGTCGATGGGGATGCCGGTGTATTCCTCAAAATACTTGTAGAAGGTGGGCATATCATGGCCCAGCTCGTCCAGCTTGAGCAGCGTATCGTGCAGATACTTGAATTCGAAGTGGGTGGTCAGCAGGCCGCCTGCCACGTCGTCCGCCGGGTGCTGGATGGGGCAGAAATCGTAGATCTCATAGGTATCCGGCACAACGACCATGCCGCCGGGGTGCTGGCCGGTGGTGCGCTTGACGCCGGTGCAGCCCAGGGTCAGGCGGTTCTCTTCGGCGTGGTTCACGGTGCGGCCACGCTCGTCCAGATACTTTTTCACGTAGCCGTAGGCCGTTTTGTCCTGAATACCAGACACGGTGCCGGCTTTGAACACATTGGCCTTGCCGAACAGTTCTTCAGTGTAGCGGTGCACGTTGGACTGGTACTCGCCCGAGAAGTTCAGGTCGATATCCGGCTCCTTATCGCCGTAGAAGCCCAGGAAGGTCTCGAACGGGATATCGTGGCCATCCACCAGCATCCGGGTGCCGCAGTTGGGGCAGTTCTTATCCGGCAGGTCAAAGCCGTCGTCCACGCTGCCATCGGTGATGAACTCACTGTGTTTGCACTTGGGACAGCGGTAGTGGGGCGGCAGGCTGTTCACCTCCGAGATGCCGGAGAAGTGGGCCACAGCCGACGAGCCGACGGAACCACGGCTGCCCACCTGATAACCGCCTGCGTTGGAGTAGGCCACCAGCTTGACCGCAATGACGTACAGCACCGCGTAGCCGTGGCCGCAGATGGAATCCAGCTCCTTCTGCAGCCGTTTTTCCACGATCTCGGGCAGCGGGTCGCCATAGTCGCGCTTGGCATGTTCCCACGTAGCATCGCGCAATTGCTGTTCAGCACCTTCGATGCTGGGCGGGTAGGTGCCCCGCGGGATAGCGCGCACATTGTTGTCGATCATGGCTGCCACCTTGCGCGGGTTCTTCACCACCACCTCGTAAGCCTTTTCCTTGGGCAGGTAGTAGAACTGTGCCAGCATATCCTGCGTGGTGCGGAAGAACAGCGGCGGCTGGTTGTCAGCATCCTTGAAACCGTTGCCCGCCTGCAGCACGGCGCGGTAAGCCGCATCCTCCGGCTCGGTAAAGTGCACGTCGCCGGTGGCGATGACCGGTTTGTGCAGGTCCTCGCCCAGCTTGATGACGGTGCGGTTGAAGTTTTTGATGTCCTCTTCGCTGTCCACCTTGCCCTCGCGCACCATGTAGGCGTTGTTGCCCAGTGGCTGAATTTCGAGGATATCGTAGTAGGAAGCGATCTTTTTCAGCTCTTCGTAGCTGGCCCCCTCCACGATGGCGCGGTACAGCTCACCGGCTTCGCAGGCAGAGGTGAGCAGCAGGCCGTCGCGGTACTTGTTCAGCAGGCTGCGCGGCACACGGGGCTTTTTGAAGAAGTAGTTCACATGGGCTTCGCTGACGATCTTGTACAGATTTTTCAGGCCCATCTGGTTTTTGACCAGAATGATGAGATGGTAATACTTCTTTTTCAGCACCTCGCGGTTGCCGCCCAGGCCGGTGTTGATCTCGCTGACCTTCGCCACCTGTTTTTCTTTCAGGTCGTTCAGCATCACGCCGAAGATGCGGCCCAGCGCTGCCGAGTCCTCGCAGGCGCGATGCGCCTCATAGGCGGGCAGCTCCAGGTGCTTGTTGATGGTACCCTGCTTGTAGTTGTGCAGGCCCGGGTACATGGCCTGTGCCATGGTCAGGGTGTCGATATAGGTAGGCTCCAGCTTGATGCCGCTGCGTTTGGCGGCTGCACGCAGGAAGCGCATATCAAACGAGTGCACGTTGTGTCCCACAAGGATGCGGTCCCCGGCAAACTTGAGGAAGGCTTCCAGCGCTTCCTTTTCGCTGGGGGCATTGGCCACCATCTCGTTGGTGATGCCGGTCAGCTCGGTGATCTTGGGGGTGATGAGCTTGCCGGGCTTGACGAAGGTGTCAAATTCGTCTA
The DNA here is from genome assembly GCA_050873025.1 of Faecalibacterium sp. Classification (GTDB taxonomy): domain Bacteria; phylum Bacillota; class Clostridia; order Oscillospirales; family Ruminococcaceae; genus Faecalibacterium. The sequence continues at coordinate 287,272 of JBNMHZ010000001.1, read as the reverse complement.
CCACCTCGCCGTTTTTCACAATGACGGCACCGATCTCGGTCATATACTCCACGCCGGGGTCAAGGCCGGTGGTTTCGGTGTCGAACACGCAGAACTCGCCGTCCAGCGGCTGATCCTTCACGCCGTACACACAGGGGATCATATCGTCCACAAAGTAGGCTTCGCAGCCGTAGATGAGCTTGAAATCCGGGTCCGTTTTGTGGATATCATCCGCCGCCAGCATGGCTTCCGGGTAACCCTGACACACTCCGTGGTCGGTGATGGCAATGGCCGGGTGGCCCATGCGGTGTGCCAGCTTGACGATACCGCCGGGGTCACAGAAGCCGTCCATGCTGGAAAGCTTGGTGTGCAGGTGCAGCTCCACACGCTTGACCGGGGCAGTATCTTCCCGCTTTTTGCGCTCCACAATGAGCACATCGTAGGGGTAAACGATATAGTCGTGCTCGTACTTATCATAGGAGCAGTCGCCGCGCACGATGAGGGTAGTGCCCTTGCCAAGGGATTCCCACTTGGAGCAGTCCTCGCCTTCCTGCGCGCGGATCTTCAGGTTGATGGAGCCCTGATAGTCGGTGATGGAAACGGTATAAATTTTGCGGAAATTGCCCTTGACTTCCGAGAAGAACACATCGCCCCAGATGGTGCATTTGCCGCCTTCGCCGCCAAGGTCTTTCAGCGGAGTCAGATTCTTGGGGGTGAACATCTTGCCGTGGAAGATGGTGACGGGCTTATCGGTCAGATCAAGGCCCTCCACCTTGATGGACGGTGCGGTGTTCTTTTTCTCGAACTTGACCACCGGCGGCGCGATCTTGCGCTCCAGTTTTTCTTCCATCTGGTGCTGTTCGGCTTCACTCACAGCGCTCTGCAAAGTCACCTGCGGCTTCACACCGGTATGGGCGGCAATGCGCTCTGCCAGCAGCTTTTCAAACTCCATCTCCTGCAAAAACTTGGTGCCGTGGCGCACACCAATGGTGATCTTCTGGCCTACGATGCTGATGGTGCACCGATCCAGAAAACCGTTGATGGGCACGCCATCCCGCTTCATTTCCTCCATCAGATCCCGCAGGGCCGCTTCGTCCAGCATCGCATAGCCGAACAGGTTATGGATGCGCAGTTCAAAGCCGTCGTAATCCGGCTGCAGCGATGCCAGCAGCCGGGCGCAGAGGTTTTTGTCCAGCGGTGCGCCGCTGCGCAGGGTGAAGATCACCTGCCGCTCCTGCCGCAGCATCTGCGCGTGCTCGACGATGACCTGCCCGAAGCAGGACGCAAACGCCGGGTCCGCCATGAACTGCGGCCACAAGTTGGATACGAGTGGTGTCACGAATGGTACTCCTTTTTATACAGCACAAACTGCCGCACCCGCTTTCGCAGGTGTGGCAGCCAAAAGTGCTTTTAGTTTTCTGCAAGATTTTCCGTCTTAAAGACCTGATAGCCCTCATAATGATAGCTTGCATCAATGCCTTTCATATACACCTGGCGGTCACGGATCTTATCCGTCAGGGCTGCCTGCAGCAGCATTTTGATCTCCAGGTCTTTGATTGGGCTGCGCTCCATTGCCAGCAGATAGTCGCTTTTGTCCACACAGCTCCAATCCACCACCTGATGCAGTTCTTTTTTCAGGATGCAGTCCAGCCAAATGCGAGTGCTGCGGCCATTTCCTTCCCGGAAAGGGTGTGCCACGTTTATCTCCACATACTTTTCAATGATTTCATCAAACGTAGATTGCGGCATATCATCGATACTGTCCAGCGCAGCTTTCAGGTACATGACCGGTGCAAAGCGGAAATTTCCTTTTGCAATATTCACCGTGCGCATCTGGCCCGCAAACTCATAAATATCCTCAAACAGATATCTGTGGATCATTGCAAGGCCGGCAAATGTTCCCACCGGGAAGGTATCCAGCAAGCCCGTATCATACAGAGCAAGAGCCTTCCGCTTACTGATTTTTTCCTCTTCACGGGCAAGTTCCAGTTCATCCGTCAGGCCCAGTTTATTTTGCAGTGCCATTGCATTCTCCCTTATCAGCTGATGTTTTTCTTACAGCTTATAAATTTCGTCCATGAACTGGTCGAGGATGTTGTCACCGGTCAGCTTTTTGATGGGCTTGCCGTGGATGAACAGCACGGCTTCGCCCTTGCCGCCGGCAATGCCGATATCGGCTTCGCGGGCTTCGCCGGGGCCGTTGACCACGCAGCCCATCACGGCCACCTTGATGGATTTTTTGTAGCCCTGCAGCCGCTTTTCCACCTCGTTGGCGATCTCGGTGCAGGGGTACTGGGTGCGGCCGCAGGTGGGGCAGGTGATCACTTCCGGCCCTGCCACCGGGAAGCCCACAGCACGCAGGATGTTGTAACCGGCTTCCACTTCCTTTTCCGGCTCTGCGGCCAGCGAGACACGGATGGTATCACCAATGCCTTCCAGCAGCATGCCGCCGATGCCCATGCCGCTCTTGAGCAGGCCCATCTGATAAGTGCCGGCCTCGGTCACGCCCACATGCAACGGGTAATCCGTAACAGCGCTGAGCTGACGGTAAGCTTCCATCATACGGGGCACATTGGAGTTCTTGATGGAAATGACGATGTTGTTGAAATCGAACTTTTCCAGCAGGTGCACATGGTACAGCGCACTTTCCACCATTGCTTCCGGCGTGGGTGCGCCGTATTTTGCAAGGATGTGCTTTTCCAGGCTGCCGCCGTTCACGCCGATGCGGATGGGGATGTTCTTGCGCTGGCAGGCATCCACCACAGCCTTCACGCGGTCGTCGCTGCCAATGTTGCCGGGGTTGATGCGGATCTTATCCACACCCACATCGGCGCAGGCCAGTGCGGCCTTGTAATCAAAATGGATATCCGCCACAATGGGGATGTTCACCGCATTCTTAACAGCTTCGATGCATTTTGCATCCGCTGCGCTGGGGCAGGTCACACGCAAAATCTGGCACCCGGCAGCTTCGCACCGCTTTGCCTGCGCTACGTTGCCCTCAATGTCCTCCACCGGCACATTGAGCATCGTCTGCACCGCAATGGGGTTCTTGCCACCGATGGTCACATTGCCGATCTTAACTTCCCGTTTTAACTGCCGCATAAGGCTCCCCTTTCTGTTTACATGGCACCGGTCAGAAGCCGGATGATATCATTATACGTTGCAAAAAGCATCAGGCCGAACAACAGTGCAAACGCACCGATGGTCAGCGTGCCCTGCAGTTTTTCCGGCACTGCATGGCCGGTGACGCCCTCAATGACCAGAAACACCACCTTGCCGCCATCCAGCGCCGGGAACGGCAGCAGGTTGAACACGCCCAGATTGATGGTGATGAGGGCCAGCAGTTCCAGCAGGTCCTGCCAGCCGTAGCTGGCCGCCTGGCCGATGGCCGTCACGATGCCCACCGGGCCGGAGAGGTTGTTGATGCTCTCACGCCCGCGCAGAAGGTCGGCCAGCGAAGTATACACGATGCGCCCATAGTACAAGGTGCTGTTCCAGGCTTCCTTTAACACGTTGAGTGGTGTTTTTTTGATGCCATACACCACAAAGCCGAGGGTCATGTGGGTCTGGCCGTTCTCGTCCTGCCAGGTGTCGAACTGCACGTCCGGCAGCTCCACCTTCTGGCCGTCACGCTTTACCGTAAAATCGGCACGGTAGGCTTCGGTGCGCATCAGCTCGTAGAGGATATCGTTGGCTACAAAGCAGCGCCTGCCGTTCACCGCAAGGATCTCATCCCCTGCCTGCAGGCCGGTCTGACCGCAGAGGGCCCCATCCTCAATGGAATAGATGGTCTTGCTGGTGATAGCCCCTTCCTGTGCAGCCACAAGAATAACCAGCACCACAAAGCCCAGCACAAAATTCATAAAGGCACCGGCCACCATCACCAGCGCCCGCTGCCACACCGGCGCTTCGTTCAGCGGGATGCCGGTGCGCTGCTCCGGCGGGACAGGGTTTGCCTCCGCCGCTTCCCGCTCGTCACGGGCCGCTTCGGCATTCTGGCTCTCGGGGCTCTCCTCCCCTTCCAGCGCCACATAGCCGCCCACCGGCAGTGCACGCAGACTGTACTGGGTGCCTTTATAAATCTTCTTCCATAAAGCCGGGCCCATGCCGATGGAAAACTCGTTGACCTGAATGCCGCAGAGTTTTGCCACCGTAAAATGCCCAAATTCATGGATGGCGATCACCGCACTGAATACCACCAGTGCTGCGATCAGGGTAATAAAAATCGACATTGCGTCTCCTAAAGATCAAAGATGTGCGCGCACAAATTCCCGCGCCATGCGGTCGCACTCGTACACATCGCTGAGGGTATAATCGCCGCCAAAACTGTCGCTGTCCACAACGGCTTCCACCAGACGGCCAATATCGAGGAATCCAATTTTGTCCTGAAGGAAGAGTTTGACGGCTTCCTCATTGGCACCGTTGGCTGCACAGGGGCCGAGGCCGCCCTTCTTGATGGCCTTTTTGCAGGCCGCCAGGCAGCGGAAAGTTTCATCATCTGCCACATCAAAGGTGAGCACCTTCAGGGCGGCAAAATCCAGCTCCGGCACAACGCCGGGCACGCGCTTGGGGTAGGTGAGCGCATACTGGATGGGGATGCGCATATCCGGCACGCCCAGCTGAGCGATGACCGAGTTATCGCTGAACTGCACCGCCGAATGCACAATGCTCTGGCGCTGCACCACGATCTGAATTTTTTCCGGCGGCAGGCCGAACAGCCACACCGCTTCGATCAGCTCCAGGCCCTTGTTCATCAGGGTAGCGGAATCGATGGTGATCTTGGCACCCATGTTCCAGTTGGGATGCTTGAGGGCGTCGGCCTTGGTCTTGCCGCGCAGTTCCTCGGTCTTCATGCCGAAGAACGGCCCGCCCGAAGCTGTGAGCAGAATTTTGGTCAGGCTGGGGGCGCTTTCTTTGTCCTGCAGGCACTGGAAGATAGCCGAATGCTCGCTGTCCACGGGCAGCAGCTGCACACCGTGCTTCGCCACAGCCTGGGTGACCAGGTGGCCGCCGGTGACAAGGCTCTCCTTGTTGGCAAGGGCCAGGTCGTGGCCGCTCTCAATGGCGCACAGGCTGGCACCAAGGCCCGCAATACCCACCACGCTGTTCAGCACCACGTCAGTGCCGTCCAGTGCAGCCAGCTGCTTGAGGCCCTCCGGCCCGACCAGCAGCCGGGGCGCATCCGCACGGCCGGCAAGTTCTGCATCCAGCCTGCGGGCCGCATCCGGGTCGGTCATACAGACGTAACGGGGATGAAATTCTTCGATCTGCTGCAGGATCTTATCCACATGACTGTGAGCGGAAAGACCAAACACCTCATACCCCTGTGCCCGGATCACATCCAGGCTCTGGGTGCCGATGGAACCGGTAGAACCCAGCAGAGTGATCTTTTTTGACATCTTCAGTTCCCCCTTTTAGTGATAGAATACACCGGTGATCACCATGGTGACGAACGGCGCAATAAACATCACGCTGTCAAAACGGTCCAGAATACCGCCATGACCCGGGAAGATCGTGCCGTAATCCTTGATGCCGCACTGGCGCTTGACCACGCTGGCAAACAGGTCGCCATAGATGCCCAGCACTGCGGCCACACAGCCCAGCAGCGCAATGATAACGTACATGGAAACGCCGATGTTGGAGCGGGTGAAGGCTTCCATGCGGTCTGCCGCCACCGAGTAAACCAGCGTGACGATCACACCGAACACCATGGTGCCGATAACGCCGCCAATGGCACCTTCCACCGTCTTTTTGGGGCTGACCACCGGGCACAGCTTATGCTTGCCAAAGGCGCGGCCCGCAAAATAAGCGCAGGTATCGCCGCCCCATGCAAAGCAAAGGATCAACAGGATGAAGAATACGGCATCGTAGCCGAACTGCTCCACCGGCAGCAGCTCCTTGAGCCGGATGAACGAATAGAAGCAGAAGATCACAATGCCCGAGAACATCAGCAGGCCGCTTGCCTTCTGGTAGCTGATGGTACCGTTGCGTACCACCAGATAGATGGCATAGAAGGTGACCAGTGCAAAGGACACCGGCATCACCAGACGCCGCATGGCCTGATAGTTTGAGGTCATCACCAGCAGTGTATATGGCACCAGCACTGCATACATCAGCCAGTCCTTCTTTTCAAAGCCGAGGGCATTGTAGATCTCGTGAATGGCGATCAGCGTAATGGCCGCAATGACCAGGTTAAAGACGAGAGTATTGAAGGTGAACATAACACCGATCAATACGATGATGCCCACAATTGCCGTAATAACGCGTGTTTTCATAGGTTGGGTCTCCTTTTTTCCGGTCGGGTGCCGCCCTTTGTTCTGCTGGTCAGCTCCGGCTGCAAAGCCGCCGGTTCGCCCGGTCCCTGCAGCGTGCAGGGTTCTTGGATGATTTACAAGCCGCCAAAACGGCGGGCGCGGTGATTGAATTCCTCAATGGCAGCGTCCAGGTCATCTCGGGTGAAATCCGGCCACAGAACGTCCATTTCCACCAGTTCGGAATAAGCCGCCTGCCACAGCATGAAGTTGGACAGCCGCTTTTCCCCGCTGGGCCGCAGGATGAAATCCGGGTCCTTCTGGCCGGCAGTGTACAGAACATCGCTGAGCATCTGCTCCGTGATATCTGCAGGGCTGATCTCCCCTGCTGCGGCCTTTGCTGCCAGCTGCTGTGCCGCCCGCACGATCTCCGGGCGGCCTCCATAGTTGATGGCAATGTTCAGGGTCATGCCGGTCTTGACCGAAGAATCCGCTTCCAGCTTGTTCATCAGTTCCTGCAGCTTCGGTTCCAGCACAGTGCGGTCGCCCATAAACTTGATGCGGATGTTGCGATTCTTATAGTCAAAGCCCTTGAGCAGATATTCGCCGAACAGCCGCATGATGGCGTTCACTTCTTCCAGCGGGCGCTTCCAGTTTTCGGTGGAGAACGCGTAGAAATACACCGACGAAACGCCCAGCTCATCGCAGTAATTCGCAATGTCGCTGAATACTTCCGCACCCCGTTTATGGCCGGCTGTGCGCGGCAGGCCGCGGTTCTTTGCCCAGCGGCCATTGCCATCCATGATAATGCCGATGGAAAGCCCCTCAGCAAATTCTTTGGGATGTGCCATTGTTTCCTCCCGGCAGCAGTGCCGCCTTCAATAAAAGTGCCGCGCACCACAGCAGTCCGCTTTCATGGTTCACGAAAGCAGCTTCCCCGCCAGCGCACGGCACCTTGCGTTTTTCAGCTTTGCGCAGCCGATCAGACGGACATGATCTCCTTCTGCTTTTCTTCCACGGCAGCGTCAATGTTCTTGATATACTTATCGGTCAGCTTCTGGACATCCTCTTCCATAGTCTTCTGGCTGTCCTCGGTCAGCTCGCCGGATTTCTTCATGGCCTTGGCCTTATCCATGGCGTCGCGGCGGATGTTGCGCACTGCAACCTTTGCGTCCTCGCCCAGCTTGGAGACTTCCTTTGCCAGCTGCTTACGGCGCTCCTCGGTGGGTGCCGGGAAGTTCAGGCGGATGGTCTGGCCGTCGTCAATGGGGGTGATGCCCACATCGCTGGCCATGATGGCCTTGCTGATGGCACGCAGCAGGGTGCGGTCCCAGGGGGTGATGGTCAGGGTGCGGGCCTCGGTGACGGCCACGGATGCCACCTGCTGGATGGGCGTGGGTGCGCCGTAATAGTCCACGCTGACCTTATCCAGCACAGCGGGGTTTGCGCGGCCTGCACGCACGGCGGCCAGCTCACGGCTCAGATGCTCAACAGAGCTCTTCATCTTTTCTTCGTAAACCTTGGTGTTGCTGCTCATTGCGGTAGTCTCCTGTTCCTTTTTATCTCAGGGCCGCACACGGGTGCCTGCCCTATAATGTATGTCTGCGGCGGGCTTCTTAGCCCTCGTACACCAGCGTGCCCACGTTCTCACCCTGCACGGCACGGGCAATGTTGTCCGGGTCGGCCAGGTCAAACACAAGGATGGGCAGCTTGTTGTCGCGGCACAAAGTAGCTGCGGTGCCGTCCATAACAGCCAGCTGATCCTCCAGCACCTTGGTAAAGGTGAGGGTGTCGTACTTCTTTGCGTCGGTGTACTTGTGGGGATCCTTGTCGTAAACGCCATCCACCATGGTGGCCTTGAACATCACGTCAGCGCTCACTTCAACAGCACGCAGAGCGGTGGCCGTATCAGTGGAGAAGAACGGGTTGCCGGTGCCGCCGCCAAACACGGCGATCTTGCCCTCGTCCATGGCATGCAGGGCATCCTTGCGGGTAAAGGGCTGTGCCACCTGCGGCATGGTGATGGAAGTGAACACCTCAGTGGGCACGCCCAGCTGCTCCAGCTTGTCGGAGACGGCCAGTGCATTCATCACAGTTGCCAGCATACCAATCTTATCGGCCAGGGTGCGCTCCATCTTACCGCTGGAACGGCCGCGCCAGAAGTTGCCGCCGCCCACCACGATGCCGATCTGCACTCCCAGATCGTGTGCTTTTTTTACGCCGTCGCAGATCGCGTCCATGGTAGGCTCGTCAAAGCCCATGCCCTTTTCGCCGCCAAGGGCTTCGCCGCTGATCTTTAAAAGGATACGCTGATATTTCAATGCCATAATCCAAACACCACCTGTTTTATCTTCCGTCGGGGCATAGCCCGGCATTTTTACTATAGCTTATTTTACAATAAAACGCGCCCAAAGTAAACAGGCAATCTTTCGGCAGATGCTGAAGGTTTTATGAACGGATGCGCAGGCTCCGCAGCTGCTGCTTCATTTCATCCGATATCCGGAAGCTTTCCACCGCTTTCTGGATGGTTTTGTTATGGGTCCACACATCCAGCCGCCTTTCTGTGAGCCACGGCAGCGCCGCATCCGGCTGCTTGGCCAGTGCAGTGGCAAAATACCAGGCACGCATCATGTTGACATAGTATTCTTTGCTGTGCACCCCGGCCACCCATTCCAGATACTCCGGCCGGAAATCTTCGTCCAGATAATACCGCATCAGCATCCCCATGGCATAGCGCATGGTGTAAATCTCGCCCGAATCCAGCCAGCGGCGGATGTGCGCAAGCAGTTCCGCTTTATGTTTTGCAAACACTTTGGGGCAGAAGCCGTCACAGGTAGCCCAATTATCGATATAGGGCAGAAATTTTTCCGTTTCGGCCAATGCCGTGCCATAGTCCCGGATGGACTCAATGAGAAATGCATGAAGGTTGTTTTCCTCGTAATAGTCATGCGGCAGGGTGTGCAGAAACGCCTCTGCCTGCGGCGTGCCTGCCAGCTGCCTTGCCAGTTTGCGCAGCACCGGCGTCCGCACACCGATCACCTTTTCCTTCGGCACCGTGGGCATCAGCGCACTGTGAAAGTCCCGGTATTGCGTATCCTGCAGGCCGAACAGCTGTTCGCGGATGGAGCCTGTCTCCGGCGTCATCTTCTCTCCCCCATTCTTTCCTTTTATTGTAGCAGAGCCGTGCAGAAAAGCAAGGCTGCTGCCGCATTCTTTTCCGGCCTTGTGCCGCCGGGATTGCCGCCCGCCAAAATTCAGGCTGGACATTTGGGCCGGAACATGCTATAATACCGCTTGTGAATGCGGGCATCGTACATCGGCTAGTATATCAGCCTTCCAAGCTGAGGAGGTGGGTTCGATTCCCATTGCCCGCTCCATTTTTATATGAAAAGAGCCGCAGTTCAAATGAACTGCGGCTCTTTTGTTTTGCTTTATCGATCCCACTTGTCGCACAGGGCGTTGATCTGGTCCGCAAATTTTGCCAGATCCTTGTTGGCTCCGCCCTCGTTGTGCTCGATGACCCGCAGCAGCCGTTTGCCGGCGCTGACCAGGCGCTGGAATACGCTGGCAGCGCGGCTCTGGCCCTCATTGGCCTTGTGCTCGATGCGCACCCGGGTGCCCTCCTGCAGGCAGACGGCTCCTTCGGCCCCAATGGCCCACTGGGCCCCGTTGTAGGGCGCGCAAGCGGTAAAGCCCTGTTCGGTCAGGGTCTCCACAAAGCGATCCTCGGTCTCATCGTCGCCATGCATCACGAACACGCGCTTCGGTTTCTGCTCAAAGGCATTGATCCAGCGCAGCAGGCCCTCTTTGTCCGCATGGCCGGACATGCCGGTGAGCTGGCAAAGCTCCGCCTGCACCTCGATGGGCTCACCAAACAGTTTGACCGTCGTGGCACCCTCCAGCAGGGTGCGGCCCAGCGTGCCCACCGCCTGATAGCCCACAAACAAAATGGTGCACTCCGGCCGCCAGAGGTTGTGCTTGAGGTGGTGGCGGATGCGGCCCGCTTCGCACATGCCGCTGGCGGACAAAATCACCTTGGGCACACGGTCAGCATTGATCATGCGGGATTCATCACTGGTCACGGTGACCCGCAGGCCCGGGAATGTGATGGGGTCGATGCCCTTTTCCAGCAGGGCGCGGGTCTCTGCATCAAAGCAGTCCGGGTCGGTATCCTTAAAAATGCGCGTTGCTTCAATGGCAAGGGGGCTGTCGATGTACACCGGGAAATTGCCGTGACCCTTGACAAGGCCTTTTTCCTTGATCTCACGGATGAAGTAAAGCATTTCCTGGGTGCGGCCCACCGCAAAGCTGGGGATGACCACATTGCCGCCCCGGTCAAAGGTGCGCTGCAGAATTTTGGCCAGTTCATTCACATAGTCCGGCTTCGGGCCATGGCTGCGGTCGCCGTAGGTGGACTCCATAAAGGCATAGTCTGCGTCTTTGATGTAGGTAGGATCCTTGATGATGGGCTGGTCGAGATTGCCGATATCACCGGAGAACACCAGCTTTGTGGTATTCTCCCCTTCGGTGATCCACAGCTCGATGCTGGCCGAGCCCAGCAGATGGCCCACATCCACAAAACGAATTTCGATGCCGGGGGCCAGCTCCACGCGGCGTTCATACGCCACGCCCACAAACAGCTTCATAGCTGCTTCGGCATCCTGCACCGTGTACATGGGTTCTACCGGTTCCGCGCCGGAGCGTTGGCCCTTGCGGTTTTTCCACTCTGCCTCAAACTCCTGGATATGGGCCGAATCCCGCAGCATGATGCCGCACAGTTCCACAGTAGGGTTCGTGGCGTAAATTTTGCCCCGGAAGCCGTTGCGCACCAGCAGCGGCAGCATACCGGTATGGTCGATGTGGGCATGAGTGGCCAGCACCCAGTCGATCTCACCGGGTGCCACCGGGATGGGCTGGTTCTCGTAGACATCCTTGCCCTGTTCCATGCCGCAGTCGATCAGAAAGCGCCGTCCGGCCGCTTCGATCAGCGTGCAGCTGCCGGTGACTTCATGGTTCGCGCCCAGAAACGTGATCTTCATGCAAAACACCTCCGGTTTGCAGCATTTTATACGGTACTCCTCCGGGCTGAGGGCCGGGAGTTTTCCCAGCGAATGATCCGAAGGCGGGATCTGGAAGCCCCGAAATTTCGCGGGAAAAGCCCCCGGCTCGCAGCTCCGTTCTCCGCATTTTTTCTTTTGTATCCTTAGTATAGCATATTTTAAAGGTACACGCCGCACAAATCGCAGGGCTTTTCTCGGGCATTCTGCCGAAAGGCTGAAAAAATTTTTATACAATCTTGACAAACCACCCTCTTCTGTTATAAACTTAGGATTGTATGACGTTCGTTCGTATTTTATGAGTTTTAATAATAGAGAGGTTGAATTTTATGGTTCGTAACGATTTGCGCAACGTTGCCATTATCGCTCACGTTGACCACGGCAAGACCACGCTGGTGGACGCCATGCTGCGTCAGAGCGGCGCGTTCCGCGACAATCAGGTCGTGGCCGAGCGCGTCATGGACAGCGGCGATATCGAGCGTGAGCGCGGCATTACCATTCTGGCCAAGAACTGCTCCTGCACCTACAAGGGCGTCAAGATCAACATCGTTGATACTCCGGGCCACGCCGACTTTGGCGGCGAGGTGGAGCGCGTGCTGAAGATGGTCAACGGCGTTCTGCTGCTGGTGGACGCTGCTGAGGGCTGCATGCCCCAGACCCGTTTCGTGCTGCAGAAGGCTCTGCAGCAGAACCTGAGCCTGGTGGTCGCCATCAACAAGATCGACCGTCCCGATGCCCGCATCAAGGAAGTCATTGATGAAGTGCTGTACCTGCTGATGGATCTGGGCGCTACCGACGAGCAGCTGGACTGCCCCATGCTGTTCTGCTGCGGCCGCGACGGCACCGCCAGCCTGGACCCGGATGTGCCCGGCACCGATCTGATTCCCCTGTTCGACACCCTGCTGAGCACCATCAAGCCGCCTGAGGGCGACCCGGAAGCTCCGTTCCAGATGCTGGTGTCCTCTGTGGACTACAACGACTTCGTGGGCCGCATCGGCATCGGCCGCATCCAGAACGGCATTGCCAAGGTGGGCGAGGAAGTGGTCGTCTGCGACTGGCACAACCCCGACCTGAAGATGCGCGGCCGTCTGACCAAGCTGTACGACTTCCAGGCCAACGGCCGTCAGCCCTGCGACAACATCACCGCAGGCGATATCGTTGCATTCTCCGGTCTGCCCGATGTGACCATCGGCAACACCCTGTGCAGCCCCTCCAACGTGGAGCCGCTGCCCTTTGTGAAGATCAACGATCCTACCGTGGAGATGACCTTCTCCGTCAACGACAGCCCGCTGGCAGGCCGTGAGGGCAAGTACGTCACCAGCCGCCAGATTCGTGACCGTCTGCAGAAGGAACTGCTGAAGGACGTTGCTCTGAAGGTGGAAGATTCCGCCACCACCGATTCCTTCCGCGTCATGGGCCGTGGTGAAATGCATCTGTCCATCCTGATCGAGACCATGCGCCGCGAAGGCTATGAGCTGCAGGTCTCTCCCCCGCACGTTCTGACCAAGGTCATCGACGGCAAGACCTACGAGCCTATGGAGCACGTCGTCATCGATGTTCCCACCCAGTATCAGGGTGCTGTCATGACCGGCCTGGGCCAGCGCAAGGCCATTCTGCAGCAGATGGAGTCTCTGGGCACCGACCGTGTCCGTCTGGAGTTCCGTATGCCCAGCCGCGGCCTGTTCGGCTACCGCAACCAGTTCCTGACCGATACCCACGGCGAAGGCATCATCAACCAGATCTTTGACGGTTACGATGTCTGGGCTGGCATGATCGCCAACCGTTCCACCGGTTCTCTGGTCAGCTTCGAGACCGGCGAGGCCGTCACCTACGGTCTGTTCAATGCCCAGCAGCGCGGCACCCTGCTGGTGGGCGCCGGCGAGAAGGTCTACGAGGGCATGGTCATCGGCTACACCGCATCCGGCGAGGATGTGGATGTCAACGTCTGCAAGACCAAGCACCTCACCAACACCCGTGCTTCCGGCTCCGACGATGCTCTGCGCCTGATCCCCATCAGCAAGCTGAGCCTGGAAGGCTGCCTGGAGTTCCTGGCACAGGACGAGCTGCTGGAGGTCACCCCGGAGAACCTGCGCATCCGCAAGCAGATCCTGAACCACGAACAGCGCATGAAGGCCAAGAGCAAGCTGAAGTAAACTTTTCTCTTCCTTAGATATGTATTTTTCGCCCTGCAGCGTTTCAAAATGCTGCAGGGCTTTTTGTTTTTTGCAAAATTTTTTTCTTTTTATAAAAAAGGGCTTGCAAAAGGCATCTGTGTGCGGTATAATATTTTTCGCAGTCACAAACAGACATGCCTCTTTAGCTCAGTCGGTTAGAGCACCTGACTGTTAATCAGGGTGTCGCCTGTTCGAGTCAGGCAAGAGGCGCTGTACAGAGCAATGTTTCCTGAAAACATTGCTCTTTTTCTTTGCCTTTTATCCCCTGGTCCGGCGCACCAAAATTCCAGCTTTGGGGTGGCAGGCAGCAGCCGGGCCCTGTGCTCTGAAAATGCTGGCCGCAAGCCAAAAATCATCAAGCTTAATGATTTCTTAAAATTTGGCCACTTGAAGAAGATGTCACATTGTGGTATACTGCCTATGAACTTTGGTTATTTCTATCTGCATTTCCAAAGTCCGGCACACCGGGCAGGGCCCGGGCTTTTATGTTGTCAGATCTGCCGCATGTTGTTCCTGATGGGGAACAGCCTGCGGCTTGTTTGAATAAATTTGTATATGATCAAAGGAAGCATCTATGCGTTATACCTATGTCCGGCAGCATGACAGCACCGACTGTGCGGCTGCCTGCCTCGCAATGGTGTGCCTCCATTACAAAAAGGAAGTTACCATCACCCGCCTGCGCGATATGATGGGTACCGACCTGAAAGGCACAAATCTCGTTGGCTTGCAGAAGGCCGCAAACGAACTGGGCTTTACCACCGCTGCAGTACGCGTGGACCGCGAAAATTTCCTGAGCGATTTTTCGCTGCCCTGCATTGCGCAGGTGATCACGGACCAGGGTCTGGCCCACTTTGTGGTCGTCTTTAAAAAGACCACCATCAAAGATGACGGCGAGCGCCGCAAGCATATGCTGCAGGAGGCCGAAGCCGTCAAGGAAGACGAAAAGAACGGCAAGAAGCATAAATGCAAGGATTACGTCATTATCGGCGATCCTGCCACAGAGCTGAAAAAGATCAGCCTGGACGAGTTCTATAAGAATTTTACCGGCGTTCTGCTGCTGATGAACCCCACTTCGGAGTTCAAGGGTGGCAAGGTGGAAAAGGGCGGCATGTTCAAGCGGTATATCGACCTGCTGATGCCGCAGAAGAAGCTCTTCTTCTATGCGATCTTTGCATCTCTCATCACCACGGTTCTGGGCATCGCCTCCTCCATGTTCAATAAGATCCTGATGGATGAGGTGCTGCCTTACGGGCTGGACAACCTGTTAATCACACTGATCATCGTGTTCAGTATGGTCAGCCTTACCAATACACTGGTAGGCTTCGTCCGTCAGTGGGTGCTGATCCATTTGTCCATCAAGATCGATATCCCGCTGATGATGGGCTACTTCGGGCACATCTTCCATCTGCCCATGAAGTTCTTTGCCACCCGTAAGACCGGTGATATCACCACCCGTTATTCGGATGCAAACACTATCAAATCCATCTTCACCAGCATTGCGCTGAGCCTGATCATGGATATTTCCATGGCCATCATCACCGGCATCATCCTGTTCCGTATGAACGCGATGCTGTTCTCCATCTCGCTGTTCATGGCTCTGGTCAGCATCCTGCTGGTGCTGATCTATAAGCAGCCGTATAAAAAGATCAACGAAGAGAGCATGGTGCAGTCCGCAGCGCTGAACAGCCAGATGATCGAGAGCCTGCGCGGCATTGAGACCGTCAAGTGCAACGCCAACGAGGATACCGAACTGGAGAACCTTGAGCGTGAGTACATCAAGAGCCTGAAGATCGGCCTGCGTTCCAGCCGCATCAGCACCACGCAGGGCCTGATCTCCTCCTTCATCTCCATGGGCTTTGGCATGCTGACCACCTATGTGGGCATCAGCCAGGTGCTGAATGGTGAGATGACGCTGGGCGGTTATATGGCGTTCAGTACCCTGTCCAGCTACTTCACTTCTCCGCTGAGCAGTCTGATCGGCCTGCAGATGCAGATCCAGGAAGCCAACATCTCCATGAAGCGTCTGACCGAGATCATGGACTACGAGTCGGAGACCGACGGCGACGATGATCGTTCCACCCTGGAAAAGGTAGAGGGCGATATCGAGTTCAAGGATGTTACCTTCCGCTACGGCAACCGTGCTCCTGCGCTGGATCATATCAGCTTCACCATTCCCGCCGGCAAAAAGGTGGCTCTGGTAGGCAGCAGCGGCAGCGGCAAGTCCACGATCACCAAGCTTCTGCTCAAATATTATGAGCCGGAAGATGGCGAGATCGACTTCAACGGTGTGAATCTGGAAGAGTACACCTGCGATTCCGTGCGCCGTGCCATCGCCTATGTGCCGCAGAATGTTGAGCTGTTCAGCAAGACCATTTACGATAACATCCGTGTTTCCCGCATGGATGCTACGCTGGACGAGGTCAAGGAAGCCGCCAAAAAGGCTGATGCCCACGACTTTATCCGTCACCTGCCCCTGCAGTATAACACCTATCTGGAGGAAGCAGGCAACGGCTTGTCCGGTGGTGAAAAGCAGCGCATCGCTCTGGCCCGTGCTTTCCTGAAGGATTCCAACCTCTACATTCTGGACGAATCCACCAGCAACCTTGACTTTGCAACAGAAAACCTGATCTTCAATATGATCTACGACCAGCTTGCTGATCGTTCGATGCTGATCGTTGCACACCGTCTGTCCACCGTCCGCGACTGCGATATGATCCTTGTGATGGATCACGGCAAGATCGTGGAGCGCGGCACGCACGACGAACTGATTGCAAAGGAAGGCAAGTACTACGAGCTGTGGAACATGCAGCAGGGCATCTACCGCAGAAAGCCGGAAGAGCCCAAGCAGCCTGTAGCACAGGCCGTAGTGGAAGAGGATGAGGATGGCGAAGCATTCACCTATTGATCTGAATGCCATCCAATTCCATAATATGACTGCTGGGATCATCCACGCTGACAACTGGAGCCTGATTGTCTCGCCTGCCCTGAATAAGGCAGATGATGTTCCCCCGATAAGGCTCCACCTGTTCAGGTGACTATGCCTCACTATGGTGTGCCCGGAGGCAGAAGGCCTCCGGGCACATTTTGTTTTGCAAGATCACTATTACATTGACGTAATAGCTGATCGTGAGCGGAGAGGCTGCTTCTCTCTGCAGAAGCGTTCTCCCCTTTCGCGATTGTCTATTACCCCCGCTTTAAGCGAGAAATTTGGAAGGAAACAGAGGTAATTCAATATGAATGAGATCAAAGTAGCGGAAAACAAGACCCTTAAGCTCACAAACGTGCTCTCCCGCGAGATCCGCCCGGAGGAGATGGCCAACTTGCCGCTGGTGCTCACCCAGATGCACAACTTTATCAAGAGCAACAACGCTCAGCCCATCGGCCCCATCATCCAGTCCTTTGCCATGGGCGAGGATCACCAGCTGCACCTGTACATGCTGCAGCAGGCTACCCAGCTCATCAGCCAGATGGAACCGGGTTACCACATGGATGCCATCCTGCGCGTCAAGAACTGCCTGTATGCCCACTATACCGGCCCCATGAGCGACAGCCAGCTGGCTTCCTACAAGCTGCAGGTGCACGCTTTTGAAAATGACCAGAAGCTGACCGGCACTTCCTACACCATCTACGTCAATCAGGATGCCGATGATTCTGTGATCGATGTCTTTATGGAGACCAAATAATTATGACAATGAAAGTTCAAAGCCTGACGGATCTGCAGGACCGCCGCATCATGATGGACCGGGATGTGCCGCCTTACGGCTACGCCTTTGTCATTCTGGTGGGCATTTTTATGGTGTTCCTGATCGCATGGAGCACCCACACCAACCGTATCTATGTCAGCCAGAACACCGGCACCGTGCAGGCCAGCAACAAGACCTACATCATGTCCAGCTATTCCGGCTCCATCACTGAGCTGTATATCTCCGAGGGCAGCTATGTGAATGAGGGCGACCTCGTTGCCCACATCAAGAGCACCGATATCGATATGCAGCAGGACAATCTGGAAAGCCAGCTCAAGATCTACCAGACCCAGCTGGATCAGTACAACAAGCTGCTGCAGAGCGTGCAGGATGATACCAACTACTTCAGTGAGACCGACCCCGAAGATCAGCCTTACTACTACCAGTACGAGACCTACAAGAGCCAGGTGTCCCAGAAGACCTTTGACGCCACGGCTTATCAGGCTGCCGGCTATTCCGATGCACAGATCAAGACCATGATGGAGCAGAGCCAGAGCGAAATGGAAGCCCTGTACTACTCCACTATGCAGTCCATCTCCCAGAGCATCACCAGCGCGCAGAGCAACGTAGACAACATCAAGGCCCAGATCGATGCACTGAACACCGGTGCCAACGATTATTATCTGTATGCCCCCACTTCCGGCGTGATCCACATGGATACGCCTTACAAAGAGGGCATGGTGCTGAGCGCAGGTTCTCCGCTTGCCACGGTGGCCAGCGAAAATGATGATCTGGAGATCGTTGCCATGGTCACTGTGAACGACCGTCCCCTGCTGCATGTGGGCGACCCGTGCAAGATCGCGATCACCGGCCTTTCGGAGTACTCCTATGGCACCCTGACCGGCACCGTGACCGCCATCGACAGCGATATCACTGCCACCACCTCTGCATCCTACTACAAAATGACCATCAAGCCCGACACCACCTATGTGGTGAGCCGCAGCGGCGATAAGGTGGATCTTTCCAACGGTATGAGCGTAACTGCCCGCGTGGAATACGACCAGATCACCTACTTCGAGTATGCAATGGAAGCACTGGGCGTTCTGTTCCACTAAACACTTTGTGTTGACCGTCAGCCGCCTTCATATCACCCAAAGAGGTACACTTACTATGAAATCAACCGCAAAAAAACTGGCCGTCTGTGCGGCAGCGCTTTGTCTGCTGGCCTGCGGCACAGCTGTGTCTGCGGCCGCAGCAAGCCCGGTATCCGGCCTTGCCCTGAGCAATATCACGCTGCCGTGGGATCAGGACGTGCCTGCCGAGAGCATTGACGCCGGCAGCTATACGGCCAACATGCTGCTGGGTTCCTCCCAGCAGCTGTCCCCCATAGTGCGTCCGCGCAACTCCACCGATTCTGTTGTCTTTATCTCGGACGACACCTCCATTCTGACCGTGACCAACACCGGCGTGGTACAGGCTGTGGGCGTCGGCACCACCCGCATCACGGCAGCAGCCGGCAACCAGATCTGCGCTTACACCATCGTGGTCTCCATGGATTCCTCCATGATCGTGACCGAGATGGATCTCTCCCTGTCGTCCAACATCATCTATGTGGGCAACTCGGTGTCGGCACAGCTGCAGGTGCTGCCCAGCTCTGCTGCAAATTACGCCACCATCGCACTTACCTCTTCCAACGAAAAGGTAGCAACTGTCAATAACTTTGGCCGCGTCACCGGCGTTGCACCCGGTACGGCCACCATCACAGCTACCTGCGGCTCTGTTTCGGCAACCACCAAGGTAACAGTCGTGGCCGATCCCACCAATTCTTCCGGTACATCCTCCAATAACAGCGGCCAGGTGATCACGGTCAATCCTTCCTACATCGTGCTCAAGCCCGGTGCCACCCGTACCCTGACCGCCAGTGCAAAGCCTGCTTCTGCATCCCAGAAGTTCACCTTTAAATCTGCCAACAGCAGCATTGCAACGGTCAGCCCCAGCGGCGTGATCACTGCCGTAGGCACCGGCGCTACTTCCATTACCGTTTCCAACGGCACTGCGTCTGCTATGGTCACGGTCATTGTCAACCGCTCGGCTGCTTCGTCCTCCGATTCTTCTTCGGACAGCAGTTCTACCGATCCGGACAATGACACACCCATTGAGATCGACCCTGTCGTGCAGGCCATTCAGGACAGCGAAGATGACGAGATCGTATTTACGCAGGCTGAAGTACCTGTTGTGACCGGCGACATCCTCAACGCCCTGCGCACCACCGGAAAGAGCCTGTGCGTGGTGGGCGACGGCTACACCATGCAGATCGCAGGCAGCGATGTCAAGAGCACTACCAGTGAGCTGGATACCATGCTTGTGCTGACCGAGAGTGAAGAAGGCATTGAGTTTGAACTGGACAAGGGCCATGCCCTTCCCTGTTCGGTGCGCATCGATCTGGATGTGAGCACTTATACCCGCCTGTACCTGTACAATACCACCTCCGGTAAGTGGCAGTACCTGAACAGCTACACGGACGGCATCATCACCGCCGACACGGCTGGCCGCTACCTGTTGACCAACCAGAACATGAAGTTCGCCAACATCAACTGGACCTTCTTTATTGCAGGTGCCGTAACCATCGTTATCATCGGTATTGCCTATATTGTGCTGAAAAAGCGCTACTGGTTCTGGTAAGCCGAACGTTTTATAAAAACAGCGGCCCCCTCTCTGAGACTTCAGAGAGGGGGCCTTTTTGTATTATTTGTTCATTACTGCAGAACGGCATCTTCTCAGAGCGGTCTGCGGGGCTTTCTGGCGGCGTTTTGTGCTTTTACTCCACGGTTACGCTCTTTGCCAGATTGCGCGGCTTATCCACGTCACAGCCGCGCAGAACAGCCATATAGTAAGCAAACAGCTGCAGCGGCACGATAAGCTGCAGCGGCATCAAGATATCCTCATATTCATCCAGCCGGATCACAGCATCAGCCACACCCTCGGGCACCACGGCATCCTTTGTGGTAAACAAAAGCACCCTTGCACCGCGGCTGCGGGTCTCTTTGGCGTTGGAGATGGTCTTTTCGTACACCTGTTTCTGAGTGGCCAGCGCGATCACCGGCACACCATCGGTGATAAGGCTGATGGTGCCATGCTTGAGCTCGCCTGCCGCATAGGCATCCGAGTGCACATAGCTGATCTCCTTGAGCTTCAGGCTGCCCTCCAGCGAGAGCGCATAGTCAAACCCGCGGCCAATGAAAAAGCAGCTCTGAGTGTTTACGTAGCGGCTGGCAAGGTACTTGATCTGCTCACAGTCTGCCAGGCGCGGCTTGATGACCTCCGGTGCGCGCAGTAGCTGCGCTGTATAATAACGGGTGTCCACTTCGCTCAGGCGGCCGCAGGCATAGGCCAGACGCAGCGCAAACAGGTACAGCACGCACATCTGCACCATATACGCCTTGGTGGAAGCCACAGCGATCTCCGGCCCGGCATAAGTGTACATCACGTAGTCTGCTGCACGTGCAATGGAGCTGCCCACCACGTTCACGATGGCAAGCACCGGCACACCGCGGCTCCTGGCCAGCTTGAGCGCCGCCAGCGTGTCGCTGGTCTCGCCGGACTGGCTGATGATAACGACCAGATCATTCTTCTCCAAAATCGGGTCACGATAGCGGAACTCACTGGCAATGTCCACCTCGGCGGGCACCCGGGCCAGCGCCTCAATGGCGGATTTGCCCACCATACCGGCGTGCATGGCCGTGCCGCAGCCCACCAGATGCACCCGGCCAATGCCGCGCAGCACCTCATCTGTCAGCTCCGGGATGCGCAGCACCGGCATCCCGTCCTCTACGCGGGGGCTTACTGTAGCTGTGATGGCTGCAGGCTGCTCGTTGATCTCCTTGAGCATAAAGTGCGGGTAGCCGCCCTTTTCCGCCGCTTCCATATCCCAGTCCGCCGTCAGCTGCTGGCGCTCCACCGGCTCGCCGAACTCGTTGTAAAAGCGGATGCCTGCAGCGGTGCAGACGGCCATATCGCCCTCTTCCAGCACGCTGTATTTACGGGTGTACTTGAGCAGCGCCGGGATATCCGACGCCACAAAATTTTCGCCTTCGCCCCAGCCCACGATCAGCGGGCTTTCGCGCTTGACCGCAAACACAGTATCCGGGTAATCCCGGAACAGCACGGCCAGCGCGTAGCTGCCGCGCACCTTGGCAAGGGCCTGCTGCAGTGCACGCAGCGGGTCGCCGGTGTAGCAGCTGTCGATCAGCTTTACCAGCACCTCGGTATCGGTCTCGCTCTGGAAGGTATAGCCCCTTGCCACCAAACGCTCTTTCAGCAGACCGTAGTTTTCAATGATGCCGTTGTGCACGATGCTCACACGCGGGGTGGAATGCGGGTGGCTGTTCACATCACTGGGCTCTCCATGGGTAGCCCACCGGGTGTGGCCAATACCGCAGAAGCTTTGCGCCAGCTGCTGAGCCGCCAGCTTTTCCCGCAGGGCCGTGAGCCGTCCCTTGGTTTTTACCACGCGGATGCCGCCGTCCAGCGCAAGCGCCACACCGGCAGAATCGTATCCGCGATACTCCAGCTTTTCCAATCCATCCAGCAGCACATCCTGTGCGCTGCGCTTCCCGACATAACCAACAATGCCGCACATACAAAACACCTCCATACCGACCGCTCCCGCGCAAAAAGGCGCAGTAAACCACGGTCAGCTTCCTAGTACAGTTTATGTTCTTGTATGGCTTTCTTTGAAGGGATCTGTTGCGGTATTGCTGCCGTTTTTTGCCCTTCTCTGCGGCTGGTCTAGCCCTCAGCCGGAGAAACATCCGCCGAATCTTTCGATGATTCCTCTCCTCGTCACCCTCGCGGCTGTCACCCGCGTGGCCCGGCGCTTTGCGTTACCTGTTGTGTTGCATTTCCCCTTTCCGATGCCCTATTATAGCACAAAGGCCGGCTCAACGCCAGCCCAGTGTTTTATGCAGTTTTGGCCGCCAGACCAGCCGGTACAGCATCAGCATGTTGTGCAGTGCACGGTCGTACAGCACAAAGGCCACATTGCCCATGGCCAGTGTCGCCAGCGAGACCGCCAGTGCCGTGGTGCGCAGCTCCTGCGAAATGCTGCCCGCCGGCACCAGCAGAAATACCAGCCCATACATAGCCAGCACCGCGCCGTTGCACAGCAGCAGCTTGCACATAAAACGCAGAACGGCGGGCCGGATGCGCTCAAACTTCGGCTTTGCCAGCGGGTAATACCCCAGCAGAAACACGAAGATCAGCGCAACCTCCTTATCCGGCACAAACAGCAGCGCCAGCAGGCTTACCGCCGCATAGGCCGTGAGCGCCATCTGCATGCCGCACTCTACACAGACCGTTGCAATGAGAAAGCCCGCGATGGCGGGCGCAATAAACATGGCAATGGGGATCACAGCTCCCAGCAGCATCAGCGCCACGCACAGTGCCGCCACGATGCCGCAATAGGCCATGGCCCAGCTTTTTTGATGTTTCCGATTCATGGGATCTCCCAGTTTTCGCTCTCGATGCCGGCTTCCAGCGGGTCCACCGCATGGTGCAGACCCAAGAGCATGATGTTGTCCAGCAGGCTGCGGTTCAACTTGACATCCAGCATTCCGTAGACACGGATCAGGTCGTTGGCTGCTGCCAGCGCCTGACGGCGGGCATTTTCCACTGCTGCAGCCTGGCCTTTCAGTTCATTGACCACGAACACATTGTAGCGTCCGGTGCGCTTGTCCATCTCAAAACGCTCGGCCTTATCCAGCAGGTAAAAAATGCGTCCAATGCTGCTGCCGATGTAACGCATGCTCTTGCGCTGGCTGGGGTCATCGGTGGCAAGGGTGGAATACAGTGCCCCGTAAATGTTGCTCATGGGCTCGGCTGCAAGGGCATAGTTCTTGGCGCTCAGGTTCATCTGCACCACGGCCTGCTCCCGTTCCTGCACGAACAGGCGTTCCAGTGCCGGGTTTTCCTCCACAGCACGCTCGTAGGCACGGCGCAGCAGCAGCCGGTCCACTGCGCGGCACAGGCGCTTGAAGGGCCGCAGCTCGCTGTATTGGCGGTCCTGCAGGCTGTGCCAGCCCAGCAGCACCTCTACCTGTGCAGCCAGCCGGATGCCCTGGGTCTGGCACATCATCTTGCGCCAGCTCAGGGTGCCGGGCACACGTTTGCGGCAACAGGTGGCCTGCCGCCCGGCCAGACTGTCCGAAAGGATGGCAAACTGCACCCCATTGTACCGCAGCAGATGGCAGGCATAGAGGCCGTACACATCATACAGCTGCCGCCGCACACCGCGCAGGTAGCGCAGATAGGTGTTGTAATCCCGGATGGTCAGTTCCGGCAGATAAGGCCGCATCCTACCCTTCATAAGGCACCGTTCCCTTCCCGGCAGAGCACCGGATAATAAGGCTAGTATAATCCATTTTGGCCTAAGGTTCAACCATCCTTTGTAAAAAGAGCATGAATTTGTCTCATCTTTGCCGCCGTACGCCGCAAAAACGGCCCAAAACTTTCTGTGTTTGCGTCCATTTCCCTGTCTTGACAATCCGGCCTTTGCTTTGATTTATTCCGGTAATTACCGGACGCAAAAAAGACCTGCCGCACCGAAAGACCCGGTGCGGCAGGTAACATTTGTCAATTATTTCTTGTCAAAGCTTTTGGTCACAGTGCGCTTGCCGTCAAAGCCGGACTTCGGCATGGGCTTTGCAGTATGCTCAAACTTGGGCGCATTGTAGTACATATACAGCTGGCAGGGGATCATGCCGTTGTACATCTTGCGGCGCTTGTTGGCACGCTTGCCATAGTGGCTTTCAAAATCCATATCGGCGGTGATGGCGTACACGCCTGCGCAGGGGTGTGCTTCCATCTGGTGGCCCAGGGTGCGGGCCAGCTTGGCGGCACCCTCAATGGTGCTCATGCGCTCGCCATACGGGGGGTTCGTGAGCACGATTGCCTCCTGCCTTGCGGCAAAATCCGCCACGTCGGCTACCTCAAAGTGACAGCGTTTTTCCACACCGGCCAGCTTTGCGTTGGCGTTGGCCAGTGCCACAGCAGCAGGGTCGATGTCATAGCCGAAAGCCTCAAAGCCCACATCCAGCTTGGACTCGGCCAGCGCCTTCTGGCGCTGCTCTGCCCAGATGGAAGCAGGCACAAAACCGTAGCGCTCTGCGGCAAAACGGCGCTTCAGGCCGGGGGCAATGTTCATGGCTTTCTGGGCCGCTTCGATCAGCAGGGTGCCGCTGCCGCAGAAGGGGTCTTCCACCAGGCTGTCGCGGCGCACACGGCCAAGATCGGCAATGGTAGCAGCCAGCGTCTCGCGGATGGGTGCTTCCATGGCGTTGCGGCGATAACCGCGCTTGTGCAGACCCTCGCCGGTGGTGTCCAGCATGATCTCACACTGGTCCTTGCGCAACATGAACCGGATCTTGTATTCGGCACCGGTCTCGGGCAGCACGGAGGTGTGATGCTTTGCCATCAGGCGCTTGACCACAGCTTTTTTGATGATGCTCTGGCAGGCGGGCACGCTGGAAAGCTGGCTGTTCAGCGAAGAACCGGTGACCGGGAAAGCCGCATCCGCAGGCAGCAGCTGCTCCCAGGGGATATCGTACACACCATCGAACAGATCATCAAAGGTGGAGGCCCTGTAGCGGGCCAGCAGCAGCATCACGCGCTCCACCGTGCGCAGATTGAGGTTTGCCGCGGCGATCATCTCCGCACCGCCGGCAAAGGTCAGGCGGCCATCTTCCACACGGATGTTCTCGGCTCCGATGCGGGTCAGCTCAAATTTTGCGGTGGACTCGCAGCCAAAAAAGCAGGGCGCGATCAGTTCAAATTTTGCAGGCATTCTAGTTCCTTTCTTTTATTACGGAAAAACAGACCTGCCCGATCCAGTGAGACAGGTCTGTTTCGTTCTTTTTGATCGGGCTCAACGGCGTCCGCCGCGGCCGCGAGGGGCATAGCCGCCGCCACGGCGGTTGTTGGTCTCGTGGTCAAGGTCGGCCATCTTCTCCTCGCTCTGGCTCTTGAAGCGGCTCATCATGTCCTCAAAGCTCATGTTATCCGAGCGGACGGGAGCCTTGGGCTGCCATACGCGGGGAGCACTGTCGCGGGCAGGGCCTCTGCCGCCTTCCCGCGGGGGACGGCCATTGCCGCCGCGGCCAGCACCAAAGTGGCCGCCCTCACGGGGGCCCCCGGAGCGAGGCCCGCCGGGACGCGGGCCGCCTGCCGGGCCACGGCCCTCACGCGGGGCGCGCGGAGGGGGCGGCAGCAGGCGCTTGATAGAAAGCGCGATCTTGCCGTCCGGTGCAATGTTGATGACCTGCACCTTCACGGTATCGCCATCGTGCAGAACAGCTGCAATGTCCTGCACGAACTCGTTGGACACCTCGGAAATATGGACCATGCCCACACGGCCCTCCGGCAGTGCTACAAAAGCGCCAAACGGCTTTACGCCGGTGACGCGGCCTTCAAATACGTTCCCTACCTCAATTGCCAAAACTCAATACTCCTTGTTATCCATAGAATGGGCAGCGGCTCAACTGCCGGTCACATCCACAAAGATGCGCTCATTGGGTGCTGCATAGTTGTAAGAATCCCGCGCGACCCACTCGGTGATCTGGTCTGCATCGCCGCTGAGGATGCGCTGCATCTCCTCGTTCTCGGTCTTTTGCTGGTCGATCTGCTCATTCAGCGTATCCAGCTCCGCGCGTTTGGAACTGATGGCGACCTGATTGGAGATGTACGCTGCCAGCATGCTGAGCAGCAGCAGGCCAAAAAACACACGCGCAAGCGTTTTAACGACCACGTTCTTTTTCCGTTTTCTGCGGTCCGGTGCTGCCATGTTTCTCCTGCCCCCGTTGCACTCTGATTCTTACTGCTTTAGTACTTATGAATTATACATCATACGGCGCTGTTTTGGCAAGTTCTTTTTACGCTTTTTTGCAGGCCTTTTTGCGCTGCGGCGTAATTTGCGGGCATTCCGGTGCTCTGTACGCCGCCGTGCGGCAGGCTGCAGCACCCTTTGCCGCAAAAATGCCCGTACCGCACCCAGCGGTACGCCCAGCACAAAGGAGGCTGCCCCGGCCCCGGCAAAGCACGCCGCCGCCATGTACCAGCGCAGAACGCCGGCAGAACTCTGCGCTGCGGCGTAGCTCTGCAGTGCCGCAAGCATCATGCCTACCCATAGAAAATCGACTGCAAAGCCTGCCCGGCCCTTTGCAGGCAGAAACGCACGCGCCGCACCGGTACACCCGCCCAGCACAGCGCAGGCCGCAAGTTCCTGCCCCAGGGCGGAGGGCTGCAGCACCGGGATCACCGCAGCAGGCGGCGCAGAAAGCCGCCGGTGGGTGCATTGGCCGTGTATTCCAGCGCATCGATGCGCCCGGTGAACCGGGCTTCCCCGGTCTCAAGGTCCAGTGCTTCCATGCTCAGCTGTGCCCCGGTAAGGTGCAGTGTGCCCCTGCCGGTGGCAATGGCGGCGCTTTCCGCACTGCAGTGCAGCACCTTCTGCACACCGGTCACGGTCAGGCGGGCACGGCTTTCCAAAATCAGGTCATGGGGCCGGGCAGGCTGCGGGCTCTGGGCTGTTTTTTCCGGCATAGGCGTTCTCCCCTTTTCTGGTGCATCCTATGCGCGGTGCAGTTGTTTTTATGCTGCTTACTCGCTGATGATCTCGTACATCTCGCGGGCCACGTCCTTGGTGCGGGGCTCCACATCCGAGAGCACGCGCACCTTGATGGGCCGGTTGCCGAAGGTCACTTCAATGATATCGCCCGCCTTGACGGCCTGGCTGGCCTTGGCGATTTTTCCGTTGATGAGGATGCGGCCTGCATCGGCCACCTCGTTTGCCACGGTGCGGCGCTTGATGAGACGCGACACCTTTAAATATTTATCCAGACGCATAGTGTTTTCTCCTATCACAAAAAATGCCGCCGCACCCTCTTGCAGGCAGCGGCGGCAAAGCAGATACAGCTTACAGGGTGTCCTTCAGGGACTTGCCGGGCTTGAACACGATGCTGCGGGAAGCAGCGATAGTGATGGGCTCGCGGGTGCGGGGGTTGATGCCCTGGCGCTCGGCACGCTCGCGCACCTCAAAGGTGCCAAAGCCGGAGATGGTGATCTTTTCGCCTTCAGACATGGCCTTGCCCAGTGCTTCAAACACGGCGTTGACGGCCTGCTCAGCGTTCTTCTTGCTCATTTCGGTGTTCGCAGCAACATGTGCGATCAGATCGGTCTTAGTCATAAAAATACCCTCCAGATTTTTTGTTTCAATTTTCTCTCTCGGTTTGTTTCTCTATCGGAGCAGGTCACTCGACCTGGGTACCGCCTTGTTTTTCTTTTTCCAGCAGTTCGGCACAAAAGTGCTTGGAAGCAAAGGTCAGCGCTTCCTCTGCGTCCACACCGGCCAGCCGCATGGCATTGGCCGCCGCAAACAGCAGTTCTCCCGCTGCCTTTGCATCCTGTTCCCGGTTCCAGCCGTCCAGTGCAGTCTGCAGCGCCTGCTGTGCCTGGAGCTTGTCCGGCTGTGCCGCACCGCAGCGGTCAGCACGCTTTTGCAGCTTCTGGGCACGCATGAGCGCCGGCAGGGTAACGGGCACAGTGTTCAGCTCGTCGGCCAGCGTAGTACGGCCCTTTTCCTTATTTTTGAGCGCATCCCAGCCGTTTATACCGGCATTTTGCGCCGCAGAGGATGCAAAGATGTTCGGGTGGCGGAACACAAGCTTCTCGCACACCTCGCGGCAGACATCCTCAAAGGTAAAGCGGCCGCGCTCTTCTTCCATCACGGCGTGGAACGCCACCTGCATCAGCACATCGCCCAGTTCTTCCTGCATCAGCTGCGGGTCGTCGGCATCAATGGCTTCCAGTGCCTCACAGGTCTCCTCCAGAAAATTTTTCCGGATGGATGCATGGGTCTGCACCTTGTCCCACGGACAGCCGTTTTCCGGGTCCCGCAGGATGCGCAGGATCTCCAGCAGCTGTTCCGCTGTGTAAGGTGCCTTGGGCTGCCAGTCCAGCACAGTGCTCACCTGCCTTGTAAAAGATACTGTATATTGTATCGCAACTCATGCAGTTTTGCAAGACAAAGTGCGCAATTTCCCGCATTTGGCCTGCATTTTACCGCTCGCAAAAACAGGACGGTGCCCGTGGGGAGCGCCGCCCTGTTGCAAAAGCAGGTGTATTACAGCTGTGCGCCGCACTTGTTGCAGAACAGTGCATCGTCGGAAACAGGTGCGCCGCACTGCGGGCAGCTCTTGTGCTCTTCGGGTGCAGCTGCGGCAGCAGGGGCTTCCGGCTCGGCGGCAGGTTCTTCCTCGTGCACCACATACTCTACCTCAGCGGCTTCTGCCGGGGTGAGAGAAGCCTTCAGGCGGGCGATCTCCTGCTCGATGGTATCGATCATCTCGATATACTTATCCACCAGCGGCTGGTTTTCTTCCTTGCCCTTGGCCAGGCTGTACACCAGTGCGCCCAGCTGACGCTGTGCCTTGAGCAGCTTGCCCTGCTCGTTGACGATCATGGCCTGGGTCTTGCCCTTTTCGGCCAGATCCAGTGCGGCATTCTTGCCTTTTTCGGCATATTCCAGACCCATTTCCTTGATCTTATTAAAATCCATAAAAGACACCTCTCTTAATTATCGGCGTGCTCGGTATGAGCTGTGTGTGGATGTTAGTATCATTATAGCGCACAGGCTGTTTATTTGCAACGAACGCGCCGCATTTTTTACAGTTTGGTGCCGGTTTGGAAACAGATTTTTCGCATTCAGACCAAATTTACACGGTATTTTCACACATTGGCCTGCTGTGCCAGACGGTCGGCTGCGCCGCCGTAGAACTCCCGCAGCATACTGTCCTCCGGCAGCAGTTCCAGCCCCAGCGGTGCCACGTGCTCAAAGCGGCGGGCTGTCTCGTCCCACAGCTCCGCATTGTGGCCTTCCAGCGTGAACTGGCTGCGCACCACGCCCAGCAGCTTTGCGATAAGGCCCAGCTCGTAGGTAAAGGAGGTATCCAGCAGGAAGTCTGCCGTGGTCTTGAAGCCCTTGATATACCGGGTCTCGCCGTCCAGCACGCGGTCCCACATGGCAAGGGTCTTTTCCGGGCTGCGGCCGCGGGCAGCAGCATCCCGCAGGGTGCGGCGGCACAGGCGGATGTCCTGCGTATTGATGACGCGCCGGCCATCGATGCAGTATTCCTCCCGCAGGCCCGCATAGATGCGGTAGATATCATCGCCCTTCACAAGGCCGGTGAGCTCCGGGTTCAGGGCGTGGATGCCTTCCACGATGCACACACCGCCCTGCAGATCGATGGGTTCCACCTCGGCAGAGCGCTTTTCGGCGCTGAAATCGTAGACGGGCAGCACGGTCTTGCCAGTCTCGCTGAGTTCCCGCAGGCACTGCTTGATGAGGGGCAGGTCCAGTGTATCGGGGTTCTCGTAGTCCAGCGTGCCGTCCGGCAGGCGAGGGTAGAACTCGGCTCCCTTGAAGAAGTTGTCCAGGCTGACCACCTGTGCCGGTGTGCCGCGCTTTTGCAGTGCCTTTGCAATGCAGTGGGCGCTGGTGGTCTTACCGCTGGCCGACGGGCCAGTGAGCATGACGATCTTTGCGCCGGAAAGCTGCACCTTCTGGGCGGCATAATCCACCCGCTGGGCATAGCTGCGCTCACTCAGATCGGCCAGTACCTGGGGGCTTTTGGCCGCCACATTGTACAGATCGATTTCAACCAGACGTTTCGGTACCCAGATCGTGATCATAAAAATCAGCCACTCCTTTTTTGCGTTCCAGCACCTCCGCAAAACGCTGGATGTATTCGTTGGGATATTTGAAGTTGAAGATACGTTGCATCCGCCTGCCGCCGTCGGCCACCAGCTTGGTGCTGCCGCCCGCACCGGCGGAGAGGATGGTCTGCACTTCCTCCATGATATAGATGTTGTAATAACCCTCGTGGCCCGGCTTGCACCAGCCCACGTTTTCCAGATTCTGCAGGGTGTTCTTCTGGCGGTAGAGGTAGTAGGGCCGGTAGCCCGCCTCTGCCAGCAGATAGCACTTTTCCAGCATGGCGGCCACATCGGCGTAGTCGTTCTCCTTCTGGTCCTCAATGACGATGCGGGAAGCCCGCTTGAGGGTGAGGGTGTGCACGGTGATGTTTTCCGGGTCAAGGGCAATGGCCTGCCGCAGGCTGTGCTCGAAGCTTTCCACCGTGTCGCCGGGCAGACCGGCGATCAGGTCCATGTTGATATCATCGTGGCCGGCTTTGCGGGCCTCGGCATAGCAATCCAGAATGTCCTGTGCTGAGTGCTTGCGGCCAATACCGGCCAGCACTTCGTCCGAGAAGGTCTGTGGGTTAATAGAGATGCGGGTAGCGCCGTATTCCTTGATGACAGCCAGCTTTTCGGCGTCGGTGCAGTCCGGGCGGCCCGCTTCCACCGTATATTCTACGACCCTGGAAAGGTCAAAATTCGCCTTCACTGTGCCCATCAGCTGGCGCAGCTGCTCCGCCGAAAGGCTGGTGGGCGTGCCGCCGCCGATGTAGATGCTGCAAAGGGAAAGGCCCGCTTTGTCGGCCTGCCTGCGGATCTCCTCCACCTCTTGGCACAGGCAGTCCACATAGGGCTGCACCATCTTGCGGTCACGATCCAGATTGCAGCTGACAAAGCTGCAGTAGCTGCACCGGGACGGGCAGAACGGAATGCCGATATACAGACTGTAGGTCTTGGGTGCACTGCCCACTTTCAGAATGGGTTCCTGCAGGTCGGCAATGGCCTTGGCCATCTGGTACTTCTGCCGGGAGCAATCGAACCGGTCAAGGAAAAAGCGGTCGATGTCCGCTTCGCTCCACCCGGCGGCGCGCTTATCGTGGATGAGCCGCACCGGGCGCACGCCGGTCATTTTGCCCCAGGGCGGGCGGATGCCGGTCCACTGCCGCAGCAGATCATAGGTCAGGCTGGCAAGGCTGAATTCCGGCGTCTCGCCGCCCTGCTCCACAGGCAGGGGCAGCGGCGCGTGCTTTTTCGCACTTTTGCCGCCCTGACGCACCAGCGCGTGCAGGCCGTCCGGCGTTTTTTCAGCCCAGACGCAGTCTTCGGCGTCCTCCGGCGGGGTGAGGGTGAGCGGTGCCATGGGGTAAAACAGCCGCACCAGATGCTCCACTTCATAGCCGGAGGGCAGGCCGGTAATATAAATTTTCATGTTGTTCACTCTTTAAAATAAATCATTGCTGCCGCGCACTGCGCTGCGGATAAAGTAATTGTTGTCCAGCTCATCGCCAAAGATGGAGAACTCACCATGGCCGGGCAGCACCTGTG
The DNA here is from genome assembly GCA_050873025.1 of Faecalibacterium sp. Lineage (GTDB taxonomy): Bacteria > Bacillota > Clostridia > Oscillospirales > Ruminococcaceae > Faecalibacterium. Next base: position 255,836 of record JBNMHZ010000001.1, on the reverse strand, counting down.
TCTCGCGCGGGATGGGCAGTTTTGCCAGTTTACGCAGGCTCTCGCTCATCTGTGCACTGCTGCCGCCCTCCAGGTCGGTGCGGCCGATGCTGCCCGCAAACAGGGTATCCCCGCAGAAGAGGTAACCGCCGCACAGCAGCACCACGCTTCCGGGGGTATGACCGGGCGTGTGCCACACCGTGAACTGCAGTTCATCCACACTCACCGTCTCCCCTTCTGCATAACCGCAGTCCGCTGCGCTCAGCGGATACATGCGGTCACCGGCAAGGTCGGCGGCTTCACAGTAAAGCTTTGCATTCCACTCGGCCTGCAGTGCCTTTGCGCTGCCCACATGGTCGTAGTGGCCGTGGGTGCACAGCAGGGTGGTAAGCTGGGCGTTGTTCTCTTTTAAAATTTTATCGTAGGTCTGCGCATCTGCCGCCGGGTCAATGATCACGGCATGGCCCGCGTCGGAGATGAGCAGAAAGGTGTTGGTGTACAGCGGCGCTGCGGCCGGGATGTGAAATGCCTGCATGGCGTTTACTCCTTTTTCTTCCACTCGTCGGTATCGATGATGATGGTGCAGGGGCCCTCGTTCACCAGCGACACCTGCATATCTGCGCCAAACTCGCCGTGCTGCACGTCCCTGAGGCCCTGCCTGTTCATCTCGGCAAGGAACAGCTCATAGGCATCTACGGAAAGCGGCGGTTTTGCGGCCTTGATAAAGCTGGGGCGGTAGCCTTTTTTCGTATCACCGTACAGGGTAAACTGGCTCACCACCAGTGCCGAATAGCCCAGGTCTTTTGCGCTGAGGTTCAGCTTGCCCTCGGCATCCGGGAAGATGCGCAGGCCTGCGCATTTATCGGCCAGCTTGGGCACGATGTCCAGGCTGTCGGTGTCCCTGACACCCAGCAGGATCATAAGGCCGGGGCCGATGGCGCGCGGCTCGCCGCCGTTCACCCGCACACTGGCGGAGGATACCGCCTGAATGACTGCACGCATAGCTTAGCTCCTTGTCACCTTGAGCACGTCCTTCACCTTGGAAAGCCTTGCGACCACGCGGTTGAGGTGCTCGGTATTGTTGATGCCGATGGTCAGGCTGACCATGGCACAGTTGTTTTCCACCTGACGGGCGTTCACCGCATAGATGGGCACCCGGATATCCGCCAGTGCGGCCAGCACATCCTGCAGCAGCTCGTTGCGGTTCAGCGCAATGATCTCGATGCCGGCCTTGTAGCTGTCCTTCACACTGTCGGCCCAGTAAGCCTTCACCCAGCGGGGGGCGTTGGTGGGATCTTTCATGCTGGAAATGGCGTTCACACAGCTCTGCTTGTGGATGGAAACGCCGAAGCCGCGGGTAATGAAGCCCACGATGGGGTCCCCGGGCAGCGGGCTGCAGCACTTGGCAAACTTGATGGGGGTGTTGTCGAAGCCTTCCACCACCACGCCGTCCGTGGCGTGCACCCGGCTCAGATCCACTTTGGGCAGGTCGTCCTCGTCCTTGCTCTCGGCCGCCTTGAGCTTCTGCCACTCTTCCTTGAGCTTGGGCAGGCAGTTGGCGATGGTCATGCCGCCGTAGCCGATGGCGGCATACAGCTCTTCGGCGTTGTTCTGGCGCAGGCGGCGAGAACAGCTGTTGATGAAATCATCCAGCTGATCGTCCGGGATGATGATCATTTCTCGGCGCAGCTCGCGGGCCAGTGCATCGCGTCCCTGCGCAATATTTTCCTCGCGGCGCATCTTCTTGAACCAGTTGCGGATCTTGCTCTTGGCCTCGCTGGTGCGCACGATCTTGAGCCAGTCGCGGCTGGGGCCCTTATCTGCCGGGCCAAGGATCACCTCGATGATCTCGCCGGTGGAAACGATATGGTCGATGGGCACCATGCGGTTGTTCACCTTGCAGCCCACCATGCGGTTGCCCACCGCCGAATGGATGGCGTAGGCAAAGTCGATGCAGGTGGCGCCGGTGGGCAGGTTGATGACATCGCCCTTGGGGGTAAAGGCAAACACTTCCTCGGGCAGCAGGTCGCTCTTGAGGTCGTGCAGCAGGTTGCCAGAATCCTCGCTGACGCGCTGGTTTTCCAGCAGCTGGCTCACCCATGCAAGGCGTTCGTCCAGCTTATCGTGGCCGTCCAGACCTTCCTTGTACTTCCAGTGGGCGGCAACACCGTACTCGGCCATCTCGTCCATCTTGCGGGTGCGGATCTGCACCTCAAAGGGGATGCCCTCGTGGCCGATGACGGTGGTGTGCAGGCTCTGGTAGCCGTTGGGCTTGGGGGTGGAGATGTAGTCCTTGAAGCGGTTGGGCAGCGGATGGTACATATCGTGGATGAGGCCCAGGGTGCTGTAGCACTCCGCCAGCGTATCCAGAATGACGCGCACCGCATAGATATCGTAGATCTCGTCGAAGGACTTGTTCTGCATAATGGTCTTGCGGTAGATACCATAGATGCTCTTGACCCGGCGCTTGATGGTAGCGCCTTCGATGCCGCTTTCCACCAGACGCTGCTCAATGACACCGGACACCTTGGTGAGGAACTCTTCACCGGAACGTTCGCTCAGCATCCGACTGATCTCCTCATAGCCCACGGGGTCCAGGTAATGCAGGCTGCGGTCCTCCAGCTCTTCCTTCACGTTCAGGATGCCCAGACGGTTGGCGATGGGGGCATACACCTCCATGGTCTCGCGGGCTTTGTCGCGGCGCTTCTGCTCCGGCCAGGCGTCGCCGGTGCGCATGTTGTGCAGCCGGTCGCACAGCTTAATGATCATCACGCGCACATCGCGGCTCATGGCCAGCAGCATCTTGCGCAGGTTTTCGGCCTGCAGCTCTTCGATGTTGGAGAACTGAATTTTGGTCAGCTTGGTCACGCCGTCCACCAGCAGGGCCACTTCCTCGCCAAAGGCGGCGGTCAGGTCGGCCAGTGTGGTGGGGGTGTCCTCTACCACATCGTGCAGCAGGGCGGCGGCAATGCTCTCGGAGTCCATGCCAAGATCCAGCACAAGGCGTGCCACGGCCAGCGGATGGCAGATATAGGGTTCACCGCTGCGGCGGCACACGCCCTTGTGGGCGTCATTGGCAAGATTGTAGGCCTTTTCGATCATTTCCATATTGTAGGCGCGGCCGCTGGCCCTGATGGCCTCGCACAGCTTTTCCCAGGTAACGATCTCCGGCCGCACCTCAGAAGGCAGAGTTCCCTCCGGCGCATCGGCCAGCAATGCAGTGGCCGAGACAGTGGCCGTCTCCTGCACCGGTGCCGGCTGGTGCAGATGGGTCTTAGCGGAGTAGGAATCCTCGTCCCGCACAGGCTTTGGTGCAGGAACAGCTGCTTTTTTTCCCTCTGGCATGTTTACATTCCCTCCAAACATTTCAGGATGGGCGCATCGGCAAGGTTCTTTTTGCCCTCGGCAGGCACAAGATCCAGATACTTTGCCCCGCCCTTCTCCACGGCAGCGATCAAGCCCACCTGTTCCAATGCAGTGACCGCCACCAGCGTTTTGCCTGTATTTTCTTCGCCCAGTTTTGCGCACAGCGGCTGCAGATCCTCTGCGTGCCAGCGGCGGGCCTGCAGCTCACGGTACACCGTGATGATATGGCTGCGGTCGGGCGTGATGAGTGTTTTCTGTTCGTCTGTCAGCGGCGTGCCGCGGCGCAGGGCCGCCACCAGTGCGGCCTGTTCGGCAAGCTTTGTGCCAAGGCCAGCCGGGTGCAGGTCCAGAATGCGTCCGGAGAGCTGTGCGCCCCGGGGTGAATCGTAGACCGAAAGGTTCAGCGCCGCATCCACCACATCGCCCATGGCGTAGGGCAGCTGCTCCGGCGGCATCCCGAACCAGACCGCGTATACACTGGCGTTGCCCTGCCGCAGGCGCAGGCGGCTGTGCCTGCCGTCCGACACCGGATATACGCCATCCACCACGGCGTTCTGCAAAAGGAACACCGGCGTGGGGTTCTCGGCCCCGTAAGGTGCCAGCTGATCCAGCCTGCGCACGCTTTCTACCGTGACACGATCCAGATGGATGGGCAGGTCGCAGGTAAGCGGTGCCGCGTGCAGCACCGGGCACTCCCGCGCGGCCCACTCGTTCAGGCGGCGGCGCAGGGCCGGCAGATTCTCCTCCCGGACGGAAAGGCCCGCTGCCATGGCATGGCCGCCATAGCGGATGAGCAGATCCGCACAGGCACCGATGCAGGCGTGCAGGTTGAAGCCCTGCACACTGCGGCCACTGCCCTTGCACTCACCATGTTCGTCCACGGTGACCACGATCACCGGCCGGCCGGTGCGTTCCACCAGCCGGGACGCCACGATGCCGATGACGCCGGGGTGCCAGTCGCGGCCCCACAGCAGCACTACGCGGTCTTCCAGCCGCTCCGGCTCCTGTTCCAAAAGCTCTTCTGCCGCTTTAAAGATCTGCAGTTCGGTCTCCTGACGCTTAACGTTGATCTCGTTCAGTTTGTGGGCCAGCTCTGCCGCACGATCCGGGTCCTCGCACAGCACCAGCTGCAGGGCTGTCACCGCGCTGTCCATGCGGCCCGCCGCATTGATGCGAGGCGCAATGGCGTAGCTGACGTTTTCCGCCGTGACGGTCTTGCCTGCAAGGCCCACCTCTTCCAGCAGAGCTTCCAGACCCGGACGGTCGGTGTTCTGCAGCTGGTTCAGGCCGGATTTTACCAGCGTGCGGTTCTCACCGGTCAGCGGCATCACGTCCGCCACGGTGCCCACTGCGGCAAGATCGCCGCAGTAATCCAGCATTTCTTCCGGCGGGCAGCCATCCAATGCGGCACACAGCTTAAAGGCCACGCCAGCGCCGCACAGGCCCTTGAAGGGGCTGGTATCGTCTCTGCGGCGTGGATCCACCACGGCCACTGCTTTGGGCAGTGTTTCCGGCGGCAGATGGTGGTCGGTGATGATCAGGTCGATGCCCAGCTCTGCGGCATAGTCCGCTTCTTCCACGGCAGAAATGCCGTTATCCACCGTCACGATGAGCTGGCAGCCTTTTTCGTGGATGGAACGGATGGCGTTTCTGGAAAGGCCGTAGCCGTCGCCTTCGCGGCTGGGCAGCATACATTTGACCGTTGCTCCCATGCCCTTGAGGTGCTGGTACAAAAGGGCTGTGGCCGTCACACCGTCCACGTCGTAATCGCCGAACACCACAATGGTCTCGCCGTTATCAATGGCCTGCCAGATGCGCTCACAGGCCTTCTGCATGTCCGTCAGCAAAAGCGGGTCGCTCAGTTCTTCTTCCCCGGCCAGCAGGGTCAGTGCATCGGTGGGGTCAGTGATGCCCCGGGCGGTCAGGATGCCGGCCAGCAGGGCGTTTTCCTTCTGCTGGGCGGCAAGGGTGGCGGCATATTTCTGCTCGCTCCATGGCTCGCCGTCCTGTGCGTTATATTCCAGTTCTTCGGTGGCCTGTTCTGCAATGGCTGCAGTCAGCTCCCGCAGGGCGGCGCGGTCAAGGCTTTTCAGCTCCCATGCACGGTAGGTCATTGAAAATCCCCTCCCGTCAGGCCGTCGTTGGCCAGCATTCCCTGCAGCGCAGCGATCTCCGAAGAGACATCCATGGCCACATCCGACAGCAGGGTATTGTACAGGGCATCATACGCCTGGTTCAGCGTGTGCAGGATGCCCGCGATATCCCGGCGGATGGTCTCGGCATTTTCGCCCTGCTGGCCCTGTACATCGTTATAGGTGTGCAGCAGCTTGAGGGTGGTGGGGATATAGTATTCCGCAAAGCGGCGGGTCTTGGGCAGGCTTTCCGGGTGTGCTTCCAGCCAGTCGCAGATGGCAGTGGTGGTGGTTTGCATGTGATCCAGCTCTTCGCGGCCCTGTGCATCCTGCATGAGCTGCTTTTCCTGCTCCAGAACAGCAGAAAAGCGGCGGACCGTTTCCAGATTGAGCGGCGTATCGTCTGTTTTTTCTTCCGGCCGTGGCTCTGCCTTGGAGGCTGCGGCGGCTGCTTCCTGCGCGGCGCGGTAGTCCTCTGCTGTCAGGTAAAGCTTTTCCGCTTTTTCGTCCAGCCATGCACTGAGCCAGCCTTTGTGGATGAATTTGCGCAGAAGCTTGCAGGCCTTTCCTTTTTTCTCATCCACAGCTTCCAGCGGCAGGCCTTTTTTATAGTCAAAACCTTCTGCGGCATCGGCCAGACGGCGCAGCACCTTGCTGGCCTTCAGGCGAGACGCACCGGCGGTGATCATCCACACGAACACTGCGGTGATGGCTGCAAAGCACCAGCCGGTGATGCGCACCGCACTCAGTGCAAAACTGCCCATGGCAGCAGCATTTTCTGCCAAAAGGCTGTCCTGCATAATGGCCTGCAGCAGCGCCGTATTGGGTGCAAACATCCCCGCCGCACCCAAGCAGGAAACGGCCGCAATGCCAAAGATCACCGTAAAGGTAATGCCAACGGCCAGCAGAGCGCAGCCTGCGCCGTAACGCTTTTTTGCGCTGGCGCGGATGTTCTCTGCCGGAGTCGGCTCAGCTTTGCCAAACACCTGCTGGAACCAGCCGGAAACTCCGGCAGCCTGCGCATTGATATACTCTTCGTTCAGGCCCTGTTTCTTCTGAGCAGGTGCACCGCTCTGCGCGTTCTGGCGGCTGCGGTAATATTCATCCCGGCTGCTGCGGAACGCCTTTGCCGCTTCGCCAAGGCCGAAATTGGCCGCATTCACGGCCGCACGTCCCACGCCATAAGCACGGTCACCAATGTTCTCTCCCCTACCCTCAAAGCCGTGGGCAAAGGCATCGGACATAGTGTCGCCAAAGGCACGCAGCTGTGCTTCCAGCTCCTGCTGAACCTGTCGGCCCTCATTTTCCCTCATTGTATCGTTTTCACGATCGTTCATCAAATTTTTCTCACCCTTCTGCCGGTGCATACCGGCTGATGATGGCGCGGGCCACCCGCAGGCCATCCACGGCGGCGCTCATGATGCCGCCCGCATATCCGGCACCCTCGCCGCAGGGGTACAGACCCGCCAGCTGAGAGCACTCAAAATTTTCTTCCCGCTTCAACCGCACCGGGCTGCTGGTGCGGGTCTCAAGGCCGGTGAGGATGGCTTCCGGTGCGGTGTAACCCGCAATTTTGCGCTCGTAAGCGCGCAGGCCCGCCCGCAGCGTTTGAGCCAGCTCTTCCGGCAGCAATGCGCCAAGGTCTGCCGCAGCCACACTGCGGTCATAGGTGGGCTGCACCCGGCCAATGTTCAGCTGGCCGCGCCCTTCCAGAAAGCTCTGGATGTTCTCCGCCGGGGCGGCATATTCGCCCGCACTGCGCCCGGCGGCGTATGCCTTTGCTTCCAGCTCCCGCTGGAACGCGATGGCCCGGCGCGGGTCGTCAGCAAAGTCTTTACCTCCCACGCTGACCACCACGGCGGCGTTGGCATTTTTGCCATTGCGGGCGTGGTAGCTCATGCCGTTGGTGACCACACGGCCCTCTTCACTGGCCGATGCCACCACCTGCCCGCCGGGGCACATGCAGAAGGTATAGACGCACCGCTCCCCCACATGCTGGGAAAGCTGGTACTCACCCCGCGGCAGAGCCGGGTGCCCGGCAGCTTCATGGTACAGGCTCTTTTCGATCTCGCTCTGCAGGTGTTCGGCACGGAAGCCCACGCTGAACGGCTTGCACTCCAGCTGCAGGCCGCTGTCCATCAGCATCCCAAAGGTATCCCGGGCCGAGTGGCCCACTGCGAACACCAGTGCTTCACAGGCAAAGGTGCCGTCCGTGGTAAAAATGCCGGTCAGCTGGCCGTTTTTCTGTTCAAAGCCGGTCAGGGCCGTGTTAAAGTGCACCTCACCGCCCAGAGACTCGATCTCCCTGCGGATGGAGGTAATGACGCCGCGCAGCAGGTCGGTGCCCACATGGGGCTTCTGCTTCCAGGCAATTTCTTCCGGTGCGCCGTGCTGCAAAAACACCTCGGTGACAAAGCCGCACAGCTCGTCGCCGATGCGGGTGGTCAGCTTGCCGTCCGAGAAAGTGCCGGCACCGCCCTCACCGAATTGAATGTTCGCGTTCACATCCAGCTGGCCGGTGGCAGAAAAATGCTCCACCGCCTTTACACGCTCGTCCAGCGCCGGGCCGCGTTCCAGCACGATGGGCTTATAGCCCTGCCGGGCCAGCAGCAGCGCCGCAAACAGGCCCGCCGGGCCAAGGCCGCACACCACAGGCCGGTGTGCCAGCGGCAGGGTGCCCTTCTGCACCGAAAAATCGGCCTTCTGCTGCAGGGAAGCATCGCTGCAGCGGGCTGCAAATCCAGCTTCCTCTGCAGGCTCTTTCAGGGTGACGGCCACCGTGTACACCAGCCTGGGCTGGCCGTGGCGGGCATCCACCGAAAGCTTTGCCACGCCCAGGTGCTGTACCTTGCCGCGCGGGATGCGGGCCGCGTGCAGGGCTTTTTCAAATGCCTGCGGCTCCCCTGCGGAGAGCGGCAGACGGATGTTGCGAACAAGAATCATGGTATCGTGTGTTCCTTTTATTTAATTGCTGTCGATGCGGCACTGCAGCACATAGCTGCCCAGTGCAAAGATCTTGCCGTTGGAGGGCACATACAGGCGGCAGGCAATGTTCTGCTCACCGGTCGCCACCGAGAAATCCTCGGCGTCGATCTCAATGACCACCTGTTCCGGGGTCAGGGTCTCGATCGCTCCCTTGGGGCCGCACAGCGTCACGTTCATCAGGCGCTCGGTCTGCACCGTCAGCTGATAGGTAGACGGCAGGTTGACCACCTGCACGCAGGTGTTGGGCAGGTTCATGGTCTTGGTATCCAGGCCGGAGCAGTCGAAGCTGACCGTGATGGTGGAGATGTTGTCCAGCAGGTAGATATCCGTGGGCAGATCAATGGGCAGCTCGTAGCTCTTGTTCAGTGCAAAGGTGGAGAGATCGATGCTGCCGATGGGCAGAGTAGAAAGCTGGTCGATCTTTGTTTCAGGGCCTGCCACCTTGAGCTGTTTGCGGCTGAGAGCATACACCAGCACCGAATCGTCAAAATCACGCGGTGCATTGATGAAATTCACATTCACCGGCAGGGTGGCCATCTTGTACACCTGCAGGGTGACATCTACGCTGTTCTCTTCCAGCTCGGTATACTCAAACTTGACTTCCTTGCCGCCGGAGGTGTAGAAGCGCAGCGGCGTGTTCAGGGTGACCGATTCGGTCAGCTCGCCGCTGTAGGTCACCTCTGCGGTACAGGTGGCAACTTTATCCAGCTCGCTGCTGGGGCCGGAGAGAGTGATGTTCTCCTTGGAGACATCGGTGCTGTAGAGGATGTAGCCGTCCGCGATGGTCAGGTAGTTGGTGGTGACGGTGACGGGCAGGGTCTTTTCCTCCACCACATCAAACACCACCTCCACCGTGTTGTCGGTGCCCTCCATGGTCACGGTGACGCCGCTGAGCAGGCCGTTGGCACCGCGCACCAGCAGGCGCAGGGTCTTTTCGCCGCTGTCGCGCACACTGGAAAAATCCGGATAGACCACAAAATCCGAAGCGGTCAGGCCGCCGATGGTATAGCCGTCGCCGGAAATTTTCAGGTTCACGGTCTTATCCTCGGCGCTGACGATGCTCAGGCCGCGGGAAGTATAGGCCGCAGAATCGTAGGTGTAATCCACCGGCACATTGTAGATGGTGTTGCTGGTGCCGGGCTGCACGATGATGGTGACCACCATCCATGCAATGATGGCACCCAGCACGGACAATGCCAGCCGGATACGGCGGTCATCCAGAATATTTTTCTTCTGGGCAACTGCGGGCTTTGCGCCGTTTTTCTTGCTGGGCTTGTTGGGTTCGTTGCTCATTGCGCATCGTCCTCCTTCTGGCTGGCCCATTTCCACAGGCGGTCAAGCTGGCCGCGCCAGCCGCTGGCCGTTGTCTTTTCGGCGGCGGTCTCCTTGGGGATCATCTCATCCACCAGACGGGTATACAGGGTCTGACGGTCAAAATGACGGATCAGCACGCCGTTCTTTGCCATGGAGATGATGCCGGTCTCCTCGCTGACCACAATGGCGATGGCATCCGAGTTTTCGGCAATGCCCAGGCAGGCGCGGTGGCGGGTGCCCATATCCTTGCCGAGGTCCAGGTTATTGGAAAGCGGCAGCACACAGCCTGCCGCTTTGATGCGCCCATTCTCAATGATGGCGGCACCGTCGTGCAGGGGGGTGCCCTCGTAGAAGATGGTGCCCAGCACTTCCAGATTCACTGCACTGTTCACCGGGGTGCCGGTGCGCACGATCTCGGAAAGGTTCGTGTGGCGTTCCAGAACGATCAGTGCACCGGTCTTGGTCTCAGAAAAGCGCTCGGCGGCATCGCAGATGGCAATGATAGCACTGCGCCAGGCACCTTTCAGGCTGGGGTCGTTGTAGCGGCCCCGGACGTTGAACAGCTTGGAAGCCCACTGGTCAGTCTGGCCCATGCGCTCCAGTGCGCGGCGGATCTCCGGCTGGAACAGCACCACCAGTGTCAGCAGGCCCACCTGCAGCAGCGAGTTGAGCAGCCAGGTGACCGTGCGCATGTTCAGCGTTTCGGCCACCAGATAGACTGCCATCACCAACAGTGCACCCTTGAACAGCTGGCCGGCGCGGGTGCGGTTGACGATGCCCAGCAGCTGGTAGATCAGGAACGAAATGATAATGATATCCAGCAGATCCACCAGCTTGAAGGTCTGGAAATTGGCAATGATCGCATTCAGAGTCATTGTACACGCTCCCGTTTACAGTGTTTCGATCAGGGCGACGGCATGGGCAGCAATGCCCAGTCCCTCGCCGGTAAAGCCCAGGTGTTCCTCGGTGGTGGCCTTTACGCTCACGGCGTCCACCGGCAGGCCAAAAGCATCGGCCAGATTCTGGCGCATGGCCGGGATGTGGGGTGCCAGCTTGGGCCGCTGGCAAAGCAGCGTTGCATCGATATTTTCAATGCGGTAGCCGTGTTCTTTTAAAATCCGTGCCACATGGCGGGCCAGCTGCAGGCTGTCGGCCCCGGCATAGGCAGGGTCATTGTCCGGGAAATGCTGGCCGATATCCCCCAGCGCTGCCGCGCCCAGCACAGCATCCATCACTGCGTGGGCCAGCACATCGGCATCCGAGTGGCCCAGCAGGCCCTTTTCAAAAGGCACCTCCACACCGCCCAGGATCAGCTTGCGGCCTTCCACCAGCCGGTGCACGTCATAACCATGTCCAATGCGCATTTTATGTTCCTCTTTCTGTTCCGGGCGGGGCAGGTCCTCGCGGGTAGTGATCTTATAATTGGCGTAATCGCCCTGGGTCAGCTGCACAGCGCGACCGGTCAGCTCAAACAGGCTGCAGTCATCGGTGACGAGCCGGGCTTTTTCTTCATCCAGCTCTGCCAGCGCCGCCAGATACTCTGCGCGGTCAAAGCACTGGGGCGTCTGCACCGCGTACAGGGTGCTGCGGTCGGGCGTGGTCTGCACAAGGCAGGCATCCGGCACGGTCTTTCCGTCGCCGCGCACTGCCTGTTTGACGGTGTCCTTCACCGGCACTGCGGGCGCTGCCGCGCCGCATTCTGCCGCCGCTTCCAGCGCCGCAGTGATGACTGCCTGGCTGACGAAGGGCCGGGCCGCATCATGTACCGCCACAAGATCCCCTGCTGCTGCCAGCACGCCGTTTTTTGCGCTCTCGGCGCGGGTGGCACCTCCGGCTACGATGTGCACAGGCTTTGTGCAGTCTGCCGCCTGCTGCTCCACAAAGGCGCGGTTTTTGCCCGCCACCAGCACGATCTCCGTTACCAGCGGGCACTGCTCGAAGGCACGGATGCTGCGGCGCAGCACCGTCTCGCCGCCCAGATCAAAACTGAGCTTATCAAAGCCCATGCGTGTGGAGGAACCTGCCGCCACCAATACCGCTGAAACACTCTTTTCCATTTTCTTCACCTGCCCAACCGATAGAATAAGCCATATTTTATTATAGCGTATCACGCCCCAAACTGCAACCGATATTCTACAGCAAAAATGCCCCTCTGCACAGGGCAGAGGGGCACAAATGAACGGTTATGGAATTTTGAAGAATTTTACTTCAGGATGGGTTCAATGGCAGCGGCCAGAGCATCTTTCTGGGCCTGTGCTTCGGCCAGGTCCTTACCCAGTGTGGTGAAGTAGGTCTTGATCTTCGGCTCGGTGCCGGAAGGACGCACCACAACGGTCGCGCCGTTTTCCAGACCATAGATCAGCACGTTTGCTGCGGGCAGGCCGGTTTCTTCGGGCTTCTTGTAGTCGGTGACCTTGACCACCTTGTGGCCGGCCAGCTCGGTGGGCGGGTTGTCGCGCAGCTTCTGCATGATGGAAGCCATCTTCTCCATGCCGGTCAGGCCGGGGAACTCAAAGCTGTCCACCTTGTTCAGGTAACGGCCATACTGCTTGTAGATCTCTTCCAGACGCTGCTTGATGGAAGAACCGATGCTGCGGTAGTAAGCAGCCATCTCGCAGATGAGCATGGAACCGATGATGGCATCCTTATCGCGGACATAGGGGCCGGCCAGATAGCCGTAGCTCTCCTCAAAGCCAAAGATGAAGCGATCCACCTCACCGGCAGCTTCCAGATTTGCGATCTGGTCGCCGATCCACTTGAAACCGGTCAGCACACTGCGCATCTCCACACCGTAGTGTGCGGCAATGGCGTCGGCCAGCGGCGTAGACACGATGGACTTGACGGCCACCGGATTCTTGGGCATGGTGCCCTTCTCGATGCGGCCTGCACAGATGTAGTCCAGCAGCAGAGCGCCCATCTCGTTGCCGGAAACCAGCTCATAGCTGCCGTCCGGGCACTTCATGGCAATGCCCACGCGGTCGGCATCCGGGTCGGTGGCCAGCATCAGGTCGGCACCGGTCTTGGTGGCCAGTTCCAGGCCCAGCTTCAAAGCCTCGAAAATTTCGGGGTTCGGGTAGGAGCAGGTGGTAAAGTAGCCGTTGGGGTACTCCTGCTCGGGCACGATGGTGATATCGGTGATGCCCATATCGTTCAGCACATGGGTGACCGGCACCAGACCGGAACCGTTCAGCGGGCTGTACACCAGCTTGAGACCGGCGGTCTTGCACAGGCCCGGGCGCACCTGACGTGCTTCAATGGCATCGTATAGTGCCTTCTTGCAGTCGTCGCCCACAAAGCGGATCAGGCCCTGCTCCACGCCTTCGGCAAAGGAGATGTACTTTGCGCCGGTGAGGACATCGGTCTTCTGGATCTCGTCATAGACGATGGCGGCGGCATCATCGGTCATCTGGCAGCCGTCCGGGCCGTAGGCCTTGTAGCCGTTGTACTTGGCCGGGTTGTGGGATGCAGTGACCATGATACCGGCGTTGCACTGATAGTAACGGGTAGCAAAGCTCAGGGCAGGCACAGGCATCAATGCATCGTAGATGCGCACCTTGATGCCGTTTGCAGCCAGAACACCGGCAGCGGTCTTGGCAAAGATATCGCTCTTCAGGCGGCTGTCGTAGCTGATGGCCACGGTCTGATTGCCGCCCTGGGTCTTGACCCAGTTTGCCAGGCCCTGGGTGGCCTGACGCACAACATAGATATTCATACGGTTGGTGCCAGCACCCAGAACGCCGCGCAGACCGGCCGTGCCGAATTTCAGGGCCACCGCAAAGCGATCCTTGATCTCGTCGTCATTTCCCTCGATCTTGGCCAGCTCCGGCTTCAGATCAGCGTCTTCCAGCTCAGCCGCCAGCCAGCGCTTATATTCATCCAAATACATCTTGCACACCTTACCTTTTGTAAATTTTTCCGCAAAAAGGGATAGGTTTGACTAAACCTATTTATAATATAAACTCTCCGCGTCCATGTGTCAATTGCGTAATCTGCAACAAGATTTCCGGTTCAAACCGGGCATATGGCACAAAAATCCAAGTTTTTTCCGGCAAGCTCCGGGTAGATGCAAGCCGCATCCCCATTTTCCAGCGGCTGGCAGTGCTGACCGGTATCTTCCAGCACATCCAGCCACTGTTCCGGCCCCACGCCGTTTTCGCACAGATAGCGCAGCAGCTGCATGGCCCGTGCAAAGCTGCCCCCGGGCAGCAGCACAGCGCTGCGATCCACTTTGCCGTTCTGTTCCCGGCGCAGTTCCAGCACTGTGCCCTGCGGCACGCTGGCCCCGCAATAAAGCAGGGTGTAGGCATGCTGCAAGCCTTCCAGCTCCGAATATGTACGAATGTAACGGCAGTATTCTTTGCTCATCATGGAAAAATCCCTCTCCTCTCCATTGCATTGACATCTTTCCTGCCCTTTACTATAATAAATTCAGAAGCATTTTTGTGTCGAAGTTTGGTATTTTTATCCAGCATTTTCCACTTTTGCCAATTATTTTTTATTCTATCACCTGCTGGAATAAGGGAGAGCATCATGTATTCTGTGACCCGAAGCTTTGGTCTGAACGGCCTGAACGGCTTTGCCGTAGCGGTGGAGGCCGATGTTTCCGGCGGCCTGCCCGCCTTTTCCATCGTAGGCCTGCCGGATTCTGCCGTGCGCGAAAGTGCGGACCGTGTGCGTGCCGCCATCAAGAACCTGGGCTTCAAGTTCCCGGACCGGCGCATCACCATCAACCTGGCCCCGGCGGATGTGCGCAAGACCGGCCCGGTGTACGACCTGCCGCTGCTGCTTGCGGTGCTCACAGCCAGCGGCCAGCTGGAGGATGTGCCTGCCGACACGGCATTTCTGGGCGAACTGGCGCTGGACGGCACCCTGCGGCCGGTTTCCGGCGTGCTGCCCATGGCACTGGCCGCGGCAGAAAACGGCATCCACGCCCTGTATGTCCCCGCCGAAAATGCCGCTGAGGCCGCCGAAGCCTGCGCGGGCAGCATGGCGGTGTACCCTGCCCACACGGCCCGTGAGGTGGTGGACGCCTTGAAGGGAGTCTCGCCCCTGTCCCCTGCCGCTGTCGTTCCCTTCGACCCGGAAAACGCCTGGGCGCAGGTGCCGGATTTTGCGGACGTGATGGGCCAGTCGCTGGCGCGGCGAGCCATGGTCATCGCGGCTGCAGGCGGGCACAACGTGCTGCTCATCGGCGCGCCCGGCACCGGCAAATCCATGCTGGCAAAGCGGCTGCCCGGCATCCTGCCGCCCCTCACCCGGGAGGAAGCCGTGGAGACCACCAAAATTTATTCCATTGCCGGGCAGCTGCCCCAGGGGCGCGGCCTTGTGTCCGCACGGCCCTTCCGCAGCCCGCACCACTCGGCCAGTGCCGTTTCGCTGGCAGGCGGCGGTGCACAGTTCCGGCCCGGCGAGTGCAGCCTTGCCAACTGCGGCGTGCTGTTTCTGGACGAACTGCCGGAATTTTCCCGTGAGAGTCTGGAAGTGCTGCGCCAGCCTTTGGAGGACGGCCAGATCACGGTCAGCCGTGCGGCAGGCAGCGCCACCTACCCCAGCCGGTTCCAGCTGGTAGCGGCCATGAACCCCTGCAAATGCGGCTACTACGGCCACCCCACCCGGCAGTGCACCTGTTCGCCCAGCGCGGTGCGGCAGTACCGCAGCCGGGTGTCCGGCCCGCTTTTGGACCGCATCGACCTGTGCGTGGAGATGGACCCCATCGCCTTTGATGAACTGCACGCCGCCGCACCTTCCGAGAGCAGTGCCGACCTGCGCAAACAGGTGCTGGCAGCACGGGCCATTCAGGCAAAGCGCTATGCAGCCCCGGGCTTTGAAGGCGTACGCTGCAACGCCCAGCTCACCGCCGGGCAGGTGCGGCGCATCTGCCGCATGACCCCTGCCGCCGAGCGGCTGCTGCGGGCGTCTTACGATGCACTGGGCCTTTCTGCCCGCGCCCATGACCGCATCCTCCGCGTAGCCCGCACCGTGGCCGATCTGGCCGGCAAACAGCTGCTGGACGAGGACTGCGTGCTGGAAGCACTGCAGTACCGTGCGCAGGAAAAAGTGGAAGTATAAAACAATTTTGAGCTCCAGAAAAATCTGTGGATTTTTCTGGAGCTCTTTTTTACGCAAAAAAGTAAGCCGGAAAACCAAACGGCTTTCCAGCTTACAAACCAGTAAATTATTTAGAACTTGCGCCAGGTGTCGGGCAGGAACAGCACCAGCATGGGGAAGATTTCCAGACGGCCGGCCAGCATGTCAAAGATCATGACCAGCTTTGCCGGGTTCGTAAAGCCGCCAAAGTTCATCATGGGGCCAACCTGTGCAAGGCCAGGGCCGATGTTGTTCAGGGTGGCCGCAATGGCGGTAAAGTTCGTCACAATGTCAAAGCCGTCCAGACTGATGAGCAGGAAGGACGCCACAAAGATGAAGAAATACGCTGCCATGTACACATTGGTGGTGCGGATAGTCTCATGGTTCAGCAGCTTGCCGTCCATGCGGGCCGGGGCGATCACCTGCGGGTGCAGGGCCTGTTTGAGCTCTTTGCCCAGCGTTTTGCCCAGAATGAGGAAGCGGCTCACCTTGATGCCGCCGCCGGTACTGCCCGCGCAGGCACCAATGAACATGAGCACCACCAGCACCTCTTTGGAGAGGGTGGGCCAGAGGTCAAAGTCACAGCTGGAAAAGCCGGTGGTAGTGATGATGGAACCCACCTGGAACGCGGCCTGACGCAGCGCTTCACCAAAGCTGTTGTAGATGCTGTAAATGTTGGCTGTGATGATGCCGACAGCTGCCAGAATGACGATAAAGTAACCGCGCACTTCTTCGCTGATGACGCGGTTGAACTTGCGCAGCAGCAAAAGGAAGTAGGCGTTGAAGTTGACGCCGAACAGGATCATGAATATGGTCACGACCCACTGGATGTAGGGTGAAAAGCTCGTGAAGCTGTCATTTTTGAAGCCGAAACCGCCGGTGCCCGCCGTGCCAAAAGCCGTGAGCATGGATTCAAACACCGGCATCCCGCCAAACAGCAGGAACACGAATTCCAGCACCGTGAGTGCAAAATAGATGCCGTACAAAATTTTTGCTGTGGACTGCACCTTGGGCACCAGCTTGTCCACCTGCGGGCCGGGGCTTTCGGCCTTCATCAGGTTGACGTGGGAGCCGCCGGTCAGCGGCAGCAGGGACAGCAGGAACACCAGAACGCCCATGCCGCCGATCCAGTGGGTGAAGCTGCGCCAGAACAGAATGCCCTTGGGCAGGCCCTCCACGGCGGGCAGGATGCTGGCACCGGTGGTGGTAAAGCCGGACACGGTTTCAAACAGGGCGTCCACCGGGTTCGGGATGCAGCCCGTCACCACAAAGGGCACTGCGCCCACGATGGAAATGACGATCCAGCTCAGCGAGGTAGCCGCAAAGCCCTCGCGCATATAGAACACCTTGCTCTTGGGCTTGATGGCACGCAGCGCATAGCCCACCGCAGCACTGACTGCCGCCGTGACCAGGAACACGCCCAGCACGAACCACTCGCCGTAGATCCAGCTGGCCGCTGCCGGAAGCAGCAGCAGTGCGCCCTCGATCATGAGCACATAACCCAGCAGACGGAAAACGATCGCATAATTCATAGCCCGCCTCCGTCAAGCCTCTGCATCGTTGTCCACGATGTCGCGCAGGTCGTGCAGGCCATGCTCCAGCGTGACCACGATGACATTGTCACCCACCTGGATCTGGTCGCCGCCGCGGGGGATCAGGATGCGGTCGCCGCGGGTGATGCAGCACAGCAGCAGGTTCTTTTTCAGGTGCAGCTGGCTCAGGGGCACGCCGGTAGCGGCGCTCTCCTCGTGGACGGTGAATTCCAGTGCTTCCACGCGGTCATCCAGAATGCGGTACAGCGTCTTGATGTTGCTGCCCGCCTCGTTCTGCAGGGCGCGCACATACTGCACGATGTAATCGCAGGTCATGTACTTGGGGTAGACCACACTGCCCAGATCCAGCCCGGCCAGGATGTCGTCAAATTCCAGACGGTTCACCTTGGTGACCAGCTTGCCGTGGGAGTGCTTTTTGGCAAACAGGGTCAGCAGCACGTTTTCCTCATCGATGTTGGTCAGGGCCACGAACGCTTCGGTGGACTCCATGCCCTCAGAAAGCAGGAACTCGCGGTTGGAGCCATCCTCGTTCAGAATTTGTGCGCCGGGCAGCTGCTCGGCCAGCTCCATGCAGCGGTCCGGGTCACGCTCCACGATGCGCACACGCACATGGTTTTCCAGCAGTTCCTGGCTCAGGTAGAACGCAATGGCACCGCCGCCCACGATCAGGGCGTTGCGCACCGGGCGCACCGCCAGATGGATGCGCTGGAAGAACTCGTGGGCCTTTTCCTGCGTGGCAAGGAAGGTGACCTGGTCGCCGTTCTGCAGCACAAAATTACCGTTGGGGATGATCACGCCGCCGTTGCGCTCCACCGCACACACCAGAATGTCGCTCTTCAGGCGAGTGGGGATCTCGCGGATGGCCACACCGTCCAGCTCCTGTGCCGCCGTCAGTGCAAACTTGATGAGACGTACACGGCCGCCTGCAAAGGTATCGATCTTGCTTGCACCCGGGAACCGCAGCAGATGCGAAATTTCCTTGGCAGCCGCCATTTCCGGGTTGATGATGGCGGAAATGCCGATCTGCTTTTTGATAAAGTCCAGCTCATGGCTGTAGGACGGGTTGCGCACACGGGCAATGGCGTGGCAATGGCCCGCCTTTTTGGCAAACATGCAGCACAGCAGGTTCAGCTCGTCCGAACCGGTAACAGCAATGAACACATCCGCATCCTCAATGCCGGCATCCGCCAGCGTGGTGATGGAAGAGCCGTTGCCCACGATGCCCAGCACATCGTAGGTCTCAGTCAGATGCTCCACGCGGGCTTTGTTGGTATCCACGACGGTCACATTGTGGCCTTCCTCGCTGAGCTGCCGCGCCAGCGCGGTACCAACCTTGCCGCCGCCCACCAGAATGATCTTCATAACAAGTCCCTTTCTCTTTTCGTGTTCCCTTTGCCGGAACAGCGCGATACATTATAGTATAGCATATCCCCTGTCAAAGTTCCACTGTTTTCCACGTTATGCAACAAAAAACTGCCAAACGACGCAAAAAAGCCCCCGGAAAAGGCTTTTCCGGGAACTTTTGCATTCATTCGTAACGCTCTACGCCGTCTTTGGTCACAAGGGCGTACACCAGCGGGGCTTCCTCCGGCTTCTCCGGGCCGTACACAAGGCCGCTGCGGTACTCGGCGGCGGCAGCTGCAAACTTATCTGCCGCACCGTAGAAGGTGGCAAGGCTCTCGCCCTTCTTCACGTAGTCGCCGCGCTTTTTGTGCAGGGTGATGCCGGCGGCAAAATCCAGCGGGTCGCCCTTTTTCTGCCGGCCTGCGCCCAGCAGCACACTGGCGGAACCGATCTTCTCGGCGTCGTTTGCTACAATGTAGCCGTCCTGCTCTGCCAGCAGCTCGAAGCTTGCGGCAGGCTTCTCAAACAGGCTGTAATCGTCCAGCACGCGGGTGTCGCCGCCCTGAGCAGCAAACATCTCCTTGCACTTTACAAAGGCAGAGCCGTCTGCGATCACCGCCTCGGCCATGGCACGGCACTGGGCGGGCGTGCCCTTATCGGCCAGCACCAGCATATTCGTGGCCAGCTGCAGGCACACCTCGGTCAGGTCGGCGGGGCCGTGGCCCTTGAGCACGTCCATGCTCTCCATCACTTCCAGGCTGTTGCCGATGTTGTGGCCCAGCGGGGTATCCATATCGGTGATCATGGCAGCCACGCGGCGGCCGTGGTGGGTGCCGATGGACACCATCAGCTTTGCCAGCTCAATGCTCTGGTCCACCGTTTTCATAAAGGCACCGGTGCCGGTGGTCACGTCCAGCAGAATGGCATCCGAGCCGGAGGCCAGCTTCTTGGACATGATGCTGGACGCGATGAGCGGGATGCAGCTGACGGTGGCCGTTACATCGCGTAAGGCGTACATCTTTTTATCCGCAATGGCAATGCCCTCGCTCTGGCCGATGACCGAAAGGCCGATCTTGTTCACCTGCGCAAAGAATTCCTCCTGCGAGAGAGCCGTCCTGGTGCCGGGCACGCTTTCCATTTTGTCGATGGTGCCGCCGGTATGGCCAAGGCCCCGGCCGCTCATCTTGGCGATCTTCACGCCGCAGGCTGCTACGATGGGGGCAATGACCAGTGTGGTCTTATCGCCCACGCCGCCGGTGGAGTGCTTGTCCACCTTGATGCCCGGAATGGGCGAAAGATCCACCATCACGCCGCTGTGGGCCATCACATCGGTAAGCTCGGCGGTCTCCTCGTCGGTCATGCCGCGCAGGTAAACGGCCATCATCCAGGCTGCCATCTGGTAATCGGTCACATCACCCTTGACATAACCGTTGACGATCTGCTCCAGCTCTTCGCGGCTGTGGGTGCCGCCGTCACGCTTTTTTGCGATCAGATCATAAATGCGCATCGTATCACGCTCCTGTTTTTCAATAGTACGACAATCTAGTTTCAGTATAGCAAAATTCCAGAGAATAGCAAGCAATTTTCTGTAAGTTTTGTCCAATTTTAGCTTTTACAGCACAAAAGGCGCAGCCGCCCGGAAAAGCAGCTGCGCCCCGTATTGTTTTATGTGTCCGTCCGGCTTTAGCGGGAGCCCTTGTCGTAGGGAATGCCCTCTGCCTTGGGTGCCATGCTGTTCTTGGAGGTGAACGCCAGAATGACCATGGACGCCACAAACGGCATCATGTTGTAGATGTTGCTGGACCAGTGCAGCTGTGCCAGGAAGGTGGAGTCCGCAATGTTTGCCAGGCTCTTGAACACGGCAAAGAACATGGCCGCACCAAAGATATTGAAGGGCTTCCACTGGCCAAAGATCATAACGGCCATGGCCAGGAAGCCTGCACCGGCAACGCCCACCTCAAAGTTCCAGGTCTGCACCGGGGGCACGATGTAGGCCATGCCGCCGATGGCACCCAGAGCGCCGGAAATAATGACACCGGCATAGCGCATCTTGTAGACATTGATACCTACAGAGTCGGCAGCCTGAGGGTGCTCACCACAGGCACGCAGACGCAGGCCAAAGCGGGTCTTGTACAGCACCACATAGCTGATGACCAGCAGGAGGATGCCCAGCGGCACAAAGATGCTCAGCTCCAGCCCACCGATGCTGAACAGGAAGGGCTTATTGGAATAGTTCAGTTTGGCACTGCCGCTCTCGCTGAAATACTTTGCAATGACCACGGCGATGGCGGTAGCCAGCAGGTTCAGTGCCGTGCCGCCAATGGTCTGGTCTGCCTTCAGGTTGATGGAAGCAAAGGCCAGCAGCAGGCTGTACACCATACCGGCCAACGCTGCCACCAGCACCGAGATCAGTACCACGAGGAAAGCGGGCATTCCGGAAGGCAGCAGCGTCAGGGTGAGGACACCGGCCACACCGCCAATGACCATGATGCCTTCCAGCGCAATGTTGATGATGCCGGAGTGCTCACTGAACATACCGCCCAGAGCCACCAGCATCAGCACGATGCCATACAGCAGCGTATATTTGATCAGAAGCAGCATATTACTTGCCCTCCTTTTCGGTTGCAGGTTTTGCAGGAGCAGCAGGCTCTGCGTTCACATTGGTCTTGTCGGCATTCTTGAACAGCAGTGCGTGGATCTTGCCGCGGAACAGCATGGAGAATGCGCACAGGTAGATGATGATGCCGCTGATCAGGTCCGAGATCTCGGTGGGATAGTACTTGGTAGAAAGGAAGGAGCCGCCCACCGAGATGTGGGAGATAAAGATGGCCGAGAAGATGGTGCCGATGGGGTTGGAGCTTGCCAGCAGTGCAACGGAAATGCCGTTGAAGCCCATGGCCGGCAGGCTGGTGGAGTTCAGCGGGTTCCACTGGGATACGTTGGAAAGATAGTACAGGCCTGCACCGAAACCGGCCAGTGCGCCGGCAATGGCCATGGAGAGGATGATGTTCTTCTTCTCGTTGATGCCGGCGTAGCGGGCAGCACTCTTGTTCAGGCCAACGGCTTTCAGCTCATAGCCGAAGGTGGTCTTGTTCAGCACCACCCAGATCAGAATAGCCACCACTGCCGCCAGGAAGATGGCGATGGTGGTGCTGTTGGTCTGGAACAGCTTGTTCAGGCCAAAATCCGGGATGACGGACTGTGCATACTCCGCGCTCTTGCCGATATTGATGGTACGGGTGTTGCGCACGTCGTACATGGGGCCGGTGCCGTTCTGGTAAATGAGCTCATTGACCAGATACAGGCCGATCCAGTTGAACATGATGGAGGTGATGACCTCGTTGATGTTGAAGTAGGCTTTGAAGAAGCCGGGGATCGCGCCCCAGATGCCGCCCAGGATAGTAGCAGCGATCAGGCAGACGAACCAGGGCAGCTTGAGCATGATGGCACAGTACAAAGCACCAAACGCGCCCAGCGTGTACTGGCCGGCTGCACCGATGTTGAACAGGCCGGTCTTGAAGGCAAAGGCCACGGACAGACCGGTCATGATCAGGGGTGCGGCGTTTGCCAGCTCCTTGCCGACGCCGTAGGGGGCATCATGGAAGCCGCCCTTGAGGATGCGCACAAAGCCGTCGCCCCAGGCGTGGGCCGGGTTGATGGCCAGCAGCACCAGAAAACCGACCGCAAGGCCGATCAGGATGCACAGCAGAGCAGCCAGCACACTGGTGATGGAGCTGTTGAGGCTGCTGTGGGAAAGTTTTTTCTTGTTCATGTGTTATTTGCTCTCCTTTCCCTGCTTGCGTGCGCCTGCCATATACAGGCCCAGCTCCTGCACGGTGGTGGTCTTGGGGTCAAACTCGCCCACGACCTCGCCCTCGTACATCACAAGGATGCGGTCGGACAGGTTCATCACCTCGTCCAGTTCCAGGCTGACCAGCAGCACGGCCTTACCCTTGTCGCGCTCGGCCACGATCTGGCGATGGATATATTCAATGGCACCCACGTCCAGGCCGCGGGTGGGCTGCACAGCCACCAGCAGCTGCGGGTCTTTATCGATCTCGCGGGCAATGATGGCCTTCTGCTGGTTGCCGC
Organism: Faecalibacterium sp.; assembly: GCA_050873025.1. Taxonomy (GTDB): domain Bacteria; phylum Bacillota; class Clostridia; order Oscillospirales; family Ruminococcaceae; genus Faecalibacterium. The sequence continues at coordinate 232,984 of JBNMHZ010000001.1, read as the reverse complement.
CGGACATGCTGCGCACGATGGTGGAGCTGCCCTGGCCGCTGCGCACATCGTACTGTGCAATCAGCTTATCCGAATATTCGCGCACCTTATCGCTGCGGATGAAGCCGCCCTTCTGGAACTCAGGCTGCCAGTAGCGCTGCAGCACCATGTTGTTTTCCAGGCTGTAATCCAGCACCAGACCATGCTTGTGGCGGTCCTCCGGGATGTGGCTCATGCCGTCCTTGGAGCGCTGGCGGATGGACTCATTGGTGATATCCTTGCCGTCCAGCGTGATCTTGCCGCTGCTGATCTTTTCCAGACCGGTCAGGCCGTAAACAAACTCGGTCTGGCCGTTGCCCTCGATGCCCGCAAGGCATACGATCTCACCGGCGTGCACCTGGAAGGTGACATCCTTGACCGAATCCTTCTTGTGCTGGGCGTTGTGCATGGTGACGCCTTCCACATCCAGCACCACTCTGCCGGGATTTGCAGGCTTTTTGTCCACCTGCAGCTGCACATCACGGCCCACCATCATGCGGGAAAGTTCTTCCTTGGTGGTGTCCTTGATATCCACGGTGCCCATGTATTTGCCCTTGCGCAGAACGGTGCAGCGGTCGGCCACAGCCATGATCTCGTTGAGCTTATGAGTGATGAACAGAATGGACTTGCCTTCCTTTTTGAACCCGCGCATGATCTCCATCAGTTCGTCGATCTCCTGCGGGGTCAGCACAGCGGTAGGCTCGTCAAAGATCAGGATCTCGTTATCACGATACAGCATCTTGAGGATCTCAACACGCTGCTGCATACCAACGGAGATATCGCTGATGAGTGCGTCCGGGTCCACACGCAGGCCATACTTTTCGCTCAGGGCCATCACCTTTTTGCGTGCCTCTGCCTTCTGCAGAAAACCCATCTTGTTGGGCTCCACGCCCAGAATGATGTTGTCCAGCACGCTGAAGCACTCCACCAGCTTGAAGTGCTGGTGCACCATGCCGATGCCCAGTGCGTTTGCATCGTTGGGATTGCGGATGGCAACCTCCTTGCCGTTTTTGCGGATCTGACCGGCCTCCGGCTGGTACAGGCCGAACAGCACGCTCATCAGCGTACTTTTGCCGGCGCCGTTCTCGCCCAGCAGGGCATGTACCTCGCCTTTGCGCAGCTGCAGGGTGATATCATCGTTTGCCTTGATACCAGGGAACTCCTTGGTAATGTGGAGCATCTCGATCACAAAATCCTCTGCCAATCTGCTCACTCTCCTTTCGTGCCATAGCGACACTTATACTACTTTAGTATTCATTATACCTGATTTACGACAATTTGCACACGTCTTTTTTGCTTTTTGGCAGAAAGTACAGATAATAGTATTACTTTTGTGTTCTTTTTACAAAGAAGATTCCGCATTTTTCCGCATTGCGCCAGTTCTGGGCCGCAAAAAAGCGGGGCACCCGCTACAGGGTGCCCCGCTTTTAAAGGGACATTTCTATTTATCAGCAGGCATACCTGCCGCCAGATCAATTACTGGATGTAGTTGACAGTGGTGAACTCGCTGACGGTGGGCTTGGTAGCGTCGTCGGAGCTGTTGTCAACAACGATCTCGCCGCTCTTGATCTTGCCCTTGATCTCCTCGTACTCATCCTGAGTGAAGGACTCGAAGTTCCAGCTGTCTGCATCGGTGGGCAGGCCGACGTAATCGCCGTCCTCCAGGCCGAAGTTGCCGTTGGATGCTGCGATGTCGCCCCAGCTGCCAGCCTCGATATCGGCCAGAGCAGTGTTGACAGCCTCAGACAGACCCTTCATAGCAGAGGTGATGAACGGGTTGTAAGCGTAGGTGCCGTCGGCAACGCCGTTAGCACCGATGTAGTTCTGGTCAACGTCAACGCCGATGACATAGCCGTTGTTCTTCAGAGCAGCCTCAACAGCGGAGGTGTAGATGCCGCCGCCGCAGGCAAAGACCACCTGAGTGCCGTTGGAGTACCAGCCCTCCATACGGGAAGTGATGTTGGCATCGCCGTAGAACTGGCCGCCGTAGAAGTAGTTGATCTCAATGTTCTGGCCCAGCTCCTGAGCAGCAGCGTCAGCGCCCTGCACAAAGCCGTAGCCGTAACGGATAACAGCGGGCACAGCCATGCCGCCCAGGAAGCCCAGCTTGGTCTTGCCGTCCTTGGTAATGGCGTAACCTGCCATGTAACCTGCCTGCTCCTCCTTGAAGGTGATGCAGTAGCAGTTTGCGGGGATGGTGTCGGTGCCGATATCACCCTGAGTCACATCGATGGCGATGAACTTGACATCGGGGTACTGGTCAGCAGCCCATGCCAGAGAAGCGCCGTACAGGTAGCCGACGCAGACGATAACGTCAGCGCCATCGTTGACAGCCTGACGGATCATGGTCTCGCGATCCTCATCGGAAGCATCAGCCTCGGGGATGTAGTACTGGCAGTCATCGCCCATGTAGCCGGAAACTGCAGTCCAGCATGCCTGGTTGAAGCTCTCGTCATCGATCGTGCCGGTATCGCAGGTCAGAGCGACCTTAGCGATCTTCTCGCCGCCCTCAGCAGCAGAGGAAGCGGTGGAAGCAGCAGCGGAAGAAGCGGTGCTGGTGGAAGAAGCGGAAGAAGAACCGCCGCAGGCGGTCAGAGCAGCAGCAGCGGCAGCAGCGCCAGCCACAGCCAGGAAATTACGACGAGAAATCATCATAATAAAACTCTCCTTTTATTTTAAAAAATTACGACAAATAAATAAAATGCGCAGAATTGCACATTTACTGGCTCAAGTATAACGGCAAGCTGTACCAGATGCAAGCAAATTCCGATTACAAAATCTTTACAAAAATTTTGTGAGTTTTCGTAAAAAGTATTACTTATGCACAAATCCGCCGTAGTTCCGGGCATTTTTCCATGCATTCTCCGCCCCCTGTGCGCATTGCACGTACCGCCGTTGCTTTATTACACTGCAGCAGCCAGTGATTCTTTGGGCGGTCACTCCACGGCGCTGTTGCCCGCCACGTTAGAAGGCCCAAAGCCGAAGGGCAGCAGCTCGTCCATGCTGCGCTCGATAAAATCATCCGGCGTTTTTGCCATAATGACGTTCAGCTCCGGCCCGCCAAACTCAAACAGTGCCTGACGGCACACGCCGCAGGGCGAAGTGATCTGCTTGTTCACCTCGCCGCGGCGGCTGCCCACAACAGCGATATCGGTGAATTCGGTCACACCCTCGGCCACCGCCTTGAACAGGGCCGTGCGCTCGGCGCAGCTGGTGGGGGTGAACGCCGCATTTTCCACGTTGCAGCCGGTAAAAATGCGCCCATCTTTGGCACGCAGGGCGGCACCTACCATGAAATCGCTGTAGGGCACATAGGCCTTTTCCCGCGCAGCCAGTGCCATGCGGATGAGATCCTTCTTTTCTTCCAGGGTCAGGTTGGTCATGTCGATCACTCCTTTTTGTTTTTCAGGGGCAAAAACAGCGCGGCAAGCCCTTTTGCAGGCAAACCGCGCCGAACGTTCTGTTTTGGCTTAGTATTCTGCGCCCAGAGCCACCTTCATCATGTCGGTAAAGCTCTTCTGGCGCTGCTCAGCGGTGGTGATCTCCGGCGAGACGAAGCTGTCGGAAATGGTCAGCAGGCAGGCTGCATTCTTGCCCAGCACCTGTGCGTTGGCAAACAGGGCAAAGCTTTCCATCTCCACACACAGGCAGCCGCGCTCATCGCGCAGTTTTTCCCAGTAGGTGGGCTTTGCGTCGGAGGGCTGGCGGTAGAACACATCCGAAGAGTGGATGTTGCCCTCAATGAGGGGGATGCCCTGCTTTGCGGCAGAAGCGCGCAGCTTGTCGTTCAGGCTCTGGCTGGGCAGGGTGATGTCGCCGTCAAAGCCGCTCTGCACGCGGGCATAGTTGCTTTCGCTCACGGCACCGGTGGCCAGCACAGTATCAAACAGCTTGGCTTTTTCGGTGTAGCTGCCGGCGGAGCCGATGCGGATGATGTTGTCCACATCATAGAACTTGAACAGTTCGTAGGAATAGATGCCGATGGACGGCATACCCATGCCGCTGCCCATCACGCTGATGGGACGGCCCTCGTAGGTGCCGGTAAAGCCCAGCATACCGCGCACGCCGGTGACCTGACGCACATCCTTGAGGAAGGTGTCCGCAATGAATTTTGCACGCAGCGGGTCGCCGGGCATGAGGACGGTCTTTGCAAAATCGCCTTTTTCAGCGCTGATGTGAGGGGTAGACATAGAAATCATCTCTCCTTTTTATTACATAATACAGCAGATGGGCTTTCCCATCCGGAAAAGCCCTCTGCAAAGTTACTTGTATCTGCTGCGGTTGAACACATTCTGCGGTGCGATGTAGCTGCCGTTGCGGCGGATCTCAAAGTGGCAGTGGTTGCCGCTGGAACGTCCGGTGCTGCCCACATAGCCGATCAGCTGGCCCTGCTTGACGGTCTGGCCGGAGTGCACCGCCAGCGACAGGCAGTGTGCATACACCGTGGTATAGCCATTGCCATGGCTGATGATGATGGAGTAGCCGTAGCCCGTGCCTGCACCGGCCTTGTTGTAGCCGGCCTTGGTCACCGTGCCGCCTGCCGAAGCGTAGATGGGCGTGCCCGCTGCAGCGCAGATATCCACGCCTTTATGGCCGCTGCCGTACCAGCGCGAGCAATAGCGGTAGCCGGGCACCGGCCAGATAAACTGACCGCTGCCGGTAATATAGGTCGTGCTGTTCGTTACCTTCTTGGTGCCTTCCACGATTTTTTCGGTGACGGGCTCCTGCACCACCTCGGTGCTCAGGATCTTTTGCGAAAGCTGCACACCATCGGTGTTATAAACACGCTGGGCCGTGATCTGGCGCAGGCCGTTCACGCCGTTCTGCACCGTCTTTTTGGTACCCACCGTGTACTCATTGGATTTGCTGGTCTCGGTGGAGTAAGGGATCTCTTCCTGCCAGGTCTCCACCTTGGTGATGCGCACCTCCAGCATTGCCTCCTGCTTGGTGACGATCAGCTCATCACCTGCCTGAATGTTGGAGCTTTCGGTCAGGGCACTGCCCTTGAAATTGGTGTTCAGCTCACACAGTTCGCGGAAGGTCAGGTCATTCTTCTGGGCGATGCTCCACAGGGTGTCGCCCGCCTGCACCGTGTAGATCTTTTCCTGCTGCTGTACACCGGAAAGCTCGTTTTCCACTTCCGCTTCGTCCTGGAAGCTGTCGTTGAAGTAGATGCCGTTTTCCAGCGTGACTTCCTTGTTGAAGCCAACGGTCACATTGGAATTTTCCGGATCCTCATAGGGTTCCAGCAGGCTGCTCAGGTAGCTCTGCAGGCTGACACCGTCGCTGCACACTGCAGTCAGCTCGCCGTCCAGATACAGAGCCGTGCCCTCGCTGATCTGATCGCTGGCGCTCTTCAGGATGGCGTCCGCCATCTCGTTTTCGTCCAGGGTCTTATGCGCCACGGTTACGGTATAAGTAGGCTCCACGGTCCACTTTGCGTGGTCGGTGCCTGCGTAGTTGATACGTTCCTGCACCGCCTCACGGGCCGAGTTGAACACATCCTCGTTGGCCACATAGCCCACGGTCTGGCCGTTCACCTGCACTTCCAGCGCATAGGGCTGGCGGATGGTGTTGTTGAACACAGTGACCATGATGGCCAAAGCACACACCGGCAGCACATACATGGCCATGCGCGGCAGCGTTTTCAGGTTGCGGCGCACACCGCTCACAAGGAAGTGTGCGCTCTCCCGGCAGGCCTCTGCAAAGCCTTTTTCCCTGCGCACCCGGTGGGCATGGAGCACCAGCGAACCGCAGCCCCGGAAAAACAGCACGACGGGCCCGAACAGATCCCGGAGCATCTGTGCCGCCCCGGGGAAGGCCATTGCCGCCGCATTTACAGCCAGCTCCGTAACGGTATGCCACAGCCACAGCCAGCCGCCGCGGATACCGCGCCCGGCACGGACGAATACATATTCGGTGGAGTATCCCAGTGCATACAGGGTCTCACCGATCACCGGCACAGCAGAATACCGGGCAAGCTTTTTGCTGAGATCACTGACGTGATTCTGCGTTCTGCGGCGCAGCCGGTGCCGGTGCAAAAGGCCGATGCACTGCAGCTGTGCCCAAAGGGAGCGCAGCTTCTGGCCGCGCTTCGGCTTTGCCGGTGAGGCGGGCTGCTGCTCCTTTGTTTTATCTTCGATCAAAAGGTTTTTCTCCTTCCTTGCCGCCAGGGCACACAGCGGTGCCGGGGTCAGACGGCGGCGGTCTATGCCGCGCATGGCCTTTCCAGCAGGCCCATGCACGCAATACTCTTATTTTATTATACACCCTGCCCGCATTGAAACAAGCATTGTCACAAAATTTGGGCGGTTCTTTCACTTACTTTTCACGAATCACTTGTTTCATGTCCTGCGGCAGGGGGCTTTCCACCGTCACCACGGTGCTGCACTCACTCACCGGCACCTGCACGCAGATGCCGCCCGGCTGTTCGGTGTACACCGGCACCCGGAAGCTCTGCCGTGCACAGTGCAGTGCCTGCCGGCCGATGCGTTCCCGGCTGCCGCCATAAAGGTCGTCTCCGGCCAGCGGGTGGCCGATGGACGCAAAGTGCACTCTGATCTGATGGGTGCGGCCTGTCACCGGCACGCAGGCGGCAAGGCTGAGGCCATCCTGTACCTTTAAAATAGTGTACTCGGTGCGGCTGGGCTTGCCGTCCGGCGTTACGCACCGGCCAATGATGCTGTCGCCCTGGCGGCCAATGGGCGCATCGATGACGCCGGGCCCCAGCGGCAGCTCCCCTTCCACAATGGCATAATAGAGTTTTTCCACATTCTGGGCCAGCAGCGGCGCGGCATAGGCGTGTTTTGCCGCCAGCACAAGGCCGCTGGTGTCCTTATCGATACGGTTCACCGGGCGGAACACCGGGCTGATGCCGTGCTGCACTGCCCACGCCGCATAGCCGTTGGCCAGCGTATCATACGGATAGTTCAGGGTGGGATGCACAGCCAGGTGGGGCGGCTTTTCCAGTACGATGGCAAAGGCGTCCTCATAGACCACCTTTACCGGGATCTCTGGCTGGGGTGCCACACCCTCCCCGTCTGGCGGCAAATCAAAGCTCACCACCTGCCCGGGGTACACCCGGCGGTTGGCAAGCGTAGGCTCGCCATCTGCAAAAAAGCCGCTACCGTGGAACTTGACGGCACGGGCAAGCTCGGTGGAGACGGCACACTGCCGCAGAAAATTGCGCAGCAGCGTTCCGCCCGCGTTCTGCAGCGTTTCCGGCACAGCAAACTCCAGCCGCATATGCACCCCGCCTTTCCCACAAAAATGTACAGAATATTATATCAAAAAACGCTTTTGCTTGCAAATCCTGTTTTTTTATGGTATCATGAGGAGCGGAAAACGAGTGGAACATACGGCGGCGGGGCGGCTTTGACCGCTCTGAGGAAAGTCCGGGCCTCACAGAGCACGGTAACTGCTAACGGCAGCCGAGGGTGACCTCAGGGAAAGTGCAACAGAAAACAAACCGCCGCAGCAATGCGGTAAGGATGAAACGGCGAGGTAAGAGCTCACCAGCGCATGGGTGACTATGCGGCTTTGTAAACCCTACCGGAAGCAACGCCTATATGGGACGTACAGCGCTGCTCGCGTGTCCCGAAGGCGGCACGAACCTGTCAGCAATGGCAGGTCTAGACAGATCGTCGTTTAATACAGAACCCGGCTTACGGTCTATCTCGTTTTCCATTTTAGAGTTTTTGGTTCCTGCACGTTTTTGTGCAGGAATTTTTATTTTTACTGTGCCCGCCCTTTCCGGCTCTGTTTTGTCACCGTTCTTTTACTTTCCGTTTGTGCCGGTTTGTGGTATACTATGGGCACTGCAAGCAATTGCAGTCAACTAAGAAAGACAGGATGTGAAATCCTCCGATGAAAGATGGTTTTTTGAAGGCAGCTGCCCTTTCCCCCGCACTGCGGGTGGCAGACTGCACCTATAACGCTCAGCAGATCACCAAGGCGATGCACAAGGCTGCAGACCGCGGTGTGAAGCTGGCCGTATTCCCTGAGTTCTGCCTGACGGGCTACACCTGCGGCGATCTGTTTTTGCAGCACACCCTGCAGCAGGGCGCACTGGACGCTCTGAGTACTCTGCTGGCTGAGAGCCGCAAACTGGACATGGTGATTCTGGTGGGCCTGCCGCTGCTGGTGCATGGCAAGCTGTACAACTGCGCCGTCGTGCTGTGCCATGGCAAAATTCTGGGCCTTGTGCCCAAGACCTACCTGCCCAACTACGGCGAGTTCTACGAAAAACGCCAGTTCACCCCCGGCAGCACCGAGGTGGAGCAGGTAGAGGTGTGCGGCCAGCAGGTGCCTTTTGGCACCTCCCTGCTGTTCCGCTGCCGCGAGATGCCCAGCTTTGTGCTGGGTGTGGAGATCTGCGAGGACCTGTGGAGCGCTCTGCCGCCCTCCACCTTCCACGCTCTGGCCGGTGCTACCGTCATTGCAAACCTTTCCGCAAGCGATGAGACGGTGGGCAAGGCCGAGTACCGCTGGGCGCTGGTGGCAAACCAGTCTGCCCGCCTGCTGTGCGGCTACCTGTACGCTTCTGCCGGGCATGGTGAGAGCACCCAGGATATGGTGTTTGCCGGCCACGATCTGATCGCTGAGAACGGCACCATCCTGGCCGAGAACGCCCCCTTTGACGGCGGCTTTGCCGAGACCGAGATTGACTGCCAGCGCATGGAAGCGGAGCGTGCCCGCAACACCAGCTTTGAACCCAGCGGCGAGGGCTACCAGACCGTGGAGTTCAGCCTTGCACTGACCGAAACCACCCTCACCCGCTGGATCGACCCGGCACCTTTCGTGCCCGGCGACCCCAAACGCCGCGCCGAGCGCTGCGAGCTGATTTTGAAAATGCAGGCTGACGGCCTTGCCAAGCGTCTGGAACACGCCCACGCCAAAACGGCGGTCATTGGCATTTCCGGCGGATTGGACAGCTGCCTTGCCCTGCTGGTGGCCGTGCGTGCCATGAAGCAGCTGGGCCGCCCCACCAGCGACGTTCTGGCCGTGACCATGCCCTGCTTCGGCACCACCAAGCGCACCCGCAGCAACGCGGAAATTTTGTGTGACGAGCTGGCCGTTTCTTTCAAGGAAATCGACATCGCCAACACGGTGCACAGCCACTTTGCGGACATCGGCCAGGACGAAAGCGTGCTGGATGTGACCTTTGAGAACGGCCAGGCCCGCGTGCGCACCCTGGAACTGATGGACACCGCCAACCGCACCGGCGGCCTTGTGGTGGGCACCGGCGACCTTTCCGAGCTGGCGCTGGGCTGGGCCACCTACAACGGCGATCACATGAGCATGTACGGCGTGAACGCCGGTGTGCCCAAAACGCTGGTGCGGCATCTCGTCCGCTACGAAGCAGACATTGCCGCCACCGATGCCCTGCGGGAAGTGCTGCTGGACATTTTGGATACCCCCGTCTCCCCGGAGCTGCTGCCCGCCAAGGATGGCGAGATCGCACAAAAGACCGAGGACCTTGTGGGCCCCTACGAGCTGCACGACTTCTACCTCTACCAGGTGCTGCGCTTTGGCTTTGGCCCGGCCAAAATTTTCCGGCTGGCAAAGGCCGCCTTTGCAGGCCGGCCGGAGTACCCGGACAGTGTGCTGTACAAGTGGCTGCGCAATTTCTACTGGCGGTTCTTTGCCCAGCAGTTCAAGCGCAGCTGCCTGCCGGACGGCCCCAAGGTGGGCAGCGTGACCCTTTCGCCCCGCGGCGACTGGCGGATGCCCAGCGATGCCTGTGCCGCTCTGTGGCTGGCAGAGCTGGAACAATTACAGATCAAGGATTGACGCATGAAAAACAAAAAGCTTCTTACCAACATTCTGTTTGCCGTGGTCGTTCTGGCCATTGCGGCTGTGCTGCTGGTGGTGCGCAATGCGCACGCTTCCGGCTCCCGGCTGCGTGCCGAGCTGATCTACGGTGATGACAACACCACCATGAACCTGCCGCTGGACGTGGATGACACCTACGATGTGGACACCGGCTATTACACCGTCCACATTGAGATCAGGGACGGTGCGGCCCGGTTTGTGGATTCGCCCTGCCCGGATCATATCTGCGAAGGCTTTGGCTGGCTCTCCAACGAGGACCAGACCGCCACCTGCCTGCCGGCCCGTGCCGTGCTGACCATCGTGCCTGTTTCCTGATAAAAAGGAGTCGTTTTGAATGATGGATGAAAATGATCGTTCCCACGAGGAACACCGCTCTCTGCGGCACATCAGCCGCAAGGCGGGGGCTGAGGATACTGCCCCCATTGAGGTGGACAGCTCTGCGTTTTTCTCCGAGCTGCCGCCGGAACCTGTGCAGACGCCGCCCCCTCAAAAGCCGCCGCGCAGCAATCACAATACACCTGTGCCGCCCAAACCCCAGCCGCCTGTGGATGGAGCCGTGGCAGCACCCGCCAAATGGAGTAAAATTTTGCTGATCTTACAGGGAATCTTGAGTATCCTTGCGCTGGTACAGCTGTGGCGCACCCAGATGCTGCCGGTGCTGTATCTGGTCATTCTGGCCGCGCTGCTGGCGCTGCTGTGGCTGCTGGTGAAGCGCTGTCAGGAGTACAATGTGCCCGGCAAAGTGGCCCGGGTGTTCTCGGTGTTCCTGTGCGCCGCTATGGCACTGGGCTGCATCTGGGCCCAGCAGGGCCTTGCCGCCCTGGGCAGCATGACCTCCGGCCTGCTCACCGGTGCCGAAGCCAGCAAGATCACCAAAGAACCTTTTGTCATCTACCTCAGCGGTGTGGATACCCGCGGCGAGCTGACCGAGAAGGCCCGCAGCGACGTGAACATCCTTGCCGCCGTGAACCCTGTCACCAAGCGCGTGGCCCTCATCAACACGCCACGCGACTACTATGTGGACCTTGCCGGCACCGACAGTAAGGATAAGCTGACCCATGCCGGCCTGTACGGCGTGGAGACCAGCATGGAAACACTGGGCAACCTCTACGGCATCAGCGTGAACCACTACATCCGCATCAACTTTGCAGGCTTCATCAGCATCATTGATGCACTGGGCGGCGTGGATGTCTACTCCGACCAGGCGTTCACCTCGGTGGGCAGCCCCGGCTACTACGACCCCACCACCTTTGTGGAGGGCTGGAACCATCTGGACGGCAAGGCCGCTCTGGCCTTTGCCCGCGAGCGCCACGCCTTTGCATCCGGCGATATCCAACGCGGCATCAACCAGATGAAAGTCATCGACGCCATGCTGAACAAGATCAAATCCCCTGCCCTGCTGATGGGATTTTCCAAGATCATGGACGCCGCCGCGGATTGTTTTGTCACCAGCTTCTCGCAGGATCAGATCAGCGCACTGGTACGTATGCAGCTGAGCGACTTTGCCGATTGGGACATTGAAAGCTACACCGTTACCGGCACAAGCTCCAGCAGCACCAAGTGCTACTCCGCCAAGGGCCAGAAGCTCTATGTCATGAAGCCGGACGATGCATCCGTGAGCAAGGCCAAGGAGATGATCGCATCCGTGCTGGGCGGCGAGGGCACCGTTGCCGCTACCAGCCAGAAGCCGGAAAAGACCGATGTATTCACCCCCACCACCGACCCGAACGCCGCTGCTTCGGAGGTGCCTGCGGAGAGCGTACCGGAAGAAGAGCCCGCCAGCAGCGTGCCCGAAGAGGAAGTGCCTGCCGAGCAGCCTGCCGATGCAGAGCAGCCCGCCGACACCCAGCCGCAGGAGCCGGAAGCCCCCGCTGAGGGCGAGACCGGCGGTGATGCACCTGCCGAGGCTCCGTCCATCTCCCTGCCCACGCAGGAAGAAGTGGAGCAGGCCGCATCGTCTATTTACAATGCGGCTTCCTCCATCTGGAACGCCATTCAGGATGCTGCTTCGCAGCAGAACGACGCAGCATAACGATTTAAGCGGAAAAATTATTTCTATTTGCAAAGAGGAAACGACTGCGGTCGTTTCCTCTTTGCTTTTTCACCAGAAAGGCCGTACCGATAAACTGCATAAAAAAGCCGCCCGCATCTTGAACCAATGCAGGCGGCTTTTTCATTCTATAAAATAATTACGCTTTAATTTCATTCCAGACGCTCTTGCCGTCCAGAGTGGAAGCGTCCACGCCCAGATACTCGCAGATGGTCTGTGCAATGGTGCCGAAGCACAGGTGGGTGCCCAGATTTACGCCGGGCTTGATGCCCTTGCCGTAGATGAGGTACGGCACATACTCGCGGGTGTGATCGGTGGTCTTGGTGTAGGAGGGGTCGCAGCCGTGGTCGGCGGTGACCATGAGGATGTCGCCCTCCCGCATCCCGGGGATGAAGTCGGCCACGAACTTGTCAAACTCGGTGGCGGCAGCAGCATAACCTGCTACATCGCGGCGGTGGCCGTACAGCATATCAAAGTCCACCAGATTTACAAAGGCAAGGCCCTCAAAATCGCGGGTCTGCAGGGCCTTGGTAAAGGCGATGCCGTTGGTGTTGCCGGTGGTCTTGATCTTCTCGGTGACGCCCTCGCCATCAAAGATATCAAAGATCTTGCCCACGGCGATCACGTCCTTGCCGGCATCTTTCAGCAGGTCCAGCATGGTGGCGCGGGGCGGCTTCAGGCTCAGGTCGTGGCGGTTGGTGGTGCGGTAGAAGGTATCCGCCGTATGGCCCAGGAACGGGCGGGCAATGACGCGGCCCACACCGTACTCGCCCTTGAGCATCTCGCGGGCGATCTCGCAGTAACGGTAGAGTTCGTGTACCGGCACCAGCTCCTCGTTGGCGGCAACCTGGAACACGCTGTCAGCGCTGGTGTACACGATGAGGGCATTTTCCTTCATGGCCTGCTCGCCGTAGTCCTTCAGCACCTGGGTGCCGGAGTAGGGCTTGTTGCACAGCACCTTGTGGCCGGTCTTTTCCTCAAACTCGTGGATGAGTGCATCCGGGAAGCCCTCCGGGAAGGTGGGCAGGGGCTTAGGGCTCACAACGCCCGCAATTTCCCAATGGCCGATGGTGGTATCCTTGCCCATGCTCTGCTCCTGCAGGCGGGCAAAGGAGCCGATGGGTGCATCGGCCTTTTCGCCGACGGTGACACCGTCGATGTTGAACATGCCAAGCCTGCGCAGGTTGGGGCAGTTGAAGTTGGGGTGCTTTGCAATGGCGCCCAGGGTGTTGGTGCCCTCATCGCCAAAGGCAGCAGCGTCCGGCTCTGCGCCGATGCCAAAGCTGTCCAGGACGATCAGAAAAACGCGCTTTTCCATATCGTTTTTTCTCCATTTCTTCCGGGTGCTTGTCCCGGATAAGTGATACTATCTTTACTTATCATTATAAGCAAATCCTGCTGCGGATGCAAGCTTTTTTGCCCTGCTGCAGATATCCGTCATTTTTACCAAAATGTTTGTCAGTTTCTTCACGATTTGACGAAGCATTTTTGTGTTTTTTAGCGCAGATACGTATTTCAGCAGCAAAGATTTCTTAACTGCCGAAAAATTTGAAGAGATGCATCAATTTTTTCTTGCCCTATTGTATCCAAGCGGTTATAATAGTAAATGGAAAAGTTTTGAACCGCAGAATTTTTCCGCTTTTGTACCACAGCACGGGATTTTTCCCGTTGGCCGCGTGCGGCTGCCTGCATGACAGCGGACGGCCTGCCGCACAATAGAGAATGTGAAGAAGTAGTTGGAGGTAAAGTATATGAGAAAAACCAAGATTATCTGCACCCTGGGCCCGTCCACCGATCAGGAAGGCGTTCTGCGCGAACTGGTTGCCAATGGCATGAACGTTGCCCGTTTCAATTTTTCCCATGGTTCCCACGAGGAGCATCTGGGCCGCTTTGAAAAGCTGAAGGCCATCCGTGAAGAGCAGGGCAAGCCGGTCGCCGCCCTGCTGGACACCAAGGGTCCCGAGATCCGCCTGAAGGACTTCAAGAACGGCACCGAGATGCTGGAAGCCGGCCAGACCTTCACCCTGACCACCCGCGAGGTGGAAGGCACCAAGGAGATCTGCTCCATTACCTATAAGGATCTGCCGCAGGATGTGCAGCCCGGCGGCACCATCATGCTGGACGACGGCCTCATCAAGCTGCAGATCGTCACCGTGAACGACACCGACATCGTGTGCAAGGTGCTGAACAACGGCAAGATCAAGAACAAGAAGGGCGTCAATGTGCCCGGCGTGCACCTGTCCATGCCGTATATGAGCCAGCGCGACCGTGATGATATCATCTTCGGCGCACAGCAGGGCTTTGATTTCATCGCCGCTTCCTTCGTGCGCACCGCACAGGACGTGTACGATATCCGCAACCTGCTCAACGAGTACGATTCCGACATCCGCATCATTGCAAAGATCGAGAACCGCGAGGGTGTGAACAACATCGACAGCATTCTGGCTGCCGCCGACGCCGTCATGGTGGCCCGCGGCGACCTGGGCGTTGAGATCGACTTCACCGAGCTGCCCGGCATCCAGAAGAACATCATCGAGCGTTCCTTCTCCTTCGGCAAGCCCATCGTCACCGCTACCCAGATGCTGGACAGCATGATGGTGAACCCCCGCCCCACCCGCGCCGAGATCTCTGACGTGGCTAACGCCATCTACGACGGCACCTCTGCCATCATGCTTTCCGGCGAGACCGCTGCCGGTGCCTACCCGGTGGAGGCCCTCAAGACCATGTCCGCCATTGCAGAGCGCACCGAGCAGGAGAACCACTCCCGCTTTGCTCCCCTCACCGAGAACACCGGCAAGATCAGCGTGAGCGATGCAACCGCACATGCTGCCTGCCTGACCGCCAAGGACGTGAACGCTGCCGCCATCGTCACCGTGTCCGAGTCCGGCAACACTGCCCGCCTGCTGAGCAAGTACCGCCCGGAGCAGCCCATCATCGCCTGCGTGATGAAGGAGCAGGTGCAGCGTCAGCTGGCCCTGAGCTGGGGCATCACCCCGCTGATGATGTCTCTGGCACACAGCACCGATGAACTGATCGAGATGTCCACCTCTCTGGCTAAGGAGAACGGCTACCTGCACAACGGCGAGCTGGCCGTGGTGACTGCAGGCGTGCCGGTGGGCGTTTCCGGCACCACCAACATGATCAAGATCCACATGGTGGGCAACTGCCTGGCTACCGGCGTGGGCGTGGGCCGCGAGAATGCCGACGTGACCAGTGCCACCGGCAAGGCATGTGTCTGCCGCACGCTGGAAGAGGTGCGTGCAAAGTTCAAGCCCGGCATGGTTCTGGTGGTGCCTTCCACCAGCAATGAGATGCTGAGCTATGTGCGCGACGCCGCCGCTCTAGTTGTCGAGGAGCCCGGCCTGAACAGCCACGCCGCCATTGCCGGCAAGGCCCTGCTCAAGCCCACCGTTGTGGGTGCCGCCGGTGCCACCAGTCACATCCGCGACGGCCTGATGGTAGCTGTGGACTGCGCTCACGGCAGCGTGCAGCGCCTGCAGGCATAAGCCAAAGGAGAATATCATGGAACGCATTGCAAGCTTCTGTGTTGACCATACCAAGCTCGACCGCGGCATGTACCTGAGCCGTCAGGACGGCGATGTGCTCACCTGGGACATCCGCATGAAAAAGCCCAATCAGGGCGATTACCTCACCACCGGTGCCGCCCACACGCTGGAGCACCTGTTTGCCACCTATGCGCGCAACAGCGCCTTTAAAGACAGCGTGATTTACGTTGGCCCCATGGGCTGCCGTACCGGCTTTTACCTGCTCACCCGCGGGCTGACCCCTGCCGAGGCACTGGAGCTGACGGTGGAATCCTTCCGCTTCATGGCAGCCTTTGAGGGCGCTGTGCCCGGTGCCAGCGAGGTGGAGTGCGGCAACTACCGCGATATGGACCTGCCTGTCGCCAAGGCCGAGGCCGCTGCCATGCTGCCGGTGCTGGAAGCACTGACCGGCAACGATCTGCATTACTAAGCCATTTCCCTTCAAAATTCATCATCATAAAAAAGCGCTCTCCCGCCGGGTCGCCGTTGGGAGAGCGCTTTTGTTTCTGCTGTTTTTAAAGGTTGTCCAGCACCTGCCGCGCTGCGCGGATGTTTGCTTCGCTGGTCTGCCACACCTCAAACTCGGAAAAGCCGGGCAGGCCCATGGGCACGCCCTCGCGGCGGAAGGTCATGCGGCTTTGCAGCACCTGCTTGCCTGAGAGATGGAATGCGTGTGCACCGGTCTGCGCGGCCAGTGCAGGGATGTTCTGGGCCGTGACACCGGCTCCCACCAGGATTTCCACACGGTCCCCTGCCTGCTGTACCAGCTTTTGCAGCAGGGCCGCGCCCTGGGGTGCACTGGCCGCCTGCCCGCTGGTGAGGATGGTGCAAAGGCCCAGCTGTTTTGCCGCTTCCAGTGCCGCAAAGGGGTCGGCGCAGACATCAAAGGCGCGGTGCAGGGTGCAATTCACCGGACGGCCCGCCTTGTCTGCTGCTTTGCGTGCCGCCGCATAGATGGGCCGCAGGGCGTCTGTGTCCAGCTCGCCCGCCGGGGTCAGCACGCCAGCGACGATGCCATCCGCACCGGCTTCCACCAGCTCTGCGGCCAGCTGCTCCATCTGGGCAAGCTCATAGCTGTCATAGCAGAAATCGCCAAAGCGGGGCCGCAGCAGTGCCCGCACCGGCAGGCCGGTCTCTGCCTTCACCTGACGCAGCAGCGCAAGGCTGGGCGTTGTGCCGCCCACGATCAAATCGGCGCACAGTTCCAGCCGGCTGGCACCGCCGCGTTTTGCCGCCAATGCACTGGCGGTGCTGTCCACACACACTTCCAAGACTGAATGCATCCTGTTTCCTCCATTTTGCCGGAACAGCGCCCGGCGTTTTGGTTTATTCTACCACGTTTTGCCGTTTTACAAAAGCCCATAAGATGCCAAAAAGGCTGTGACGCAGTTTTCGCCCACGTCACAGCCTTTTTATTGTTCAAATCAGCCCCAGCGCCGCAAACTCCTTTGCAATGCCGTCCTCATACACAGAGGGGGCAATGCGGTCGCAGCGCTTTTTCAGGTTTTCGGAGCCGTTGGCCATGCACACGCTGATGCCGGCCACATCGGTCATCTGCAGGTCGTTGTCACTGTCACCAAAGCCGATAGTATCCGCCAGCGTGCAGCCCAAAGAGTCGCAAATAGCTTTGATGCCGGTGCCCTTATCGAATTTACGGTTGATGAGTTCGCCGTTCACAAAGCCGTCGGTCAGGCTGTCCAGCTTGCTCTCGCAGAACACGAATTGATCGGCATAGAGCTGCTTTGCCTCGGCAAGGTCGCTCTCATGGTCGGCAATGAACACGATCTTGTACAGCGGCTCGCCCTTATACTCTGAAAGCGGCGTGATGGACATGCCTTCTTCCATGGCCTTGCGCCAGCGCTCGGCCTCACTGTTCAGGGGTGTGCCGCTCTTTTTGTGGATAAAGCTCCACCGCTCGGCCATTTTGGCCCCGCCAAAGGTGGTATCACGGGCTTCCAGCGTGCACTCCACGCCGTGGCGTTCCAGCGCTGTACGCACGCCCTCGGCCTGCTGCGGCTCCATGGGGATATCCACCAGCACTTTGCCGTCGCACAGCACATAGCCGCCGGCACTGCACACTGCGCCTGCAAAACAATCGTGGCGCAGCAGCGGTTCGGTCATGCGGTAGTTGCGGCCGGTGCACAAAAACAGCTTGTGCCCGTTTGCCTTTGCCCTGTTCAGTGCGGCCAGCGTGCTTTCCGGCACCAGCATATCACCCGGCGGCAGCAGCGTGCCATCAATATCCAGAAAAATCAGTTTGCGATCCATTTTTTATCCTTTACTTACAGGGAGCCGCGCTCCACCACACGATAGCCCAGCGTCACCTGACGCACCGGGCCGCTCTGGCCGCTTTCTTCCAGCATCTGCAGCAGCATCCGGGCCGCTTCCTGCCCTACCTGCTTCTGGTAAAACTGCACCGTGGTCAGGCCCGGCTCGGTCACACCGCCGGCCCAGCTGTCGCCAATGCCCGCAAGGCCCACATCCTGCCCGATCTGACGGCCTGCTTCCCGAAGGGCGCGCATGGCACCAAAGGCCACGGTGTCGGTCACACACACCACGCCGTCCAGATCCGGGCAACAGGCCAGCAGTTCCTGCATACAGCGCTGGCCCTCCTCCATGGTAAAAGCATTGCAGCAGATGCGCGGCAGCTGTTCACCGTCCAGTCCGACAGCATTCAATGCATCCTGCACGCCCTCGCGGCGCTGCACACCGGTGGCATTATCCCGCTCGGTGCCGCCGATGTACACGATCTTTTTGCGGCCATGTTCCAGCATTCGCTGGGTAAGCTCGCGGGCAGCGGTGTGGTCGTCGTTGTAGACGCAGGCCATCTCTGCAAAGCGCTGGCCCGTTACCACCACCGGCACACGGCAGTTCTGCAGCGCTTTGGCCAGCTGCGGCGTATAGTAGCTGCCCAGCAGGATGATGCCTGCCACATGGTTGCGTTGCATGGCCGTCAGGTACCCCAGCTCCCGCTGGGAGTTCAGCTCCGTGTTGCCCAACAGCAGCAGATAGTTCTTTGCGTCCAGCTCGCTGGCGATGCCGGCAGTGATCTGCCCCACCGACTGGGAGCCGATGCTGGGCACGATGACCCCTACCTGATTCACCTTGCCGGTGCGCAGGGTCTGGGCTGCAGTGTCCGGGCGATAGCCGGTCTTTTCCACCACTTCATGGATGGCAGCGCGTTTCTGCTCGCTCAGCGGACCGCCGTTCAGGTAGCGGCTGACGGCCGCACTGGAAACGCCTGCCATTTTTGCAATATCACTGATGGTCATTTGCGATACTTCTCTCTTTTGGGATGCATGGTTGTGTGTAAACGTTTTCATGTTTATTATAAGCCGCTTTCACTCATCCCGCAAGATGCGCTTTTTCCGGTTTATCCCGGAAGGATTTTTATTTTTCTGGCGACTATGTACAAAAGACGGCCTTTTCTCTTGGAGAAAAGCAACTATTTTCCAAAACAGACGGTTCAGGCTGCGCCCATGCTCCAGGCACGCACCAGCAATCCCAGCACAAGCGCTGCCAGCAGCACGATCATCACAGCCTTATTGCCGGACTTTTTCTGCTTCTTTTTGCGGGCTGCATTGCTGCGGCTTTTTGCGCTGCCGCTGTGGGCGGCAGTGTTCCTGCCGGAAGAGGAGCTGCTGCCCGTTCTCCGGTTCTGGGTGCTGCGGTTCTGCCCCTGTTTTGTGCTCTGGCGGGATGTGCTGCGGGCAGGCTTTTCTTCCGGTGCCCGGCTGGAAGCAATGGGTTCCTTTGCACCGCAGCGGGCCAGATACTCTTCGGCTTCGCGGTAGTAGCGGGCCAGCTCGTTCTCGCGGAGGGCCGTGCCCGCATAACCCTCTTCCAGGCTTTCAACCGCTTCATTGAACAGGATCGCCGCCTGTGCCGCATCCGTATGGTCGGTGGCGTGAGCGGCCTGATTGCGGGCTGTGCGCACCGCATTGCAGGCCCGGCGTGCCGCACTGGGATTGCTGGTGTTGCCCAGCAGATCCAGCGGTTTTGCCGCGTCCTTTTCCGGGTCCAGCAGCACCCGCATACAGATGGTGGTGTCCAGCTGCTGCCAGCTGTTTTTGCCGGAGATATCCGGCATACGGTCGTAATATTCCGGGCTTTCCTGCTGACGCCGGGCAATATGGTCCAGCAGCGCCCCCAGGCTGTGGGAGCCGGGTTTCTGCTCCCAGTGCCAGCGCAGCAGGCGGCGGCTGATCTCATCGCAGGTGGTCTTGATCTCAAAAGCGGCCTGCAAAGCTTCCTGTGCCATCGTTTTTCTCCTTTTCTGCTATGCAAAAAGCGGAGAAGGCACCTCTGCCCTCTCCGCTGCTGTTTGTAGATTTACAGCACGAACTGGTAATACACGAAGCCGCACAGCGCCACCGCCGCACAGATGATGGCGGTGATGGGCGGCACCCAGCGGATCAGTGTTTCTGCCACGCTGTCGCGCTCATCCTCGTACTCGTCGTCGTCCTCATAGTCCGGCTCCGGCTGTACGGGCGCAGGCTGTGCACGGCGGGCTGCAGCGGGCATCACACGGGTGCCATCGTCTGCGGCTGCTCGGCTCTGGGACGGTGCCCGCACCCCGGCATCCAGCACACGGGTCTGCTCTGCGGCAGGCTCGGCCTGAGCAGACTGCGGACGGCGCGGTGCGCCTACAATGCGGGTAGGCTCTTCCTGTACCGGCTGCACCGGTGCTGCACCCATAATGCGGGTGGGCTCTTCCTGTGCGGACGGCGAAACCACCGGCGTTTCCAGTTCCTGCTCGGCCTGAGCAGGCTGCTCCGGCTGCAGCAGGGTGTTCAGCGCGTTCTGCAGCAGGATGCGGTCACAGCCGCACTCGGAGCAGTACACAGTGTCCTCTTCCTTCGGGTGGAAGGCACCGCAGGCGCAGTACCAGCCATTTTCGAACACCTGGGGCTGATACTTCAGCTCCGAGCGGTTCATGCGGGCTTCCAGTGCCTTTTCCAGCTCTGCGGACAGACGCTTGGGGGCCGGCAGGCGCACACGCTTGATGGCATCCAGATGCACCACCCGCTTGCCGTTGTACACGTTGCACAGCGAAACATCCACGCTTGTGATAGCCTTGGACGTAACGAACACGGCATCGTCCATACCGAACATCTCGCCGGGCTTCACTTCCAGGTCGCGGTACTCGAACCGGTCCTCACACAGGATCACACCGTCCACGCCCTTGCACTTGAAGTGGATCTCCAGCGCAGTCAAGGTCACCTTGGAAATATTCTTGAAGGTCAGGCAGACCGCGTGCTCGCCGCTGATATCGCCCTTGAGCAGCTCCACGCAGACGAACTGCACCGGGCTGCCGGGGGTGTAATAGTTTGCGCGGGTCCGTGCGACCGGGTTAAAATTTTCCTCCACGACACTCGCTCCTTTCCGTTTGGGTCAAATCAGTTCTGCGGGTCCTGTGCATCCGGGGTTTCCGGTGCAGCGGACGGCATCTGCTCAGCCGTTTCGGCCTGCTCGGCAGGTTCCGCAGTTTCAGCCGTTTCCGCAGGCTGGGCCTGCTCTGCAGTCTCAGCGGGTGCGGCCTGCACGGTCTGGGCAGGCTGCTGGGGCTCGTCCCCTTCACGCGGGGGCAGGGTGCCGCCGGCCAGAATAGTGTTGAACTCCTGCTCGTTGAGCTTTTCGCGCTCCATCAGAGCCTTGGCCAGTGCGTGCAGCTGGTCGATGTGCTCGGTCAGGGTGCGGCGGCAGGTCTCGTAGGCTTCGTCGATGATATCCCGCATCTCGCCGTCGATCTCGGCAGCGGTTGTCTCACTGTAGCCCTTGCCCTGGCCCAGGTCACGGCCCAGGAAGGTCTCTTCCTGCGAAGTACCGTACACCACGGGGCCAAGCCGCTCGGAGAAGCCGTACTTGGTGATCATCTGGCGGGCGATGTTGGTGGCCTGCTGCAGATCGTTGGAAGCACCGGTAGAGATATCTTCCAAAATCAGCTGCTCGGCCACACGGCCGCCCAGACTGGAAACGATATCCTCAAACATCTCGCCCTTGGTCACATAGCTGCGGTCCTTTTCCGGCAGGTACATGGTGTAGCCGCCAGCCTGACCGCGCGGGATAATGGTGATCTCGTGCACACGGGGGTGATGCTTGCAGTAGAAGCCTGCCACAGCGTGGCCTGCCTCATGGTAAGCGGTGAGCTTCTTTTCCTCGGGGGTCACGACGCGGCTCTTCTTCTCGGGGCCGGCCATGACCTTCATGGAAGCTTCCTCGATATCCTCCATGGTAATGGCCTTACGGTTGCGGCGTGCAGCCAGCAGGGCAGCTTCGTTGACGAGGTTTTCCAGATCAGCGCCCGCAAAGCCTGCGGTACGCTGTGCAATGACCTTGAGGGACACATCCGGAGCCAGCGGCTTATTCTTGGTGTGGACCTTCAGGATCTCTTCGCGGCCCTTTACATCCGGCAGGCCCACATAGACCTGACGGTCAAAGCGGCCCGGGCGCAGCAGCGCCTTATCCAGAATGTCGGCACGGTTGGTAGCCGCCATGACGATGATGCCGTCGTTGGCTTCAAAGCCGTCCATCTCCACCAGCAGCTGGTTCAGGGTCTGCTCGCGCTCGTCGTGGCCGCCGCCAAGGCCGGCACCGCGCTGACGGCCCACCGCATCGATCTCATCAATGAAGATGATGCAGGGCATGGACTTCTTGGCCTTATCAAACAGATCACGCACGCGGGATGCACCCACACCGACGTACATTTCCACAAAGTCGGAACCGGAAATGGAATAGAACGGCACACCGGCCTCACCGGCGCAGGCACGGGCCAGCAGGGTCTTGCCGGTACCCGGAGGGCCTACCAGCAGCACGCCGTGGGGGATGCGTGCGCCCAGAGTGTTGAACTTTTCCGGGCTCTTGAGGAACTCCACGACCTCTTTCAGCTCTTCCTTTTCCTCGTCCTCACCGGCAACATCAGCAAAGGTGGCTGCTTTTTTGTTCTCGTGCTCGTCCTTCACCTTGGCCTTGCCAACGTTCATGATGCCACCGCCGCCGGCACCGCCGCGCATCATGGAGAACAGCAGAAAACCGGTGCAGCCCAGCATTGCCAGGTAGAACAGGATCTCCATCCAGGGGATGCTCTCCTTGACGGGGGTGTAATCGTACACCATAGGTGCATCCGGGTTTGCTTCGTCGTAGGCGGCAATGTAGTCGCCCACATACTTGACGAACATGGAAGCATAGGGCAACTTGTAGCGCACGGTCACAGTGCCGTCGCTGTTCTTCTGCGCGGCAGCTGCGGTGTCCTCCGAAGAGGACAGCATCCCGCTCAGTAGGCCGCCGGTGGCCTGCGTGGTGCTCTGGGACGTGGTGTCCGGCAGAGGCAGATCGTTCTTGCCGCCTTCCTTGATGTTCATAGTGATCACGCCGGTGTTCAGGTCCAGCGAGAACTGCGTGACCTGCAGGCTCTCAAAGTAGTGCACCACGGTGGAGTAGGCCATGGACGAGCTGCTGGAAGAACCAGTGCCGCCCAGTACTGACCAGACCATCAGCACAGCTGCCAGCGCCAGCGCCAGGATCAGCGGATTGAAACGGGGTCTTTTGGATTGCAAAAAAATCAACTCCAGTTCTTGGATGAATTATAGTGTGAGAAGTTACTTCTCGTAGACTTCAGGTTTCAGCACACCCACATAGGGCAGGTTGCGGTACTTCTCGTCGTAGTCCAGGCCATAGCCCACCACGAACTCGTCCGGCACCTGGAAGCCCTCGTAATCGGGCTGGATGTTTGCCTTGCGGCGGCTGGGCTTATCAAGAATGGTGCAGATCTTCACCGAGTTGGGGTTGCGCATCTTGAGCATAGGCACAAGGTTGGAGAGGGTAACGCCGGTATCCAGGATATCCTCCACGATCAGCACATCCTTGCCGGAAAGGTCGCCGTCCAGATCCTTGATGATCTTCACAAGGCCGCTGGTGACGGTGTTGCTGCCGCCGTAGCTGGACACCACCATGAAATCAATGCTGCAGGGGATGCTCACTGCACGCATCAGGTCGGCCATGAACACCACCGAACCCTTGAGGATGGACACCAGAACCAGGTTCTTGCCCTCGTAATCCCTGCTGATCTGGGCACCCAGCTCAGCAACCTTTGCCTTCAGCTCTTCTTCACTGACCAGAACGGTCTTGATATCATCATGCATACTCATGGTAGTTCCTCCCTATGTTCCAATTCCATCTGCAGTACCTGAGCCGTGCCCTCATCCGGGGCAAGGCCCTCGGCAAAGCCTGTGCCGCAGACCCAAAGCACTTCATTGCCTGCCGCCAGCAGCGGCAGCCGGTCCCGCTCCTGCGGCGGGATGCCCACTTCGTTCATCCACTTGCGCAGGCGGTTGTGCACACTGCGCCCGGCCGGACGGTACACATCCCCCGGCTGGCGGGTGCGCAGCACAAGACCAGCATACAACGTAGTTATTCTAGCATAATCCGCCTGAT
Organism: Faecalibacterium sp.; assembly: GCA_050873025.1. Taxonomy (GTDB): domain Bacteria; phylum Bacillota; class Clostridia; order Oscillospirales; family Ruminococcaceae; genus Faecalibacterium. The sequence continues at coordinate 209,104 of JBNMHZ010000001.1, read as the reverse complement.
TTTTTAAGTCTTTTTTATGAACGACTTGTATTTTTTCTTCAAAATCAGCCGCAAATAGCTTTGCCGTCACCTTCCAGCCGCCTGCAAAGGGGTATTCGGCCTGTTTTTCCGGTGCAAAAGGCCAGCTCTGCGGCAGCGCAGCCGTTTCTCCGTGCGGCAGCTTTGGCACATTTTCCTGCCAGAAAAAGCCATTTCCGGCGCAAAAACGCACCCGGCCTGTCAGCTGCACCGCGCCGCTGCCGCGCCGCACAAGACCGCACAGCAGCTGTACATATTTTTCCTCCGCGTCCCGCACGGGGGCCGTCAGCAAATGCATGGCCGCTTCCAGAACGAGTGCATCCGCTGCTGCCAGCGGCTCCAGCCGCCACACTGCCTGTGCCTGCGGGGCCTTGACAGCCCCCTGGGCTGCAGCCAGACGTGCAATGGAAAGCAGTTCTTCCGCCTTCTGTGCAAAATAGGCGTCTGCCCGGGTGGCCTTCTCACAGAACCGGGCCAGATTTTCCACTGCCGCCTCATTTGTGCTTTGCAGAGCAGGCAGCGCCGCCCGGCGCACCCGGTTGCGGGCATAAGCGTCCGTCTCGTTGGTCTCGTCGTTCACCCACAGCTGCCCGGCGGCACGGCAAAAGCTTTCGGTATCCTGCCGGGTCAGCGTCAGCAAAGGCCGCAGGTAGCACCCGCGTTTTGGCCGGATGCCCGCTGCGCCGTGCAGCCCGGTGCCCCGGGCCAGCCGCAGCAGCAGCGTTTCGGCCTGGTCATTTGCAGTATGGGCCGTTGCGACGGCGTCTATCCCCTCTTTGCATAAACGCGCAAAGCAGGCATAGCGCAGACGGCGGGCCCAGTCCTCACCTGCGTGTTCCGGCGACAGGCCCACCTCATCGGCAAGTTCTGCCGCATGGAACACCTGCAGCGGCACGCCCAGACGGGCACACTCGGCCCGCACAAAGGCTTCGTCCCGGTCGGCGGTCTCGCCGCGCAGGCCGTGGTTCACATGGCAGACGGAAAGCATATAGCCAAACTCCGGCTGCAGAGCCAGCAAAATGCCCAGCAGCGCCATGCTGTCGGCCCCGCCGGAAACTGCCGCGGCCAGCTGCAAAGGCACGCCGGGCACAAGCAGCTCTTCCTGCAGACAGAACGCACGCACCTGCGCAAGAATTTCTTCGTTTTTCATCAGCGTTTGAAGTCCACATCCATAAAGCGGGTGTGGGCACCATCCCAGCCCAGCGGCACCGTGCTGGTCTCGCCGTGGCGGTTCTTGGCTACGATGCACTCCGCCGTGTCAGCATCCACCTCGGCACCGTCCGGGTTCTGGCTGGCATAGTAGGAATCGCGGTACAAGAACAGAACGCAATCGGCGTCCTGCTCGATGGAACCGGAGTCACGCAGGTCCGAAAGCTGGGGCCGGTGGCTGGAATTGTTGCCCTGCTTTTCCACTGCACGGGACAGCTGGGACAGCGCAATGATGGGCACGTTCATTTCCTTGGCCATGATCTTGAGGTTTCGAGTGATGGAGCTGATCTCCTGCACGCGGTTCTCACTGCGCTGGCCGGTGGTCATCAGCTGCAGATAGTCAATGACGATCAGGCCCACGTTCGGGCGGGTGGGGTCCTGATTCACCCGGCGAATTTTGGCCTTCATCTCGGTGATGGTGATGCCGGAGGTATCGTCCATATAGATCGGTGCATCGTGCAGTTTCTCGGTGGCGAGGGCCAGATACTCCCAGTCCTCGGCGCGCAGGGCACCGGTACGGAAAGCCTGGCTGTCGATGCCGGCTTCGGCAGAAAGGATGCGGTTCGTGAGCTGTTCCTTGGTCATTTCCAGGCTGAAGATGGCCACCGGCACTTTCTGCTGCATGGCAACTCGGGTTGCGATGTTCAGCGCAAAACTGGTCTTGCCCATACCGGGGCGGGCGGCGAGAATGATAAGGTCTCCGCGGCCAAGGCCGGTAAGCACCGTGTCCAGCAGGCGGAAGCCTGTGGGAATGCCCTTATATTTGTCGGCATCCGGGCCGCTGATCTTCTGCAGATTGGTCAGCGTTTCCACCATGCTGGAAGAAAGCGGCGTCAGCGCGCTGGAATCCCGGCCGGAGCGGATCTCATAAATGCGCTGCTCGGCGTTTTCCAGCAGCAGGTCGGCATCCGGTTCGTCGCTGGCGTCCTGCAGGATGTCCTTTGCCACGTCCATCAGCTGGCGCACCTGATACTTTTCCTGCACGATCTGGGCATAGGCCTTCACGTTGGAGATGCTGGGCACCGTTTCGGCAAGGCCGGTCAGGTACACCTTGGCTTCATCTGCGCTGGGGAACACGCCGTCCGAAATAACGGCATCCAGCAGGGTGACAAAGTCGATGGTCTGGTCGGCGGTGAACAGCCGCAGCATCTCGGAGTAGATCTGCGCATTCTGGCGGGTATAGAACATCTCCGGCCGGATGATCTCCACCAGATCGGTGAGCGTTTCCGGCTTGAGCAGCACTGCACCCAGCACGCTCTGCTCGGCCTGCATGTTGTAGGGCAGGCTGATGCCCACACTTTCCAGATTCAGTTCGTTGGAATAACGTCGTTCGTTCGGCATGGTCATTTATCCTTTTGCATTGTTGTCGGTTCCGCTGAAAAACAGCCCTTCCAGAACATTATAGAACACGTCCGGCTCCTTGAGCGGGTGTGCCTTGCCCTTCCACCACACCGTCGTGCGGTTGGCCGAAAGCACACGGACTTCACCGTTTTTCAGGTTGTATCGCAGGGTATAGCTCTCCGGCAGTTCCGGGTCTGCGGAATCAGGGGCACCGAACTTATAGTTCAGCAGGTTGGCCGCTTTGACCAGCAGTTCCACGTTCTCGACGTCCGTGACCGTGACGGGATCGCTGTCCGGACTCACCAGCTTTACGCTCTCCACGTCCTCTGCTTTAGGCAGGCCCAGCAATGGCACACCGTAAAAGCCGATCCAGACGCTGGCCGAGATCAGTACGCTCAGCACCACCGTGAGCAGAGTCTGCGGCCACGAGAAGATTTTCTTCCGGTTTTGCTTCATTTTCCGTTCCTCCCGGAAAAGCCAAAAAGCGCCCCCTGCTTGAGGGGGCGCAGATGGCAGAAAAATCAGGCCTGTTCCACTTCCACCATGATCTTGAAAGAAGCGACCACACCAACGTGCAGACGGACCTTGCCGTTGAACACGCCGGCGTCCTTGATGTCCTTGGTCTCCAGCTCGATCTTCTTCTTGTCGATGGGTGCACCGGCCAGCGCAGCCAGAGCCTCGGCAACTTCCTTGCCGGTGACCTTGCCGTGCAGACGGCCGGATGCACCGCCCTTGGCCTTGATAGTCACGGTCTTGCCCTCGATCTTGGCGGCCAGAGCCTTGGCAGCGGCCACGGTCTCGGCCTCGTGGAAGTCGGCAGCAGCTTCCTTGCTGCGGGCCACATTCACAGCGCTGGCATCTGCCACAGCAGCCAGCTTGCGCGGGAACAGATAATTGCGGGCGTAGCCGTCGGAGACCTCATGGATCTCGTCCTTTTTGCCAATGCCCTTGATATCCTGCTTGAGAATCACTTTCATGATGTTATCCCTCACTTCTCACCGGAAAACCGGTGCAGTTGTTGTATTTATAGTATAGCGCATTTGTCGCTTTTGGGCAAGAGGAAGCACCTGACCATTTAAAACGGCCTCCGCTTTGCTCTGGCCATTTTCAGCGGAAATTTTATTTTTAATTTGTAAATCAGAAAAATCTGCGGATTTTTCTGATTTACTTTTTCACGGGAGGGGTCGTAACGGCAAACAGCATCTGCCGCTGTCGGCCTGCGGCCGTCGCGCAGCGACTTTAAATCGGCGTAACACAAAAAATCCTTTAGCGCAGCGACTTGGATTTTTTGTATGGAGCCTTTCTGCTTTGGGATTATCAAGGGCGAGCAGCCCTTGATTCGTGCCTCCCGCGCCTCGAAAGTAGCGGGTGCTTTTCTGGTTCTCTTTTGGCACGCAAAAGAGAACGTATCCGGCGGCAATGCTTTTTGCAAAAGGCAAAAAGCCTGCCCCACACGACCACATTCTGCCCGGGAAGCAGTTACGCCAGCTCCTTCTTTGCCACATCCAAGGCCACCTCAATGACCTTGTCCATATCATAATACTTGTACTCGCCCAGACGGCCGCCGAAGATCACGCCCGGCTCGGCATCGGCCAGCTTCTTATACTCGGCGTACAGAGCACCGTTTTTCTCGTCGTTGACGGGATAGTACGGCTCGTCGCCCTTTTTCCATTCGGCGCTGTACTCGCGGCTGATGACCGTTTTGGGCTGGGTGCCGAACTCAAAGTGCTTGTGCTCAATGATGCGGGTGTAGGGCGTTTCTGCATCGGTGTAGTTCACCACGGCGTTGCCCTGATAGTTGTCGGTGTCCAGCACCTCGGTCTCAAAGCGGACACTGCGGTACTGCAGTGCGCCCAGCTTGTAGCCAAAGTAGGCATCTACCGGGCCGGTGTAGACCACCTTCTCGGCCAGTGCGTTCAGGGCGTCACGGTCGGCCAGATAATCCACGTTCAGCCGCACCTCAATGCCTTCCAGCATCTTTTCCACCATGGCGGTGTAGCCGCCGTTGGGGATGCCCTGATACAGGGCGTTGAAATAGTTGTCGTCGTAGGTAAAGCGCACCGGCAGACGCTTGATGATAAAGGCCGGCAGCTCGGTGCAGGGGCGGCCCCACTGCTTGCCGGTGTAGCCTTTAATAAGCTTTTCGTAGATGTCGGTGCCCACAAGGCTGATGGCCTGCTCTTCCAGGTTCTGCGGGTCGGTGATGCCGGCTTCCTGCTTCTGCTGCTCAATTTTGGCTTTTGCCTCGGCAGGCGTCACCACGCCCCACATCTTGTTAAAGGTGTTCATGTTGAAGGGCAGGTTATAGATTTCGCCATGATAGTTTGCCACCGGGCTGTTGGTGTAGCGGTTGAACTCTGCAAACTGGTTCACATACTGCCACACGGCTTTATTGTTGGTGTGGAAGATGTGGGCACCGTAGCGGTGAACGTTGATGCCCTCCACCGGCTCGGTATAGATATTGCCTGCAATGTGGCTGCGCTTATCAATGACAAGGCACTTTTTGCCTGCGTTTTGGGCTTCGTGCGCAAACACCGCACCGTACAGGCCGGCACCGACGATCAGGTAATCGTACTGCTTCATGGGTATCCCTCACTGTTTTGGTTATTTTCCCTCAGCATCGCCTTTTTTCTGCGATGCATAGTATTTATCAATAGCACCCTCAATGCGGGAGCGGGCTGCTTCCGGCGTGATGTGCTTGAGCTGTGCCGCCGCCATGGTCTGATGGCCGCCGCCGCCCAGGCTTTCCATAATGACCTGCACGTTCACAGCACCTAGGCTTCGGGCCGAGATGTTCACACCGGTTCCCACCTGCACCGCCACAAAGCTGGCGTCCACGCCCTGAATGGTCAGCAGGTCGTTGGCTGCCTGTGCAATGGCCACGCGGGCTTCCGGGGCCACCTCACCGCCAATGGAAATGGCACAGCTGCGGTACATTTTTGCTTTTTCCACCAGAGCGGCCTTGGCGTTATACTCCACCATGGTCACATCGAACAGCTGACGCACACGCTCGGTCTCCGCGCCGTAGCGGCGCAGTGCGGCGGCAGCTTCAAAGGTGCGCACACCGGTGTGCAGGGTAAAATCGCGGGTATCCAGCATGATGCCGGACAAAAGACCCTCGGCCTCCACCCGGTTGGGCTTGTCGTCGCGTTCGCCCACATACTGCAAAAGTTCGGTGACCAGCTCGCTGGCCGAGGAGGAATAGGGCTCGTGACAGACAAGGTCCGGATTCTGGATGTAGCCCACACCCTTGCGGTGGTGGTCGATGACGGCCACGCGGCCGCACTTTTCCAATATCTCCTTGCTTTCCACAAGGCCCACCTGGTATGTATCCACCACGATGCACAAAGTGCGCTTGGAGATGATGGGCAAAGCGTCCTTCGGGTCGATGAAATCATCCTTCTGGCCTGCCTTGCACAGTGCATCGATCAGGCTGCCTGCCAGCGTGGCGTCCCGCCTGACAGCGATCACCGCCGGGACATCGCAGATCTTACAAATACGCAGCACGCCCTCGGCGGAACCGATGGCGTCCAGATCGCTCATGCGGTGGCCCATGATGACCACATGGTCGGCTTCTTTGATAAGCTTGACCAGCTGGTCGGCCACGATACGGCTGCGCACCTTGCTGCGCTTTTCCACGCCGTGGCTCACGCCGCCGTAGAAGGTAAAGCCGTCCGGCGTCATCTCAGCAGCCTGATCGCCGCCGCGGCCCTGAGCCATATCCAGCGCCTGCACGGCCATATCCTGGGCTTCCCGCAGGGTCTTGGCCCCGCGGCCGATGCCGATGGACAGCGAAAGGTTCACGCTGGGATCCAGCGCACGAATTTTATCCAGCACGTCGTAGCCGCGGTTTGCAAACTGCTCCATCTGGCGCTCTTCCACCACGGCAATGTAGCGGCCGCTGGCCACGCGGCGCAAAAAGCCGCTGCCCCGGCCGATCATATCCTCCAATGTACGGTTGATGCCCTCCAGCAGGCGGGCGCGCTCACTGTCCAGCATATCGCCGAACACATCGTCGTAGCCATCCACCAGAAACACCAGATAGCCCGGGCGGCTGGCCTTGTATTCCGCTTCCACCCTGCGCAGGGCGGTTTCTTCATTCAGCACCAGCAGGGTCATGCTCTCGGCATCGCCGGGCACCGTGGAGCTGTGCACGCTCCACATGCCGTCGGCAACGGTCAGCAGCTGACCCTCCTGCCTGCGGCACTGCTGCAGGTCAAGGCCCGGCAGCACCTTCTGCACACGGCTGGTCAGCAGCTCCTGCCCGCCCAGCAGACGGGCGCGGAACTGTGCGTTATACCACAGCACCGTCTCGCCGGAGAGCAGCGCCGCCGGCTGAGAGAGCGGTTCCAGGCTGAACTGCACCTTTGAATTTTCAAAGCTGCCGCCGCACATCCACCGGGCCACCCACTTGCGCAGCCGGTAGCGGAACAGCGCCATCACGACGCACCACAGCACCACCAGTGCCAGCAGAACCGGCCAGCCCCGGGGCCGCTGGAACAGCAGCGTCAGCACCAGCAGGCCGCACAACACCGCAAGGCTGGCTGTGAGCATCTCCAAAGTCCATCTTGGTTTCTGTTTCATTCAATCTCCTGCCTTCCGCCGCAGCCTGTGCGGCAGCTTGCCCGGCTCAGACCTCCATCAGGATGGGGAGGATCATCGGGCTGCGCTTGGTGCGCCGATAGATATAGCTGCTCAGCGCTTCCCGCACACGGGTCTTAACGCTGTTCCAGTCGCGCACATGTTCGTCCACGCAGCGGTCCAGCGCATTTTCCACGATGCTCTGGGCACCGTCCATCAGGCTCTCGTTCTCGCGCACATACACAAAGCCGCGGCTCACAAGGTCGGGGCCTGCCAGCACCTTGCCGGTCTTGCTGTCCACGGTGGCCACGATAATGACCAGACCATCCTCAGACAGGTGCTTGCGGTCGCGCAGCACCACATTGCCCACGTCACCCACGCCAAGGCCGTCCACCATGACGGCACCGGCGGTCACCGGCTCGCCCAGCTTCATCTCGTCCTGGCTGAGAATGACGTTGGAGCCGTTCTCCGCGATCAGGATGTTGCTGGTGGGGATGCCAAGGCTTGCAGCGGTGAGGGCGTGCTTTTTGAGCTGTTTGTACTCGCCGTGCACCGGCAGGAAGTATTTGGGCTTGGTCAGGGTGAGCATCAGCTTCTGCTCCTCCTGGCAGGCGTGGCCGGAGACGTGCACATCGTACATGCTCTCGTAAATGACCTCTGCACCCAGCAGCAGCAGACCGTTGACGATCTTGGTCACGCTCTTTTCATTGCCGGGGATGGGGTTTGCCGAAATAATAATGAAATCGCCGGGGCCCACGCGCACCTGACGGTGGCTGCAGGACGCCATGCGGGACAAAGCGCTCAGCGGCTCGCCCTGGCTGCCGGTGGTGATGAGCACCACCTGCTCCGGCGGGTACTGATTCAGCTCGTCCACGCTGATGAGGGTGCCCTCCGGGATGTGCATATAGCCCAATTCCTGCGCCATGGCGGTGTTGTTCACCATGCTGCGGCCGCTGAAGGCCACCTTGCGGCCATCCTCCACGGCCAGATCAATGATCTGCTGCACACGGTAGATGTTGGACGCAAAGGTTGCAATGATGATGCGCTTGTTGCGGGCGCGGGCAAACAGGTTGCGCACACCGGCAGCAACCTTCTGCTCGGTGGCGGTAAATCCCGGGCGCTCGGAGTTGGTGGAATCGCTCAGCAGAGCCAGCACGCCGCGCTGGCCGTACTCAGCCAGCGTGGAAAGGTCGGTGACGCCGCAGGCCAGCGGGGTGTAATCGATCTTGAAGTCGCCGGTCTGGATGATGGTGCCGGCCGGGCTGTCGATGGCAAAGGCCACCGAGTCCGGGATGGAGTGGTTCACATGGATGGGTTCAATGGTAAAGCAGCCCAGCTTGACCTTCTGCCTGGGGGTGATCTCCACGAACTTGGTCTTGCCTGCCAGGCCAAACTCTTCCAGCTTGTTGCGGATCAGGCCGCAGGTCAGGCGGGTGCCGTAGATGGGCAGGTCGAACTTCTGCAGCAGGTACGGGATGCTGCCGATGTGGTCCTCGTGGCCGTGGGTGATGAGCAGGCCCTTGATCTTATCCTTATTCTGCACCACAAAGGTGAAATCCGGGATGACCATGTCCACACCGTACATATCGCTGTCCGGGAACACAAGGCCGCAGTCCACAATGATCATATCGCCATTGCACTCGTAGACGGTCATGTTCTTGCCCACTTCGCCCAGGCCGCCCAGCGGATAAATGTGGATGGGCACGGCGGCCTCTTTGGGCTGCTGCGGGCGGCGGGGTCGACGGTTATAGTACGGACGGCGGGTGGTGCGGGGGCGCTTTTCACCGGCCTGTGCGGCGGGTGCGCCTGCATTCTGATTCGCCGCTGCAGCCTTGCCGCGCGGGGAAGGATTGGTATTTTCTTTTGACTGTGCCATTCTGACCTCCAAAAATAATTGCAGCGCAGGCCGCTCCCTTTTGTGGGAACAGCCGCGCTGTGCACGGGAAGCACCTTGAAAAATCGCATCGGCTTCCGTTGGATGCACCGTATAGAATGTATCGTTCAGCGTGTTTTTTGCAAACCGCTGCCTGTTCCGTAAGAGGTTTTGCGCCAGATAAGTCCATCTGTTCGATGCGACCGTGGCTTTTCTGTTGGAACGCCCGGGCGCACGCCTTCGGTGCGCCCCTATACGCATTTTGTTGGAATAAGTATAGTATTTCCCGGCGTTTTTGTCAATTCCAAGCTTTGGCAGCTCTGGCACGGAATATACATTCGCACTTGACAGAAGCCGGAAAATAGCGCTAAATAAAGGTAACTCATTTTATAAGGAGAACCGCATGAAGCAGGTCGAAGTGTACACCGACGGCGCATGCAGCGGCAACCCCGGCCCGGGCGGCTGGGGCGCTGTGCTGCGCTACCGTTTTAACGGCAAAGTTTACGAAAAGGAGCTCAGCGGCGGCGACGACAGCACCACCAACAACCGCATGGAGCTGACAGCCTTTATCGAGGCACTGCGTCAGCTCAAGGAGCCGTGCGAGGTGCGGCTGTGCTCCGACAGCCAGTATGTCATCAACGGCCTGCAGAAGGGCTGGGCCAGGGGCTGGCAGCGCCGGGGCTGGAAAAAGGCGGACGGCTCCCCTGCCCTGAACCCGGACCTCTGGGCACAGGCGCTGGAGCAGGAAGCCCGGCACAAGATCACTTACGTCTGGGTCAAGGGCCATGCAGGCCACCCGGAAAACGAACGCTGCGACCAGCTGGCCGTAGCCCAAAGCAAAGCACATGGCGGGAGGCAGGGAACATGAGCGACGCATTTTTGCCCGGCAGCGGGTTTGACACCTACGAAAGTCAGGATAAGGTCCTGATGCAGATGGACGGCAGCAAAGCGTGCGCCGTGGCGGTGCGCATCCTGCAGCAGCAGGGCTTTGCAGTGGCCGGTGCGGCCGTTCGGCTGGCTGCCCAGCAGGCTGCCGAAGCCGAGACCGCCAAAAAGGCAGCGGAAGCCCTTGGCATCGAGTGCATCGTGCTGAACGCCGAAGCACTGGCCGGGCAGGACGCCGCTGCGCTGGGCGAGGGCGGCACGCCGCTGTTCGCTGCCCTGCTGACGGCTGCAGATAAACTTGGGATGCAATATGTGGCAGCACCCCACCGTGCCCGGGTGGAGACCGGTGCAGACGGCGTGCACACGGTCTGCCCGCCTGCGGGCACCGGCACCGATGACAGCGCTGCACTGGCCGCTCTGCCGCAGGCCGTGCTGGCCCGGCTGATCTTACCGCTGGGCGATTTTGCACCGGAGGATGTGGCCGAGATGGCCGAGGAGTTTAAGGTTTGACGAGTACAATTTAAAATGGCTCCGCGTGCGCTGCGCCATAATCAGAGGAAAAATATTTTTTATATTGGAATTCCGGAAAATCTGCGGATTTTCCGGAATTCTTTTTTCACGAGGAAGGTCGTTGCGGCACATGGCATCTGCCGTGTTTGTTTCCTACGGAAACAGCCGCACGGCGGCAAAAATGCATTCTGCAGTTCAGACCCCATTCCCGTGAAAATGAAAATTGGGAACATCCGCAGATGTTCCCAATTTTCGCATTATCAATATAATTTCCGCTGAAATATGGCCAGAGCGCAACGGAGGCCATTCCCAATCGTTTTTTCAGTTCTGCGGATGGACGATATCGCGCCAATCCAGATCGCCGCGCTCCAGGCCATGGATCAGCACCTCAGCGGTGGCGATGTTGGTAGCCATGGGGATGTTATGCACATCGCACAGGCGCAGCAGGGTCATCTCGTTGGGCTCGCTGGGCTTTGCATTGATGGGGTCGCGGAAGAACAGCAGCAGGTCGATCTCGTTGCAGGCGATGCGGGATGCGATCTGCTGGTCGCCGCCCTGCACACCGGCCAGAAAACGCTGCACCTGTAAACCGGTAGCTTCGGCGATCAGCTTGCCGGTGGTGCCGGTCGCTACCAGCTTATGCTGGCTCAGAATGCGGCAGTATGCCGTACAAAACTGAACCATCAGCTCCTTTTTGGAGTCATGCGCAATCAGTGCAATCGTCATCCGTTACCCTCTCCTCTTCCTAATCGATTGGAACGCCTTCACAAAAAAGTCCTTTGGTAGAAATGATATCACAAAATTCAATCTTTTACAACTGGTTTTTATACAAAATATTCAATTTTGTTTTCTTTTCAAGGGCAGCGCCGTTCAAACCGGCGCTGCAGCGCTTTTCCTGCCGTCCTTTTTGTCTCCCCGGGTTCACGGCTCCGGTGCAATGGCGTCCGGGTTCTGCTCTGTATCCGCGTCCGGCTGTTCAGCCTGCACAGCGGGCTGGGCGGTATCCTCTGCCGGGGCTTCGGGTGCAGCTGTATCCGCTGCAGGAGCTGTTTGTGCAGGCTGGGCGGCAGTCGGCTGGGTCGTCTGGCCTACAGCAGTCTGGGCGGTGTCCGCAGTCTGGTTCTGTTCCTCCTGCTGGGCCTGCTCGGCTTCCTGTTCTTCTTCGGCCTGCCGGGCAAGGCTGCCGTCCTTCAGGGCAAAGTAAGCATTGGCGATATCCACCACCAGGTCACCGGTACGGGCACCGTAGCCGCCGTATTCAATGGTGATGCCAATGGCGATCTGCGGGTCGTCTGCCGGGAGATAGGCCACCATCATAGCGTTCAGGTAGTGCTTGCCGGGGGCATAGGTCTCACTGCGCTGGGGCGTACCGGTCTTGCAGGCGATGGCCACCGGATAGCTGGAAATTTTGCCGCTGATGGTGCTGGGCACCTGCCTCATACCCTGCCGCACCAGCTGGAAGGTGTTGCCGGTGCCCTCGATCACATCCATGACCTCGGGCTTCGTCTCGCTGAGCACCTCGCCGGTGTTGGTATCCAGAATGGCCTTGACGAAGTGGGTGCGGTAGCGTGTGCCGTTGTTGGCCAGCGTTGCCGCGTAGGTGGCCAGCTGGATGGGCGTGACCACCGTGTTGCCCTGGCCGATGGCGGCCTGTACATCCAGCGATGCCGTATAGTTGGAGTCGCTCTTGGTGGTCAGGCGGCCCACAGCCTCGTTGACCTCCACGCCGGTGCGCTGGCCAAGGCCCAGCTTGTAGGCGTAGGCATCATAGACGTCACTGGTCAGACGGCGGCCTACATCATAGAAGAAGATATTGCAGCTCCACTTGATGGCTGTGACCACATCGATGTTGCCGCTGTGGCCGTGGCGGGTGCAGCGGGGGTGATAATCCTTGAAGTAGTTATACACACCGTTGCAGAACACCGTGGAATACTGGTTGATGAGGCCGCTGTCCAGTGCTGCTACCGCCACCGCAGGCTTGAAGGTAGAGCCCGGCGTATACAGGCCCTGCAGCGCACGGTTGAACAGCGGCAGGCCCGGGTCGGAGCTGTACTCGCTGTAGTTGGTGGCATACAGGTTCTGGTCAAAGCTGGGATAGTTGGACGCCGCCAGAACGCCGCCGTCCTTCACATCCAGCACCACCACCGCACCGGCAGCGGCTTTCATGGTGCCGGTGTTGTACACCCGGTTGATCATATCGATGTTTTCTGCCAGCGCCTTGTCCACCGTACGCTGGAAGTTGCTGTCAATGGTCAGCTGCACAGTATGGCCCGGCTCCGGCACGGTAGTCAGGCGGGTATCCACGATCACACCGTCCGAATTGCGGGTGATGGTCTCCACGCCGTCCTTGCCGCGCAGTTCGTCCTCATAAACGGATTCCAGGCCGGAAATGCCCAGAACATCGTTCATATTATAGCCTTTTTCTTTCAGCGGGTAGGTCACCTGACCGTTTTCGTCGGTCACCTTCCACTTTTCGGCAGTGATCTTACCCACACGGCCCAGCACCGCTGGCACGATGTCGCTCTGGTCATAGCTGCGGGCACTGGTCTCCACGATCTCCACGCCGGGCAGCTGCAGGCTGTGCTCCTTGATGGTGGCAACCGTCACATCGCTGACGTTTTCCGCCATGACAAAGTTGTTCACGTTGGAGAAAGCCTGCCGGTCCATCTCGTAGTGGATGCCTGCCAGCACCCGCTGCCATTCCGGTGAAAAGTCCTGCAGGTTGTTTTTCTCCACCAGCATCTCCATCACGTCGTTGGCGGTGGCGTACTGCTGCAGGCCAAGGGTCTCCTTCATATCGGCCAGCTGCTTCTGGTCGCTGGTGGAAGTGTCGTCGTCCGTAAAGGCGTAATTGCCTGCGGCATCGGCCTGCCCGATGAGCAGGGTATCGTTCCAGCTCTCACTGTTTGCCCGCAGCAGCTCCACGATCTGTTGCAGCATGGCGTCCAGATCATTGTCCCCCATCAGCAGCTTGTTGAGCACCACGTTATAGCTTGTAGTGGTGGTGGCAATGCGCCGCCCGGCGCTGTCCACGACATCGCCGCGGGCCGCCGTCACCGTGAAATTGTAGTCGGTGGTGTTGGTGGCACGGGACTTGAAGTCGTCGCCGTTGACCAGCTGCAGAAAGATCAGCCGCATCACGTACAGCCCCATAACGGCACACGCCACGGCAATGAGCAGGATCATCCGGCGCACGACGGTTTTGCGTTCATTTTGGTTCATCCGCGTTTCCTCCGGCGGTTCAGACTACGCCGTTGTCGATTTTGAACTCGTTGTAGATGCGCCGCACCAGGCTGAACAGCACCAGCGATGGCACCAGCGTCATCATGGCCGAGGGCAGCACAAAGGTGAGCCAGCGGCTCAGCGCCCAACTGTAGCCGGGCATATAGTAAAAGAACAGCCAGTCCAGCGAGAGCACCGCAAGAGCCGTTCCGGTGCTGATAAGTGCAAAGTTCCAGGTGCTGCCCTGCAGGTAGAGCTGCACCAGCACCGAGAGCGCAAAGCAGAGCAAAAGCAGCTCCAGCGCCAGCATCCCCACGGTGCGCCCGGCCGTATAGTCCCACAAAAGGCCGCACACCGCGCCGAACAATGCCCCGGCGAACTCGCCTTCATACACCGCCACGGCAAGGCACAGCGGCAGAATGAACAGCGGCTTTGCCTGCCCCAGCTGGAACAGGCCGGGCGTCGTCTGCAGTGCTGCGCACACAAACAGCACCACCGCGTAACAGACCCACTTGAAAATCTGGCTGCGGCTGCGCATGCGGCGTGATTCCATACAAAGCGCCCCCTTAATAATCGGTGATAACGAATACATGCTTGACGGTGCGGGGGTCCGCGCCCGGGCGGATGACCGCCACCGAGGATTTGCCGCTCACTTCCGGCTCCACCTTCTGCACGGTGCCCACCAGCACATCCGACGGGAACACCCCGCCAAGGCCGGTGGTGATGACCTGATCTCCCATCTGCGTCTCGGTGGCGCGTTCCAGATTGGTGAGCACGCACAAACCGTCGCCGGCGTAGTCCGTATTGCCGGTAAGGATGCCGTTTTCCCGCGTGCGGGACACCACACCCGCCGCGTTGAAGCTGGGGTGCAGAATGGTCATCACCTTGCAGCTGGTGGTGTCGGCCTCTACTACAGTGCCGATGAGATAGCCCTTATCGCTGATAACGGCATCGCTCACGGCCACACCGTTCACGGTGCCGCAGTCCAGCGTAAAACCGCCAAACTCATCCAGCGGGTCACGGCCGATCACAAAGCCGGAAACATAGCTGGCCTCGCTGTTCGAGTCCTGAATGCGGGCCAGTGCCTTGTAGGCCTCATTTTCCGCCTTGATGCGGTCGTAATCCACCATCTGCTGGCGCAGCTCGGCATTTTCGGCTTCCAGCTGTTCGTTCTGTTCCATCACTTCATCGATGCTGGTATACTTTTCCCACACCGAACCGATCCCGCCGCTCAGGGCCGACGTCACCTTCTGGAAGGGCATCAGCACCACGCTCAGCAGCTCCTGCGGGGCGGCGGTCAGGCGTCCGTTGGCACCGGCATAGGCCATGATGCCCACCAGGAACACCGCCACGGCCACCAGTATCTTAAATTTCCATGTGTCAAAAAAATCCTTCAAGGGGATGCCCTCCTGTTCGGGTGGTTGCCATAAGAAAAGCGCGGACAGCTCTGCCATCCGCGCAAGGAACCTTGTTTGCAGCGGAAATCAGCGCAGGCGCTGCGCAGAGAGCCTTTTTCCGCAAGAACGGGCTTTGCCCGTATTACATATGTCCGCCGTCAGTGTCCAGCACATCATGCAGGACGTCCACGTGATCCAGCACCGCACCGGCACCCTTGGCCACGCAGTCCAGCGGATCTTCCGCAATGTGTACGTCGATGCCGGTCTCGCTCTGGATCAGCTGATCCAGGCCGCGCAGCAGTGCGCCGCCGCCGGTCAGGGTGATGCCGCGGTCGATGATATCGGCGCTCAGTTCCGGCGGGGTGCGCTCCAGCGTCTCCTTGATGGCGCTGGTGATCTTGACCAGGCATTCCAGCAGGGCCTCACGCACATCCTCCGAGTGAACCACGATGTTCTTGGGCAGGCCGTCCACCAGGTTGCGGCCCTTGATCTCCATGGTCATTTCCGGGTCCAGCGCATAGGCGGAGCCGATCTCGATCTTGATCTGCTCTGCGGTGCGCTCGCCGATGAGCAGGTTGTACTTGCGCTTGATGAAGGCGATGATGGCCTGATCGAACATATCACCGGCCATGCGCACGCTGCGGGATGCCACGATGCCGCCCAGAGAAATGACAGCGATCTCCGCCGTGCCGCCGCCGATGTCCACGATCATGCTGCCGGTGGGCTCGCTGATGGGCAGGCCTGCACCGATGGCCGCTGCCATGGGCTCTTCAATGACGGACACCTGACGGGCACCGGCCTTGAGGGTAGCCTCACGCACGGCGCGGCGCTCCACCTCGGTGACGCCGGACGGGATGCAGATGACCACGCGCGGGCGGGAGAACATGCTGTTGCCGCATGCCTTTTTGAGGAAGTTCTCCAGCATGTTGGCGGTGATATCAAAGTCGGCAATGACGCCGTCCTTCAGCGGGCGCACGGCCACGATGCTGCCGGGGGTGCGGCCAATGACAGCCTTTGCCTCGGCACCCACACAGCGCACCTCATCGGTCTTGGTGTCCACAGCCACCACCGAGGGCTCGCGCATAATGATGCCCTTGCCCTTCATATATACCAGAGTGTTTGCGGTACCCAGATCGATACCGACATCTTTTGAAAACAGGCCCATTGTAAAAATTCTCCTTATGCTTCCCAGTTTGATCTATCGTTTCAAAACGTCCGGCGGCCCGTTTGTGCCGCCTTTGCGCAGAATAACACGGTTCTATTATAGCCGCAAGCCGCTGATTTCTCAAGCGTTTGCGCAAGTTTTCTTTGTTTTTTCCAGTTTTCTCACACAAAATGTGCCAGCAGCTGTACGGTACGGCTCACGGGCAGGCCCATGATGGTGTAGTAGTCGCCCTCGATGCGGTTCAGCCAGAGGGCAGCGCGGCCCTGAATGGCATAAGCCCCGGCTTTATCATAGGGTTCCTGCGTGGATGCGTAAAAATCGATTTCTTCCTCACTCAGCGGGAAGAAGGTGACCCGGCAGCTGTCCACAAAGCTTTCGGTGCGGGTGCCGTCCGAGATGCACACGCCGGTGTGCACCTCATGGGTGGCACCGGAGAGGGCGCGCAGCATCCGCTTTGCATCTTCCACGCTGTGGGGCTTGCCGAACACTTCCCCGTTCACGTCCACCACGGTGTCGCAGCCAATGACCACCGCGCCCGGGTGCTGGGCCGAAACAGCAAGGCACTTGCCGCGGGCCAGCTGCTCCACCAGATGGGCAGGCGTATCTGCAGTGACGGCACTTTCGTCAAAATCACTGGCGCAGACGGTGAAATCGGTGGTGTATAAAGAGAGCAGCTCCCGCCTGCGCGGGCTGCCGGAAGCTAAGATCAAATTCATAGGTTTCATCTTTCTTTTCAGCATCCTCACCCTCTCCGTCAGCACTGACGGAGAGGGTGAGCCAATTTTATTATTTTCCGGTCGAGCCAAAGCCGCCCTCACCGCGCTGGGTATCGCCCAGCTCTTCGGCGGGCACAAAGGCGGCGGTGTACACCGGTGCGATGCACAGCTGAGCCACACGCTCGCCGGGCTGGATGGTGTAGGCTTCCCTGCCAAGATTGACCATGGGCACCTTCAGCTCGCCCCGGTAGTCGCTGTCTACCACGCCCACGCCGTTGGCCATGCACAGGCCGTGCTTGATGGAAAGGCCGCTGCGGGCATACACCAGCGCCACGCTGTGGGGGCCGGGCAGCTCGATGGCAAGGCCGGTGGGCACCAGTGCCCGCTCCATAGGGGCAAGGGTGAGCGGCGCATCCAGCACGGCGCACAGGTCGGCGGCGGCAGAGCCGGAGGTAGCGTAGGCGGGCACCTTGGCCCGGGCATCCAATACCTTATATTTTACAGTGATGGGTTCCATAGTATACCTCTTTCTGCTTTATAGCCTTCCCCCTCGGGGGAAGGTGTCGAGGAGCTTGCGACGAGACGGATGAGGGGAAGTGACCTTCTTACTCCGTCTCGACCAGACGAAATCTGCACGCAGCTTCCCCTCATCCGCTTCACTTCGTTCAGCACCTTCCCCCGAGGGGGAAGGCTTTTGCCGGTTTCAGTTTGTTCCCTTAAAATACAGTCCGCGTGTGAAATCCTCTTCAAACGGTGCATGAACGCGGATCATGTCCAGAATTTTGGCTGCTTCGTCCCGGCTTTCCAGTGTGAAGTAGGCTACGCCGTAATCCACGGTCAGGGCACCCGGCTTATCCCCCATATAAATAGGTACGGGGTTGTAGATGGTGCGCACGCCAAGGCCGCACCGCACAGGGAACTTTTTAGCCTTGCGGTCGGTGAGCACGCCGGTCTTATCGCAGTGGGCGCAGTCGTGGATGTTCTGCAGCGGGCAGGCCCGGGTGATCATCAGCGGCATATGGCCGTACACCAGCACGCCGGTAGGCACAGGTTTGCCGCCGCGGGTGGGTGCAATGGTACTGATGTCGCTGTCCTTCACCTCGGGCAGGATGAGCATGGAGCCAAGGCCGTTGTCCGCATAGAACTGCGCGGCCAGCTGGTTTGTGATGTTCAGCCCAAAGCTGCCGCTCATGGGCAGGCCCCGGCACAGGCGCAGATGGGCGATGTTGCTCACCTCATAGCCCGCAAAGCCTGCATCCTGGGTGGCCGCAATGCGGCGGGCCGTATCCTCTTCCAGCCTGCCGAACATGACACGGGGCAGTTCCAGAAGGGTCTTTGCCCGCCACTCACGGGGCACACGGTCGGCCTGTGCAATGGGCAGAATGAGATATTCCACACCGTCAAGCGCACGCTCCGGCACCTGCTCCCAGCTCTCAAACCGGGCACGCAGGGTGCGGCAGGACGGCAAAGTGCGCAGCGGCAGGGCAGGCACATGCTCTTCGGTAGTAGGCCAGGGGCGCAGCACTTCCCGCTTTTTGAGCAGGGCATCCAGTGCTTCGCGGCGCAGCTCGTTCACGGCACTGCCCGGGATAAACCACGGCCCGCCGTCCATTTCCACAGTGATATCACCATCTGCCACCGCAAAAGGCGTGCCGCCGGTCTTGGCAAGGCTGCGGTGCAGGCTCTCAGTGGGGTCGGTGCGGGCGGGCTGCGGCTCGGCGTCACCGTAGGCAAAAGCCTTGTTGCCGTCCGCGTCGGTGACGGTGAGCTTCTCACCGCCTTCTTCAATTTCCAGCTTCATCTTTACGGGCACACGGCTGCGCTCGCGGCGGTAAAGCTCGCGCAGGGCGGGCAGGGTCTTTTTGGTCAGCTCGGCATCTGCTTCGCTGCGCACACCGAACATGGTGCCGTCGATCTTTCCGTCCAGATAGCCGGAGGTAAAACCGGAGCGGCTGAACGCATTTTTCAAAAGATCCCGGTCATAAGCGCGGCCCTCACGGCCCGCCAGACAGGCGCTGACCGCCGCCGCCACATACTCCGGCGTACGCAGGCGGCCTTCGATTTTTGCCGATGCTACGCCCAGTGCCTGCAGCTTGTCCAGCTTGTCGATGACCGAGTTATCCTTGAGGGACAGGTGATGCAGACGGCCCGGCTTGCCTTCCGGCAGGGCATTTGCTTCAAAGGGCAGGCGGCAGGGGCCCGCGCAGGAGCCCCGGTTGCCGCTGCGTCCGCCCAGAAAGGCCGACATATAGCACTGGCCGCTGACGCACATGCACAGGGCCCCGTGCACAAAGCACTCGGTCTCAATGCCGCAGTGTTTTGTGATGTGTTCCACCTCGGGCAGGCTCAGCTCCCGGGCCAGCACCACACGGGTGAAGCCCAGTTCTTTCAGTTCCAGTGCACCCTGCAGGCTGTGCACACTCATCTGGGTGGAGCCGTGGCGCGGCAGCTGGGGCGCAATTTTGCCAATGAGGGTGGCCACGGCCAGATCCTGACAGATCACGGCATCGGCACCGGAAGCGGCAACGGCACGGATGGCTGCTTCCAGCGCGGGCAGCTCCCCGCCGTAGACCGTGGTGTTCAGCGCCACATGCACGGCCACGCCCCGCGCATGACAGAAGCGCACCGCTTCTTTCAGCGTTTCTGCGTCAAAATTGTTGGCACTGGTGCGGGCATTGAAGCCCGAAAAGCCCAGATACACTGCGTCGGCACCGCTGAACACAGCGGCGCGCAGCATTTCTTCGTTGCCCACCGGGGCAAGGATCTCGATCTTTGACATACTTCTCCTTTATCCTGTAAAAGGCTCACTCCGCCTTGTCCGCATCGCTCTGGGCAGCTTCCTGCTGCGCCGCCTGCTGGGCACGTTCTTCCCGCCGGGCTTCCTTATTGCGCATCTTTTCCAGCTGTTCCCGCAGGGCAGCGGCTTCCCGCCGCAGCACCTCGTTCTCTGCCTTGGCCTTGTCCTCGGCCAGCTTTGCACGGGCGGCGTCCGCAATGTAATCCTGGATCTGGCTGCGCATATTCTCGGCGCTGCCGGTGCTCTTGCGGTATTCGTCCAGATAATCCATGGCGCAGAACACGGCCGCCTTTGTTACAGAAAGGTTCGCATTGCCGTCCAAAAGCTTGGTGATGTCCTCATCCAGCTTTTTTGCCAGCGACACAATATATTTTTCCGGGTCCGTCGTAGCAATGGCATACGGCGTACCCGCAATGTTCACCCGTACCTTGTTGACCATATCTATTCCCCTTTTATCCTTTTTCCGCCCTTGCAGCAGGCGGTGATGTTCTGGTAATTGCCGGGAAGCGGCACCGTTCCCGGTGCCTTTGCAGTGTCTTGTCACCCGCCGGGCGAGTTACCCGGCACATTTCTCCCGGAGTTTGTGCCCGAAAATGTTTCGGGCGGCAGTTTTCTCTCCCTATTATAATATAAATAAGCATCAAGAAAAAGTGTATTTTTTGAAATTTTGGCATATTTATCAGAAACTTCAATAAAAAAATGTCAGTTACGGAAAAAATCCCCTGATTCCTTGCATTTATCATCCTACCATATTATAATAGTTTTGTTATGTTGGCCGCAGTGCAAGCGAGGGAAAGTGCCTGCAGACGCCATTATTTCAATTATTTTAGCAAAGCTGAAAACTTATGCGGATAGGAGTACCTTTATGACATCGAAAGAATTTGGTAAAATTCTTCAGGACAAGCTCACCAGCGAGTACGGCGTGGAGCTGAGCGTTGCTTCCAACCAGCAGATCTACCGCTCTCTGGCTCTGATCTGCCGCCAGATGATGAGCGAGAACCACAAGAAGTTCCAGTCCAAGGCCATCGGCACCGGCACCAAGCAGGTTTACTACCTGTGCATGGAGTTCCTGATGGGCCGCAGCCTCAAGACCAGCCTGCTGAACCTGGGCCTGGACGAAGTGGCAAAGAAGGCTCTGTCCGACGCGGACATCAGCATCGACAGCATTTTTGAGGAAGAGCCGGATGCAGGCCTTGGCAACGGCGGTCTGGGCCGTCTGGCTGCCTGCTATCTGGACGGCATGGCCACCACCGGCATCTGCGGCACCGGCTATTCCATCCTGTATGAGTACGGCATCTTCAAGCAGAAGATCGTGGACGGCTGGCAGCAGGAGCGTGCCGACAACTGGCTGCCCGGCGGTCAGGTATGGCTGAAGAGCCACCCGGATCAGGCTGTGGAAGTGCGCTTTGACGGCGAGATCCACGAGAACTGGGACAACGGCTTCCACTATATCCAGCACACCAACTACAACAGCGTCATGGCTGTTCCCTCCGATATGTATGTGCAGGGCTACGACGGCAAGGGCGTTGCCAAGCTGCGCCTGTGGCAGGCAAAGGCCCCCGATTTTGATATGTCCAGCTTTTCTCTGGGCAACTACAACACTGCAATGAGCAAGAACGCCAATGCAGAGCTGATCTCCAAGGTGCTGTACCCCAACGATAACCACGTTGAGGGCAAGATCCTGCGCCTGCGCCAGCAGTACTTCCTGTCTGCGGCCTCCATCGGCGATATCGTGCAGAACCACCTGTCCAGCTACGCTACTCTGGAGAACCTGCCCGACAAGGTGGCCATCCAGCTGAACGATACCCACCCGACCCTCGCCATCCCCGAAATGATGCGCATCCTGCTGGATGAGTGCGGCTTTGACTGGGACAAGGCCTTCGGCATCTGCCAGAAGGTGTTCTCCTACACCAACCACACCGTCATGGCCGAGGCTCTGGAGAAGTGGAACGTGGACATCTTCAAGATGACCCTGCCCCGCATCTACCAGATCGTGGTGGAGATGGACCGCCGTGCCCGCGAAGAGTTGGCAAAGGCTTTCCCCGGCGATCAGGGCAAGATCGACTACATGGCACTGATCGGCGACAATCAGGTGCGCATGGCAAACATCTGTGCTTACACTGCCAACAGCATCAACGGCGTTTCCAAGCTGCACAGCGAGATCATCAAGGAGAGCGTCTTCCACGATTACTACCTGTTCAAGCCGCAGGCCTTCAAGAACGTGACCAACGGCATTGCCTACCGCCGCTGGCTGCTGGCTTCCAACCCCGGTCTGTGCAAGCTGCTGGACGAGACCATCGGCGACGGCTACAAGCACGACGCTTCCGATCTGACCAAGCTGAACAAGTTTGAGAACGACAAGACCGTGCTCAAGAAGCTGAACGAGATCAAGCTGGAGAACAAGACCAATTTCGCCAACTATCTGGCAAAGAGCACCGGTCAGGTCATCGACCCGAACTCCATCTTCGACTGCCAGGTCAAGCGTATGCACGAGTACAAGCGCCAGCACCTGAATGCGCTGAATATCGCTGCCCAGTACCTGTACCTGAAGGAGAACCCCAACGCCGACTTCATCCCCAAGACCTATATCTTCGGCGCAAAGGCTGCCCCCGGTTACTATATGGCCAAGCAGATGATCCGCATGATCTGCAAGCTGGGCGACCTCATCAACAACGACCCCGCCGTGCGCGACAAGCTGCGCGTGGTGTATCTGGAAGAGTACTGCGTCTCCCTCAGCGAGCACCTGATGCCCGCTGCCGAAGTGTCTGAGCAGATCTCTCTGGCAGGCACCGAGGCTTCCGGTACCGGCAACATGAAGTTCATGCTGAACGGCGCCATCACTCTGGGCACTCTGGACGGCGCAAACGTGGAGATCGCAGACGCTGCCGGCAAGGAGAACGAGCTGATCTTCGGTATGCTGACCCCCGAGGTGAACAACCTCAAGCAGGTGGGCTACCACCCCAACGCCTTCATCATGGGCGACGACGTGGCCAACAACGCCCTGAACTTCCTGGAGCGCGGCTGGAACGGCGAGAACTTCCATGAGGTCACCGAGAACCTGCGCAGCAGCGACCCCTATATGGTCATGGCCGACTTCAAGGATTACCGCCGTGCACAGGCCGACCTGCAGAAGCTGTATGCCGACCGTGAGAAGTGGGCCCACATGAGCCTGAAGAACATTGCCAACAGCGGCATTTTCAGCGCGGACCGTGCTGTGCTGGATTACGCACACGATATCTGGTATGCTTCTCCCGTGCCCATGGGCAAGTAATTTCCCTTTAAACTGCATCAGCCCCGGCGGCGTTTGGCCCGCCGGGGCTTTTTTGAGAAAGGACGACCGTTTTGTCTTGTCTGTTCAATAGCTACGACCCCTATTTCAAGCAGCCCTTCGGTGCGCTGCGGGCCGGCCAGACCGTGCGTCTGACCCTCTGCATCCCGGAAGAGCTGGGCTACGTTGACCCGCACCTCGTTCTGCAGAAGGAGGGCAAATACGACGTACCTGTGCACTACCGCATGAAGTTCGACGGCCAGACCCCCAAACAGAACCACTTTTCGGTGGAGCTGCCGCTGAACGACCCGGGCCTGTACTTCTACTACTTCGACCTCTACACCGACTTCCGCCGCATCTACCGCGGGCCGGACAACTGCGGCGTTGTCAGCTGGCAGGACGGCGAAAAGTGGCAGATCACCGTCTACGATGCCGATTTCCAGACGCCGGAGTGCATCAAGGGCAAGGTGTTCTACCAGATCTTCCCGGACCGCTTCTGCGAAGGCATCGAGAACAAGCCCATGCCCTTCCCGGACCGGCTGTATCAGGCGGATAAGCACGCCGAACCCTTCTGGCAGCCCAACGAGACCGGCGGCCACCTGAACGAAGATTACTTCGGTGGCGATCTGGAGGGCATCCGCATCAAGCTGCCCTATCTGCACGAGATGGGCGTGGATTATATCTACCTGAACCCCATCTTTGAGGCACACTCCAACCACCGCTACAACACCGCCGATTACCTCAACGTGGACCCCTTGCTTGGCACCAACGAGGAATTTGAGGTGCTCTGCCAGGAGGCAAAGAAGTACGGCATCGGCATCGTGCTGGACGGCGTGTTCAGCCACACCGGTTCCGACAGCCGCTACTTCAACCGCGAGGGCCGCTACGGCGAGGGCGGTGCCTACCGCGACCCCCACTCCCCTTACCGCAGCTGGTACGACTTTGACCCCAAATATAAGGGCGGCTACCGCAGCTGGTGGGGCTTTGAGACCCTGCCCGAGGTGAATGAGGAGAATCCGTCCTACGTGGAATTCATCACCGGCAAGGGCGGCGTCATCGACACCTGGCTGCGCCGCGGTGCGGCCGGTTTCCGGCTGGACGTGGCCGACGAGCTGCCGGACGCCTTTATTGAAAAGATCCGTGCTGCCGTCAAGCGGGTCAGCCCGGAAAAGTTCTTGCTGGGTGAAGTGTGGGAGGACGCCACCACCAAATACGGCTTCGGTCAGCGCCGCACCTACCTGCTGGGCAAAGGTCTGGACAGCGTGATGAACTACCCCTTCAAGAACGCCGTGCTGGATTTTGTCAAGGGTAAGCCCGCTGAGCAGGCCATGAATGAAATTTTGTCCATCTGTGAGCACTACCCTGCCCCCGCCATGGACACGGCCCTGAACTTCCTCTCCACCCACGACACCGAGCGTGCTCTCACCGTGATCGCGGACGAGCCTGCCAACGGCCGCGGCCGCGAGTGGCAGAGCGGCCGCTGTGTGACCGGCGACGCCTACGAGGAAGGCATGCTGCGCCTGCGCATGGCCTATGCCATCATCTACACCCTGCCCGGTGTGCCGTGCCTTTACTACGGCGATGAGATTGGGATGCAGGGTTACCGCGACCCCTTCAACCGCGGGTTCTACTGCTGGGACAGCCATGAGGAGCGCCTGCGCCCGGTGCTTGCCCAGCTGGCACAGCTGCGCCACACCTGCGAAGCTTTCCGCACCGGTGAACTGCGGGTGCTGCGGGCGCAGGACGGCGTGCTGCACTACCAGCGCGTGGGCGAGGCCGAAACGGCTGAGATCATTGTGAACCGTTCGGAGCACATCATCGTGGAGCCGCTGGCTTCCGGCAAGCACACCGAGGTGAACCCCATGGGCTTTACCATCGTGGTGGAAGAGAACGGCCACAACCCGAACCACAGCTATTACGATATCAAGTAATTTTAATTTAAGTCTTCCCCCTCGGGGGAAGCTGTCACCGAAGGTGACTGATGAGGGGAAGTAATCTTTGGATTCCGCCAGAAAAAACGGCATCTGACCACGGCTTTCCCTCATCCGTTTCACTTCCGTTCAGCACCTTCCCCCAAGGGGGGAAGGCTTTTTTTATCCTCTTTTCGTTCTCATTTCGTTTTCTGCGCAACGTTCCAGTAAAAAACGCTTGACCTTCCACCTGGGGGATACCCTATAATAGGGACATAAGGAGGGACACCCATGAATCCTGTTCCATTTCTCTGGCTGGCCGCCGTGGTGGTGTTTCTGGTGGTAGAAGCTTCCACCTTTGCCATGACCAGCATCTGGTTCGCCATTGGTGCCGCTGCCGCCCTGCTCACCTGCCTGTTCACCGCTTCGTTCCGGGCGCAGGCGCTGGTGTTCATCGTGGTAAGCACGCTGTGCCTGCTGGCGTTCCGTCCGCTGGCCGCAAAGCTGCGCCGCAAAACCACCCCTACCAATGGTGACCGCAACCTTGGCCGGGAAGCCACCGTGCTGACCACCGTCACCGCCGATGTGCCGGGCCGCGTCCGGCTGGACGGCGTGGACTGGAACGCCCGCTGTGCCACCCCCGGCGATACCCTCAGCCCCGGTGAGCGCTGCCGCGTGACCGAACTGCACAGCACCCTGCTCATCGTGGAGCCTGTTCTGACCGAAAGCCGCAAGGCGTAACCCACCCATTCAAAAAGGAGAACCACTATGGTCATGTTTTTTGTGATCCTCGCGCTGGTCTTTGTCGTGCTGCTGGTGGTCGTCACCAACATCGTCATCGTGCCGCAGTCCAAGGTGTATGTCATTGAGCGGCTGGGCAGCTACTCCGACACCTGGGCGGCAGGCCTGCACATCAAAATTCCGTTCATTGAGCGCATTGCCAAAAAGGTGAGCCTGAAGGAGCAGGTAGCAGACTTTCCCCCTCAGCCGGTCATTACCCGCGATAACGTCACCATGCAAATCGACACCGTGGTGTTCTTTCAGGTGATGGACGCCAAGCTCTACACCTACGGCGTCAACCAGCCCATCGCGGCCATCGAGAGCCTGTCCGCCACCACCCTGCGCAACATCATCGGTGAGATGGAGCTGGATCACACCCTCACCAGCCGCGATGTCATCAACGGCAAGATCACCGCCATTCTGGACGAAGCCACCGACAAGTGGGGCATCAAGGTGAACCGCGTGGAAGTGAAGAACATCATTCCCCCGCGGGAGATCCAGGAAGCCATGGAAAAGCAGATGAAGGCCGAGCGTGAGAAGCGTGCCGTCATCCTGAAAGCAGACGGTGAAAAGCAGGCTGCCATCACCGCCGCCGAGGGCGAAAAGGAAGCCGCCATCCTGCGCGCGGATGCCGTGAAGCAGCAGCGCATCCTGGAAGCCGAAGGCGAAGCACAGGCCATCCTGGCCGTGCAGAAGGCCAACGCCGATGCCATCCGCCTGCTGAACGAGGCCATGCCCAGCGACAAGGTGCTGGCCATCCGCAGCCTGGAAGCTCTGGCTAAGGTGGCCAACGGCAAGGCCACCAAGATCATCATCCCATCCGAGCTGCAGAACCTTGGCGGCGTTGTTCCCAGCATCAAGGAACTGGTTACAGAGCCGAAAGACGCAGAGTAAAATTTATCATTTTGAATCGCCTCTGCTTCGCTCTGGCTATTTTCAGCGGAAATTTCATCTTTCATTTGAGCAAATCAGGGCAGACCGCGGTCTGCCCTGATTTGCATTTTCACAAGAAAGGCCATAATCAGACACTGCATTTTTCAATTTCAGCCCTATTCGTGAAAAAGCAGCTCGGAAAAATCCGCAGATTTTTCCGAGTTGCAAATTTTAAAATAATTTTCCGCTATTGATGCGCAGAGCAAAGCAGAGCGCATTCCAATGGTTGCATCTTACCCCCAGCTATGATACCATACAGGTACTGGAATGTTTATTGAATGGAGGATCTTTCCATGATCTACGATACCCTGAACAACCTGCCCAACTATCTGGGCGTCAGCGACAATCTGGACACCGTGATTGAGTATATCATGGCCCGGGACATCGCCACCCTGCCCGCCGGGCGCACCCGCATCGACGGCGAAAAAGCCGTGGTCACCGTGAGCACCGTGACGCCGCAGACCTCGGACAAAGCACTCTTCCAGCGCCATGATAACCACATCACGCTGGAAACCGACCTGGACGGCAGCGAGCTGTTTGAGGTGAGCCTTGCCGAGCTGACCCCCACCAAACCCACCGACGAAGCCACGGACACCACCGTGGGCACCGCCGGTACCAGCATCGCCGGGATGCTCTGCGAGGGCCGGTTTGCGCTGTATCTGGCCGGGGAGCCCTACAAGTCCGGCTTAAAAGCACAGGGCTGCGGCAAACTGAAAAAGGCCGTGTTCAGCATCGAGCTGGACCCGGACGAAGAAGAGACCGAAGAATAAGCAGCAAAAAGCGGAAGGACCGGTGTCCTTCCGCTTTTGTTTTGTCTTATTGTTCCGCCCTGCCGTACCATGCCACCGACAGCCGCCACGAGAGGGCATACAGTGCCAGCACTGCAATCGTAATGACCAGCAGCCCCACCGGCGGGACGCCCTGCGGCAGCAGATTTGCCGCCTGGCCATCTTCGTTGGAAGCCACCCCAAAGCCCATCAGGCCCGCGGTCACGCCGACCATAAGATAGAACACGTACTTTGCCTTTTCGTAGCCAAAGCGGTAGCTCAGCGGCAGCAGGATGGCGCTGTTCAGCAGGGTCATGACCCCCACCTGCACCAGTGTCGAGACGACAAGTGCGCTGTCCACCGCCGTCCAGTGCAGCTGTGCAATACCGAGGGCCATGGCGGCAAAAAACTCTGCCAGCACCATCCCGCACAGGCCAAAAATGTACTTGCAGCCCACCAGCTGTTCTTTCGAAACGGGAAGCACAGCGCTGTATTCGTTGAATTTGCTGGTCTGATCGTATGCCAGCAGCGTGATGGGCAGCATGCCCAGCAGAAAACCCGCGTACACAATAAAGAAATTGGCCCCATTCATCATCGTGATCACGCCCGCGCCCATCATGACCACAGCCGCCACAATAACCATTTTTGCGTAGTACCACACCTGATAGGCGTCTTTCAGCAATAAACCTTTCATTCTGCGCACTCTCCTTTCACCATCAGCACAAACAGTTCCTCGATGCTCACCGGGGAAAGATTTGCCCCGGCAGGCGCAGCGTCCCTGCGCACCAGTGCTTCGGCCCCGTAGGGCGTCACCCGCCGGCTGTACACCGCCCCGGCATCCAGTTCGGCCAGCTGGGCGGCACTGCCGTGCCAGAGGGCGTATTCTTCCCTCAGGGCGTCTTTTTCCTCGCAGAGCAGCAGCTTTCCCTTGTGCAGGAAAGCGATGGTGTCGCACAGCTTTTCCAGATCGCTGACGATGTGGGAAGAGATGAGGATAGAATGCTCTTCATCCCGGGCAAAATCCAGCAGCAGATTCACCACCTCGTCCCGCACCACCGGGTCCAGCCCGTTGGTGGCTTCGTCAAGCAGCAGCAATTTCGGGTGATGGGACAGTGCCACGGCGATGCACAGCTTCCGCTGCATTCCGGCAGAGTAGTCCTTGTACTTTTTCTTTTCCGGCAGTGCAAACCGTTTGCAGTAGTCGGCATAAACGGCGGCATCCCAGCTACGGTAGATGCCCGCCATCACGCGGCCTACCTGCACGGCGTTCAGGCACTGCGGAATGCCATCGCTGCCCAGCACCACACCAAGTTCCTCTTTGGTGCGGACAAGGTTCGTGCGGTTGTCCCTGCCCAGGATGGTCACCGTGCCGCCGTCCCGCGCCGCCATGTCCAGGATCAGCTTGATGGTGGTGCTTTTGCCCGCGCCGTTCTCGCCGATCAGGCCGCAGATGGTGCCGCCGGGCAACGTCAGTTCCAGCGGGCCGAGGGTGAAATCTTTATAGTGTTTTTCCAGTGCGTGCAATTCCAGTGCATTCATCGCTCAGCCCTCCCACAGCAGTTCCAGCATCTCGCGCAGGTCCTCCTTGCCCAGCCCGCAGGAAGCGGACAGGCGCACGGCCTCGGTGAGGTGCGCTTCGATTTTTTTCAGGTTTTCTTCCCGCAGCAGCTCGGTGTTTTTCGGGGCCACAAAAAAACCCTTGGCCGGCACCGCATAGAGAAAGCCTTCCTTTTCCAGTTCGTCATAGGCGCGTTTCGTTGTGATAACGCTGATCCGCAGATCCCGCGCCAGACCCCGGATGGAGGGCATCGCCTCGTCCGGCTGCAGCATGCCCTGTATGATCTGATCCTTGATCTGGGTATAGATCTGGTCATAGATGGGCGCACCGCTCTTGTTATCAATAAACAGCTCCATCGGCAGTCTCCTTTGTGTTTATCTGTACATGCACAGTATATACAGTAGATGCAGTTTTGTCAAGGGGCACATACAAAAAACTCCTACCGTCCAAAGACGACAGGAGTTTTCCTCTGTATTGACTTTACTTAAAGCGCCTCTGGGGCTTTTGTTGCTGACGCAACCGCTTACAGTGCCTTGATGGCAGCCTTGATGCGCTCAGCAGCCACCTTGGTCTTTTCGGCGTCGCCGAAAGCAGTCAGGCGGAAGTAGCCTTCACCGCACTCACCAAAGCCCACACCGGGAGTACCGACCACGCCGCAGTTCTCCAGCAGCCAGTCAAAGAACTCCCAGCTCTTCATGTTACCGGGGCAGCGCAGCCAGATGTAGGGGCTGTTCTTGCCGCCGCAGTACCACACGCCGCACTCGTCCAGTGCGTCGGCGATGACCTTGGCGTTGCGGCGGTAGTAATCCAGATTTGCCTGAATTTCTGCCATGCCGCTCTCGGTGAACACAGCCGCAGCGGCGCGCTGCACAACGTAAGGCACGCCGTTGAACTTGGTGGTCTGGCGGCGCAGCCACAGCTTGTTGATATTCATGCCCTCACGCTCCAGCTCCTTGGGCACCACGGTGTAGCCGCAGCGGGTACCGGTGAAGCCTGCGATCTTGGAGAAGGAGCAGATCTCAATGGCGCACTCGCGGGCACCCTCGATCTCAAAGATGCTGCGGGCCAGGTTCTCATCGGAGATGAAGCACTCGTAAGCGGCATCGTACAGGATGATGGCATCGTTCTTCTTGGCGTAGTCCACCCAGGCCTTCAGCTGGCCGCGGGTGTAGGCAGCGCCGGTGGGATTATTGGGACTGCAGATGTAGATGATGTCCGCCTTCACATTCTCGTCCGGCATACCCAGGAAGCCGTTTTCCTGGCTGGTGCGGCTGTAGATGATCTTGCGGCCGTCGGTCACGTTGTCGTCCACATAGGTGGGGTAAACGGGGTCCGGCACCAGCACGGTGTTGTCCACATCGAACAGGCCCAGCACGTTGGCCAGGTCGCTCTTGGCACCATCGGAGATGAAGATCTCATCCTCGGCCAGCTGGGTGCCACGGCCTGCGTAATAGCCCTGAATAGCCTGCTTGAGGAAGGGATAGCCCTGCTCCGGGCCGTAGCCGTGGAAGCCTTCCTTGGTGCCCATCTCGTCGGCAGCGTCGTGCATGGCCTTGACCACGCACTTTGCCAGCGGCTGGGTCACATCGCCAATACCCAAGCGGATGATCTCCTTCTCGGGGTGTGCCTCCTGATATGCGGCCACCTTGTGGGCAATGTCCACGAACAGGTAGCTGGCCTTCAGCTCGTTGTAGTGTTTGTTCATCTTCATAGTTACTTTCCCTCGCTTTATTTTATAGATTGCTCGCCCTCTCCGTCATTGCTTACGCAATGCCACCTCTCCCAAAGGGAGAGGCAAGAAGCACTCCCGTCAGGCCCTTGGCTCTCCCTTTGGGAGAGCTGCTGAACGAAGTGAAGCTGAGAGGGCGAAGCCGTTTACACTTCGGTCGTGCCTTCGCACACCGTCTCAGCCGCGCCGGTCATGAGCAGCTGTCTGCCGGGCAGCACCCGGATGGTCAGCACACCGCCGCGCAGCTGTACGTGGATGTCCCCGCCCGCCGGGCAGATGCCAAGCTCGGTCAGGGCCGCCACGGTGGCACAGGTGCCGGTGCCGCAGGCCCATGTCTCGCCGCTGCCGCGCTCCCACACCCGCATTTTCAGGTGGGTGGCATCCACCACCTGCACGAACTCGGTATTGATGCGCTCCGGGAAGTTTGCGTGGTGCTCAAAACCGGGGCCGATCTCTTCCAGCTTCAGGCTGTCCACATCCTCCACCACGGTCACACAGTGGGGGTTGCCTACGCTGATGCAGGTCACATCCCAGTCCCTGCCGTCCACAGTCAGGGTCTTGTTCACCAGTGCTTCCCCGCCCATGTTCACGGCGGGCAGGTCGGCAGGCATGGCACTGTAGGCGCCCATCTCCACCTGCCACAGGCCCGCGCCCTTATGGGTGACGGTTTTCAGGCCGCTGAGGGTATCGATGGCAAGCGTCTCCTTGGCGATGCCGTGGGTGTAGAGCCACTCGGCCACGCAGCGGATGCCGTTGCCGCACATTTTCCCTTCGCTGCCGTCGGCGTTGAAGATGCGCATCATGCCGTCGGCACCGGCTGTCTGCGCCGCACAGATGCAGATGATGCCGTCCGCCCCGATGGAAAAGTGCCGCCGGGACAGCTTTTCGGCAAGGGCCGCGATATTCTCCGGCACACCGCTTTGGCGGCAGTCCAGATAGATATAATCGTTGGCGCAGCCCTGCATTTTGGTAAATGAAAGCTTCATGCTCATTGCTCCTATTCAGGGGGACGGTCAGTCCCCATAAACGCGCTACTCTATAATGATAAGAGCCCCGAGTGCATCTGTCAAGCGAAAAAGCACCTTTCCGGCAATTTTTCGCAAAGGAACCGGCCAGAATGGAAAACAGGGCTTGACATTGCGCATGGCATGGGATATAAAAAAAGAGAGCGCTTTGTACAGCAGGCGCTGCTGTGCCGCGTACCGGGCCGTTGGCCTCTGGCACGGCGGGCTGTACACGCATGCAAAACAACTGCAAAAAGGAGACCACAGGAATGGATACTTTTGAAAAAATCCGTGCATTGCTGGCGGAGCAGCTGGATGTTGACCCGGCAAAGATCACGATGGACAGCGACATCATGAGCGATTTTGAGGCCGACAGCCTGGATATCGTGGACATGGTGATGACGCTGGAGGATGAGTTTGGCATCGAGGTGCCGGACGACGCCATCGAGTCCCTGCGCACCGTGGGCGATGTGGTAAACTTTGTGGACAGCCACGCGCAGAACTAAATTCAGGTAAAAAAGCCCCGCCTTTTCTGCACAGCACCCGGCTGCGCTCGTGGGTGGGGCTTTTAATATGGTTCGTGCGGAACGCAAGCCGTTTGGCGCACGGCCTTAGGAGGAAAAAACAAAAATGGCAAAAGATTCAAAGAAGCTCGTACAGGCGATCACCAGTCAGGAAGAAAACTTCGCCCAGTGGTACACCGATATCTGCGTGAAGGCAGAACTGGTGGAGTACTCCAGCGTGAAGGGTTTCATCATCCTGCGCCCCTATGGCCAGGCCATCTGGGAGCTGATCCAGAAGGACATGGATGCCCGCTTCAAGGCCACCGGCCATGAGAACGTGGCAATGCCCGTGCTGATCCCGGAAAGCCTGCTGCAGAAGGAAGGCGAACTGGTCAATGGCTTCGCGCCGGAGGTGGCGTGGGTCACGATGGGCGGTTCCGACAAGCTGGAAGAGCGTCTGGCCGTGCGTCCCACCAGCGAGACCATGTTCTGCGACCACTGGTCCCGCGTGCTGCACAGCTACCGCGAGCTTCCCATGAAGTACAACCAGTGGTGCAGTGTGGTGCGCTGGGAAAAGACCACCCGTCCCTTCCTGCGCAGCCGCGAGTTCTGGTGGCAGGAAGGCCACACCATCCACGAGACTGCCGCCGAGGCGGAGGCTGAGACCCAGCAGCAGCTGAACTGCTACGCAGACGTCTGCGAGCAGGATCTGGCTATCCCCGTGGTGAAGGGCCGCAAGACCGACAAGGAGAAGTTTGCCGGTGCCGAGGCCACCTACACCATCGAGGCCATGATGAAGGACGGCAAGGCCCTGCAGAGCGGCACCAGCCACTACTTTGGCGATAAGTTCAGCAAGGCTTACGATGTCACCTTTACCGGCCGCGACAACCAGCTGCATCATCCGTTCCAGACCAGCTGGGGCGCTTCCACCCGTCTGGTGGGCGCTATCATCATGACCCACGGCGACGATGACGGCCTGATCCTGCCTCCGGCCGTGGCCCCCATTCAGGTGGTGGTGGTGCCCATCGCCGCCCACAAGCCCGGCGTTTCCGAAAAGGCTGCCGAGCTGGCCGAGAAGATCAGCAAGTACGCCCGTGTGAAGCTGGACGACAGCGACAACGCCCCCGGCTGGAAGTTCGCCCAGTGGGAGATGAAGGGCGTGCCCCTGCGTCTGGAGATCGGCCCCAAGGATCTGGAAAAGAACCAGTGCGTGCTGGTGCGCCGCGATACCCGCGAAAAGACCTTCGTCTCTCTGGACGAGCTGGAAACTGCCATCCCGGCACAGCTGGAGGCCCTGCGCAAGGATCTGTACGAGCGCGCTCTCGCCAACCGCGAAAAGCGCACCTGGTCTGCCACCACCATGGACGAGGTGAAGGAGCTGGCCAAGGCCAACACCGGCTACATCAAGACCATGTGGTGCGGCGACCTGGCCTGCGAGATGAAGATGAAGGAAGAAGCTGGCCTGTCCAGCCGCTGTATGCCGTTTGAGCAGGAGCACCTGAGCGATGTGTGCCCCTGCTGCGGCAAGCCCGCCAAGACCATGGTCTACTGGGGCGTGGCATACTAAGCTGAATTTGCTTTCTTAACCGCATAAAAAATCCCGGAACACAGTCGTGTTCCGGGATTTTTGTCTGTCTGCGATTATCGATCAAATGTAGTGCTCAGGGTAGTTGCCCAGCTTTCGCCGGGGGCGAGGCAGGCGGCAGCGGCGCGCTGGCTCCACTGCTGCGGGTCGGTCTCGGCGGCAGGCAGGCTGTGCCACGGCTCGATGCACACAAAGCGCACCGGTTTTGCAGGGGCCGACCAGATGAGCGAATAGGGGTAGCCCTCCACATTGCAGGTAATATTGCGGCCGGTGTCTTTCTCGTAGATGCCGATGGTCCTGGTGCGCAGGCCCGCCATGCAGAAGCTGTCGTTGTCAAACAGGTCGTCGGTCAGCTGGATGGCCTGCTGGTTCTTCCACTGGTAGTAGCATTTACCGGACAGCAGGCCATTCGGGCGGGCATCGAGGATGACCGGGCTTTCCGGCTGGTCAAAGCGGAACTCGTAATCCGTGGTAGTATGCTTCTCATCAAAGGGGATATTGAACGCCGGGTGGTAGCCGATGCCAAAGCGCAGTTCCTCGGTGCCGGGGTTGCTCACGGCCAAAGTGTGGTGCACGGTCTTGCCGTCCAGCCGGAAGGTGCTGGTGAGCACAAAATCAAAGGGGAAGCGCTCGGCTTTCATGGCATCATTCGGGCGCAGTTCCAGCTGGATGGTGTCGCCTTCGGCTTTGAGCAAAGTGTGCTCCACATCGCGGGCAAAGCCGTGCTGGCCGCCCTTGTAAGTCTTGCCGTCCACCTCAAAGGTGCCGCCGGGCAGCTTGCCCGTCCACGGGAACAGGATGGGCGCATGGCGCTTCCACACCGCCGGGTCGGCCTGCCAGAGCAGCTCTTCGCCCGCTGCATTTTTCAGGCTGACGGCTTCGGCACCGTGGGTATCCACGGTGAGGGTGAGGTATTCGTTGTGAATGGTTGCCTGCATAGTTCTATCTCCTTTGCTCTTCTTATCATTCTCTTCCAGGAACGGTGTCACCGCCCACTCCGTCCCGCTTCAGCGTGTCCAGACCACCAGCGAAAGAAAATTTTCTGTTCCATGCGAGGGAACAGCGTCGATTTTAGTCGATGCTCTCCCTTCAGACATGGCATCACTTCGCGGGCCGAAGCAGGCGGCACCACCGTTGGCGGCACTGGCCCGCCCTGCGTTACTACCTGCTTCCAGTATACACTCCCTTCCCTCAAAAAGAAAGCCCCCATTCACGCCCGGCGGCTCCGCCGAATAGGCTGTGAGAGAAGCGATCCCACTTTTACAGCAAAGGAGCATCCGCCTATGAACACCACCGGCATTTTACGCATTCAGGCTTACGGTGCGCGGCAGTCCAGCCCCATCGAGGGCGTGCTTGTCACCGTGACCGGCGACGGCTTTGCCGTCCAGCGCACCACCGACGCAGAGGGCAATGCCGCCGATATCTCCATTGAAGCACCTTCCTGCGCACTCTCCCTGCAGGAGGACAACACCACCCGGCCCTACGCCGTAGTGAACCTCACCGCCGCAAAGGCAGGCTACCGCACCGTGCGCATTCAGGGTGTGCAGATTTTTGCCGGGCAGGTCACGCTGGCCCAGCCGGAAATGATCCCCGGCACTGAGGAAGGCCGCGACATCCCCGATGCCCCCGTGGTCATCCCGGAGCATTCGCTCTTCACCGGCGACGGCGGCAGCGGCCCGGAACCCGTGGAGAACTGTGTTCCCCGGGTGCTGAGCCAGGTCGTCATCCCCAAAAACATCACGGTGCATCTGGGCAAACCGGCGGCGTCTGCCCGCAACGTGACCGTCTCCTTCCGGGATTATATCGCCAACGTGGCGTCCAGTGAGGTGTATCCCACCTGGCCGGAGCAGGCTCTGCGGGCCAACATCCACTGCCAGATCTCGCTGGCGCTGAACCGCATCTACACCGAGTGGTACCCCAGCAAGGGCTACACCTTCAACATCACAAACTCCACCAGCTACGACCAGTACTACGTGCACGGCCGCACGGTGTTCGATGTGATGGTGCGCATCACCGACGACATCTTCAACACCTATATCCGCAAGACCGGCACCGTAAACCCCTACTACTCCGAATACTGCGACGGCAAGTCGGTCACCTGTCCGGGCCTCAAGCAGTGGGGCACCGTCACGCTGGCCAATCAGGGCCGCAACGCGCTGCAGATCTTGAAATATTACTACGGCAACGACATCGAGATCATCCGCACCAGTAACATCCAGTCCATCCCCCAGAGCTACCCCGGTTCGCCCATCCGGCAGGGCGACAGCGGCACGGCGGTGTTCACCCTGCAGCGGCAGCTGAACCGCATCACCAAGGACTATCCCTTCCTGGGCCTGCTGACCGTGGACGGCGTGTTCGGGGCCAAGATGGCTGCCACCGTGCGGGCATTCCAGAAGCAGTTCAACCTCACCACCGACGGCGTGGTGGGGCGGCAGACCTGGTACAAGATCAGCTATATCTATGTTTCGGTGAAGGACCTTGCGGAGCTGACCAGTGAGGGCGAAACATCCAGCGGCACCCTCTCGGACGGCACCTGGGGCGGCACCACCCTGCGCACCGGTTCCACCGGCAGCGCCGTGGAGCAGCTGCAGTTCTGGCTGAATACGCTGGCCCAGTACGATTCCACCATCCCGTCGGTGACGGTGGATGGCGTGTATGGCAGCGGCACAGCTGCGGCGGTGCGGGCCTTCCAGCGCAAGTACGGCCTGACCGTGGACGGCGTGGTGGGCCGCACCACATGGACGGAGGTATACGACCAGTTCCGCAGCATCCAGTCCGACAACGGCACCCCCAACGCCTACCCCGGCACCGTCCTGCGGGAGGGCGCAAGCGGGCAGAACGTGCGGCTGGTGCAGTTCTGGCTCAAGATCGCCCGCACGGTGTATTCCAGTCTGAACAATGTGGCCGTAGACGGCAAATTCGGCAGTGCCACCACCGCCGCCGTCAAACGGTTCCAGACCTACTTTGGCCTGACCAGCGACGGCGTGGTGGGCCGCACAACATGGAACAAGTTGTACGAGGTGTACAACGACATCGCCAACAAGCTGCTCTCGTCCTCCCTGCGCCCCGGCGAGTACCCCGGCGTGCTGCGCAATGGTTCTTCCGGCACGGCGGTGCGGGAGCTGCAGTTCTACCTCTACCTCATGAGCGCCTATGAGAGCAGCATCCCGGCCATTGGCATCGATGGGCAGTTCGGCGCTTCCACCGAAGCTGCCGTGCGGGCCTACCAGCGCTACGCCGGGCTGACCGTGGACGGCGTGGTGGGCCGCACCACCTGGGACAGCCTGTACGGCAAGGCTTCCACCCTGCGTGTCTCCGGGCCGGTGGTCACGCTGGAACGCCTGCCCTACCCCGGCACCCCGCTGACGGTGGGTTCTTCGGGCAGTGCGGTGCTGTACTACACCATCCTGCTGCAGCGCATCGCCTACTATTTTTCCAGCGTGGAGAACCCGCCCCTCTCCGACCAGTACACCGACGAGACCGCCGCTTCTACCCGCAGTGCGCAGGAGCTGCTGAACCTGCCCGAGACCGGCATTGCGGATGCCGAAACCTGGACGGCAGTGGAAGCGCTGAGCCTGCAGCTTGCCGCCGAAACGCCGAACCCCGACCGGGACAGCGAACAGGGCCTTGCCTACCCGGGCCGAGCCATGAGCGAAGGCAGCGTGGGGCCGGACGTGGCGCAGATCGAGACCTGGCTGAACGGCCGATTCAGCCTGTACTGCACCGAGGGTTATGTGACCGAGAACAGCCGCTTTGGCCCGGAAGAGACCGCCGCCGTCCGGCTGGCCCAGCAGCGTGCCGGGCTGCAGGTGACCGGCACCGTGAACCGCGAGACCTGGGCCGCCCTGCGGGCCCAGAGCTGCGAACACTGCAATAAGGAGGAGTGAGCCATGGCACGGCTTTTGATCTACGACGCCTACGAGAACAAGGTGTACACCTACGCAAACCTGAATGAGAACGACCCCATGCCCTACAGCACCGGCACCACCCTGCGGGTGCGGGAGTTCCGGGGCAAGTCCGCCAGCCCCACCCTGTGGACCACCATTGCGGCCATGGAAGCGTGGAACCTCACCCGCCGCAAGTACGGCAAAGGCATCCCGGTGGGATATGCATTCCGCCGCATCTGGGAGGGCGGCCACGGCACCCGCAGCCAGCACTATGCGGGCGTTTCCTTCGATGTGGGCCAGAGCCTGACCCAGACCGAGCGCACCGCCATCTATAACGCGGCCCGCAGCACCGGTGCCTGGGGCTATGTGGAGCCGCTGAGCCAGACCCCCACCTGGGTGCACATGGACCGCCGCTACGGCACGCCCGCCTGCAGCGGCACTACGGCAGGCTACCCCACCCTGCGGCGCGGCAGCCGGGGCTGCTATGTGATGATCCTGCAGGACGCCCTTTCCACGCTGGGCTACCAGACCGGCAGCCGCATTGATGGCGTGTTTGGTGCCCGCACGGAGGAAGCTTTGCGGGGCTACCAGCGGCGCACGAGCCTTAGCGTAGACGGCGTGTGCGGCTGCAACAGCTGGAAGAAGATCTCCACCGCCGTGCTGGGCGTGGGGAGAACCAAGACGACGATCGATTGACGATTTAAAATTGTCTCCGCTTCGCTCTGACAATAACAGAGGAAATATTATTTTTAATATTTGCCAATCAGGAAAATCTACGGATTTTCCTGATTGGCTTTTTCACGGAAGGGGTCGTAACGGCAAATAGCATTTGCTGCGTTGACCTGCGGTTGTCGTGCAGCAGATAGAGCACAAACTTGCTCTCATTGGTTTGTCGCGTAAGCGACTCCAAATCGGCGGAACACAAAAAATCCTCTAGCGAAGCGACTTGGATTTTTTGTATGGAGCCCATCTGCTTTGGGGTTACTAGGGGCGTGCAGCCCCTTGTT
This sequence comes from Faecalibacterium sp., assembly GCA_050873025.1. Lineage (GTDB taxonomy): Bacteria > Bacillota > Clostridia > Oscillospirales > Ruminococcaceae > Faecalibacterium. The sequence continues at coordinate 170,459 of JBNMHZ010000001.1, read as the reverse complement.
TGCAACGGCGACGACCGCCGCCTGCGGCGGGAACAGGGAGGAGCTGTTGGGGCCGCGGCCTGCAGGATGCGAGTGCCGCCCAAGGCACGAAGCAGACGCAGGGAGCCGCAACTCGTTGCCTCCCGCGCCTCGAAAGTAGCGGGCGCTTTTCTGGTACTCTTTTGTGCGCACAAAAGAGTACATATCCGGCGGAGAAGCTTTTTGCAAAAGGCATAGAACTTGTCCCACGCGAAAACGCTCTGCACGGGAAAACATTTTCAAAAATTCCGTCTGCAATGAACAAATTCAAACGGCAGCGGGAGAAAGTTGAAACTTTCTCCCGCATCTGCCCTTTTCATTGCACCCACCGGCAAAACGTGCTAGAATAGCTCTATTATTAAAATGATTCATGTTGAAAACAAGAAGGATTTACAAGAGGGGTATTGTACCATGGAATTTTCCAAACGACTGGACCTGTTCGGTGACGAAATTTTTGCCGCACTGAACGAGCGCAAGGTGGCACTGGAAGCACAGGGCCGCACCATTTATAACCTGAGCGTCGGCACGCCGGATTTTGCACCCGCCGAGCACATCCGCAAGGCCATGATGGACGCTGCTGCCGACCCGCAGAACTGGAAGTACAGCCTGCGCGACCTGCCCGAGATGCTGGACGCCGTGTGCGGCTACTACAAGCGCCGCTTCGGTGTGGAGATCACCCCGGATCAGGTGGCCAGCTGTGCGGGCAGTCAGGAGGGCGTGGGCCACATCGGCATGGTGCTGTGCGACGAAGGCGACACCGTGCTGCTGCCCACCCCCTGCTACCCGGTGTTCATTGCGGGCAGCCTGCTGGGCGGCGCAAAGCCGTGGTATTACCCGCTGACCAAAGAGCACGGCTTTTTGCCCTATGTCAAGGATATCCCGGAGGATGTGGCCCGCAAGGCCAAGTATATGATCGTCTCCCTGCCCGCAAACCCGGTGGGCAGCGTGGGCACGCCGGAGCTGTACGCCGAGCTGGTGGCCTTTGCCAAAAAGTATGATATCCTCATCATCCACGACAACGCCTACAGCGACATCATCTTTGACGGGGCCGTGGGCAACAGCTTCTTCAACACGCCCGGTGCCATGGATGTGGGCGTGGAGTTCTTCAGCCTGTCCAAGAGCTTCAACGTCACCGGTGCACGCATCAGCTTTCTGGTGGGCCGCCGGGACGTGGTGGCTGCATTCAAAAAGCTGCGCGGCCAGATCGATTTTGGTATGTTCCTGCCCGTGCAGAAAGCCGCCATTGCCGCCCTCACCGGCCCGCTGGACATGGTAAAAGAGCAGTGCGGCCTGTACCAGCAGCGCCGCGACGCCCTGTGCGGCGGCCTGCGCGCTATCGGCTGGGATGTGCCCAACAGCCACGGCAGCATGTTCGTGTGGGCACCTATCCCGGCCAAGTACGCAAAGAGCATGGATTTCTGTCTGGACCTTGTGGAAAAGAGCGGTGTGCTGTGCACCCCGGGTTCCAGCTTTGGCCCCTTGGGCGAAGGCTACGTGCGCTTTGCCCTCACCCTGCCGCCGGAGCGCATTGCCGAAGCGGTGAAGTCCATCCAGGAGAGCGGCATTTTAGACTAAAAAATAACGGGAACGCCCGATGAGCGTTCCCGTTATTTTTATCCGTTTACAATGTTCTCGCCCCTGCCTTCCAGCCAGGTGCGCAGGTTGTTGGCGGTAATATCCATCAGCCGCTGCAGCGCTTCATTGGTGGCCCATGCGATGTGCGGCGTCAGCAGGGCATTGGGCAGGCCGCGCAGCGGGCTTTGCTGCGGCAGCGGCTCGGTGCCAAAGGCATCGGCCCCGTAAAAGCCAAGCTGGCCGTTTTGCAGCGCAGCGGCCACGGCGGCTTCGTCCACCAGAGCACCGCGGGCGGTGTTCAGCAGGATCATACCGGGCCTTGCCCTGGCCAGCGTCCCGGCGTTGATAAGCCCCTTTGTGGCAGGCGTGGCCGGGCAGTGCAGGCTGAGCACATCGCTGCGGGCCAGCAGGGTGTCAAAGTCCACGAATTCCACGCCATCGGCTGCATACTCCGGCCGCACGGTGCGGGTGCACACCAGCACCTTCATGCCAAAGGCTTTGGCGATGCGGGCGGTCTGGCGGCCAATGCTGCCGTAACCGTAGATGCCAAAGGTCTTGCCCAGCAGCTCCACCTGCGGCAGCAGGCCGTAAGCGGCAGAATCCTCGGTGCGCCAAAGGCCGTCCTGCACAAGGCGGTGGTACCGGTCGGCGCACTGGCAGATGGCCAGCAGCAGGCTGAAGGTCATCTGCGCCACGCTGTAAGTAGAATAGCCCGGCACGTTGGCCACCGGCACGCCATGGCGGCGGCAGGCTTCGAGATCAAGATTATCCGTGCCGGTGGCAATGATGCCGATCCACTTTATCTTCGGGCACTGGGCCAGAACCGTTTCGTCGATGCGGCACTTGTTCAAAAACACGATTTCTGCATCCCCGATGCGCGGCACCACCTCTTGCGGTGCGGTGCGGCCATAGCGGGTGACTTCCGGCACCAGCGCTTCCACGCCGGACCAGTCCAGATCACCGGCCTGAATGGCATAATCTTCCAGAATGACTGCTTTCATTTGAACTTCCTCACTTTCTCACATTTACACCGGGTACAGGGCCAGCACGGTGCCCTGCGGGCTTTCGCGGCTTTCCAGCGCGGCATAGCCCTTTGCCAGCAGAATGGCAAGGTGCACCCGGTCGGTCAGCGGCACCCACACCGGCGGCACATCCTGCCCAAGACACCCCGCCTGCAGCCAGAAGCAGGGCGCAAGGCTGTCCAGCGGGCGGATGGCCCGCAGCGCAAAGCCCTGCTGCAGGTACAGCGGCAGCAGTTCCTCGGCGGTGCACTCCACAATGGCCCAGCGGGCCCTGTGCCGGGCCAGAAACTCCTGCCGGGCAGCGGTAGCTGCCAGCAGCGGTGCAAGGGTCTCGGCGGTGCGGCTTTCCGGCCCTGCTGCCGGGGTGAAAAAATACCCGCCCGCCGTGCGGCCCCAGCCCAGAAAACGGCGCAGTGCGGCGGCAGCGGCCACATCCGCATCCATGGGCAGCAGGATGCACCCGGCCCCCGGGGCACTGCGGGCGCTGCCCACGCCCCACACTTCGCCCACCGTCAGCATCCGCAGCACCTCGCTGCGCGGGCGGTACACACAGCTTACCTCACCCTTTGCCAGCTGACAGAACTCTTCGGCTGAAAGCCGCCTTACCTGCCGCGTGCGCGGCGGGTCACAAACCTGGATCATTCGGTTTCCCCCATTCTTTTCAGTATGGCTCTACCATACCGGAACGGGAGCAAAAAAGTGCGCGAAACAGCACCTCTTAATCCAGTTTTACATCTTCGCTCAGCACCTGGCCGATGGGCTTTGCGATGCACAGGTCGGCTTCGGCGTCGGCCCCGGTAGGCTGCATGTTGATGACCACCAGATGCTCGCCTCGGAAGTAGCGGATGAGCCCTGCCGCCGGGTACACCACAAGGCTGGTGCCGCCGATGATGAGGGTATCCGCATGGCGGATGGCGTTCACCGCGCCGGACAGCACTTCCTCGTCCAGACCTTCCTCATACAGCACCACATCCGGCTTGACGATGCCGCCGCACTCAGTGCAGCGGGGCACGCCGGTGCTGTTTGCAATAAAATCCACATCGTAGAACCTGCCGCAGCGGGTGCAGTAGTTGCGCAGGGTGCTGCCGTGCAGTTCGTACACGGTCTTGCTGCCCGCCGCCTGATGCAACCCGTCGATGTTCTGGGTGACCACGGCTTTCAGTTTGCCCTCGCGTTCCAGCTTTGCCAGCCGCAGATGGGCCGCGTTGGGCTTGGCCCCCTTCACGATGAGCTTATCGCGGTAAAAACGGTAGAACTCCTCCGGTTTTTCCTCCCAGAAGGTGTGGCTGAGGATGGTCTCCGGCGGGTAGGCATACTTCTGGTGGTAAAGCCCGTCCACGCTGCGGAAATCCGGGATGCCGCTCTCGGTGGAGACGCCCGCCCCGCCAAAGAACACGATGCTGCTGCTTTTTGCAAGGATGTCTTCCAATGCCTGTACCATAAACAAAAACGCCCCTTTTCCTGCGGAAAACTTTGTGCTAGTATAGTTTTAAGTATAGCACAAACCCACAGGAAAGGAAGCGTAAACTTTTGAACGTTTGGTATGTGAACAGCATCCTCGGCACCTTCCGGCTGGAAGAAGAGGACGACGCCATCTGCGGGCTTACCCTCTGCCCGGACGGCGTGCCCGATCTGGAGCCACTGCCCCGCAAGGTGTGCGAGACGCCATTGCTGCAGGAGGCCGAGGAACAGCTGAACGAATACTTCGCCGGTGCCCGGAAGGAGTTCGACCTGCCGCTGGCGGCCAGGGGCACCCCCTTCCAGAAAGCCGTCTGGGCCGAGATGAACAAAATTCCTTACGGCGAGACCCGCACCTACGGCCAGCTTGCCGCCGCCATCGGCAGGCCCAAAGCGGCCCGCGCTGTGGGCGGTGCCTGCCACTGCAACCCCATCGCCATCATCCAGCCCTGCCACCGGGTGGTAGGTTCTTCCGGCAAGCTCACCGGGTATGCCTATGGCACGGAGATGAAGGAGTATTTGCTGGAGTTGGAAAAGCAGGAGTGATTTTATGATCAGAATGCTCTCCGCATTCGCTCTGGGCATTTTCAGCGGAAAATTCTTTTTATATTTGTGCTTTAGAAAAGCCTGCGGGCTTTCCGAAAGCACTTTTTTACCAGAGAGTCGCTGCGGGAAGCTGCACCATAAGCAAAAGAGCCATTGCACATCAACTTTGTGCAATGGCTCTTTCTTTTATTTTACTGTGCGCTGTACATGCTGCCCATGGTCCAGGAATTATTTGCGCTGTACTTTGCGTGGTTGCGCAGGTAGGTGACCCACGCGCCGTAGCCGTTGCCTGCAGAGAGGTGCACGCCGTCCGGTGCGGCCAGCATCTCTTTCAGGTCGCCTTTGCCATCGGCCAGCGCCTCCCACAAATCAAGGTAGACGCAGCCCTTGCTGGCGGCCAGCTGGGCCAGCTGCTCGTTCACGCCGCGCAGCACATCCGATGCAAGGCCCTGCTTTTCCGCTGCGGCTTCCGGCCGCACCGGCGGGATGGACTGCACGTAGATCACGCGGTCCTCCCCCAGCGTCTGGCGCAGCAGGTCCAGCATCTGGCTGTAGTAGGCAAGGAATCGGTCGGCAGCCCCCAGCGTGGTGAGGGTGTTGGTGCCCAGCAGGATATACAACTTTTTCGGCTGGGCCGCGGCCAGCACATCCAGCGCCACTTCTTCCCCGCGGGTGGGGCTCTTGACCGCACTGCGGTTCACGATGGCGTCCGGCCCAACGCCGGTGTAGCCGCAGATGAGCGCCCCGCCCAGATTGATCTGGTAATCCGAAAAGCCCACTGTCAGGCTGTCACCCAGAAATGCCGCATCAGCAAAGTAGCCAAGGTCCACCTGCCCGCAGCTGGGCTGGCGGATGACGCTGGCGTCGTAGGCTTTGACCGTGTAGGCCCCGACGCTCTGCTTTGCCGGGCCAAAGGCTTCCAGCGTGACGGCCTGCGCTCCGGTGCTGCCGCCGTCGGGTGCTGTGCTGTCGCTGTCTGCTTCGCCCTGCATGGGCAGCGGGGCCAGAATGTTCTCGGCAATGCCGCTGGCATTGGTAGCCGGTGTTTCATCGGCACCGGCAGCGCCCCGTTCCAGAATGGCCGTAATGGCGTAGGATACCAACAAAATGGCGATCACCACGCCCAGAAAGCGCAGCTTGCCGCCCACAGTACCGTGCCGTGACCGGCGCGGTGCCGCATGATATTCGTGTGAAATGCCCATGGTTTTTCCAGCTTTCTCCATTTTTCCCGCACAGCAGAGGGGGTTTTCCGCTCTTTGGCTGTGTGCTCTTTATTTTATCATAATTTTTTTGCCTGCGCAACCAATTGGGTCTTGCATACAACAGGCAAAACGGGTACAATAAGGATGTGGTAATTTTGCACATTTTACAAAAAGCGTGTGCACATGCCGCAAACTTTTTTGTATCACTTGCAGCATCCGGTTTGTTTGCCGCCCGGTCCGCGGGCAGTGCAGGGCTCAACGACCACCTCACAGCACAGGCGGCGCGGAAGCCGGAGCTGCAGCGATGTACAAATGATAAGAATGGAATTTGCAAAAGGAGGTACTCATGGCCAAGAACGTCATCATTGGTCAGAGCGGCGGCCCTACCGCCGTGATCAACTCCAGCCTGGCAGGCGTGTACAAAGCCGCCTGCAGCCTGGGCGCAGACAAGGTGTACGGTATGAAGTACGGCATCGAAGGTCTGCTCAAGGAAGAAATGCTGGAGCTGAACGTCCTGCTGGATGACCGCATGAGCATTGAACTGCTCAAGCGCACCCCATCCAGCTACCTCGGCAGCTGCCGCTACAAGCTGCCCGACCCGGATGTGGACTCCACACCCTTCATCAAGCTGTTCACCCTGTTTGACAAGTACGATATCTGCGCGGTGTTCTACATCGGCGGCAACGACTCCATGGACACCATCGCAAAGCTTTCCCGCTACGGTGAGCGGGTGGGCAGCAGCGTGCGGTTCATCGGTGTGCCCAAGACCATCGACAACGACCTGTGCCTGACCGACCACACCCCCGGTTACGGCTCTGCCGCCAAGTACATTGCCACCATTTTAAAGGAAGTCATCCGGGATTCCTCCGTGTATGACATCCGCAGCGTGACGGTGGCCGAGATCATGGGCCGACACGCCGGCTGGCTGGCCGGTGCGGCCTGCCTTGCGGGCGGCGACGACTGCGAAGGCCCGGATCTGATCCTGCTGCCGGAAGTTCCCTTTGACGAGGAGAAGTTCCTGACGAAGGTGGACCAGCTGCAGCGGGTCAAATCCAACGTCATCATTGCGGCCAGCGAGGGCGTCAAGACGGCCGACGGCACCTATCTGTGCGATCTGGTGTCCACCGCCGGGCAGCTGGACGCCTTTGGCCACAAGGCCGTGCTCAGCGGCACCAGCCGCTACCTGTCCGACCTCATCCACGACAAGCTGAACTGCAAGAGCCGCGCCATCGAGTTCTCCACCCTGCAGCGCTGCGCCAGCCATCTGGCCAGCCGCACCGATGTGAACGAGGCCTACGCCGTGGGCGGTGCCGCAGCCGCTGCCGCCTTTGCGGGCGAGACCGGCCGCATGATCGCGCTCAAGCGCATTTCCGCTTACCCCTACCAGTGCGTCACCGAGTCGGTGGATGTGCAGCAGGTGGCAAACCTTGAAAAAAAAGTGCCGCTGGACTGGATCAGCCCCGACGGGATGCAGGTGACGGCTGCTTTTGAGGAATATGCACGTCCGCTGATCCTGGACGAGGTGACCCCCGTTTACGTCAACGGCACGCCGCGCCACATCCGCCTGTAACCCTTTGCCCCGCATCTGTTTTTGTGCACCTGCACATTATTTATATTGCCAAAACAGAAAAACAAAAAAGGAGAAATCATCATGGGTAAAAATGCAATCGTTGGTCAGTCTGGCGGTCCTACTTCCGTCATCAATGCGAGCCTTGCGGGCGTCTTTGAAAGCTGCAAGAGCCGCGGTGCAGAGGTCGTTTACGGCATGTGCAACGGCGTTGCCGGCCTGCTGGAGGAGCGCGTGGTGGACCTTTCCACCGTGCTGACCGATGACCTCGACATCGAACTGCTCAAGCGCACCCCGTCCAGCTTCCTGGGCAGCTGCCGCTACAAGCTGCCGGACTGGCACGACGACGAGGCCGTCTACAAAAAGCTGTTCGCCATTCTGGAAAAGCTGAACATCGGCTACTTCTTCTACATCGGCGGCAACGACTCCATGGACACCATCGGCAAGCTGGCCGAGTACGGCGAGCGCATCCAGAGCGACATCCGCTTCATGGGCGTGCCCAAGACCATCGACAACGACCTGATGGTCACCGACCACACCCCCGGCTACGGCTCTGCCGCCAAGTACATCGGCGTGGTGATGAAGGAGATCATCCGCGACGCCACCGTGTACGGCACCAAGTACGTCACCGTGGTGGAGATCATGGGCCGCAACGCAGGCTGGCTGACCGCCGCTGCCGCTCTGGCCAAGAGCGACGACTGCGAGGGCGTGGACATGATCTGCCTGCCGGAGGTGCCCTTCAATGTGGATCACTTCATTGAGAAGGTGCGCGTGATGCAGGAAAAGAAGCCCAGCATCGTGATCGCCGTTTCCGAAGGCGTCAAGCTGGAGGACGGCCGCTACGTCTGTGAGCTGGCCGACGATGTGCACGCAGTGGACGCTTTCGGTCACAAGGCCCTGACCGGCACCGCCCGCTATCTGGCCAATGTGGTAGCCCGCAATCTGGACACCAAAACCCGCAGCATTGAGCTTTCTACCCTGCAGCGCTGCGCAGGCCATCTGACCAGCCGCACCGACATCACCGAAGCCTATCAGGTGGGCGGTGCGGCCGCCAAGGCTGCCTTTGAGGGCGTCACCGGCCAGATGGTGGCTCTGAAGCGTATCTCCAACAGCCCGTATCAGTACATTACGGAGCTGCATCCCATCAGCGAGGTGGCAAACCTGGAAAAGAAGGTGCCGCTGAGCTGGATGAACGAAAACCACACCCAGATGACCGAAGAGTTCCTGGAATATGCCCGCCCGCTAATCCAGGCGGAGCTGACCCCGCTGTACATTGCCGGCCTGCCGCATCACATTTACATGAAGAACTCCAAGTAATTTCTCTGTTATAAGGCATAGCAAAAGCCCGTCCGAGTTTACGCCCGGACGGGCTTTTTTTTGCCATTTCCCGAGGGGAACAGGTGGCATTACGTAAGCAATGACGAATGAGGGGAAGTCATCTTCTGATTCCGCTTTACAAAAACGAAATCAAACCGCTACTACCCCTCATCAGTCGCTAACGCGAAAGCTTCCCCCGAGGGGGAAGTCTATCAAACGGTCGCACCCACCTTGGGTGCACCGCCGGCGATCTCCTCTGCGGTCAGCGGCTTTGCCTCCACAGGGGCGTTCAGGCGCTCCTTAGCCACGGCCAGCATCAGCTTGATGCGGTTCTCCTGATTGACCTTGGTGGCGCTGGGGTCATAGTCGATGGGGGTGATGTTGGCGCTGGGGTACAGGGCACGGATCTTGTTCACCATGCCCTTGCCCACGATGTGGTTTGGCAGGCAGCCGAAGGGCTGGGCACACACGATGTTGCCGTAGCCGCCCTGCACCAGCTCGATCATCTCAGCAGTCAGCAGCCAGCCCTCGCCCATCTTGGCACCCAGAGAAATAATGCCCTTGGGCTTTTCCACCAGCTCCTTGAAGGGGCCGGGAGCGTAGAAACCGGCGTCGGCTTCCGCCTTGAGCATGGCGCGCTCGATACTGTCCAGCCAGTTGAGGAACTGGTCGATGCCGATCTTCACGGCCAGCTTGCCGCCGTACAGCACATGATCCTCGCCCATGTTGAAGGCGCAGTACTGCACAAAACCCATCAGGCCGGGGAAGTTCACCTCGCAGTCCTGGCTTTCCAGGAACTTCTGCAGGTCGTTGTTGCCCAGGGGGCTGTACTTGACGTAAATTTCGCCCACGACGCCCACCTTGACCTTGGGCACCCGGGTGACCGGGATGTTGGCAAAATCCGCCGCAATAAGCGGGAAGGTGTGCTTCATCTCCTTGGCGGTGTAGCCCTTGCCTGCCAACAGCACACGGCCCAGACGGCTGACCCACAGGTCTACCATCTTGTCGGCAGCACCCTTCTCGTTCTCATAGGGTGCCACCTGATTGCGCAGGGCGCACAGCATATCGCCGTAGAAAATGCAGGCCAGCGCACGGCGGGCCAGCGGCAGGGTCATCTGGAAGCCGCTGTCCTTCTCAAGGCCCGAAAAGTTCAGGCTGGCCACCGGGATCTGCGGGTAACCGGCCTTCACCAGTGCCTTGCGCAGCAGATGGATGTAATTGGAAGCACGGCAGCCGCCGCCGGTCTGGGTGATGAGCAGGGCGGTGTGGTCCAGATCATACTTGCCGCTGTTCAGCGCGTCCAGAAACTGGCCGATGACCAGCAGGGCCGGATAGCAGGTGTCGTTGTGGACGTATTTCAGACCCAGCTGTGCCACGGCGCTGCCGCAGTTGCCCAGAATTTCGCACTTGTAGCCGTCGTAGCGCAGGGCGTACTCCAGCAGGCGGAACTGGGTAATAGCCATGTTGGGGATGAGGATGGTGTGGGTCTTCTTCATCTCCGGGGTAAATTTGGGGTAATTGTATTCCATAGGTTCCTCCTATGTCGTCTATCGCGAGCAAATCTTGGTTCTCCCTTTGGGAGAGCTGGCGCGCAAGCGCCTGAGAGGGCGAGCCTGTTCATCGCGGTCAGCATCTTCGCCCTCTCCGTCACGGCTCACGCCGTGCCACCTCTCCCAAAGGGAGAGGCAAGAAAGGCGCTTCTGAATTTTAAGCTTTCTCTTTTCCTTCTACCTTTTCTGCCGCGATCTCGTCGCGCTCGTCCAGCGCGGCAAACAGGCTGCGCAGGCGGATATTCACGGCACCCAGATTGGTGATCTCATCGATCTTGAGCTGGGTGTAGAGCTTGCTGCCCTCCTGCAAAATCTCGCGGGTCTCGTCGGTGGTAATGGCGTCCACGCCGCAGCCGAAGGACACCAGCTGCACAAGGTCCATATCCTTCTGGGTGGTGCAGTATTTGGCGGCGGCATACAGACGGCTGTGGTAGGTCCACTGGTTCAGCACGCTGGTGGGGAACTTCTGCACCCGATTGGAAATGCTGTCCTCGGTAACGACGGCCGCGCCGTGGCGGGTGATGAGGCGGTCGATGCCGTGGTTCACCTCCGGGTCCACATGGTACGGGCGGCCTGCCAGCACGATGATGCGCTTGCCCTGACGGCGTGCTTCGTCGATGATCTCGCCGCCCTTGACCCGGATCTTTGCCATGTGGGATTCATACTCGGCGTAAGCGGCATCGGCAGCGGCCTGCACTTCCTTCTCGGAAATGCCGCCGAAGTACTTGGGCAGGATGTCCTTTGCCATCTTGTGCACAAAGTCCTTGGGACGGTGGATGCCCACGTAGTCATAGATGAACTTGGTGCCTTCCAGCTCCGGGCAGTTGCCTGCCAGAACTTCGGGGTAGTAGGCCACCACAGGGCAGTTATAGTGGTTGTCGCCCAGGCCCTCGTCCACATTGTAGGTCAGGCAGGGGTAGAAGATGGCGTCCAGCTGCATCTGGCTCAGGGCCTTGATGTGGCCGTGGCTCAGCTTTGCCGGGAAGCAGGCGGTGTCGCTGGGGATGGTGGCCTGACCGGCCAGATACAGACCGCGGCTGGAGACCGGGCTGGTGTGCACCGCAAAGCCAAGCTTCGTCCAGAATGCCCACCAGAAGGGCAGCAACTCGTAGAAGCCCAGACACAGCGGGATGCCGATGGAGCCGCGCTTGCCGGCCACCGGCTTATAGCTGGCCAGCAGTTCCTGCTTGTAGGCGTAGAGGTTCAGACTGTTGTCTGCACTCTTGCCGGTGACAGGCTTGTCGCAGCGGTTACCGGAAATGTACTTGCGGCCGTCTGCGAAGGTGTTGACGGTAAGCTGGCAGTGGTTGCCGCAGCCGCCGCACTTGACGCTGACCACCTTCTGCTCGAACTTTTCCAGTTCTTCCTGACTCATCATGGCAGAGGTGGTGCGGTGGGCCTTCTGGCTCTGGCGCAGGCCGAACAGGGCCGCACCGTAAGCGCCCATCAGGCCGGCGATGTCCGGGCGGATGACCTCCACGCCCATCTCCTTTTCAAAGGCGCGGAGCACCGCTTCATTATAAAAGGTGCCGCCCTGCACCACGATCTTGCGGCCCAGCTCTTCGGGGCTGGAAGCGCGGATGACCTTGTACAGTGCGTTCTTGACCACGCTGATGGACAGACCGGCGGAGATGTTCCCAATGCTGGCACCGTCCTTCTGGGCCTGCTTGACCGAGCTGTTCATGAACACGGTGCAGCGGCTGCCCAGGTCCACGGGGCGGTCGGCGAACAGGCCGAGACTTGCGAATTCCTTCACGTCATAGCCCAGGGCCTGCGCAAAGGTCTGCAAAAAGCTGCCGCAGCCGGAGGAGCAGGCTTCGTTCAGGAAGATGTTGCTGATGGCACCATCTTCGATCTTGAAACACTTCATATCCTGACCGCCGATGTCGATGATGAAATCCACATCTGGCATGAAATATTTGGCAGCGGTGAAGTGGGCCACCGTTTCCACCAGACCGTAATCGCAGCGGAAGGCGTTTTTCACCAGCTCTTCACCGTAGCCGGTGGTGGTCACACTGGCCACCTGCAGGCCCGGATGTTCCTGATAGATCTTGAGCAGCTGCTCCCGGATGAGGGGCAGCGGGTTGCCGAGGTTGGGCTGATAGTTGGTGTACAGGATCTGGCTCTTCTCGTCCACCACCACCAGCTTGACAGTGGTAGAACCGGAGTCGATGCCGATGTGCACCGGGCCGCACTGTGCACTGAAGGGCACACGGGGCACGCTGTGGGACATATGGCGGGCGTGGAAGGCCTCGTACTCCTCCTTGCTGGCGAACAGCGGCGGTTCGCTGGCATAGGTGGCAGTGGCGGCGTACTGATCCAGTGCGTCGGCCACATCGGAGAGGACAAATTCCTTATCGGCATACAGGGCCGCGCCCAGAGCCACGTACAAAAGGCTGTTCTCCGGGCAGGTGCCGGTAACGCCCAGTGCTTCGTCAAAGCTCTTGCGCAGCACCGTGCTGAAGGTGAGCGGGCCGCCCAGATACAGGATATTGCCCTTGATGGGCCGGCCCTGTGCAAGGCCCGCGATGGTCTGGTTGACCACGGCCTTGTAGATGCTGGCGGCGATATCCTCGGTGCGGGCACCCTGGTTGATGAGGGGCTGCACATCGCTCTTGGCGAACACGCCGCAGCGGGACGCGATGGTGTAGGTGCGCTGGGCATTCTCCGCAGCCCTGTTCATCTCATCGGCCCCCATCTTGAGCAGGGTGGCCATCTGGTCGATGAACGCACCGGTGCCGCCGGCACAGCTGCCGTTCATGCGCACCTCGGTGCCGTTGGTCAAAAACAGGATCTTGGCATCTTCGCCGCCCAGCTCGATGACGCAGTCGGTAGCCGGCACAAAGCGCTTGACCGCCACGCGGGTGGAAAACACTTCCTGCACAAAGGGCACACCGCAGCTGTCGGCAAGGCCCATGCCGGCAGAGCCGGAGATGCTCAGCAGCGCTTTCTGACCGTGCAGCTGCTCGGCATCGATGCGGCGCAGCAGCTCCTGCGCTTTTTCCAGAATATGACTATAATGTCGTTCGTATGTAGAATACAGCAGCGTATCATGTTCATCCAGCACCACGCACTTGATGGTGGTGCTGCCGATGTCAAGACCTACTCTCACGTTGTTTTTCCTCCTAAGGACAAATGCCGGAGGCAGAGCCCCCGGTAAAACGGCAAAGACGTTTCTTTGCCAAAAATTAGTTTGTTAGCGAATCATCTTAACGATTCGCATACAATTGTATTATAATCCAACTTTGCGGCACAATCAATCCGCGTCCTTTATTTTACACGGAAAAAATAGTATTTTCCGCTCAAAAAGTTAAACATTTTGTGAACTCGGCACCTTTTATGCAGTTCTCTGCCCGGCACAGTAAAGTTTCTTAACCGGAGGGCACAAAAAGCCGCTGCACAAAGTATGTTCGTGCAGCGGCTTTGTTTTCTTTTTTGTCGTTATCACAGGTCGTCCGGGTCTCCGCGCTCCGGCATGGTGCGCAGTTCCCGCACCAGCATATTGCGCAGCTGATACTGCTGCTGGGCCTGCGCCGTCCCGTTTTCCGTATGCAGTTCCACCGTGTTCTCTGCCCTGCGGTCAGCACACAGCGGGATGGTGACCACCGCCTGGGTGCCTTTTTCCGGTGCACGCTCCACCCGCAGGCCCCAGCCCATGCGGCGGCAGCACTCGCGGCAGAGCAGCAGCCCCAGCTTGGCCCCGCCCAGAAAACAGCGGCGGTTTTCCAGCCATGCATCCCCGCCCGCTTCCGGCAGGCCGCAGCCATTGTCCAGCACGGTCAGCTGCCAGAAAGTTTCACTGCGGCGCAGCAGGATCTGTACCCTGCCGCCCTCACTGCAGGCGCGCAGGGCGTTGGAGAGCAGATGCAGGCAGAGCAGCTCTGCATCGCTGCGGTCGGCCATCACACGGCAGGTGGTCCAGCCGCCATAATCCAGCGTCAGCTCCACATTGAGCTGCGCCTGTACCATATCGGCCTGTGCCGCGATCTGCTGCAGCATCTGGCACAGATCCAGCGGGTAAAGCCGCGGGTCCTCTTCTGCACGCAGAAAATCCAGCAGGGTCATCACTTCGTTCAGGGTACGATCCAGCCTTGCCGATGCGGCGCTGATGTCATTCACTGCCTGCCGTGACTGCTGGTCAGCCCCCACACGCACAAGATGCTGCTCCAGATATTCGCAGTTGCGCCCGATCAGACCCAGTGCATGGAAACAGGCCTGTTCCACATCCTTCTGCGGCACCGCCTGCGCCGTCAGTGCGCCCACTTCATTTTGCCGGATCTGCTCCATACCATACGCCTCCAGGACATTCTGCTCAGTCGTCTTTCTGACGCTGAAGATGATTTTTGATCGCGTAGATCAGTTTGCCGGTGGTCGGCTTTTCCTCTGCAAAACCGCTTTCCTGCTTGAATGTCAGCCACCCGGCCGCAGGTTTTGCTTCCAGCTGATCCACCATGCGCCGGATGCCGCTGTCCACGGCAGAGACCGACACATCGTACTGCTCACCTACCGCCTGCAGGATCTCCTTGCGGATCGCCAGCTTCTGGCTGGTGCCATACACCACACCCACCGCATAGGTCAGGTAGCTGCAGTTCACATCCGGCAGCTGGATGCCCCAGCTTTCGTACAGTTCCTGGCATTTGCGCTCCATCCGCTGGCCCTGACGGCCCGGCATCCGGTACAGCTCGCGCAGCAGGTTTTTGAGCTCTGTGTGCCCCACATAGCAAAAGCCGTCGCCGGACTCCATGCAGATGGCGCTGCTGTTCTGCCGCCGTCCCTCATCGAACAGCACGACATTGGGCTTGGGCTCCATGCCGCGGATATTTATGAGGAACTCCAGCCCGCTCATGTCCTCCAGCTGGCTGCACAGGATCACAACGTCAAACTTCCGGCCCTGATGCAGTTCTTCCAGCAGATGGCTCCCGCGCTGGAAGCAGGTGCACTCCAAGGCAATGTTCTGCTCCTGCAGGTAATTTTTCTGCACCCGCAGCTCCTTGCGGTCGTAGCTTCCAAGGGCGATCTGCAGCATTTTTGCTGTACGCTCACTCTCCACGCAACGCGCCGCCTTTCTGCCCAAGCAGTTCCGCACCTGCCAGTTCTTCTACCACGTCCTGCCAGATCTCCGGCTGAACGCCATTCTCACACAGGTACTGCAGCAGCCGGTAGCAGAATTCCGGTGCCGCAGCAATGTACCGGCTTTCCACGCATGGGCCGTTTCCGGTGCGGCAAAGGGTAAGGCAGCAGCCCTTTTCGTCGTCCGCATCCAGAGAGTACACCAGCGTATATGCTTTCTGCAGGCCGTCGATCGCCGAAAACTGACGGATCATAGGTGAAAATGTACGTTCCATGAATAACTCCTCCTTGCTACAGGGGCCTGCGACGTTTTTTGCAGACCACTGTTTTTCTTATCCTATTGTAAAGAGCAAGGCGGTATGGTTCAATCCTGAAAAAGTGTCTAATTGTGTCAGTTTTGATTTTGTTGCACTTTTGTGTCGTATTTTTTCACTTCACGACGCATTTTAAAAATTAGCTGCGTTTAAACGTTATTTTTTGGCATCGTCACTGCCGCATTTATTTTTACTTGTGCCGCTTTTGGTTTTCTGCTGCAGGTTTCTGTTATTAAAATAGCACGAACGCGACGCAAATTCAACCGCAAGAACACCCTTTCCGACGTTTTTTCCGGCTTTTTGCTGCAATTTTACCGCAAAGCTCTCCGTTCTCCTTTTCTGCAGAAATTTCCGGCCGGATATACACAATTTTTTCATATTGTTCCGGTATAATAGTATGGTATCATATTCTGCCCCGGCGTGCAGACACTGACCGTTTTATTATAATGTACGACGGTGCCATTCTTTCGGAATGCACCGGAAAGGCTGCAACACATGCTCCAACTCAAACACATCAAGAAAGAATACAAGACCGGCGACCTTGTCCAAAAGGCGCTGGATGATGTAAGCCTCAATCTGCGGGACAACGAATTTGTTGCCATCCTGGGCCCTTCCGGCTCCGGCAAGACGACCTTGCTGAATATCATTGGCGGTCTGGACCGTTACGACAGCGGCGACCTTGTCATCAACGGTGTTTCCACCAACAAATACACCGACCGTGACTGGGACTCCTACCGCAACCACACCATTGGTTTCGTGTTCCAGAGCTATAACCTCATCCCGCACCAGACGGTGCTTTCCAACGTGGAGCTGGCGCTGACCATTTCCGGCATTTCCAAGGCCGAGCGCCGCAGCCGTGCCGCCAAAGCGCTGGCAGAGGTAGGCCTTGGCGACCAGCTGCACAAGCACCCCAGCGAGATGTCCGGCGGCCAGATGCAGCGCGTTGCCATCGCCCGTGCTCTGGTGAACAATCCCAGCATCCTGCTGGCGGACGAGCCCACCGGTGCGCTGGACAGCGAGACCAGCATCCAGGTGATGGAGCTGCTGAAGGAGGTGGCCAAGGACCGCCTTGTGGTCATGGTCACCCACAACCCCGAACTGGCCGAGCAGTACGCCACCCGCATCGTCCGGCTGAAGGACGGCGTCATCCTCTCCGATACCGATTCCTTTACCCCGGACAACGCCACATTGGCCCCGCCGGTGTACCGGAACCTGGGTCATTCCTCCATGTCCCTTCTGACAGCTCTCTCGCTGAGCTTCAACAACCTGCTGACTAAAAAGACCCGCACCCTGCTCACTGCATTTGCCGGTTCCATCGGCATCATCGGCATTGCACTGATCCTTTCGCTCTCCGCCGGTGTGAGCAACTATATCCAGGATATGGAGCGTTCCACCCTTTCGGAGTACCCGCTGAAGATTTCAACGACTGGCGTAGACCTCGCTTCCCTGCTGGATCCGGAAAGCTACACTTCCGCCCTGGCCGGGAATACCAGCACAGATTCCTCTTCGGAAGCATCCTCGGTTCCGGAAGGCATGGTCACGGTGCGTGAGTTGATCGCACAGCTGACCCAGAATCAGGATACCACCCACTACAACAATCTCCGTGCTCTGCGGGACTATCTGGAAGATCCGGACTGTCCCATCCGGGAGGACGCCGCATCCATTGAGTACAGCTACGGCTCCACTCCCCTGATCTACCGCCAGAACGATGATGGCACCGTGCGCCAGATCTTCCCGGACGATACCGTTTCTTCTCTGAACAACACCAATACTGCGGCCGGCATCGTATCCTCCATGAGCAACCCCAACATTTTTTATGAGATGGCAGAAGAGCCTTCTCTGTACGAGGATCAATACGATGTCAAGGCCGGCCGCTGGCCGGAAAGCTATGATGAGGCTGTTCTTGTGCTGAACTCCGATGGCAGCGTCAGCGATTACACCCTTTATCTGCTGGGTCTGGAAGATCAGGCTATTCTGGATCAGTTTCTTCAGGACTACCGGAAAGACCAGAGCACGCCTGCTCCCACCAATTACGGCCTGTACAACTGCACCGACTTTATCGGCCTGCATTTCAAGGTGATCACCGCCACAGACCAGTACGCCTATGACGAGAGCCGCAAGGTCTGGTACAGCATCGCGGACGACGAAGCCGCCATGGAACAGGTCGTGGCCGACTGCCCGGATCTGACCATCGTAGGTGTCGTCCAGCCCAAGGCTGACGCCAGCTCTACCATCCTTTCAACCGGCGTCGGCTACACCCATGCACTGACCTATTACACCCTTGAGCACATCCAGTCCAGCGACCTCATCCAACAACAGCTGGCCAACCCTGAAGTCAGTGTGCTGACCGGCAATCGTTTTGATACCGCTGAGGAAGATTTTTCCAACAATTTTGACCTCTCTTCCCTGTTTACGTTGGACACTGATGCACTGAAAGATGCCTTCCAGTTCGACGCCAGCAAGCTTCATTTTGATTTGAGCGGAGCTTTTGATCTGAACGAGGGTTCCTTTGATTTCTCGTCCGTCATCGATCCTTCTTCCTTCCAGCTGGATCTGAGTGACCTGCCGGAGATGGATCTTGATGTTTCGGAACTGTTTGCCGGAATGGATCTTTCCATTTCAGAAGATGCTCTGCAGGATCTGATGCAGAAGATCATGAAGGACTACAAGAGCTATATTATCGGCAATGGAATTTTGAATCTGGATAAGATCAGCTTTTCTTCCTATATGAAAACCGACCGCTTCAAGCAGCTGCTTTCCGGCTCCATGGGCGATCTGCTGGACACTGCCGATGCTGAGGAGCAGTTTTCTGCCGCCCTGCAGCAGAACCTGCAGGCCATGATGAACAGCTATTCGGAAAAGCTTGGCGAAGCACTGCAGGCCCAGCTTACTGCTGCGCTGCAGGCCCAGATGGATACCGTAATGGATCAGCTGACCGCGCAGATCAGCCAGCAGCTGCAGACTGCCATCCAGACCAATATCGCAAAGCTCAGCGATCAGGTGGAAGATGCCCTGCAGATCGATGCATCTGTATTCCAGAGTGCGATCCAGCTCAATATGAGCACCGATGATTTGATCGATCTGGTCAAATTGAATCTGCAGTCCAATTCTTCGACTTCTTCGTACCGGGGTGTTCTGGATACCATGAACTATTGGACCTATTCCTTCCCGAATTCTATCTGGATCTACCCCAAGAGCTTTGAGGCCAAGAACCGCATCGTGGAGAATCTGAACGCCTATAACGCTTCCATGCGTGCACAGGGCGAAGACGACAAGGTCATCATCTTCTCGGATACAGTGGGCACCCTGATGAGTGCCGTGACCAAGATCGTAGATATGGTCAGCAACGTGCTGGTGGCCTTTGTGGCCATTTCGCTGGTGGTCTCGTCCATTATGATCGGCGTCATCACCTATATCAGCGTGCTGGAACGCCGCAAGGAGATCGGCATTCTGCGCGCCATCGGTGCCTCCAAGCACAACGTTTCGGAGGTATTCAATGCCGAGACCTTCATCATCGGCCTGTGCTCCGGCGTGATCGGCGTCGGTCTGTGCCTGCTGCTCCTGATCCCCGGCAATATGCTCATTCATTCCATTGCCGGCACCAGCAGTGTCACCGCAGTGCTGCCCCCGAAAGCCGCACTGATCCTGATTGCACTGGCCACCCTGCTGACGATCCTCGGCGGTCTGATCCCCGCCCGCAGCGCAGCCAAGTGCGACCCCGTCGCCGCCCTGCGCTCGGAATGATTTTTCAGTAAACCGTAAACCAGAACAGGCCGGTGTCCCGTATGGGGCATCGGCCTGTTTTTTCTCTGTTTATTTTTTGCGGATGCTCTGTTCAAGGTCTGTTTTTTCTTCCTGCAGCTCCTGCTTCAGGGCACGGTCGATCTCACGGGTCTCCTGCCGGATCTCGGTCAAGTCTTTTTCGATCACCGGGTTTTCCTCCAGATCTTCCCGGATAAACATCAGCGCAAAGCTCACCAGCAGCAGTCCGCAGGAGATCCAGATGGCTCTTCCGCCCAACCGTGCCGCACCCACGCTGCCCATTCCGGCCCCCAGCGCAAACAGCAGAATGATGCCGAAATACCGTATCATCCGGTCTTTGGACTTTGGGTCCCGGGTCTTGCGCCAGATGCACAGTGCTTCCATGCCGCTGCGCAGGTCACCGATGCACATGGTGCTTGCAAACGCGTAGCCGTCTACCTTGCGGAATGCCTGCACCTGCATTGCGCAGGAAAACGAAACGATGGCATTCGCCAGCAGGTTCTGCTCCTGGGGCAGAAAACCCACAAGGAACAGCAGCAGCACTTCCCCCAGCACCACGAGCTGCCGCCAGTGCAGCCGCTGCATCTCACGGAAACGCTCCCGCATCTTTTCCGCCGACAGCACTCCCAGTGCAAAGGCGCACAGCGGCACCAGATAATGCAGCACTCTGTCCCACTGGCCGTCCATGATATTGGCACTCAGCAGCACGATGTTTCCGGTCTGCGCATTGGCAAACACTTTGCCGCGGAACAGGTACGTATATGCGTCCTGCAGCCCGCCGGACAGCGAAAGAAACACTGCTGTCAGGAATGATTCGGACATCTGTCCGCGATGTTTTGGTTTCATGCTTTCACCCTCTTTTCGCCCCCTATTATAATACATTCTGGCGTCTTGTCTCATATCAGTTTTACATATCCGTTATGTGTGCCGGTAAGAACCTCGCGCGACCTTTGCATTCCCGCACAGGTTGTGTTAGAATAAGAAAAAACATTTTCCGTGCAGGGAGCATCCCCTGCTTTGTGACAAAGGAGAATTTCCCCTATGCCGAATATCATTGAGATCACCGACCTTTCCGCACCGGAACTGGATATTTATGCCCGCCTGACACAGGCGCAGCTGCGCAATCGGCTGGAACCGGAAAAAGGCATCTTTATCGCGGAAAGCCCCAAGGTGATTGCCCGGGCGCTGGACGCCGGATATCAGCCGCTTTCCCTGCTGATGGAGCGCAAACAGATCACCGGCCCTGCTGCGGAAATTCTGGCCCGCTGCGGCGATGCACCGGTGTATACCGCCGACCGGGATGTGCTTGCCAGCCTGACCGGCTTTGAACTGACCCGCGGCGTGCTGTGCGCGTTCCGCCGTCCGCTGCCGCACACTGTGGAAGAGGTGTGCCGCAATGCCCGCCGGGTAGCCGTGCTGGAAGGCATCGTGGATTCTACCAATGTGGGTGCCATCTTCCGCAGTGCTGCCGCGCTGAATATGGACGCAGTGCTCATCACTCCCTCCTGCTGCGACCCGCTGTGCCGCCGCGCCGTGCGCGTGAGCATGGGCACTGTGTTCCAGGTTCCCTGGGCACAAATTGGTGCGGTTCCTGCCGACTGGCCGGAAAACGGCATTGCGCAGCTGCATGGGCTGGGCTTCAAGACCGCAGCCATGGCCCTGAGTGACCGCTCCGTAAGCATCGACGATCCGTCTCTTGCCGCCGAACCCAAACTTGCCATCGTACTGGGTACGGAGGGCGACGGCCTTGCCCATACCACCATTGCCGCCTGCGATTACACCGTAAAGATCCCCATGTCCCACGGTGTGGATTCCCTGAATGTTGCCGCCGCCAGCGCTGTAGCCTTCTGGCAGCTGGGCAACCGCTGACCATCCTGTGGTGCCCCGCCAAGATGCTTGACAAATCTCCCAAACAGAGTTACACTTACAGAGTCATATGGGCCTATAGCTCAGCTGGGAGTGCAAGAGTATCGCTTTTGTGCCCCACGGAGTTGTGGGCATTCAAATGGGGAGTATGTCGGTTGGTCGCCCAACCGAGTCACGCCCCTAAATATGGGCCTATAGCTCAGCTGGGAGAGCGTTCGGTTCGCATCCGAGAGGTCAAGGGTTCGAATCCCTCTAGGTCCACCAATTTGCCGCATCGTTTTGTACGATGCGGCGTTTTTTATGTCCAAAAAACTTTGGCAGACCGTGCCGGGTTCCGAACCCTGAAGTCGGATGCGAACCGGGCGGGGTCATCAATGTACTTTTTGAAAATCCATCGTCTTCACGCTCCTTTCTTTGCATTTTGCAGAGTGTTGCGGGCAAGAGCATCGGTTTTATGCCCCCTTTTCGGAAATTTCATCAAAAATTTCCGCACCATCGTAGGTTGACACGGCCTTGAGTTGTTCCACTTGGTTGAAGCTGGCGTTCAGGGTGATCGAGATTTCATAGTCTTTTCGGACGCGAATCTCCTTGATGAACTGCTGCAAGATGGCACGGCGTTCATCGTGATTGGCAGTGTCGTACACATCCGCCCACGTGAACAGCTCGTTGCAGATGTAGTTGCTGCGCTTTGCCGTTTTGGTGGCTTCATCGTATTCTTCCTGCGCCTGAACAAGCTGCTTTTCGAGGGTCTCCAGAGCGTCCTTTGCTTCGGCTACCAGTGTGCCGAGCAGTTCTTTGTCCAAGGCACTTACGCCTCGGATGACCAGAATGGTTTCGGCTTTCAGGTCATCCAGCTCTTTCTGCTTGGCTTCCAAGTCTTTCTGGATTTTTTTGATTTTCTTCTGGATGCGGGCGGCATCGTTGGTCTTGACCGATTCCAGCAGCTTCTTCCGGGAAACCTCGCGGAACTGTGCGAAGATCTGATGAACAACTTCTTCCACAATGGAATCCAGCTTGGAAACGCCGTAGCCGGACTGCCCATCGCAGTCACCCGGATGCCGAATCTTGTAGAAGCAGCTATACCGGGGCCGGACTTCTTTTACCGTATGCCCATCGGCATAGGTGTGCGTCCGCCCGCTGCTGTCCTTCGTTCACGCTCCAGACCTCGATGCCCTGCTTTGTGAACCACTCTACGATAAAGGGAGTTTCATCATCACGGCGACCTAGGCGGTCAAACATGAACACCACGGTAAAGTGCCGAACCGTAGCTCTTATAGATGTAATAGGCCGAGCGGATGCAGTAGATTTTCCATGGAGCGCGAATCCCATCCAGTGCAAACCGAACGCCTGTGTCCTCCGTTACCGAAACAAAGTCACAGGCGTTTTCTTCGTGGGCTACCAGTTTTGCGCGGAGTCGCTCACCAGCGGTCAGTTCGCTGGAAATGCCTGTCTGCACAGCAAACAGCAGAGCTTCATGCTCTTTGGAAAGGCCGTAGAAGACCTTGCAGCGAATCGGGAGGTCACGCCCACCGTTGCACGTTTTCCGTGCCTCGATGGTGTTCTGTCCGTCAAAGACGAAGTAGCGGCCATCGCGGTAGCTGACTTTCGGTTCATTGGCGATGTACTCCGAAAAGTTGGCTGCAATTTGCGCGACCTTGCCCATGCGGAGCAGCCGCTGGTACTCGGCGCAGGGGTTCAGCAGAACACTATCAACGTACCGCACTTCAAAGCTGCACTCCGGCAGGCCGGAAAGGTTCAGGTTAGAAAGTATCATATCGTTTTCTCCTTTATTTTCAGAAGATACTGCACAGCATCTTCGGTCAAGTCGTGAATGATCTTGCGGCAGTCCGAATCTTCAAAAACATCCGGGTATTCTTTGAAAATTGTATTCCAGCGGCGAATAAAGTCCTCTTTGGCACCCTGCACCTCGCACATCATCAGAGAACCGTTTGCAACGGCTCGTTCCTGATAACGATTGTCAATGGATGCTTTTAGAGAGGTTCTTTCTTCGGCAGTAAGCTGGCGTTGATGCCCTTGGATGATTTATCCAGTTCGATCTCCTGTATCTGGAAAGCGATGAATGGATGCTTCCGCAGGATGCGGTAGCGAGTGTTTCCATCCAAAATGAAGCCGTTCCAGATGATGAGCGGATTCAACAGCCGCCCCTCATGGAGAATCGACATATTCAGCGGCACTGGGAGCAGCACAGCCCGTGCTTTGTACGGAATATGATTTTTCACCATGAAAAAGCGCAGCTGTTCCAGCCGATCGATAGCGTACAGAGCATCTCATTTGATTTCTTTTCTCTTTTCGGAAAAAAGAGCCTTCAAAAAGTTCATAAAATCGTTCTTTCTTAAAACAAAAGACGCAGGGCAGCTTACTTTTTTACAAGTTCTGCTCTGCGTCTTTGCGTGATTCCGTTACCCTGCTGCTAATTTCAAAAACTTTTTGTCCGACTGGATGCCCTGCGTCACAAATTTTCCATCCCGAAACAGCGCATACGTAGTGACAGGTGCGGGAGTATTCTGCGCGGTTTCTTTATCCGTGATATGAACCACCTTGAGCGGAATGTTGTGTGCCTGCGCCGTTTCCTGCACTTTCGGCACCCAGTAACAGGTAAAGGGACATTGGTCGGTATAGTAAAGCTCAAAACCGTTTTCATCCACCCTCGGATGTTTTGCACATGCTTTGAATTTCGGCAGCGCAGCATCCGGCATAAACGGCAAAGCCATAAGGTTGATGCCGCAGTCCGAAACATCTGCAACTACAAATCCCTGATGCGCCAGAAATTTGGGGTCTGCCAGAAACTCCCGCTTTCGTCCTTCGGCAGACAGGATGCACAGTCCTTTCCGGCCCTGTGCCTTGGCATCCCGGATGCACTCGGAGAGCAGTTCAGTGGAATATCCGTGGCCTTTCATAGAGCCGGAGACCC
Source organism: Faecalibacterium sp. (assembly GCA_050873025.1). Taxonomy (GTDB): domain Bacteria; phylum Bacillota; class Clostridia; order Oscillospirales; family Ruminococcaceae; genus Faecalibacterium. The sequence goes on along the minus strand of JBNMHZ010000001.1, from coordinate 146,260 downwards.
ACAGGCAGTTGATATAAAGCCAACCATCTGCTTCAATGGGAACCCAGGCATTTTCCGCCGGGATGTATTCGATAAAGCACTTACCGCGTTCTACGCTGCGGTAGAAAACAAGGCCCTCCTCAAACCGCTGCCTGAGCCATTCTTTTTTGGCAAGGCTCTGTTTGCCGGACATTGCACAGCAGATGTGTTCCTTGTCGATGTTTTCTTTCGTGATGCGGATATACTCCATCGAAGTGCCCTCCCATATCTTTATGCCTTTTCCGGCACAGTTTCTTCCATTTTTCCGGCTATGAAGCAAATCACACAGGTGTATTTGCATTTGGGCAGGACAGTGGAAGATCTTCCGGCAAGGTATGCTCCCGAATCATCGTGCGCGTTTTGCTGCCAGGTGCCGATACGGCAGCGCAGTGAGATTGCAGTTTTGTCTTGTCCGCAATCAGCTTGAAATTCTCATTACCGCATCCGGCCATCACCGCCCATCAGCGCGGTCATTTCCTCAATATAGTCCAGTGGGAACGGCGGCTCACAGAGCGGCTTCATGGCAATGCTCATGAGTTTCATGGGGTTATCGTCTGCGGCCACCCGGTTGGAACTGAGCTTGCCGCAGCGTTTGCAGCGGTGGATAATAGCCCACTCGCCGCCCTTGCGCACCCAAACAGCAATCGGCTCCATGATGCCGCCGCAGTCGGATGCCCGGTCACCGGGTTCTTCGTCCACATGGAGGCTGGACAGGCAGTTGGGGCAATGGTTGCGGTGGTCGCTCCCCGCGTTTTGTGGTGTGCAGACCCGTCCGCAGACTTTGCAGGTAAAGGTATCGTTGCAGGCATGGGTTTTGTAATAACCCTTTTCGTACATTTTGCGTTTATTTTCGCGGTTCATCGTATAATCCTCCTGAAGCGTTGTGTCTAGTCATCTTCGGGAGGAATGGCTTGTGGATTTTGCCAGACCTCCCGGTCAGCCCACAAGCTCCAGTGCAAATGCTGTATGTTTCAAAAAATTCTCCTTGCAGATATAAAGTGTCTGATGGTGTAAGTTTCAAACAGAAAAATGGGGGTCATTCTCACCTCTTTCTATGTTAAAGGTCCGGAAAAACAGCCTTACATGAGCGTCCAGCTTTTCAAGGCTTTCGGCTTCCCGTTCCGGCTGACGGTCACAAATGCTCAGCAAAACAATAATGGGCGAAACATACATCCACGCCAGTGTATCCGGGTCTTCGTTCCGCAGTTCGCCGTTTGCAATCAGTGCACGGAAAATTCCCGTGTGATAGGAGATCATCCAATCCACATAGCGTTTGGAAAGCAGTTCGGCCAATTCCGGGGAGCGGAACTGTTCCAGCGTCATCATCCGGCGGAACTGGCTGATGGTTTTATCGTGCAGCGAATAAAGGAAAATCTGCCGGACTTTTTCTACCAGCAGTTCTTCCGAAATGTGGGAGAACACCGGGACATCCTTCTGGGAATCCTGTACATGAACCGAGATCTCAGCGGTGTCTTCCTGGTAGTGCGCCGAAGTTGTTTCCAGGATCGCATCAAAAATGGCCCGCTTGCTGGGAAAGTGATTATAAAGCGAGGGTGCTTTGATGCCGACCGCTTTTGCGATCTCGCCCACACTGACGGAATCGTACCCTTTGGTCGAAAACAGTTCCAGAGATTTTTCCAGAATACGCTGCTTGGTGTCTTCCATTTTCTTTCATACGCCCTTTGCTAACTAATATTTGTTAGTTCTACTATAATCAAAAACTTTTCCGTTGTCAAGAGAAAATATTGCATGATATCCTCCTCTCGCGTCAAGATGTAAAGAATCCCTTGACAATCAGACAAACAGCGGCTACAGTATAACTAACAAACGTTAGTTTGTCAAATGCTTTTTTAGAAGGAGGTTTTTATGAAAGCAATGCAGAGCGATTGGTATAAAAAGATTTGGACACTTGACATTCAAAACCAATCATGGGTAGAAGACACAGTTCGTCAAGTTGATTTCCTGATCGACAAGCTGAATCTTCGGGGAAATGAGAGGATTCTTGACCTTGCCTGCGGATTCGGGCGGCATTCTCTGGAACTGGCGCGCCGGGGATTTGAAGTGACAGGGGTTGATATTACGCCGGCATACATCCAATATGCAGCTGCGCAGGCACAAAAAGAACACCTGAAAGCGGCATTTATCTGTTCGGACATCCGGGATGTTGCCTTTGAAAATGAGTTTGATGTGGTGCTGAATCTGGCAGACGGAGCCATTGGGTATCTTGAAAATGATACCGAAAATGCCAGGATTTTTGCAGTGATTGCAAAAGCCCTGAAACCCGGCGGCAGGCACTTCATGGACATTATGAACGCAGACTATGCCGACCGCCATTTTCCATGCAAACTATGGGATGCCGGAGAAAAGTGTCTGACTTTATCCAATTTTGAATGGAATGCCAAAACCAGAACGCTGCTTTATGGGCAGACAGACATTCCTTATGGTACACCGCTCCCGAAACCTGATATACAGGAAGGAAATCCCATCCGGCTGTACTCCCAAAAAGAGATCGAACAGATTTTTACGGCAAATGGAATGGAAGTTCTGGAAAGTTTTGCTGATTTTGACGGAACGCCATCCTCGGAAAATGGGATACAGCTCATGGTTCTATCGCAAAAGAATCTTGTGGACAGTCGCAAGACCCAGTGCTGACCAAAGATTCAGCTCCCGCTGCGTCCCTTTTTGTCTACTGTGGGGCGAAACCAGCACAAAACCACGCTCCCGGTACCAGACTGCCCGATGCCGGGCCGGGCACAGTGCCTTTGTCAATACACACTCTCTCCGAAAATTCGGGGAGCTTTTTGGTGCAAGCGTCAATGGCGCGAACGGGCCGTTTGTGATAGAATGAGGACGTTGTGTTTTTAACACAGAAAAAGCAAAAAAGGATGATGCAGTCATGGAACAGTTCTATCTGATGCCCGGTGAAGAACGCTACACTCAGTTTCGGGATGAAAACGGTGTGCCGAAGGTTCGCTACACCTATTGTTCCCTGCACGGCAAGCTGTTCAATTGCACTTGCCGCTCCATGGACGAAGCACAGCGGCTGTGTGAAGACTGGCTCGTGACACAGGACCGCTGCTACCGCAACTGAGCTGCACCGTCCTGTCAGTATCCCTTTATAAATAGTCAAAAGGCTTCCGTCCAAAAGACGGAAGCCTTTATTTTTTCCTTATTTCTCCGGGGAGATACCAAGATAGGTGTCAATGTCCTGAATATCGCTGCCCTGCAGGGCAAGCAGGTCTTCAAAATGCACCGTCACACCAGCCAGACGCAGGGTGCGGTACACCGGGTCGATAGCATCCACCGGCCCGGTCAATGTCTGGTACTCGCCCACAGGCGGTATTTCCGGGTGTGCCGCATCCTCTTTGAAATACTGCACCGTAATGGTCATGCCCTTCGTCACCTGCATCAGCTTATCGGAAAGGGCGGTGATCTCTCCCTCGGTCAAAGTGCGCTTCGGCACACGGCGGGAACGCTGCTTTTCCTCGTCCAGCTGCTCATCATAGCCGCGCAGGGCCGCAAAGGGCGAAAAGATCTTGGCACGGTTCTGCAGGCTCATGCGCGGGTGCCTGTGGCGGGATTCCTCGCTGTCCGGGCGGCTTGCGTGCAGGATGTCCGCATACTTGCGGGCCGTGGCCTGCCCGACCCTGCTGTTCTTATAATCGTAGTCCATCCCGCTCACCTCTTTATGCCTTGTGCCCGCCGATCTGGCCGTTGCGCTGGCGCATGGTAGCGCCCTCCTCATAGCTGCTGGCCTTGAGCACCGCATTTTTGCCGTATTTGTTCTTGATGCCCAGCATGGCCTGCTGCAGCTTTTTTTCTTTTTCCAGCTTTTGGGTGTCGGTAAAAAGATTCACCTGCACGATGCCATCATCCGGCTGCACCCGGTTGGCCGCAAGGTTGATGCGCCGCACCGTGAGGGCCGGGTCGGTGATGCGCTGGAACAGTTTGACGCTCTCTTCCACGATCTGGCTGCCCAGATTGGTGGGTGCATCCAGCCGGACCGTGCCGTGGGCCGCTTTAGGCAGGGTGCGGCCGTAGCGGTCAGTCTGAGTGACGCCGCGGTAGCTGCCGGTGTCCGCATTCTCGCGGTCGTAGCCCACTTCCAGCGTCAGCGAATCGGTCACCAGCTTCTTTTCCGTCAGGCGGAACATGAGCAGCTCGGCCATTTCCCGCACGATGAGCTTTGCCTTCTCGTTGGGGTACGGGCAGGCAAGCACCTGCCCTTCGGTGATGCTGCTGGTGCTTGCCTTATAGCTTTTGATCTGGGCCATACCGCAGGGCTCGTACCCCCAGGCATGGTCGATGAGAATTTCTGCATCCACGCCAAAGGTGTCATACAGCCAGTCCTCGTTTTGCAGCGAGAGCCGTGCCAGCTCCCCCATGGTATAAATGCCGTGAGCTTCCAGCTTTTTCACGGTACCGGGGCCGGTCATCCAGAAGTCGGTCATGGGGCGGTGATCCCACAAAAAATACCGGAAGCTCTCTTCGTCCAGCTGAGCAATGCGCACGCCGTCTTTGTCCGGCGGGATGTGCTTTGCCACAATGTCCATGGCCAGCTTTGCAAGGTAGAGGTTGGTGCCGATGCCCGCCGTGGCGGTGATGCCGGTCTCGGCCAGCACCTCGCGTACCATTTTCATGGCAAGCTGGCGGGCGGTCATTTTGTACAGCGGCAGGTAACCGGTCACATCGATGAACACCTCATCAATGGAATAGGGATGGATGTCCTCCGGGGCCACATATTTTAAATAGATCTTGTAGATCCGGGTGGAAACTTCCAGATAGCGGGCCATCCGGGGCGGAGCGGTGATGTAGTCCAGTTTCAGGGATGGGTCTGCCTGCAGGCGGGCAGCATCTGCCGAGGACGCCAGAAAGTCATAGCTGCCGTTTTCTCTTTTTACCGCCCGGCGCAGGCGGATGGCATCCCGCAGGCGCTGGGCGTTCACCTCTTTTGTGCGCTGCACCACCTCAAACAGCCGGGCACGGCCCGGAATGTGGTAAGCCTTGAGGGAAGGCGAGACCGCAAGGCAGATGGTCTTTTCGGTGCGGGAAGCATCCGCTACCACCAGATTGGTGGTCAGCGGGTCGAGGCCGAGGTCCATGCACTCCACCGAAGCGTAGAAGCTTTTCAGATCGATCGCCAGATATGCCCGCTGCGTTTCCATGCTCTGCCCTCCCTTGTAAACAACTGTTTGTTTTAGTTTATCATAATTTATAGTTGTTTTCAAGGGTTTTGCCTGCAAAAAACAGAAAAAAACGCAGCCCCTTCTGCCAGAAGTGCCGCGCCCTGTGTCAGCCGATGCTGCGCTTATAAAAGAAAAGATACTGCTGCACGATGCCCGCTTCCTGCCCGAACTGCGGGAACGGGTCGTGCCCGCCAAACTCGTCTCGGATAAGCCGGTCGATCCACACATCCACCGGCACCCGGCCCACCCGGCCATAGCCGAACAGGCACACGCAGTTGGCTACCTTTTTGCCCACACCGTCCAGCTGCATCAGCCGGGCAAACAGTGCTTCGTCCGGCAGGGCGGCCAGCTCTGCCATATCCAATGTACCGTCTGCTGCCTGCCGGGCTGCGTGCAGTACATAGCGGGTGCGGTAGCCAAGGCCGCACTGCTGCAATGCCTGCTCCCCGGCACGGCAGAGAGCCTGTGCCGTCGGAAAAGCATATACCGTTTCTCCCTGCGGTGTGTGCAGCGGCTCGCCATACCGCTGCGCCAGCAGGTTCACTGCCGTGCGGATGGCCGGGATGCTCTTGCGCTGGGAGATGATAAAGGTGACCAGCATCTCCCACGCATCCTGCCGCAGCACCCGGATGCCTTTGCCGTATTCCATAGCCCGCTGCAGAAAATCGTCCTGCCCGTCCAGTTTCCCGCGCAATGCGGCATAGCTGCGGCCAAGGTCAAAGTAATCCTGCCAGAATGCATCCCACATGCCCGGCTCGCACCGCACAGCATAGGCTCCGCTGCCCTGCGGTTTAAGGTACAGCAGATGCCGCCCGGAGACAAAGCAGTACCAGCCATCTGCCTGCTTGTGCGGCCGGAAGCACTGGCCGCTTTCCAGAATTTTATCCGGTTCAAAATCATCCTGGATGCGGAGAATTGTTTCGTTCAGTTCCATAACGCCGCTCACAGTTTCAGCTCGTGGTACACTTTGCCTTCCAGCGTTTTCCACAGGAAAGTCTCCTCTTCCAGCGTCATGTAGCTGTGGACGCTGCCTTCTTTGGGGATGCTCAGCGAACCGGGGTTCAGGTAGAGATTCCCCTGCCCAAATTCCGTCCAGGCCGGGATATGGGTGTGGCCGTGCAGCAGGATGTCGCCCGCTGCCAGCGGCGGCAGATTTTTCAGGTTGTGCACATGGCCGTGGGTGGCGTAAACCAGCCGCCTGCCCACCGGCAGCACTGCGTAATCCGCCAGAATGGGGAAATCCAGCACCATCTGGTCCACCTCGGCATCACAGTTGCCGCGCACGCACAAAAGCTGCGGCTTCAGGCCGTTCAAAAGAGGGATCACCTCTTTGGGGGCATAGCCCTCCGGCAGGTCGTTGCGGGGGCCGTGGTACAACAGGTCTCCCAGCAGAAGCAGGCGGTCGGCCCCTTCCCGCCGGAAGGCATCGATCATCTGGCGGCCGTAAAACGCAGACCCGTGCAGGTCGGACGCGATCATCCATTTCATGGCAGTTTCTCCTTTTATAAAGTATCCATTTTTATTGTAGCGTCCCAGTGAAAAATGGTCAAGTCTATAAAAGTCATACTTTTGCGATGCAAAATCTTGACATTCACCGGGAACTGTGTTATCTTACAGTCAATAAAATTCGTGTGGATTTTTACAGCAATATGCTACTTTTCGCCACACAATGACTTCAAAAGAGCCATTGTGTGGCTTTTTTGTGTGCAAAAGTTTCTGACGAAACTTTTGCACACCTGGACCAATCTACACCTGAACCCATCTATTTATCAGGAGCAATCAAAAAACTATGAACGAGACCTTTATGAAAGAAAAACCGGTGCTGCCGCTGCTGGTTTCCATGGCGCTGCCCAACGTCATTTCCATGCTGGTAAACAGCCTGTACAACATTGTGGACAGCCTGTTCGTGGCCCGTATCAGCGAGGACGCCATGACAGCCCTTTCGCTGGTATTCCCCATCCAGAACTTTGCCAATGCCATTGCCATCGGCTTTGGCATCGGCATCAACGCCATGATCGCACTGTACCTCGGTGCAGGCGACCACAAAAAGGCCGAAACCGCCGCCACCCACGGCATGGCCCTGAGCCTTGTGCACGGCATCCTCATCACCCTTGTCAGCATCGCCATCATGCCCGGCTTTCTGCGCCGGTTCACCGCCGACGAAAGCCTGATCGCGTCCGGCATCACCTACTCTACCATCGTGTTCCTGTTTGCCACCATCAACATGGCGGCGCTGGCTTTTGAAAAGATGTTCCAGGCCGTGGGCCGCATGAAGGTGACCATGGCAGCGCTGATCTTTGGCTGTGTGTGCAATATCATCCTCGACCCCATTCTCATCTTCGGCCTTGGCCCGGTGCCCGCCATGGGCATTGCGGGTGCAGCCCTTGCCACCGGCATCGGACAGCTGCTGAGCCTGTGCGTCTACCTCGTTGTGTATGCCCGCACCGAACTGCCCATCCGTCTGCGCCGCAGCTGCCTGCACCCGGACGCTGCACTGGACAAAAAGCTTTACGGCATCGGCGTGCCGGCCATCCTCAATCTGGCCCTGCCTTCCCTGCTGGTCACCTTCCTCAACGGCCTGCTGGCCGGTTTCTCCCAGAGCTATGTGGTGGTACTGGGCATCTACTACAAGCTGCAGACCTTTTTGTATCTGCCCGCCAACGGCATCGTGCAGGGCATGCGCCCGCTCATCGGCTACAACTACGGTGCCAAGCAGCATGCCCGCGTGAAAAAGCTCTATGAGCTTACCCTCATCATGAGCGCGGCCATCATGGCGGCAGGCACCATCATCTGCCTGTTTGCATCCCGCCCGCTGATGCAGCTGTTCACCACCAATCCCGAGACCATTGCCGCCGGTGAGACCGCCCTGCGCATCATCTGTCTGGGCTTTATCGTGTCGGCAGTGTCCACCACCTCTTCCGGTGCGCTGGAGGGCCTTGGCAAGGGTGCCGAATCGCTGGTCATTTCGCTGTGCCGCTACATCATCTTCATCATGCCGCTGGCCGCTGTGCTGTGCCATTTTCTGGGTGCAAACGGCGTGTGGCACGCCTTCTGGCTCACCGAGGTGCTGTCGGCGCTGGTGGCCTACCCGGTGTACCGCAAGGCAGTTGCAAAACGGTAAAACGTCTTTGATTTTAAATGCACTCCGCTTGCGCTCTGTGCATTCCTAGCGGAACTATTATCTTTTAACTTGAGCTTCCGAAAATCTGCGGATTTTCGGAAGCTCTTTTTCACAGAAGAGGCCGATGCGGTTCCCGGCATTTCACGGCTGCCCTTTTCCTGCACAATCTCCTAGTACAGTAGTCGGATATCTTTGTAGATTCTGCCAAAGTGTATGAACACTTTATGACCGGGCTTGCAATCCCTATTAAAAAGGTATAGAATGCACTCAGAGAGTTATCCTAGCGCGTCACTCGGATTTGAGTGATGTGCCCGGTTTTGTCACTTTTGGAGGTGCATTTTATGAGCAGTCCGCTGCTGGAAGTCAAAGATCTGCAGGTCACCGTCGGCGAGGAACAGAAAGTTCTGCTGGACGGGTTGAACCTGACCATCAACGCCGGTGAGACCCATGTCCTCATGGGCCACAACGGTGCCGGCAAATCCACCCTGATGAGCGCCCTGATGGGCGACCCGCGCTACACCATCACCCGCGGCCAGATCATTTTCAACGGTCAGGATGTGACCCACGAGCCTGCCGACGTGCGTGCCCGTGCGGGCATGTTCCTGTCGTTCCAGACGCCGGAAGAGATTCCCGGCATCACGCTGGAAAACTTCCTGCGCACGGCCCAGAACGCCATCACCGGCAAGCCGGTCAAGGTGTTCGCCTTCCGCAAGGAGCTGGCCCAGCAGATGGAAGCACTGGGCATGGACCCGTCCTACGCCGACCGTTACCTGAACGTGGGCTTCTCCGGCGGTGAGAAGAAGAAGAGCGAGATTTTGCAGCTGCTCATGCTCAAGCCCAAGCTCGCCCTGCTGGACGAGACCGATTCCGGCCTGGACGTGGACGCCGTTAAGACCGTGGCCCGGGGCGTGAAAGCCTACCACAATGAGACCAACGCTCTCATCATCATCACCCACAACGCCAAAATTCTGGAGGGCCTGAAGGTGGATTACGTCCATGTGCTGGATGATGCCCACATCGTGCGCACCGGCGGCGACGAGCTGGTGAACGAGATCATCGAGGAGGGCTTCCATGCGGTGAAGGAGGACGAAGCAAAATGAGAGCCTTTGAAACCGAAAAGACCGATGTCGCCGAGGTAGACCGCAGCATCTACGACATCAAGGACGGCGAGAACGCCGCCTTTGAGGTGAACTCCGGCCTGACCCGCGACATCGTGGAGAAAATTTCCGAGGAAAAGCACGACCCGGATTGGATGCGGGAGTTTCGCCTGAAAGCACTGGACACCTACAACAAGATGCCGGTGCAGAACTGGGGCCCCTCCATCGAAGGGCTGGACATGAACAACATCGTCACCTACGTGCGTCCCAACACCGAAATGCGCGGCAAGTGGGACGATGTGCCCGAGGACATCAAGAACACCTTCGAGCGTCTGGGCATCCCCAAGGCCGAGCGGGCTTCGCTGGCCGGTGTGGGTGCGCAGTACGACTCCGAGGTGGTGTACCACAACGTCAAGTCCGAGGTGGCCGAGCAGGGCGTCGTGTACACCGACATGGAAAGTGCCCTCACCGGCCCCTATGCCGAGATGGTGCGCACCCACTTTATGAAACTGGTGCCCCCTACCGACCACAAATTTGCAGCCCTGCACGGTGCCGTTTGGAGCGGCGGTTCCTTTGTGTATGTGCCCGCCGGGGTGCATGTGGAGATTCCGCTGCAGTCCTACTTCCGCCTGAACGCCAAGGGTGCAGGCCAGTTCGAGCACACCCTTATCATCGTGGACAAGGGTGCTTACCTGCACTTCATCGAAGGCTGCTCGGCCCCCAAGTACAATGTTGCCAACCTGCACGCAGGCTGCGTAGAGATTTATGTGGGCGAGAATGCCCGGGTGCGCTACTCCACCATTGAGAACTGGTCCAAGAACATGTACAACCTGAACACCAAGCGTGCCAAAGTGGAAAAGGGCGGCACCATTGAATGGGTGTCCGGCTCCTTTGGTTCCCACACCTCCTGCCTGTACCCCATGAGCATTCTGGCGGGCGAAGGTGCCCGCATGGAGTTCACCGGCATCACCTTTGCGGGTGCCGGGCAGGATCTGGACACCGGTGCCAAGGTGGTGCACGCGGCCCCGAACACCAGCTCCCACATTACCACCAAGTCCATTGCTCGGGACGGCGGCATCTCCAACTTCCGCAGTTCCGTCACAGTGCTGCCCAATGCGAAGAATTCCAAGTCCGCCGTCTCCTGCGAGAGCCTGATGCTGGACGACCGTTCCCGCTCCGATACCATCCCGGAAATGGACATCCGCTGCGACGCCGTGGATGTGGGCCACGAAGCAAAGATCGGCCGCATCAGCGAGGAAGCCGTGTTCTACCTCATGAGCCGCGGCCTTTCGGAAGAGGACGCCCGGGCCCTCATCGTGGGCGGCTTTGCGGAGCCCATTGCCAAGGAGCTGCCCGTGGAGTACGCCGTGGAAATGAACAACCTGATCCATCTGGAAATGAAAGGCAGCATTGGCTGAGAAGGGGGCGTTTTTGATGAATGATACAAACATGAACCGCCTGCCGGTGCCCACCTGGAACCAGTGCGGCGTCAACACGGCCCCTGCGGCCGCTGCCCTGCCGGAACCTGCCGGGGACTGGGGCGAAGCGAACTTTGCCGTCACCCTGCCCGCCGGGGTCGGCGAGAGCGAAGAAGAATTTACAAGTTTTGCCGAGAGCGGCATGGGCGCAGAAGCGGATGCCTTTGTGCTGGAAAATGCCACCGTGCGCCATGCGCTGACGGTTGCTGAAAATGTCGCAGTGGCCGAGCCGGCCGTGTTCGAGTTCACGCTGGACGCCGCCCACCCAAACGCTCTGAGCGTGCTGGATGTGGACGCAAAAGCCAATGCCAGCGTTACCCTCGTGCAGGTGCTGCAGGGTGACGCCGAAAACGGCGCGGCAGCCAGCCTTGTGCGCATCCGTGCCGCCGAAGGTGCACAGGTCAAACTGGTGCAGGTGCAGCTGCTGGGCAGCCGTGCCCGCCGCTGGGGCGCTGTGGCCGTGGAAGAAGCCGCCGGTGCCAAAGTGGAACAGGTGCGCATTGAGCTGGGCGGCAGTGTTTCCGCCTGCGGCACCCGCGCCCTGCTGGACCATGCAAAGGCCGAGTACGACCTCGACGCCGTCTACTTTGGCGGCAAAGATGCCGTGCTGGATTACAACGATGTCTCCGTGCACACCGCCAAGGACACCCTGTGCGAGATGCACACTGCCGGTGTGCTGACCGGTAATGCCAGCAAGATCCTGCGCGGCACCATCGACTTCCGCCGGGGTGCAAAGCGCGGCGTGGGCCACGAAAGTGAGGATGTGCTGCTGTTCAGCCCCACCGCCCGCAACCGCACGGCCCCGCTGATCTTGTGCGGCGAGGAAGAAGTGGAAGGCCAGCATGCCGCTTCCATCGGCCGGTTGGACGAAGAAAAGCTCTACTATCTGCGTTCCCGCGGCCTGAGTGAAGCGCAGGCCCGCCGCCTGATGGTGGACGCCCGCTTTGCCCCCGCACTGGATAAAATTCCGCTGAACGCCCTGCGCGAAGAGGTGCAGGCCGAAGCTGCAAGGAGGCTGGACGAAGATGAATAACCCCTGGGTCAAGGACTTTCCCATTCTGGCCGCAGACGAAAACGGCAACCGTCTGGTCTATCTGGACAGCGCCGCCACCACCCAGCACCCCACCCAGGTGCTGGACGCCGTGACGAACTACTATAAGCATGACAATGCCAACCCCCACCGGGGCGTCTACGAGCTGGCCATGCGTGCCACCGACGCCCACGAGGGTGCCCGCCACCGTGTGGCGCAGTTCTTCCATGCACAGGACGACGAAATTGTGTTCACCCAGAACACGACGGAATCCCTGAATCTGGTGGCCTACAGCTACGGGATGCATTTCCTGCACGAAGGCGATGAGATCGTCATTTCGGTGGCAGAGCATCACTCAAACCTTGTGCCCTGGCAGCGCGTGGCGCAGGCCACCGGTGCAAAGCTGGTTTATATGTACCCCAACGCCTTGGGTTATCTGACCGAAGAAGAGCTGGATAAAAAGATCACTTCCAAAACAAAGCTGGTGGCCGTAGGCATGGTTTCCAATGTGCTGGGCCTGCGTGCCCCGGTGGAAGCCATCGTGGCCCGTGCCCACGCCGTGGGGGCCGTGGTGGTGCTGGACTGCGCCCAGAGCGCCCCGCACATGCCGGTGGATGTGAAAAAGCTGGACGTGGACTTTGCCGCCTGCTCGGCCCACAAGCTGTATGCCCCCATGGGCATGGGTGCACTGTACGCCCGGGCGGAGCTGCTGGACAAGATGCCGCCCTTCCTCAGCGGCGGTGACATGATCGGTGCCGTGCTTGAGCACAGCGCCACCTGGGCGGAAGGTCCCCGCAAGTTTGAAGCCGGCACCCGCAACGTGGGCGGCGAGGTGGGCTTTGCCGCCGCGCTGGACTACATGGACGGCATCGGCTGGGACGCCATGATGGAGCACGAGCGCGCCCTGCTGGACCGGATGCTCAAGGGCATGGCAAACATGCCGTGGCTCACCGTTTACGGCGACCCCACCGCTGCAAACCGCTTCGGCGTGGTGTCCTTCAACGTGCAGGATGTGCACCCCCATGACGTAGCCACCATTCTGGACGCAGGCGGCGTGGCTGTGCGTGCCGGGCACCACTGCGCACAGCCGCTGATGGACTTTTTGGGCATCGGCTCCTGCTGCCGCGCCAGCGTAGCCGTCTACAACACCGAAGAGGATGTGGACGCGCTGCTGGAAAACTTGGAAAATGTACGAAAGGTGATGGACTTATGAACCTGAACGAACTGTATACCCAGGTGATCACCGAGAACAGCCGCAGCAAGGAAAACCGCCACCCGGTGGAAAATGCCACCCACAGCCTGGAGGGCGTGAACCCCAGCTGCGGCGACGACATCACCCTGCAGCTGCGGGTGAAGGACGGCAAAATTGAAGATGCCGGTTTCATCGGCAGCGGCTGCGCCATCAGCCAGGCGTCCGCTTCCCTGATGATCGACCTTGTGAAGGGCCGCACCGTGGAGGATGCCCGCCGCCTGATCGGCCTGTACTTTGACATGATAAAAGGTAAGATCGCGCCGGAACAGCTGGACGATCTGGAAGATGTGGCTGCGCTGCAGGGCATCGCCCATGTGCCCGCCCGGGTCAAGTGCGCCGTGCTTGCCTGGCACACGCTGGAAGAAGCACTGGACGGCGAAGGCAAAGTAAACTAAATCATTTTCAAGCAGTTGAGGGAGAGTTTGCCAAAAACTCTCCCTCTTTTTTGTACATTTTATTTGACAGCGCGTAAAAATTGCGGTAAAATAAATTGTTTGTTTTCCGGCATTTGGGCCGGAAAAGCGTATTTTTACAGAGGATGTGGGAAAATCATGATCGAAACGATCACGGCCGTCAATCAGGCGGTCAACAATTTCATCTGGGGCGTGCCCGCCATGGTGTGCATCATCGGTGTGGGATTGCTGCTCAGTGTGCGCACGGGCTTTTTGCAGATCCGCAAATTCCCCTACGCCATCAAGACGACCATTGGCCGTATGTTCCGCAAAAAGGATGCCTCCGACGGTGCCATGACCCCCTTCCAGGCGGTGTGCACCGCACTGGCGGGCACCGTGGGCACCGGCAACATCGCCGGTGTGGCAGGTGCCATCGCCATCGGCGGCCCGGGCGCGGTGTTCTGGATGTGGTGTTCTGCTCTGCTGGGCATGTGCACCAAATTTGCGGAGGTCACGCTGGCGGTTCACTACCGTGAGCGCAGCAAGACCGGCGAATGGGTGGGCGGCCCCATGTACTACATTAAAAACGGCCTAAGTAAGAACTGGCAGTTCCTGGCCGTACTGTACTCCCTGTTCGGCGTGCTGACCGTGTTCGGCACCGGCAACGCAACGCAGGTAAACACCATCGTTGCCGCCATTGACACCGCCCTGCTGGAATACGGCATCGTGGGCGGCGGTGCCCTCTCCACCCTGAATCTTATTGTGGGCATTCTTGTGGCCATGCTGGTGGCACTGGTGCTGCTGGGCGGCATCAAGCGCATTGGCAGCGTGAGCGAAAAGCTGGTGCCCTTTATGGCGCTGTTCTACATCGTGCTGGCCGTGGGCGTCATGGTGCTGAACTATCAGAGCCTGCCCTATGTGTTCGAGTCCATCATCGCCGGTGCGTTCAACCCTGCAGCTTTCACCGGCGGCACCATCGGCAGCCTGTTCGTCAGTATGCAGAAGGGCGTCTCCCGCGGCATCTTCTCCAATGAAGCCGGCCTTGGCACCGGCTCCATCGCCCACGCCTGCGCCGACACCAAAAAGCCGGTCAAGCAGGGCATGTTCGGCATCTTTGAAGTGTTTGCCGATACCATCGTCATCTGCACCCTCACCGCAATGGTCATCCTGTGCAGCGGCACCACCGTAAACTACGGCACCGCCGCCGGTGCAGAGCTGACCATCAGCGGCTTTACCGCCACCTACGGCGGCTGGGCTTCCATCTTTACCGCCGTGGCGCTGTGCTGCTTTGCCTTCTCCACCATCATCGGCTGGGGTTTGTACGGCTCCCGTTTTCTGGTGTTCCTGTGCCGCAGCGACAAGGTGGCAAAGCCCTTCTTCGTGGTGTACTCCTTCGTGTCCATTCTGGGCGCAACGGTGGACCTGGGCCTTTTGTGGAGCATCGCCGACACCTTCAACGGCCTGATGAGCATCCCGAACCTGATCGCGCTGCTGCTGCTCTCCGGCACGGTGGTCAAACTGACCAAAGAATTTTTTGCATCTGAGGGCTGAGACCTGTAACAAAAAAGGCATGTGCAAAAGCACATGCCTTTTTTGTTACTCCGGCAGCTTCACCGGCACACGCAGCATATTGTGCACCTGCCGGGCGCCGTTTTTCTCGGTATAGCAGAACACCCGGCGGAACACGACCGGCTCCGGCACAAGATTCAGTGCCCGGGCGCGCTCCATGCAGTACTGGTACAGCCCCCGCTCTGAACCCTTTTCCTCCGGAATATTCCAAGAGCAGTAGATCTCCAGCACCCGGCCCATGTGCAGCAGCCGGGCCGGTTCCTGCGGTGCAAAGCCCAGCTGCTGTGCCTCGGCCTGTTCCAGCCCAAGCCCCCATTCCATCCGCTGGGCACTTTCGCCATCTCCATATACGATCTGAGCCGAGGTGACCACCGGCATCCATTCCATCCAGCCGGGCAGCTGATCGTAAATGCGGTCGTCCTGCACAAACTCCTTGTCGATGGTGTGCGGCATATACCAGATATCCGGCACCGTGCGCACGCTCCACTCCCCCTGCTCACACAACCTGAGGGCTACCCGCAGGTTCTGCAGTCCCATCAGATGCATCTGCTGGGTGCGCAGCTGGCTTTCCAGCGCCTTTTCCCGGTGTTCCAGCATCCCGGCCACATCCTGCTCGGTGCAGTCATGGATGCCTTTTTCGATCTGGCGCACCGAAAGGCCCATGTTTTTCATGCGGAAGCATTCCAGTACAAGGCTGGCATCCCGGATGTCATAGTAGCGGTAGCCGTTCTCCTGCACGATGGGGTGAAGGATGCCCTTTTCCTCATAAAATTTAAGAAAATGCGTGGATACACCGGCCTTTTTTGCAAAATCGCCGATGGCGTAGTTCCGGACGGCCGGGTCTCTGCGGCGTGCACACATGGTTTGGGATGCTCCTTTCCTGCATGGGCTGTTTTGTTGGATACAACATCGTTTGACAAATATTTTACGTTTTCTTCTTGACCTGCGTGTTTGCCGCAGGTGTAAACTAAGACATGGCAAAGTTAAACTTTTGACGAAGCGAAGTTCGACTTCGGGCAAGAAGATAAGAAGAAAAAGGAGAAACAACATGGAAAAACTCTCTCGTCAGGGCTTTCTGAAAGTTGCTGCCGCAGCTGCCATGTCCGGCGTCACCGCTGCCGGTCTGGCCGCATGCAAGAGCGGCAAGGCAGACAGCACCCCTGCAGCCGCTTCCGGCAACGCTGGCATCTACACCCCCGGTACCTACACCGCTACCGAGACCGGTACCGGTGCCGTGACTGTCACCATGACCTTCAGTGACAGCGCCATTACCGAAGTGAAGGTAGATACCTCCAAGGAGACCATCGCACTGGCCGTGGATTCTGCTGCCGACTTCCAGGAAGCACTCATGGCCGCACAGAGCTCCGAGATCGACTCTGTTTCCGGCGCTACCATCACCAGCAAGGCCGTGAAGAAGGCTGCTGCAAGCTGCATTGAGCAGGCCATGGGTCTGGCTTCCAACGAGGAGACCACCGAGGCCGTGGACGACGGCACCCCCAAGTGGCTGGGCACCGCACCCGTCATCGCAGACAGTGACATCGTGGACACCTTCGACACCGAGGTTCTGGTGGTCGGCGGCGGCACCGGCGGTCTGTTCGCAGCCTGCAGCGCTGCCGAGAACGGCGCAAAGACCCTGGTCATTGATAAGGTGACCAGCGGCGGCATCCGCGACGACCTGGGCGGCGTGGACAGCCGTTATCAGAAGGAGTGGGGCACCAAGATCGACAAGTTCGATTACATCACCGAGATGACCAAGATCGCAGCCGGCCACATCGACCAGCGTCTGGTGCGCCTGTTCTGCGAAGAGTCTGCCGAGACCATCGACTGGTACGGCGACCGTCTGGCAGACCGCGGCGTGGAGCTGTGGCACGAAGCCGGCGGCGACGACCCCGACGACCGCTACATCCACTTTGCTACCGGCCACTCTCCCCGCTGGACCGGCTCGGACGACGGCCACGGCGAGACCCTGAACGGTGCCAAGGTGCTGACCGATTATGCCACCGGCCTGGGTGTGGAGTTCATGTACAACACCCCCATGGTGGAGCTGGTGAAGGAGAACGGCCGCGTGGTGGGCGTTATCGCTGAGAACGAGGACGGCAAGTACATCCGCATCAACGCTTCCAAGGGCGTCATCGTGTGCACCGGCGGCTACTCCCTGAACTACGACATGATGGAGGCCCTGCAGCCCCAGAACCTGGCCATCGTGGGCCGCAACGGTTCCATCCCCGGCGCTACCGGCGACGGCATCAAGGCCTGCATCTGGGTGGGTGCAAAGTTCGACGACACCCACAGCATGATGATGTTCGACCGTGCCGCCCTGAAGCCCGACGCAGTGCCCGGCCGTGACCAGACCGAGAACGGCGAGAGCGGCTTCTTCTGGATGGGCAGCCAGCCGTTCCTGAAGGTCAACTCCCGCGGCGAGCGCTTCTTCAACGAGTCCGGCACTTACGAGGGCATCCTGCACGCGGACGAGTTCAACAAGGATCACTGCCATTATACCATTTTTGACTCCGATTGGACAACCTATATTCAGGAGTTCAAGACCCATGGCTGCAGCCGCATGTTCCCGTTCCCGAACAATGCGGACCCCAACATCCCCTATCAGGCAGTGGAGCAGAACATGCTGCCGGGCCTTGTGGAGAACGGCTTTGTGTTCAAGTGCGACACCATTGCCGAGCTGGCTGAGAAGCTGGGCCTGCCCGCAGACCAGCTGGAAGCTACCGTGGAGCGCTACAACGAGCTGTACGACAAGGGCGTGGACGAGGACTTTGGCAAGGAAGCCCACCGCATGAGCGCCATCCGCACCGCTCCCTTCTACGGCGCAAAGAACACCGGCTACATCCTGTGCACCATGGACGGCATCCAGATCGACCTGAACATGAACGCTGTGGATACCAACAACGACCCCATCCCGGGCCTGTATGTTGTGGGCAACGACTCCGGCGGATACTTCTCCGGCACCTACCCCAACCTGTCCACTGGCGCAGCCTGCGGCCGCACCGTTACCTTCGGCCGCCGCGCAGGCCGCATTGCAGCCACCGAAGGCATCTGAGCCTTTGCTGAGCTGAACCTCTGAGCGTTTTCTTTCTTCTTTTTCTCATAAAAGGCCCGGCAGCTTTCCCGCAGGGGAAAGCCGCCGGGCCTTTGTTTTTGCATTTTTTACTGTTTTTCGGCATTTTCCTCTTGAAGCGGCCCTTCATCCGTGCTATTGTATACAAGTAAAGATTCTTTGCGGATGCTTTGGTGATCTATCTAGGAGGGAACATCTATGCCTGAATTTCCGCGCTCGGATTTCCGCCTGCATGTGGGCTGGCGCAACATCAAGACCTCGGTCACGGCCATGCTGGTGGCCATGGCCTATTGCCTGATCGGCCGCAACCCGGCCTTTGCCTGCATCGGCGTCATTTTTGGCATGGGCACCGACATGCCGGATTCCATCAAGAACGGCGGCAACCGTCTGTTCGGCACCCTGATCGGCGGCCTTTTGTCCATTGCAGTGTTCTGGGTGTACCTGCGCTTTTACCCGCAGGGTGGGCACAGCATGCTGCTGGCGGTGCTGCTGGGCATTGCTACGGTCATTCTGATTTTGCTGTGCCAGTATTTCTGGCCGGGCGGCGTGCAGCCGGGCGGTGTGGTGCTGTGCATCGTGCTGTACTCCACACCGGTGGAGACCTACGTCAGCTACGCGCTGAACCGCATTCTGGATACCACCATTGGCGTTATCATCGCCCTGCTGGTAAACTACTTCCTGCCCCGGGAGCGGGTGGTGGCCCTGTGGGAGGGCTTTAAAAAGCGCATCGGCATTGCCCGGTAAATAAAAAATCGAGGGAACTGTTCCCTCGATTTTTTATTTGGCTTCTTTTACTGCCGGATCGCTTCGGCAGCCTCGCGGCTCTGTTTGCTGCGCAGCTTGTTTTCGTACATATAGCGGTCGGCCCGGTCGAACAGCATCCGCAAAGTGCAGTGGGCGTAGTCGGTGGAGAATGCCCAGCCATAGGCAAAGCTGATCTTGATATTTTCCTCGTCCGCGTTGAAGCGGTCGATCTCGGCCTGAAGGTCCTTCATCAGCTGCGTCAGGCCAGCCTGCGTTGCATTATCAATGATGCCGATGAATTCATCGCCGCCGTAACGGCCCACAAAATTCTCCTGCGGCACCACCTGCCGCAGAATGCGTGCAAAGTTCAGGATCAGGCGGTCGCCCTCGGTGTGTCCCAGCGTATCATTGACCTTTTTGAGGTTGTTCAAATCGAACATCACGCAGGCGAGCGGCTTTTCGATAAAGGTCGGGTCGTGCAGCAGCTCTTCACACTTGCTCTTGTTGGGCAGGCCGGTGTGCAGGTCCAGATAGGCCTTCTGCTTGAGTTCCCTGTTCTGCTTCATGATGCGCAGCGCTTCCACCGTTTGTGCCACCAAAATCAGCACCAGAACCGCCATATCCACCGCCGAGGCGATCTCCAGCCCGCGGATGAGAGCGGCAATGTGCTCCGAGTAGGCCTCTGCTGCCGCAACGGTCTCGTCGGCCAGGGCAAAGTATTCCTCGCTCATCTCCACGATGTCGGTCTGCTCCCAGCCCACCTTGCGCACCTGTTTGATCTCCACTTTCAGCTGCTGCCACAGGGCGATCTGCACATCCAGCTTCTGCAGGTAGCTGTCGTCGTTCAGGCGGATGAGGTCGTAATGGCCGTCCTGATATTTCAATCCGCTGAGGATATCGTCCAGATACTGGATCAGCTCGTCGTTTTCGTTGCCGGTCACTTCCAGCTTGACCTCCCGCTGGGTAGCGCCGCGCACAAGGCCCGCGTAGTTGATGACCCGCGCAGTACCCTGCAGCTTTTCGATCTGCAGCATCATGGTGCCCACCAGCACCACCAGTACCAGGATCAGCACGCTTTTGCCGATCGTCTGTATTTTGTCCTTCATATTCCATCCCTCTCTTTTGCTGCCAAAACAGTCGTTCTTATTATAGCACCTTTTGACCTTGGCTCAATGCCTGCACCGGGCTTTGTGTATGATGCTTTTTCAGCTCTGTCCCCTTTCTTTCCGACGAGGTTCATGTTACAATAATAAAAATATCATAGCATCAAAAAACAGGAACAGGGTGAATATCTTGGATTTTTATGGTACCATCGGCCCGGCCTGCGCGCAGCCGGACACTTTGCGCCGCATGGCAGACGCCGGCATGACCGGCATCCGCATGAACCTTTCTCACGGGCCGCTGGCGGCGCACACCGACTGGCTGGAAATGATCCACGCTGCCGGTATCCGGCAGCTGCTCATCGACCTGCAGGGCCCGGAACTGCGCATCGGCACGCTGCCCCAGCCTTTGACACTGATTGAAGGCAGCGCCGTGCGCCTTGGTGCGGGCGGCGTGCCCTGCCCGGCGGCGCTGGTGCAGGCCGCAAAATCGGGCCAGACGCTTCTGCTGGACGACGGCAAGCTTCTGGTGCAGGTCACGCAGGCTTTGCCGGATGCCCTTGTGTGCACGGTGGTGCGCGGCGGCACCCTGCAAAGCCGCAAGAGCATTGCCGCACCGGGCCTTACGGTGCCCTCGCCCACTTTGACGGAAGAGGACCTGCAGAATCTCAAGCTTGCAAAGCAGTGCGGCGTGACCGGCGTGATGCTGCCCTTTGTGCGCGGCAAAGCGGACATTCTGGCCCTGCGCAGTGCACTGGACGAAGCCGGTGCGGCAGACATCCGCATCTTTGCCAAAATTGAGAACATGACCGGTGTAAAGGCCCTGCCGGAATTCATCCACCTTGTGGATGAGGTAGTCATTGCCCGCGGCGACCTTGGCAACGCCATGCCGCTGTGGGAGCTGCCCCGCTGCCAGAAGCAGCTTTCCTCCGCCTGCCGGGCCGCCGGTGTGCCCTTTATGGTGGTCACCCAGATGCTGGACAGCATGTGCAGCCGTGCGGTGCCCACCCGGGCCGAGGTGAGCGACATCTACAACGCCGTGCTGGACGGTGCGGCCAGCGTGATGCTGACCGGCGAGACCGCTGCCGGGCAGTACCCGGTGCAGGCCATGGAATATCTGGTGCGCACCGCACAGACGGCCCTTGCCTGACCTTTGCCGTTTTTTGCGCAAAAGGGATGGCGCATTGTGTCAGAATACGGTATAATAAGTGTAAATATTTCTTGCATTCAGAAAGGTTTTTGTTATGGGAATCGTGGTACTTGGAGCTGTTTTTGTGGATATCAAGGGCTATCCCCTTGCTTCTACTCTTCTTTCCAGCGGAAAAAACGCTGGCCGTGTGGAGCAGGTGCACGGCGGCGTGAGCCGCAACGTGGTGGAGGACATTGCCAATGTGGAGCTGCGCCCCACCTTCGTCAGCCTGGTGGATGACACCGGCATGGGCCAGGACGTGATCGACAAGCTGGCAAACCACAAGGTAAACACCCAGTACATCCGGCGCGTGCCGGACGGCATGGGCACCTGGCTGGCCATTTTTAACGGTGACGGCGATGTTTATGCCGCCATTTCCAAGCGGCCAGACACCACCCCGCTCACCGCCCTGCTGGAGGAAAAGGGTGACGAGATCTTTGCCGACTGCGACAGCATTGCGCTGGAACTGGACCTGGAAAAAGAGACGGTGAAGCAGGTGCTCTACTTTGCCCAGAAATACCACAAAAAAGTTTATGCCGTGGTCTCCAACATGAGCATTGCCATGGAGCGCCGGGACTTTCTGCAGCAGATCGATTGCTTTGTGTGCAACCAGCAGGAGGCCGGGCTGCTGTTCTCGGACGATTACGACCACCTGAGCCCGGAGGAGATGTGCAGGGTGCTGGCCGCTAATGTGCACAGCGCCAACATCCCCAGCATGGTGATCACCATGGGCGGTCAGGGGGCTGTGTATGCCCGTTCCAATGGTGAATGCGGCATCGTGCCCGCCAAAAAGGTGGATGTGATCGACACCACCGGCGCAGGCGACGCCTTCTTTGCCGGCGTTACCATCGGCCTGACCTACGGCAAAACGCTGGCCGAAGCCTGCGAGATCGGCAGCCGTCTGGCTGCATCGGTCATCTGCATCACCGAAAACGTCTGCCCGCGCTTCCGCCCGCTGGAATTCGGGCTGGATATCCCGGTAGTGGACTAAATAACAGCAGAAAGCCGGACAGACTGCGGTCTGCCCGGCTTTCTTTTTCAGGAAAGAGGGTTCTTATCATGCTTCCAGCACTTTGGTGCCGGTAACGGGGTCCGGGATGCCAAGCACAGCCAGAATGATGGCCATGCGGATGTAAACGCCGTTGTGCACCTGGTCGAAATAGGCCGCCCGCGGGTCGTCGTCCACATCTTTTTTGATCTCATCAATGCGGGGCAGCGGGTGCAGCACCGGCATATCAGCCGGGGCCTTCTGCAGCATTTTTTCGTCCAGCTGGTAGCAGCCTTTTAAACGCAGGTACTCTTCCTCGTTGAAAAAGCGCTCCTGCTGGATGCGAGTCATGTACAGCACATCCAGAGAGGGGAGTTCCGCTTCAAGGTCTGCCGTTTCCTTGTACACCTGATGGGTGGGCTCCAGCGATTCGTTCTTCACATACTGCGGCAGACGCAGATCCTCCGGCGAGATGAACACAAATTTGTTGCCCTCAAACTGAGCCAGCGCATCGGTCAGGGAGTGGACCGTGCGGCCAAACTTGAGGTCACCGCAAAAGCCGATGGTCAGATGATCCAGCCGCCCTTTGCGCTGGCGGATGGTCATCAGGTCGATCATAGTCTGGCTGGGGTGGGCGTGGCCGCCATCACCGGCGTTGATGACGGGCACACGGGCATAGAGGGATGCCCGCAGCGGTGCACCTTCTTTGGGGTGGCGCATGGCAATGACGTCCGCGTAATTGCTCACCACGCGGGCGGTGTCCTCCACCGTCTCGCCCTTGCTGGCGGAAGAGAGCTGAGCCCCTGCAAAACCCAGCGTCTTGCCGCCCAGCCGCAGCATGGCGGATTCAAACGAAAGGCGGGTGCGGGTGGAGGGCTCGTAGAACAGGGTCGCCAGAATGCGTCCGTCGCACAGGTGGGCATAGGGCGCGGGGTCTGCTTCCATGCGGTCGGCAAGGTCCAGCAGGCGCAGCTGCTCTTCCTGCGTAAAGCTGTTCGGCTCGATAAAATGTCTCACAGCCATTCCCCTTTCAGCACGAACTTTTCGCGCTCGGCGCCGGTAGAGACGAACTGGATTTCGTGGCCCAGCTGCTTTTCGAGGAATTCCACGTAAGCTTTTGCCTGCTTGGGCAGTTCATCCCAGCTCTTGCAGCCGGAGATGTCACAGTTCCAGCCCGGCAGCAGGGTGACCACCGGCTTTACACGGTCCAGGTCGGACAGCGGGTCGAAGCGGGGAACTTCCTTACCGTCCAGCGTATAACCGGTGATGACCGGGATCTCCTTCATGCTGCTGAGCACATCCAGCTTGGTCAGAGCAATCTTGTCTGCACCCTGACAGGCCAGACCGTAGCGGCTGGCTACGCAGTCAAAGGGGCCCACCCGGCGGGGACGTCCGGTGGCCGCACCATACTCGCCGCCCGCCTTGCGCAGCTGCTCGTTCCAATCTTCGCTCATGGCGTTCTCAGCGGCAAAGGGGCCTGCACCCACGCAGGTGGAGTAAGCTTTCAGCACGCCCACCACGTGGTCGAGCCTGCAGTTGGGGATGCCGGCACCCAGTGGTGCATAGGCTGCCAGCGTGTTGGAGCTGGAAGTGAAGGGGAAGATGCCGTAGTCGATGTCGCGCATGGCACCCAGCTGGGCTTCCAGCACGATGCGCTTGCCGGCATCGTGGGCCTGCTGCAAGAAGGCCCCCACATCACAGATGTACGGGGCAAACTGCCCAGCCTGCATCCGGCACCATTCCAGCAGGGCGTCGTAGCTCATGGGCTCCTGATGGTAGCAGCCTGCCAGCTCCAGATTTTTGGATTCCAAGATCATGTGCAGGCGGTTCTGCACTCGCTCTTCGTCCAGATGCAGCAGGTCGCCCAGGCGCAGGGTCTTTTTGCGGTATTTGTCGCTGTAGGCGTAGGCAATGCCGCGGCGGGTGGAGCCAAAGGCTGCGCCGTTCTTGGCAAGACGGTCTTCTTCCAGCCCGTCCTGCACCTTGTGCCACGGCATGGAGATGGTGGCCTTATCCGAGAGCTTGAGGTTTTCGGGGTTCACCTTCACGCCGCGCTGCTCAATGGCGTCCATCTCCCCGGCCAGATGGTCGAGGTCGATGACCATGCCTGCGCCCAGCACGCAGGTGACGTCCGGGTGCAAAATGCCGGAGGGCAGCAGGTTCAGGATGAACTTGCCCTGCTCGGTGACCACGGTGTGGCCGGCGTTGTTGCCGCCCTGATAGCGAGCGACCACATCGGCGTTTTCGGCCAGCAGGTCGATGACACGGCCCTTGCCCTCATCGCCCCAATTGATACCAGTAACTGCGGTAAGCATAACTCTTTATTTACCTTCTTTTTCGTTGTTTACGATGGCCTGTACCTTGGTGGGCAGGCCATAGATGCTGATGAACCCGGTGGCGTCGCTCTGCTTGTAGTCGCCGCCGGCTGCAAAGGTTGCAATGTCCTCACGGTACAGGGAGTAGGGCGACCAGACGCCTGCATTGATCAGGTTGCCCTTGTACAGTTCCAGACGCACCTTGCCGGTGACATGCTCCTGCGTGGAGGTGACGAAAGCGCTCAGGGCCTTGCGCAGCGGGCTGAACCACTGGCCGTCGTACACCAGCTCGCCAAAGGTGATGGCCAGCTCACGCTTTTTGTGGGCGGTGAGCTTGTCCAGCGTCAGAGTCTCCAGCACCTCGTGGGCCTTGTACAGGATGGTGCCGCCGGGGGTCTCATACACGCCGCGGCTCTTCATGCCCACCAGACGGTTCTCCACCACATCGTACAGGCCGATGCCGTTGCGTCCGCCGATCTCGTTCAGGCCCGCAATGATGGCGGCAGGCTTCATCTTCTCACCGTTCAGGCTGACAGGCACACCCTTTTCAAATTCCAGCTCCACGAACTCGGATTTATCCGGTGCGGTCTTGGGGCTGACGCCCAGCTCCAGAAAGCCGGGCTTCTCGTACTGAGGCTCATTGCCCGGATCTTCGAGGTCAAGGCCCTCGTGGCTCAGGTGCCACAGGTTCTTATCCTTGGAGTAGTTGGTTTCGCGGCTGATCTTCAGCGGGATGTGATGGGCCTCGGCATAGTCGATCTCTTCATCGCGGCTCTGAATGTCCCACTCACGCCATGGGGTGATGATCTTCAGGTCCGGTGCAAAGTGCATGATGGCCAGTTCAAAACGCACCTGATCGTTGCCCTTGCCGGTGCTGCCGTGGCAGACGGCGTCGGCACCCTCGGCGCGGGCGATCTCCACCACACGCTTTGCCAGAATGGGCCGCGCAAAGCTGGTGCCAAGCAGGTAGCC
Source organism: Faecalibacterium sp. (assembly GCA_050873025.1). Classification (GTDB taxonomy): domain Bacteria; phylum Bacillota; class Clostridia; order Oscillospirales; family Ruminococcaceae; genus Faecalibacterium. The sequence goes on along the minus strand of JBNMHZ010000001.1, from coordinate 120,739 downwards.
CTCGTAATCGGCACCGGCCTGCATGGTGGGGATGACGTAATCCTCCACGAACTCATCGGTCAGGTCTTCGATGTACAGCTTGGAAGCGCCGCTTGCCTTGGCACGCTCTTCCAGCCCTTCCAGCTCACCCTTCTGGCCCACATTGCCGCACACTGCAATGACCTCGCAGTTGTTGTAGTGCTCTTTCAGCCACGGGATGATGATGGACGTATCCAGACCGCCGGAATACGCCAGCACGACCTTTTTGATCTCAGACATGATAAACAGCCTCCGTTCAAAACCACTTGATATACTCTTTTTGTATTTCCCTCTTGCAATTTTGGATTGCAGTGTTATTATACGAGCAGGAAGAGAATGTGTAAAAAGTATCCTGCATATGGTCACGATACGATTTTGACATGAAAGAGGGCAAACTGCCATGTATGTAGACTGGGAATATTACAAAATCTTTTACTATGTCGCCAAATATCAGAACTTTACCAAGGCAGCCCGGGTGCTGGGCAACAACCAGCCCAACATCACCCACTCCATGAACCGGCTGGAAAGCCAGCTGAACTGCGTGCTGTTCATCCGCTCCAACCGGGGCGTGACCCTGACGCCGGAGGGCGAGCTGCTCTATTCCCGCATTGCATCAGCGGCGGTGCAGATCCAGGACGCCGAGGAAGAGCTAAGCGCCAGCGCCACGCTGGAACACGGTGCCATCAGCATCAGCGCCACCGAGACGGCATTGAACATCTATCTTTCGGAAAAGCTGCGGGATTTCCACACCGAATACCCCGGCATCCGGCTGCGCATCTCCAACCACTCCACCCCGCAGGCCGTGCAGGCGGTGAAAAACGGCGAGGTGGATTTTGCCGTCATCACCACCCCCGCCGAGGTGGAAGGCGGCCTGAAAATGGTAGAGCTGAAGCCCTTTTACGAGATGCTGGTGGGCGGCAAAACTTTCACTGCCCTTTCCAGCCAGAACCTTTCGTTAAAGGAACTGAAAAACTACCCTCTCATTTCCCTGAGCGACGCCAGCATGACCCGCAGCTTTTACCGGCAGTTCTTCCTCGACCACGGCGCCGTGCTGAAACCGGACACCGAGGCTGCCACCACCGACCAGATGCTCACGCTGGTAAAAAGTGAACTGGGCATCGCCTTTCTGCCCCAGCCCATGGCACAGGACGCACTGGCCCGCGGCGAGATCGTGCAGCTGCATCTGCAGGAGATCATTCCGCAGCGTTCCATCTGCCTTGTGTACGACCATCACCGCCCGCTGAACACCGCTGCCCGAAAATTCCAGCAGATGCTGACCAAAGATGCGCCAAAACGGAAATCCTGACCTCTTACAGGCACCAAAAAATGACCATTCCGGATCAAACATGCGAATTGCTTATTCGCTTCGAAAAACAAAAAATCCGAACCCTTCTCCAATCGGAAACAGGTTCGGATTTTTCTTGTTTGGTGGGCGCGGGTGGATTCGAACAAGCGTTGTTTCGGCCTATCTGCTCCAGTCGCGTCAGAAAATGCAGCATTCAAGCCATTTTTCAGGCCCAGCGCGGAACGCGCGATGCACTGACGGAACGGCTCGAACGTTAAAAGTGGGTTGCAAAGTGGGTTATTTTTCGGTGCCCGGCGCGTACTCGGCCAGCACGCCGGAGACGGTCTGGGCGGTGGTGTCGTCACGGCCTGCGACGGCGTGGGAGTACCAGCCGTAAGTGTCCATGCTCTTGCTGTGTCCTACCATGCGGCGCAGTTGAGCTGGGGACACGGCGTCCTCGACAATGCTCACAAAGGTATGCCGTAGCTCGTACAGACTGACCGGCGGGTCGATGCCGTTGCTGCGCTGGTAGAGCCGCCAGTAGTTATACAGGCTCTGCTCGTTGCGCAGCAGAAACAGTGGGTCAGCATCCGTCAGAGGGCGTTCCTCTTCCTGCGTGCGCTGCTGCAGCTGGGCGCGGATCTCGGCCACAGCCAGAGGGTGCAGAACAACGGTGCGGATGGCGTTCTCGTTTTTGCCGCTGGTTTCTTCGTTCAGGGTGTTGATCGCGCGGGAGAGGTGAAGCCTGCCGCCCTCGATGTCGCCCACGCGCAAGCCCAGCAGTTCACCGGGGCGCAGGCCGGTCATGACGGCCAGCCGGTAGGCGTGCACATTTTCGTCCGGCTCCACTTTTCCACGCACCACACGGGTGTCGGTGGAGAGCAGCACCCGCAGACTGTCCGGCTGCAAAATATGTTTGCCCTTCAGGCGTGCACCCTTCGGCACGGTCAGGTCTTCGTCCTCCGGGCGCAGGGCGGTGTACTTGTGCTGGCGCGCCCACTTGACGAAGGCCACCTCCACGCCCCGGATACCCTGCAGCGTCTTGCGGGACAGGTTGCCCCGGCTCTTGCGCCTGCTGTCCGGGTTCAGACAGCCCTCTTTGTACGCTCGGTTCAGCACGTCCTGCAGCATGCCGGTGGTCAGGTCGCCGATCCGGCGCGCCCCGATCACCGGCAGGATGTAGTTCTGACCGAACTTCTCCACCTGCCCGATGTAGCTGCTGCCGCCCGTGGCTTTGACCGAGATCATGTACTCGGCCCACACGTCCGCACAGCGCTTTGTGGTGTTGCTGATGCCCTCATCCAGCCAGGCATCCGCTTTGCGGTTCGCTTCCCGCTGGCCGGTGCGGCCGGGCTTTGTGCTGGTAAAGGTCCGGCGCACACCGTCCTTCTGCACCTTGATCTGCCAGCGGTTCTGGTTCGGCAGCCAGACCGCCGTGTTGGTTCGCAATCCCATAAAAATACACCTCCATGGGTACACTTTGACAAGCCTGCCCGGAGGTGGTACAATAACAGTTGCTTAGGCTGGTATTGTTCCTCGTGAGCAAGCCATTCTTTCGCGCCCTCGGTGTTCCAGCACCGGGGGCGTTTTTTGTTTAGTGATTTTATTTTATAGATTCAATAACTGTTTTTTCTTTGCATTGTACTCGTCTTCTGTAATTGCTCCAATGTCCAGAAGATTTTTAAACTTCATAAGCTCATCCGCAACGCTGGATGAAGCATCCGGAACTTTCTTTATTGTTGTTCTTTCGCTAAAGATTTCTTCGCAAAGTTTCAGAACCTTGCGGGAATATGTAAAACCGGAGACTCAAATCTTCCAAACGGATATTCCACAACAAACGACATTTTCGGATTCGATTCTTCTGTATGTGAAACCTTCTTTGCCGTGTTACCACCGACAACTGCGCCAACAGGACCTGCAACGATTCCTCCAGCGATTGATCGAGTGACGCTGCCTTTTGTCTCGGTGACAACCTTTGTATCCACTTTGACGGTATAGTCTACAAGCTCATCGAACGTAAACCACCCCGGAATTCCTGCGACCGTCATAAGTCGCTGCGCTCTGTTCACATAAGCAACCATTGTTCCCGGTTCCTGCAGATTTTCAAAGCCTTTCGCCCGCTCACGCCGGTCGTTGAAGAACTTCCATCCTTCTTTTAATTTATCAGCAGGGACAGTTTTGTAATCCATTCCAAGATCGGAAAACAAAGACCGGCATCTTTTACAGACAAAACCGCCTGAGCAAGACTCTCTGTCAAAGATTCCCATCTTCTCGCCGCAGATAGAACAATTTGCCATTGAACATTTCTCCTTTTTCATTCGAAAAAATCCAATTTTTCATTCGATTTTTGCGCAGATAATATTGCTTGCAGGATACAGCAAGCAGTTGTATAATATGAGCAAATAAAACAACCAGAATTGGAGGGCTGTATCATGACACGACAAGAAACCATCAACGCCATTCTGAAACTGCTGGAAAAAGCCGATTTCCGCCAGCTGCGGCTTGTGTGGGTGTACGCAAGCCACCTGATCGGATGAGCCGCCAGCCACCACGCGAGGGAAGCCTTTACGGGCTTTCCTCTTTTTTTTGCGTCAATTTTTCGGCCATGCGTTCCAATAGTTCCCAGTCTGACGGGCTCAGGTCTGCCAGCATTTCAACAAAACGCTTTTTAAAGGTGTCACTGTCATCCTTGGTCAGGTCGGCCAGAAAAGCCGCTACCTGCTCCGACTGGGTGTCCTGCACAAACATTTCACCCTCGCCGGTACGCAGCCACGCTTCCCGGACACCGAACTCCCGGCAGATGTCGCTGATCGTGCGGTCGCTTGGGGTTCTGGAGCCATTTTCAAGCATCCATAAATAATTACGGGAGAGATTGATTCTGTCCGCAAACTGTTCCTGCGTCAAGCCTTCGTGTTTTCGGACGGCTTCGATTCTTGCGTTCATTTTGTTCACCTCCTTTCTGTTCTCTTCAATTCGTATTATATTCCGTAAATCTAACTGTGTCAACATTTATTTTTAACTTTCTTCAAAATTCAGGCTTGAAAAATCTAACAGAGTATGCTATATTGTTCTCACAGGGTTAGCAAGCCGAAGCTAATCAAGTCAACACGAAGGGAGGTGAAGAAGATGAATCACTATCCCCGCACACCGGAAGAACAGGAACGGCTTCACCGCGAAGTCGAAGCGCTCGACTGGAAGATGAAAGCAGAAGAGGAAGCCTACTGGAAACGCATCTGCCAGAGCGAAAATCGAACAGATTCACGGTTGCGGCAGTCGATGGCATTCAGTATTGCGTCTCTGCTGGCCGTCATTTTAGCCATGCTGCTATTATGGCGATGACGGCAACGGCCAGGCTGAACTTTGAGATTCGGAGGCTTTCATCTGCCCGTGTTTCCGCATTGACAGCACGCTTTTCCATTTCCGCAAAGTGCTGTTGCTCTGCAAGTGCCTGACGTCCACCGGCATTGATCTGGTAGGTATATTCCGGTTCTTCGTACTCATACCGGAACGCATCCTCATCTTCATATCGAAAGACCATATTCTTATCCGTCAGCCATTGCATGGTTTCAAAATTGACGGTCAAACCGTACTTTCCCATCTGATAAATGGAAAGAGCTTCATCCTGATGCTCGTTCAGGAATTCCAGAACCTTCAATGTTTTTACATCCAGCATTTTTACACTCCCTTCCGTCTCAGTATACCGCAGAAGGGAGCACGCCACAACCCACCTGATGATGACCCGGTGGCACGGGTCGAAACCATTCCGGCAACGCCGCCGGGATGGTCGTGGGAGCCACCCACAGAAAGGAGTGCTTATTATGGCACGAAAGAGCAATTCCCTGAACCCCGCCATGTATGGACTGACGCAGCAGGACGTGGATCGCGTGATCCGCATCCACTCCATGTGCAAGGACATGGACGAGGACGCATTCGAGCAAATGGAGACCGCTGCGGCATCCATCAATCTGGTGGCCAGCCTGAAGAAGCTGGACAGCCGCCCCGTGGCATGAAAGGAGGACTGACCCATGGCAAAGAAACATTTCCTGAAGCTCTGGCGTCTGGCCGAAGATCAGGACATCACCACGGATGAGCTGGCCGCAAAGGCGGGCATCGTGCCCCGCACGCTGCGCAAGCGCTTTGCCGCGCCGGAGAGCTGCGGCACCTGGAACTGGGAAGAGATCGACGGCATCTGCCGTGCCCTGCACATCCCGCAGGAGCAGATCGGGGAGTATTTCTTCCCGAAGGTAGAGAAAGGAGCGTGACCCGATGATCAGAGTCCTGTATTACCGCCTGCAGATCGCATGGCACACCGTTTTGCTCCACCTCTGGCAGGCCGTCATCGACCTGTGCACCTGGCTGGAAGAGGTGATCGATCATTGAACGGCCGCAACAAGCGCTGGGCAGAACGGCGCTGGGACGAGCGCCAGCCCGACCGGCTGGAACATATCCGACAGAAGAAAATGGAAAGGATGAAAAAGCATGAAGAATCTGAAAATCATCACCGTTGCAGCCCTTGCTGGCATCGGAGCCGCGCGGGTGCTGGTCTGGCTGAATAACGGCATCGCTGCTGCGCTTCTCATGAGCAACGGCCAGTGGAGCGTGGAGCAGGCAGCAAAGGCTGCGCCGTGGATCCTTGCGGCGCTTGTAAGCGGGCTGGCGATCAGCCTGTACAGCATGGCCTGCGACAACGAGCGGTACGAACACAGCCCTTACGGCAAGGTGGAGGGCTTCGGTGCCCGCAGCAAGCAGGACGACGACAAGGAGATGGGAGCATGAGCCGGAAGCTGTACACCCGCACCTGTGCGGACTGTGGCAAGGTGGTGCACAATGCCGGGCCGAACATGCAGCGCTGCCCAGAATGCGCCCGGCGTCATGATCTCGCCCTGCGGCGGGAACAGGGCAAGCACGAGCGGGAGCTGAAGAACCGCCGCAAGATGGAGCAGCTTGCCGAAGAACGCAGCCGTGCGCTCCACGCCGATGCCCTTGCTGCAAAGCAGGCAGGTGTCAGCTACGGCAAGTATGTGCTGACCAAAAACAAAAAGCCCGCCGGTGCTGGAACACCGACGAGCTGCAAGGGATGATGGATTCGCCAATCACATCACCCCGATGATATCACAAAATCGGAGGTTTTACAAATGAAAGGAATCCTGATCGAGCCGGGCAAGGCCCCGGTGGTCACCGCCCTGCCGGACACACTGCAGGGCATCGAAGCCATGCTGGGCTGCGACTGCACGCAGGAGGTGCTGCCCCGCACCCCGGCGGTGCTGCTGTTCGGCGTTCTCGGCAAAGGGCTGAACCGCATCTATCGCGGCCAGAACATCTACGGTCCAATCCTCTGCTACGGCTGGAAGAACAACAGCCTCGTGCCCATGAGCAAAGACCTGCAGGCCGAGATGCTCGACCGCCTGAAGGACACGGAGGTGCGGGTATGATCATCAGCCAGAACAACAACGACGTTTACTATGCCTATACCCGTGGGCGCTTCTGGCGCTGGGACGAATCCGCACAGGCATGGAAGGAAAGCCATCTGCTGGCCAAGAAGTTCGACAAAGCCAAGGCCGTTGAAGAGCGGCTGACCCCGGAAGCGTTTCTGACCGGCGATGAGTTCATCCCCATGGATGACTACGAGCTTCCGCAGTCGATGCTGACGGCCCTCATGGAGGCCAAGCCCTGCAAGAACGCCCCCATTGAACCGGTAGAGGAGGATTCTTCCTCGGGTGTTCCTGCGCCCTGCATCTGCTCTACCTGCACCTGTAGCGGGTGCAAAGAAGAATGCTTCGGAAACTGCCACAGCTGCGGCCATCCCGTGCAGGAGTGCAACAGCTACCAGACCGAAGACGAAAAGTATTTAACTCCCGCTCACTCTGCGGATGTTGACGAACCGGAAGTGCCCGACACCCAGACGGCACAGGACAAACCGCTGACCACCATCCCGGATGAGATGCGCCCGGCGTTCGATTATTCCGGGCTGACTGACCAGACCGTGGAAGATCTGCACTTTGCCGAGGACGAATACCGCCACGGCAAGCAGATGGCCGAGCGCGGCCTTGTCCACATGGGCAATGCCATTGCCGCTGCCCATGATGCGCTGTGCGGCACCGTTGTCCAACAATTGGACAACGGCCAGTTCGCAAAAAAAGATGATACGTTCCGGGCATGGTGCTGCTCTATCGGCATCACCAAGTCAACCGCCTACAACCTGCTGCAGGTCTCTGCCCTGATGGACGGCAGCAGCCCCCGCCAGCGGGTCATTCTGGAAGCCCTGCCGCCGACCCTGCTGTATGCCGTGGCAAAGCCCAGCGCTCCGGCAGAGCTGGTGGAGAAGGTCAAGAACGGTGAGGTTTCCACGAACAAGGAGTATCAGGACCTGCTGGCCCAGATCAAAGCCGAAAAAGACCGCGCCGACGCTGCCGAGGCTGAGCGGGACAAGCTGCTGGGTGCCCAGAATCGGGCTGCTTGGGCGGAAAGCCACATCCAAGATGTCGAAGCCCAGCGGGACGCCGCCCTTGCCGACGTGCAGGGCCTGACCGAGCAGAACGCCAAGCTTCAGCAGAGTTACCACGATGCAGATGAAAGCCGCATTGCGGCAAATCTCCAGCGCCAGAAGGCCGAAGCGGAACGCGACCGGGCCGAAGCCCGGGCCAAGGACGCGGAGAACCAGCTGGAAGGTTCCCGGCAGGTGGCCGAAGCGGCAAAGCTCCGGGGCGACAAGCTCAAGGCCGAGAACGACGCGCTCAAGAAGCAGCCCATCACCGCCGTGGTGGACGAGGAAGAGGTAGACCGCCGGGCCGGAGAAAAAGCGTACCAGATGGCGGCGGATATGACCGCCGAGCTGCAGGCAAAGCTGGATGCCGTCACCGGCGACACCGAAAAGGACGCCCGTAACGCCTACGACGGCATTCTGCTGGCGAACCGCGCCATCATCAATACGTGGCAGATCGCAAGGCCGCTGTTCCGCAAGCTGCCGGAAGAGCAGCGCGAAGCTCTTGCCAACCAGATCGCCCGCACCGTCGGGAACATTCAGGGGGAGGTAACAAAATGTCTGTAAAGATCACAGCTCTGGAAGCTGAAAACGTCAAGCGCATCAAGGCGGTGGCGCTCACGCCGTCGCCCACCGGGCTTACCCTCGTGGGCGGCAACAACAATCAGGGCAAGACCAGTGTGCTGGACGCACTGGCGTGGGCGCTGGGCGGCGACCGTTTCCGCCCGGATGCAGCCCAGCGGGACGGCGCCCTTGCCCCGGCGCACCTCAAGGTCACCCTGTCCAATGGGGTGGTCGTGGAGCGCAAGGGTAAGAACGCCAGCCTGACCGTCACCGACCCCACCGGCCGGCGCAGCGGCCAGCAGCTTCTGAATGCCTTTGTGGAGCCGCTTGCCCTCGACCTGCCCCGCTTCATGGAAGCGTCGGACAAGGAAAAGGCTGATATCCTGCTGCGCATCATCGGCATCGGCACCGAGCTGCATACCCGGGACATGGAGATCAAGGCGCTGTACGACAAGCGCACCTTCACCGGCCAGCTGGCCGCCCAGAAAAAACACTTTGCCGAAGAACTGATCTCCTACCCGGAAGCTCCGGACGAGCCGGTCAGTGCGTCCGACCTCATCCGCCAGCAGCAGGACATCCTTGCCCGCAACGGCGAGAACCAGCGCAAGCGGGCACAGCTGGCCGCGATTGAAGAGCGGACACGTCAGCTGGCGCAGCGTGTGCAGGAGCTGACCCGGGATCTGGAAGTTGCAGAACATCAGCTCAGTGCCGCACATGACGATTTGCAGGACGCCCGCAAGAGCACCGAACAGTTGCAGGACGAATCCACCGCCGAACTGGAAGCTTCCATCCGGGACATCGAAGAGACCAACCGCAAGGTGCGCGCCAATCTGGAAAAAGCCCGCGCCGAGGACGAAGCCGCCCAGTACGCCAGCGACTACGACAAGCTGACCGGCCAGATCGAGGACAAGCGTGCCGAGCGCATGGCCCTGCTGGACGGTGCCGACCTGCCCCTGCCGGAGCTGAGCGTGGAAGACGGTGCTCTTACTTATAAAGGAAAGCACTGGCGGGATATGTCCGGCAGCGACCAGCTGCGGGTGGCCGCCGCCATCGTGCGCCGCCTGAACCCGGACTGCGGTTTCGTGCTGCTGGACAAGCTGGAGCAGATGGACATGGCCACCCTGAGCGAATTTGCCCGCTGGCTGGAAGCCGAAGGCCTGCAGGCCATTGCCACCCGCGTGTCCACCGGCAGTGAGTGCCAGATCATCATCGAGGACGGCATGGTCAAGGGTGCCGAGCCGCCCGCCGTAACTGAAAAGCCCCAGCCCGCAAAGAGCTGGACGAAAGGAGCGTTTTAAATGAGTAAGTATTCTGTGACCACCGGCGTGCAGCCTGCGCCGGTCAAGACCGTACTGTATGGACCGGAAGGCATTGGCAAAAGCACCTTCGCGTCCCACTTCCCGGACCCGGTGTTCATCGACACCGAGGGCGGCACCAAGCGGCTGGACGTCGCACGTCTGCCCCAGCCCACCAGCTGGGCCATGCTGCTGGACGAGGTGGCCGAGGTGCGCAAGGGCAATGTTCCCTGCGGCACGCTGGTGCTGGACACCGCAGACTGGGCCGAGCGCCTGTGCATTCAGGCCGTGTGCGCCCGCGCCAAGGTGAACGGCATTGAAGATTTTGGCTACGGCAAGGGGTACACCTACGTCAAGGAAGAGTTCGCAAAGCTGCTGGACGCGCTGGAAGAGGTACTCAACGCCGGGCACAACGTTGTGGTTCTGGCGCACGCGGCCATTACCAAATTCGAGCAGCCGGACGCCGTGGGCAACTATGACCGCTGGAGCATGAAGACCTCGAAGCAGGTAGCTCCGCTGCTGCGCGAGTGGTGCGATATGCTGCTGTTTGCCAACTACAAGACCGTTGTGGAAAAGGTGGGCGACGGCAAGAACGCCAAGAGCAAGGCCAGCGGCGGCAGGCGTGTACTGTACACCACCCATCACCCCTGCTGGGACGCCAAGAACCGCTTTGACCTGCCGGAGGAAGTACCCTTTGACTATGCCAGCATTGCCGCCTGCATCCCCGGAAGCAGTGCCCCAAAGGCTCCCTCTCAGAGGGAGCTGTCACCGCAGGTGACTGAGGGAGTTCCCGCGCCGAAGGCCGAGGCAGACATCCTGCCCAGCCCCGCGCCGCAGCCCCAGTCGCCCCGCGAGGAAGTGCCGCCCGCATTGCTCACGCCGGACCTGATCGCGCTGGGCGTGCCGGAAAAGCTGGCCCCGCTCATGAGCGCCAACAACGTCACCCCGGAGGAACTGCAGGCTGTGGTGGGCAAGCGGGGCTATTTCCCCGAGGATATGCCCATCCGGGATTACCCTGCCGACTTTGTGGAAGGGTGTCTCGTCGCCGCATGGCCGCAGGTGCTGCAGATGGTGCTGGATAACCGTGATCTGCCGTTTTGATTGATTTTTTGAAGGGAGAATTTACTTATGAATGACATGAACAACGAAGGCCGCGCATTCGGCTGGGACGACGAATTTACCAACGAACAGCAGGAGTTTGTCCTGCTGCCGGAGGGGGATTACCCCTTTGAGGTCACAGCCATGGAGCGTGCCCGCTACGAGGGCGGTGCCAAGCTGCCACCCTGCTCCATGGCAAAGCTGACCATCAAGGTATTCGGCGGGGCCAAGGGCGACGCCACCGTCACCCACCGCCTGTACCTGCACACCAAAACGCAGGGCCTGCTGGGTGCGTTCTTCGAGAGCATCGGCCAGTGCAAGCGCGGCGAGACCTTCCGCCCCCGCTGGAACGAGGTGGTGGGCAGCAAGGGCCTGTGCCGCCTCGGCATCCGGGAGTACACCAAGCAGAGCGGCCCCCACGCAGGCGAGACCGGCCAGAGCAACGAGGTGACCCGCTTCCTGCCGCCGCCCCAGCCTAAGGCCGCACCCGCGCAGGGCTGGACACAGGGGGCGTTTTAAATGGCAGATGCACAAACCCTGCGCCCTTATCAGCAGCAGGCCCGTGAACGCATCCACGCCGAGTGGGAGAACGGCCACACCCGCACTCTGCTGGTGCTGCCCACCGGCACCGGCAAGACCATCGTATTTGCGTCCGTGGCCGCCGATCAGGTGCGTGCCGGCCACAGGGTGCTTATTCTGGCCCACCGGAGCGAGCTGCTGGAACAGGCAGCGGACAAGCTGCAGCGTTCCACCGGCCTTGTCAGCGCGGTGGAAAAGGCAGACGCCACCTGCCTGAATACATGGTTCCGGGTGGTGGTGGGCAGCGTGCAGACCCTGCAGCGCACCGCCCGGCTGGAACGCTTCCCTCATGATTACTTTGGCACCATCATCATTGACGAGGCCCACCATGCCATCACCGACGGCTACCGCCGCATCCTCGACTACTTCGGCAGCGCCAAGGTGCTGGGCGTCACCGCCACCCCTGACCGGGGCGACATGCGAAACCTCGGCGAGGTGTTCGACAGCCTTGCCTTTGAGTATAAGCTGACCGATGCCATCAAAGAGGGCTATCTGTGCAGGATCATGGCCCAGACCATCCCCCTGAAGCTGGACATTACATCTGTGACCATGAGCGGCGGGGACTACGCCGTGGGAGACCTCGGCACTGCGCTGGACCCGTATCTGGAACAGATCGCCGCAGAGATGGCCGTGCGCTGCAAAGGCCGCAAGACGGTGGTGTTCCTGCCGCTCATCAAGACAAGCCAGAAGTTCCGCGACCTGCTCAACGACCACGGCTTCCGCGCGGCGGAGGTCAACGGCCAGAGCGACGACCGCCGGCAGGTGCTGGCCGACTTCGACGCCGGCAAGTACAACGTGCTGTGCAACTCCATGCTGCTCACCGAGGGCTGGGACTGCCCGTCCGTGGACTGCGTGGTGGTGCTGCGGCCCACCAAAGTGCGCAGCCTGTACAGCCAGATGGTGGGGCGCGGCACCCGGCTCTCCCCCGGCAAGACCGACCTGCTGCTGCTCGACTTTTTGTGGATGACCGACCGGCACGAGCTGTGCCGCCCGGCGGATCTGGTCTGTGAGGACCGCGCCGTGGCCCGCCAGATGACCGAAAATCTGGCCGAGAGCGGCTGCCCGCAGGACATCGAGGAAGCCGCCGCCGAGGCCAGCGAGGACGTGGTGACCCAGCGGGAGGAAGCCCTTGCAAAGCAGCTGGAAGAACAGCGCCGCAAAAAGGCCAAGCTGGTGGACCCGCTGCAGTACGAGATGAGCATTCAGGCCGAGGACCTTGCCGGGTATGTGCCGGCCTTTGGCTGGGAAGCAGGCCCGCCCACCGAGCAGCAGACCACCGCCCTCGAAAAGCTGGGCATTCTGCCGGACGCCGTGGAGTCGGCAGGCAAGGCCAGCCTTTTGCTGGACCGGCTGCATAAGCGCCGGGACGAAGGTCTCACCACCCCAAAGCAGATCCGCTGTCTGGAAAAATACGGCTTTCAGCACGTGGGCAGGTGGAGCTTTGAGCAGGCCAAACACATGATCGACCGCATTGCGGCAGGCGGCTGGCGAGGTGTGCCCAAGGGCGTTACCCCCAGCACCTACACGCCGCCCACAGAACCGGCCTTTTCGGATAGCATCTTTGGATGGTGATGCGAATGGAACATGAAAATGATCTCAAGGAAGCGCTGGATTTTCTCAGCCCGTCCTCCCTGACCTATGAGGAATGGGTCGCCGTGGGCATGGCCCTGAAGGACGGCGGCGTGTCGGTCACGGTCTGGGAGCAGTGGAGCACCCGGGATGCAGGCCGCTACCACAAGGGCGAGTGCGCCCGCAAGTGGGAGAGCTTCCACGGCGGCGGGGGCAGCCCCGTCACAGTGAGCAGCATCTTCCAGATGGCCTACGCCCACGGATGGAGCGGCCCCGCCGGCCATGCGCTGGACTGGAACGACGACATCGCCGCAGGAGTCGGAACAGGCGCACAGCCGGAAGGCCGCGTGGTAGACCCGCGCTGGGTGGAAACCCACGAGCTGGCATTGCCGGAACAGTGGGACCCCGCCGACCAGCTCAAGCGCTACCTGCGGGCGCTGTTCGAGACGGACGAGTATGTAGCTTACGTCACCGAGAGCTTCATGGCGGATGACCGACGCCGCCCCACAAAAGGCTGCTGGGACCGCACCGCCGGGCAGCTCATCGCCGAGCTGGACAAGTGCGGTGGAGATCTCGGCAAGGTTGTGGGCGACTGCGACCCGGAGGAGGGCGCGTGGATCTGCTTCAACCCCGTGGACGGCACCGGCCGCAAAGACGCCAACATCACCGCTTATCGCTACGCCCTTGTGGAGTGCGACAACATGGAGCTTGGCAAGCAGCAGGCTATCATCAAGCAGCTGGAACTGCCCTGCGCGGCCCTCGTCTACTCCGGCGGCAAGAGCGTCCATGCCATCGTCAAGGTGGATGCCCCGGACTACACCGAGTACCGCAAGCGGGTGGATTACCTCTACGCTGCCTGCCAGAAGAACGGCCTGACCATCGACCAGCAGAACCGCAACCCCAGCCGCCTGAGCCGGATGCCGGGCATCCTGCGCGGGGACAAGAAGCAGGTGCTGCTGGAAACGAACATCGGCAAAAGCTGCTGGGACGAATGGCGGGACTGGCTGGAAGCCGAGACCGACGAGCTACCGGACACCGAAAATCTGGCAGCGGACTGGGAAAGCCTGCCGCCGCTGGCCGACCCGCTCATCTTCGGGGTGCTGCGCAAGGGACACAAGATGCTTCTGGCAGGCCCCAGCAAGGCGGGCAAGAGCTTTGCTCTGATCGAATTGTGCATCGCCATTGCCGAGGGCGCGCCGTGGCTGGGGCAGTTCACCTGTGCACAGGGCAAGGTGCTGTACATCAATCTTGAACTGGACCGGGCGTCCTGCCTGCACCGCTTCAAGGACGTATACACCGCCCTCGGTCTTGCCCCGGAGAACCTGCAGAACATCGATATCTGGAACCTGCGCGGTGCGTCCGTGCCCATGGATAAGCTGGCACCCAAGCTCATCCGCCGGGCAAAGAAAAAAGGCTACACTGCCGTGATCCTTGACCCCATTTATAAGGTCATCACCGGCGATGAGAACTCCGCCGACCAGATGGCAAAGTTCTGCAACCAGTTCGACCTGGTCTGCCGGGAGCTGGACTGTGCTGTCATCTACTGCCACCACCACAGCAAAGGCGCGCAGGGCGGCAAGCGCAGCATGGACAGAGCCAGCGGTTCCGGCGTGTTCGCCCGTGACCCGGATGCCATGCTGGACATGACCGAGCTGGTGCCTACCGACGCCATCCGCCAGCAGCTGCACAATAAAGCCGCCTGCCGGGTCATCAAGGCCATGCTGGACAAGCGCGGCCACGCCGATTCCTACGGCCCGGACGACACCCTCAGCCGAAACCGGATGCTGACCATCGCAAAGGAAAAACTGGGCCTTGCAGACCTGCGGGCCATCGACGCCGAAGTGGCCGCCGCCGAAAAAAAGGCCGACGGCATGACCGCGTGGCGCATCGAGGGCACCCTGCGCGAGTTTGCCCGGTTCGACCCGGTCAACCTCTGGTTCGACTACCCGGTGCACAAGCCGGACAGCGGCCTGCTGGAAGATCTGCAGCCGGACAGCGATTTTAAAACGCTGGGCAGCCGCGGTGCCGCCAAGCGCTGGGGCGATAAAGGCAAGGTAACCAAGGACAAAAAGGCCGAACTGGACACCGCCTTTGAAGCCTGCATGATGGACGGCGAAGTTACCGTCTATGCGCTGGCTGAATACATGGATCTGAAGCCCCGCACCATCAAGACACGGCTGAAAGATGACGGACGTTTCTGGATCGATGGCGAGAAAGTGGGCCGCAAGGAGCCCGGCAGCGCAGGTTAAACAAACCGTAATAAGTCCGATTACAATTTGTTGTAAAAATGCAGAAATAGCCGCTATTTTGCACGACACGAAAAACTGCAATTTTGCAGTTATAGCCGCTATGACTGCAGATTTTGCAGTGCAAAATAGCCTATATATAATAGCTAAAACTGCAACTGCAATTGTGATGGGGTCTCCCGAAGGATGGGGCGACCACAGCCCCCATCCATTCGGGGAACCCTCCCCATCACGTTGGCGCTAAAACCTGAAAAAAAGAAAAACGAGGTGAACCCCATGTACACACAATTCTTTATCCCCATGCAGCCGCCCACCACCACCCACAACGCAAAGCAGCTGCACGCCTACATGAAGGGCGGCAAGCCCTGCGCTGTGCTACACGACAGCCCGGAGCTGAAAGCGACCCGCGCCAAGCTCCACGCATATCTCGCGTCCCATGCGCCCAAAGCGCCCATCCCGGCAGGCCAGCCGGTGCGGCTGCTGGTCAAGTGGTGCTTCCCCACCGAGGGCAAGCGCCGCAGCGGCGAGTGGCGCACCTCAAAGCCAGATACCGACAATCTGGAAAAGGCGCTCAAGGACGAGATGACCCGCCTGCACTTCTGGGCCGATGACGCGCAGGTGTGCAGCGAGATCGTGGAGAAGTTCTGGTCGGACCCCTGCGGGGTGTTCGTCCGGGTGGAGGAGATCTGAATGACCTACGAAGAGAAAAAGGCGTGGCTCTGGCGGTACCGGTCGGCGAAGCGGTTCGAACGGCTGCGGATGGACGAGCTGGCCACGCTGGAAGCCGAAGCCGTGCACACCACCCAGCGCTATTCTGCCGCGCCGGGCGGCGGTAGCGACGGTCAGGCACTGCCCCGGGCGGTGGAACGCATCGAGGAAGCCCGGCAGGCTGCTGAAGCGCAGTCCACTGTGTGCGATGCCATCCGTGCCGAGCTGATGGACGTGTTCAGCCAGCTGGACAATGAAGTGGACTTCATGATCCTGTTCCGGCGATATATCCTGCTGGAGGACTGGGACAACATCGCCGTTTATGTCCGGCTGTCCCGCAGCCAGATGTTCCAGCATCACAGCGCCGCCGTCCGTCAGCTGGATATCAAAAGTCCGGAGCAAACCGGAGCAAACCGGACTTGATAACACTGTCAACCCCTGCTAAAATTTAAACTGCCGAAGCCCGCAGGAAAGGTTCCCTTACTCCCTTCTCCCTGCGGGCTTTGTGCTGCCCGGCTGACACAGAGAATCACCTTTCCCGACCAACAGCCTGAATGCACCAGCCGGGCAATCTTGAACATTTTCAGCCGTCCTCCGGGGCGGCTTTTATTTTGCCCACATGAGAGGTGGTGACGTGTCCAACGAAAAGAATCTTATCCCGTTCAACGAACGAACGGAGAGCGAACAGAGACAGATCGCCCAGAAGGGCGGCATTGCTTCCGGTGCGGCCCGCCGCCGCAAGCGCAGCATGAAAGAAGCGGCCGACTACTATCTCAGCCTGCCGGAGACCGACCGCCGCCGGGTGAATGCCCTGCTGCGGGACGAGGTGGACAATGAGGACATCGACAATCAGATGTCGGTGGTCATGGGCATTACTGAAGCCGCGAAGCGCGGTGATGCCCGTGCCGCCGGGGTGCTGCTGAAGATGCTGGGCGAGGAGACCGTGCAGGAGGACCCGGCGGCGGATGCACTGGAAGCTGCCCGTAAACTGCTGGGAGGTGTGGACAGTGCCATTGACTGAGTTTCAGCAGGAGTTCCTTCGCAATTGCTCCCACCGCTGGAACGTCAAGACTGGGGCCACCCGCTCCGGCAAGACCTATCTGGACTGCGCTGTTACCATCCCCAAGCGCATCTGCGCGGCCCGGGACGAGGGCCTTTGCGTCATGCTGGGCAACACCCTCGGCACGCTGGAACGCAACGTGCTGGAGCCCATGCGGGCCCTCTGGGGGCCGGAGCTTGTGGGCGTCGTGCGCACATCGGCGTCCGGCAATATCGTGCAGCTGTTCGGCCGCAAGGTGTATGTGCTGGGTGCCGACAACAAAAAGCACATTGCCCGCATTCAGGGCGCGGCCTTTGAGTATGCCTACGGTGACGAGATCACCACATGGGACGAAGGTGTGTTCCAGATGCTCAAGAGCCGCCTGTCCTGCCCGCACAGCCATTTTGACGGCACCTGCAACCCGGACAATCCACAGCACTGGTTCAAGAAGTTTCTGGACAGTGACGCGGACATTTACTGTCAGGCCTATACCATCGACGACAACCCGACATTGCCGCCGGAGTTCGTGGCCCAGCTGAAAAAGGAGTACGCGGGCACCGTTTACTACAACCGGTTCATCCTCGGCCAGTGGGCCGCAGCGGGCGGCATTATCTACCGGCCCTTTGCGGACAGCATCGCCGCCGGGGATGGGCGTTTTCTCTGGCCCACAGCCAACCCCTGCAAGCCGTGGCGCATCCATATTGGTGTAGACTTTGGCGGCAACGGCTCCCAGCACGCCTTTGTGGCCACCGGCATCCTGCCATACTACACGGGCATCGTGGGGCTGGCGTCCGCCCGCATCGACCCGAAGAACCAGGACGCGGACTACCTCGCCGCGCAGCTGATTGATTTCTGCATTGCCGTATTCGCACGGTACGGCGAGATTCACTACATTTTCTGCGACAGCGCCGAGCAGACACTGATCAACCACATCCGCACCCGGCTGCGGGCCTGCCCGCTTTCCTGGCTGGCCGACCGGGTGCAGAACAGCGCCAAAATACAGATCATCGACCGCATCCGCCTAACGTCCATCCTGATGGGCGGCGGGCGCTTTTGGTATATGCTGGAAGCTTCCACCCTGCGGGACGCCCTTGCAAGCGCCCTGTGGAGCCAGAAGCACCCCGGCATTGACGAGCGTCTGGACGACGGCACCACCGACATTGATACATTGGACGCCTTCGAGTACACCATCGAGCGCGATTACAGGAGACTGACTGCAAGATGAACGTTGCCGCTTTTATTGAATACCTGAACAAAAGCAGGGGCCTGCAGATCGATGCTTCCTACTATGCCAAAATTGAGAAATGGCGGCAGTGGTGGCAGGGCTATGTGCCCGGCGTGCACAACATCAAGATCACGCGGGAGGACGGCGAACACAAGCGCCGCCGGGCGTCCCTGCGGATGCCCAAGCGCGTGTGCGAGGACTGGGCCTGCCTGCTGCTGAACGACAAGACCACCTTCCAAATCGGCGACGCAGCCACCGCCGCCTATCTGCTGGGCAGCGATGAACAGCAGACCGGCGGCCTTTTGCGGCAGCTGCATTTCTGGGAGAACGCCAACAAGCTGGTGGAAAAGGCCTACTGGTCCGGCACCGGCGCATTCGTGTTGAGCGTGGAGGGCATCACCGGAACGGACGGGCATCTGGACGTAAACCCGGATGCCCGCATCGTGCTGGACTATGACCCGGCATCCTGTATCCTGCCCATCAGCGTGGAGCGCGGCGTCGTGACTGAAGCCGCCTTTGTATCGGAATGTCAGCTGGCTGGCAAGTCCTGCGCCTACCTGCAGACCCACACCCGCCGGGACGGCAGATACACCGTGACCAACGAATGGTTTGAGATCAGCCAGGATCAGGGCGGCGCACCGGTGTTCACGCCGCACAAAGCGCCTGCGGGCACCGTGACCGAACTGCACCCGGAAGGCTCCCCGCCGTGGTTCAGTCTGTTTTCCCCCGCTGCCGAAAAGAACATTGACGGCGGTGCAGGCCTTGGCATGGCGGTGTTCGCGGAAGCGCTGGACGCTGCCCAGGGCGTGGATCTCGCTTTTGACAATTACCGGCAGGATCTCTACCTCGGCGGCAAAAAAATCTTCTACGACCGCAGCCTGTGCAAGGTTGTGATTGGCGCCGACGGCCAGCCGCACTACATCCCGCCTGACGACATGAGCGCGCAGCAGTTCTTCTCACTGCCCGGCAAGGAAGCCAGTCTGGATGCCGCGCCGGAGTGGCATGAGTACAACCCGGACCTGCGCACCGAGGATAACCACCGCGCCGTGCAGGATATGCTGGACCTGTTCAGCTTCAAGTGCGGTCTGGGCTGTCACCGGTACAGCTTTGAACTGGGCAAGGTGGCGACCGCTACCGAGTACACCGGCAGCCGGCAGGACCTTGTGCAGAGCGCCAACAAAAACCAGATCCCCATTGAAACGGCGCTGATCGGCATTCTGCGGGCCATCCTGTGGGCGGCAAAGAACCTGCTGGACGCACAGGTGGACCCGGATACCAGCATTTCCGTCAACTGGGACGACAGCTACATCGTCAGCGAGCAGGAGCGCACCAACCAGCTCCGGGAGGACGCCATTGCGGGCCTTGTGCCCCGCTGCCGCTACCTCGCCGCCCGGTACGGCCTGAGCGAAAAGGAAGCCCATGCATGGGCCGAGGAAGCCAAGGCGGACAACCACACCGACGAAGCCCTCACCTTCGGGGGTGCCTGATGCTGCCGCCGAGCTATCTCGACCAGATGCCGGACGCCTTTGTGGCCTTATGGAGACAGGTCGAGGACGAAATTTTACAGGACGTGGCCCGGCGCATCGGCAAGATGGATGCAGTAACGCCCACCGCCAACTGGCAGCTGTGGCGCTACCAGCAGACCGAGGCCCTGCGCAGCGACGTGGTGAAGCTGCTGGCAAAGTACAGCGGTAAGAGCGAAGCCACCATCCGCAGGTTGCTTTTGCAGGCGGCCACGGAAGCCATGGAGCGCGAGGACGCGATCTATTATCACTACGATATGGAGCCGACGCCCTTTGAAGAGAGCGCCGCGCTCAACAACCTGCTGGACGCCGGTGCCCGCCAGACCTGCGGCACCTGGCAGAACCTCACCGCCACCACGGCCAACACCGTCACAGGGGCCTTTGAGCGCACGCTGGATTCCGCATGGCTCAAGGTGAGCACCGGTGCCTTTGATTACAAAACTGCTGTCAAACAGGCCGTGGACAGCCTTGCGGACGACATGCCCATGGTCACCTATCCCAGCGGCCACAAGGACAGCATCGAGGTGGCCGCGCGGCGTGCCGTGCTGACCGGTGTCAACCAGACCTGCGGGAAGCTGCAGGTGGCCCGTGCCGATGAAATGGGCGTTGCCTTTTTCGAGACAACGGCACACGGCGGTGCACGGCCTTCGCACTCTGAGTGGCAGGGACGGCGCTTCCATCGCGGTGGTGCGGTAGATTACAAGGGAAAGCACTACCCAGATTTTGAAGCCGCCACCGGCTACGGCACCGGCGCAGGTCTGTGCGGCTGGAACTGCCGCCACACCTTTTTCGCGGTGTTCCCTGAACTGGGTGACCCACCCCAATGGACGCGGGCAGAGCTGGAAACTCTCAACGCCCGGAACATCGAGTACAACGGCAAAAAATACACCGCCTATGAGATATCCCAGATGCAGCGTGCCCGCGAGCGGAACGTCCGCAAATGGAAAAAGCGGTATCTGGCCGAGGATGCCGCCGGGCTGGACACCACCGACGCCGCTGTGCGCCTGAAAGCCGCCCGCCAGAGCCTTACGGAGTTCACGCAGGCCACCGGCGGCAGAGTGGACAGTGCCCGTGTCAGCGTGCCGAAGTTCGGCAGGAGCGAAGCGGGCAGGGCAAGCTGGGCAGCGAGGGAGAAATCTCCGGGCAGCTCTGGAACGCTCTTACAAAAGCTCAATTACTCCGACAACGTCCCACAAACCGAACGTGAAAGCATCGAAAAGGAGCTGTCTGTTCTCCCTCAATGGCAGCGCGATAAGGCTGAAGGCATCATCAACAAGGTTGTGATGACCGAGAAGGACGCTGGTGGAAGCGGATATTATTATCCGACCAAAACGCTTTATCTTCACCCTGAGCGTAAAAATGGCGATGTCATTCACGAGTACGGCCACGCGTTGGAAATTTCCCTTGACCTGCGGCATAACTCCAAATACATCAGCATCCGAAAATCCGGGATTGATGTTGAAGACCTTTCTAAAATCGTGTATGATGATAGTACCTATACACAAGCGGTTTATCTCCTTCAGAACAGCAAATTCATTTCCGAGTATCAAGGACGGCTATATGAATCTCCCTCGGATGGAATCTTTAAAGCCGGAACGATGCAGATCAATGAAGATATGCTGAAGGAATATTTCAGTGAAGGGTATCGCGCTTTTTATCAGGAATCCTCTATCCTGAAAGAGAAAGACCCGCAGCTTTATCATTTTATCGAGGGATTGAAAGATGACCAAAAGTGAAGTGCTCCAGCTTGATGAACCATCTGCAATCTGGAACGAAATGCAAAAGAATCCGGCATTGCGAACAGATGGTGATGTCTGGCTGCACATGACCCATCTGTCAGCCAAACAGGACAGAAAGCGCTCTCAAGAAGTGTACGGAGACCCGGAAGCGTATCTGTATATGGACTTAAACAAAAAGAAGTGAGGTGTACCATGGAAGATTTTCGTATTATCTACCGCATCCTGAAGCTCTTGCAGCAGAGCATGGATTTTGAGGACTTCGACAGCGAGGTGTTCACCGCCGAACGCTTTGGCACAAATCCGAACCGTTTTCAGGCCTTGCTGATCCAGCTTCAGCGTGCAGGATATATTGAAGGTCTGGACATCGTTCAGTACATACGCCAGCCGGAACACATCGAGCTGCCTATGCACCCCAAAATCACGCTCAAAGGTCTGGAATACCTTCAGGAGAACAGCATGATGAAAAAGGCCGCTGCCATTGCAAAAGGCATCAAGGATGCGGTAGATATCGTAAAGCCTTGACATTTATTAAACCACCATCCACCCGGACGGTGGTTTTCTTTTGCTCATTTTTAAAAGCTCTTGACTTTTGTGTAACCAAAAGTTATAATATTTACGGTGACACAAAAGTGAGGTGATATAATGTCGCCTAGAACTGGACGACCAACAACCGAGCCTAAAACACATGAAACACGAATTCGTATGTCCGACGTTGATGTTCAGATGCTAGAAATCTGTTGCAAAGAAACCGGAATGACTAAAGCGGACGTGATTCGTCAAGGTATAAAGCTTGTGTACGAAGGTCTGAAAAAAGAATAACGCCTTGCCCGGCGACTGGAAATCTTGGGCAAAGCGTTATAAGACACCAGAGGAATTACCATCTGGTAAATCTATTATACCATTCGGTAATACCTCTTACAAGAGAAAAAAGAGGTTTTTATCATGACTGCAATTGAATCCGCATTGAAAACCATTGACTACGAGAAAGCACAGGATCACGGCAACTATGTCCCGCCCGTCTATGTGTTCCGTGCCGTGAACGAACGGAACGCCACCGACCCGTTCAGCTATGGCTATGAAATGTTCCTGCTGGGCGTTGCCAAAGGCCGCCGCATGGAAAAGGTTGCACAGAAGCAGAAAAAATCCACTCCACCTAAAATTCTGTACAATGACCATCACACACCGGCTTCTCTGACTGATTACATCAACGACACTATGTCACTGCTGAACAGCGCAAATTTCCGCGAAGTTCGGCTCGTATGGATTGCGGCAAATCGCTTGATCGGTCGTAAGGGGGGTGCCCGTTGATGGGAAAGTTTGTTGATTTAACTGGTCAGCGGTTCGGAAGGCTCGTTGTTAAGGAGCGTGCAGAAAATGATAAGACTCATCACACACGATGGGTTTGTGTTTGTGACTGTGGCAATTATGTGACGGTATCACAAGCGAATCTATCTTCCGGGAACACTCAAAGCTGTGGATGCTTTCGCAAAGAAAACTCTCAGAGAAACGGAAGCAAGTCTAATTTACACCACGGACAGCATGGAACGCGGATATACCGGATTTGGGCCAATATGCTCTCCCGATGCAGGAATCCAAAAGTTCGCTCATATAAAGACTATGGTGACAGAGGAATTAAAGTTTGCGATGAATGGCTGATTTTTGAAAATTTTTACAAGTGGGCCATTCAATCTGGCTACAAAGAAAATCTGACGATTGACAGAATCGATGTGGATGGAGATTATTCTCCATCAAATTGTAGATGGGCAACTACAAAAGAACAAGCAAGAAACAAGAGGACTTCAAGGATTATCACCTATAATGGAAACGAAAAGGTTCTGCAAGACTGGGCTCATGAATACAGCATAAATCCTTCCACCCTAAGAACAAGAATTGAGAGCGGGTGGAATATAGAAGATGCTCTTAGGAAGCCCATAAAATAATGATTAGAAGAAGCTCACGGTGTGGGCTTCTTCTTTTTATCTTCATTTACATCTATGCCGTTTTAGCTCATGTTTGGCAGAGCACCGGACTTTTAATCCGGGGGCGGCGGGTTCAACTCCCGCAAGCGGCACCATGCGGCGGGCGGCGCGTACCCCGCCCAAGACCGAATAACTGACAGAGAACAGTGTAAAAAACTGTGGTCTCACACACGAAAGGAGTTTCCACCATGAAGCGTGAAGACGTGAAATCCCATATCCCCGGCATCACCGACGAACAGCTGAACTGGATCATGCAGGAAAACGGCGCAGACATCAACCGGGAGAAGTCCGCCGCCACGGCCCTGCAGGCCCAGCTGGACAATGCTAACGCCCAGCTCAAGACCGCACAGGACGGCCTTGCCGCTTTTGACGGCAAGAAGAAGCCGGAGGAATACGAAGCTGAGCTTGCCAAGCTGAAAGCCGACATGAAGGCGCAGGCCGAGGGCTTTGCCTTTGACAATGCGCTGGATGCCGCCATTCTGGGCAAGAAGGGCCGCAGCGTCAAGGCGGTGCGTGCCCTGCTGGATCTGGACGCCCTGAAAGGCTCTGCCGACCGCAGCTCCGACATTGCCAAGGCGCTGGACGATGCTGCCAAGGCGAATCCGTGGGCCTTTGGCGAGGACAGCGAGAAGAGGAGCGCGGGCACCTACTCCACCGGTGCCGAGCACGGCGACCCGATGCACGGCGAGGACGATACGGACCCGGTGGAAGCGTCCTTCAAAGCCATGAACCCCAACATCAAGATTTAAGGAAAGGATGATTTTTCATGCCCCATATTGCAAGAGAGCGTTATTCCGAGCTGGTAGATGCCAAGCTGCGCGCAACCATCGTGAAGCGCGTCGGCGTCATCTGCAACAACCGCTACGAGGGCAGCCCCAAGGCCGGTGCAGTCAAAGTGCCCGTCCGTGACACCGAGGTGACTGTGGCCGACTACAACAAGAAGACCGGTACCGCCATGACCCA
Organism: Faecalibacterium sp.; assembly: GCA_050873025.1. Classification (GTDB taxonomy): domain Bacteria; phylum Bacillota; class Clostridia; order Oscillospirales; family Ruminococcaceae; genus Faecalibacterium. Next base: position 96,428 of record JBNMHZ010000001.1, on the reverse strand, counting down.
CGGCGACACCAGCTTCCTGACCGTGAACATCGACAAGGACAAGGCCGTAAATGAGCTGATCGACGGCTTTGACGCCGAGAGCGTGCCCGGCCATCTGGTGGCCGACCGTCTGGACAGCGCCGGTTACTCGCTGGCTCTGCAGATGGAGACCGATGCTTCCGCCGAGCTGGTATCCGGCGGTACCGCCATGGACAGCACCGCTGCCCTGACCAAGGCCAACATCTACGACACCATTGTGGACGCCCGCACCAAGCTGTCTGAGACCCATGTGCCCACGGATGGCCGCTGGCTGCTGGTCTCCCCGGAGACCTATGCCCTGCTGCTGAAGAGCCCGGAGTTCGTCAAGGCATCCGCCCTGGGCGATGCCGTGGTGCAGACCGGCGCGGTGGGCCGCGTGGCGGGCTTTACCGTGTTCGAGGATACCACCCTGGGCGAGAAGGTGGACTTCATCGCGGGTCACCCCAACTGGTTCACCCGCATCGAAGAGTGGACCGAGCCTGTAGCCGTGAATGACCTGAAGGGCAGTGGCACTTTCATCGGCGCGTGCGCTGTGCAGGGCCGTAAGATCTACGCTCATAAGGTCACCAAGGCACAGACCGTCCTCGTCAAGAGCCACACCTAAAGGAGGCCCGTCATGCTCTACTGCACCTATGACCAGTACACGGATGCAGGCGGCACGGTGCCGGAAGCCGCTTTCGGGGTGCTGTGCAGCCGGGCTTCCCGCATGATCGACGCCGCCACCTTTGGCCGGGCCGAGAGCCACGCCGCCGGGTGCGGGAGCTGCCGGGAAGCCCTCGCTGACGCTTGCGGGCAGATCATCGGACTGTTGGCCGCTGCGTCTGCGGTGGGCGCGGTGCCGGGCGCATCCAGCACCAGCAACGACGGGTGGAGCGTCACCTTTGGCAGCAATGCCAGTGTGACCGCCGCCACCCGGCAGGAAGCGGCGGAGATCATCCGCACCGCGCTGGGTGCTGACCCGCACGATTTGCTGTACAGGGGGCTTGACTGATGCAGACCGCCGTTACCGTGGTGAACCTCATCCACGACACTGCCACCGAGGCCGACAGACCGGTGTGCTGGGTGTTCCCTGCCTGCAGCTGGCGCGAATGCCGTTCCACCTCCGGCAGCGGCACCGCCAAAGAGCCGGAACGCACCACCCACATCCGCATCCCGGCCGGCGTGTGCACCATGGGCTACCTGCCTTACGCCCAGTGGGCGGCGCTGCCTGCTGCCGAAAAGGCCAAGCACTGGACCCTGAAACGCGGCTGGAAGCTGGTGCAGGGCGCGGTGTCCAGCCTGACCGCTGAGGAATATGCCCGGCTGGAAAAAACGCACCTGTGCTGCACGGCGGCGGCTGTCTCGGACAACCGGGAGCCGCTGCTGCCGCATTGGCATGTGGAAGGGAGCTGAGAGCATGAGCAAGCCCATTTTTGAACAGCCCTATGGTCTGCGTTACAAGGCGGACGGAATACAGATGGAGCTTTCATGGCGACCTGATTTCGGTGCAGAGAAAACCGCTGCCTTGCAGAAAGCGCAGTATGTTGTTGCGCAGAAAGCGGCAACACTGATCGACCCGTATGTGCCTTTCGCTTCTGGTGCGCTGAAAAACAGCGTGAATGGTGCCGCATCTAAGTTTGACGAAGGCTTGCTGGTCTATAACACACCATATGCGCGGAAGCAGTATTACCTGCATCCCGAAGGTGAATGCCTACACGGGGACACCGGAGTTCGTGGCTCTTACTGGGGGCAGCGCGCTCTGGCCGATTACGGTGAAGCCATCGCCTACATTGCTACACAGGCCGTTACTACATTCTGGGGAGGTATGGGGCACTTATGAGCGAGAGCGTAAAGCCCACCATTGCCGCGCTGCGGGCATGGCTCAAGACCTGCCCGCTGATCGCCGACGAGCAGGAAGCCACCGGTGCCGCTTTCCGCATTGCCGGGCTGGAAGAAGAATCCACTGCCTTTTCCATCGAGGACAGCCCCGGTGACCCCATCGTCACCGAGTATATTTCCGGCTGGGAAATGGCGAAGAACTATCTCTTCCTCAGCCGCCGGGAGTACAGCGAGGTGGATGCTATTAACATCCAGAACAGCGGCTTTTTCGAGCAGCTGACCGAGTGGGTCATGCGGCAGGACGCCCGGCACAACCTGCCGGACCTCTCGGCCTGCGGTGGGGGCAAAACGCCCACCGGCATTGCTGTTACCAACAGCGGCTACATCGTCACAAACAGCGCGGGCAGCTGTAAGATGCAGCTGCAGATGCGCCTGACCTACTACATGCCCAAATGAAAGGAGTTTTGATATGACCGTAGCTGAAGCTATTACCAAGTCCGGCCTGACGCCCAGCGCCAGCTATACCGGCATCGAGACAGCAAACGATTTCCTGCTGGCGTTCCAGATCGAGAGCACCCAGACGAAGGAAAGCCAGTGGGTGGTGTGTGCCGACCACGTAAAGGAGCATTCCGGCTCCCTGAACGCCACCACCGAGGACACCCAGTACATCCGCACCGGCAACGTCACCGACAAGACCGGCACCCAGCGTACCCTCGCCGTCAACGGCGACAGGTGCGTCGGCGACGCGTTTCAGGATTTTGTGCTCAGCCACAAGATCAAGTATGGTACCGGTTCTGACATCATCGTGCCGTATGTGTACTTCAGTTTGAGAACCGGCAAGGGCGAGAAAGGCAGCGCTGCCATCATCGTTACCAGCGATGTGGGCGGCGCTGCCGGTTCCAAAGCCACCTTTGCCTGCGACGTGAAGGCAGTTGGTGTGCCGGATGAATTTGATTATCTGACCGTCACCCAGTCCGCCGAGCCCGCCAAGGCTGTAAAGGCGTAAGTTTTCCCCGTGTCCCCGCTCCACATCGGAACGGGGATTTTTTATGCCGTGAAACAGCATTTCCCGGGGCAGAACCGGGCACGGCCCAACTGAAAGGAGCCAGAATATGGTTATTTGTGGACAGAATTTTGAGTTTTCGGTGCTGAACGCCAACGACCTTGACCGCTTCGAGGATGCACAGGAGAAGATGCAGGCCCGGAATGCAGCTCAGACCGAGCTCTTCCAGCGCGGCGGCATCCGTCTGGGCGACCATGTACGTGCGCAGACCCGCATTGCGATGGACTGCATCGATGAAATCCTTGGCGCGGACGCGTCCGCCCGTCTGGGTCTGGACGAAAACAACATGGCCCCTGTGTATGACGTGATCGAGGAACTGGGTAACGCTTTTCAGACTGAACAGCGGCGCTATACGGCCAAGCCCGCCCAGCCCATGAACCGTGCCCAGCGCCGGGCACAGGACAAAAAGAACAAGCATAAGCCACCCGTGAGTTACCCTGCGCAGGTCGCCCAGAACATTGTTCCTGCCGCTCAGATGGTGGAGCGCGTGGACAAGGCTGCCCGCCGTAAGCAGCTGCTGGCCGAACTGTCGGCGCTGGAAAATGGCTGATCTGCTGACGGCACCGCTGCCGGATAGCTGGTACGGAATGCGTATTGACCCGGATTTCCGGCATATGGTGCGGCTTTCCAATGCCTACGCCCACGGCAGGCTGAATGGCGACCACCCGGAAGACGCCCTTGCGATCATGGACAGGTTCTATTGTGAGCCTGTACCGTATGGGCAGACCCCGGATGCCTACAGCCGCATGGTGGATTTTTACCGTGCCGGTGAGCAGGCCGCAGCAGGTGCAGCCAACGAGCCTGACAGCAGCCCGGGAAAGCCGCCCGCCTTCGACTATCAGTGCGATGCTGGTTACATCGTGGCCGCGTTCCAGCAGGCCTACGGTATCGACCTGACGCGCGAAAAAGTGCACTGGTTCCGGTTCCGCGCGCTCTTCGCTGCCCTGCCAGAGGATACCCTCATGGCCAAGATCATGAGCTGGCGCACCATGGACCTGTCCGAATACGAGGGCAGTATGCGTGCCCACTACGCCGAACTGCAGGAGCGCTTTGCCCTGCCGCCGGAGCTGAGAGGGGGTGCCGCCCGTGTCGTTTCCGTCGAAGAGCACGACGCCGCGTTCCTTGCACGGTTCCGGCATTGAGCGTGCCCCGGTGCCCTGCCCCTACTGCGGCCGGGCGTTGCCTGTATGGGCCGTGCCGGATGCCAGCGCAAGCGGCGTCTGGGTAAAATGCAAAAATCCCGCCTGTAAGAGGGAAATCGAGATAAAGTTGTAAGCCTGTGCCTTTGTGCCCGCGCTCCGAATGAGAGGTGGACACATTGGCAGATTTCAGCATCACCGGCGAAGTAAAGCTGAACAGCGACCCGGCGGAAAAGAGCACCAGCAAATGGACGGTCGCTGCCGGGCAGATGATTGCCGACTTTGCGAAGCAGGCATCCTCCAAGCTTGCGCAGGTGGTCAAGAGCGGCGTGGACTACAACGCTACCATGCAAAGCTACCTGACCAATTTCAAGGTCATGCTGGGCAGCGAGGAAGCCGCCGCCACAAAGCTTTCCGAGATCCGCAAAATGGCAGCGTCCACGCCCTTCTCACTGGATAACCTGACCAGCGGCACCCAGACCCTGCTGCAGTTCGGCATTGCGGCGGACGATACCACCGGCGTTTTGAAACGGCTGGGTGATATCTCCCTTGGCAACGCCGAAAAGCTGCAGACCCTGACCCGTGCTTACGGCAAAATGTCCTCGGCGCAGAAGGTGACGCTGGAAAACGTCAACATGATGATCGACGCGGGCTTTAACCCGCTGAATCAGATCTGCGCGGCCACCGGCGAAAGTATGTCCGACCTGTACAAGCGTATCTCGGACGGCAAAGTTGGCTTCAACGAGCTGGAAGCAGCGGTAGAAGCTGCCACCAGTCAGGGCGGGCAGTTCTACAACGGTATGCTGGAAGCCAGCCAGACGTTTAATGGCCGGATGTCCACCCTGAAGGACAATGTCAGCGCTCTGACCGGCGAGCTCACCAGCGGCCTGTTTGCGGCTCTGGGCAATCTGGTGGTCAAGCTGAACGAGGTGGTGGTCTCCTTCCTCGATAGCGACAAGAAAATGGCTCAGCTCAAGGAGACCATCGGCATTGTAACTGCTGTCGTGGCCGCTGCCGGAACTGCATTTTTGGTGTACAAGGGCTATGTAGCTGCCGCTACCGTTGTAACAAATGCGCATAAAATCGCACAGGCTGCGCTGAATGCTGTCATGGCGGCGAATCCCATCGCATTGGTGGTTGCTGCGTTGGCGGCTCTGGCTGCGGGCCTTGTGACGGCCTATAAAACCAGCGAGACTTTCCGCAATGCGGTCAATTCTGCGTGGACGTCCATAAAAAAGGGCGCTCAGGATGCCATCGGTACGGTGGTGGACTGGATTAATGAGCTGGTTGCAAAGATCAAAGGTGCAGCTGCAGCACTGGCCAATCTGAAAAATGGTGTCGGTGCGGCACAGGAAGCCTACGACGGCGCCTACAACGGCTACATGGACGACTATAACCAGTCTAAGCTGGACAAAGCCGCTGCCAAACGCAAGGCCCTCCACGACGAGCGCGTGAAGCAGGCACAGGAGGAAGCTGCCGCCGCCAATGCTGCCGCTGCGGCGTCCACCAGTGCCACCGGCACCATCACCGCCAACGCCGACAAAACGGCCAAGGCGGCCAAAAAGGCCGCTGCCACGGTGGTAAAGTCCATTTCCGACACGACCACCACCGTGAAAGACGGCATCACCCGCACGGTGGAGACCGTGAACGAGACCCTTGCGAGCGGCAAACAGCAGCAAAAAAAGACCATCACCGAGACCAGCCGCCAGATGGTGGACGGCGTGCTGAAGGATGTAAAAACCATCACAGAAATCGCGGCGGACGGCACCAAAACCGTCAAGCAGACCATGGAGACCGTCCGCGAGGTGGCAAAGACCGTCACAGCCACCACCAGCGGCTTTGTGGACGGCATCCAGACCACCGTGCAGACCGTCACCGAGACGCTGACCGACGGCACCACCCAGCAAAAAAAGGCCATCACCGAGACCTATGACGACGTGGTAGATGGTGCCCTCGTGACAGTGGAGAAGATCAAGACCATCGCCGCAGATGGCACCGTGCAGGTGTCCGAGCAGATCAAGAAGTCCAGTGCGGACACGCTGGGCGGCCTGTGGAAGGAGATTCAGGACCGTGCCAATGACGGCGTGCTGGGCACCTTCGACGATCTCTACACCGCCGTCAAGAATCAGGACTGGAAGGGCATCGGCCTGTGGGTTGCAAAAACCATCTACGGCGGCCTGACCGCCGACCAGAAAAAGCAAATCTCTGATTTTGTGCTGGGCATGGTCGATAAGCTCAATACGGCTTTGGGACAGATGCAGACCAGCCTTGCCGCAAAGGCATGGGACGTCGGCACTCAGCTCTACAGCGGCGTGACCCATGGTTTCTCTGACATCTGGCAGCAGACCAGCAAGCTGGGCACTACCCTTACCACCGTATTCCAGGGGCTGAAAGCACCGCTCAGCGCAGCTGCTCTTGCCGTCAGCCAGGGCCTGAAGAGCGGTCTTCTTTCCAGCTTTCCCGGAATTTTTGCGGGCTTCGCAGGCATGATCGGCAGCATTGGCGCAGCCGTCGCAGGAATGCTGTCTGCGGTCGCAGCAGCTCTGAGCTCAACAATATTTGGCATTCCTGCCGGTTTGGTCGTTGCTGCAGCCGCCGTTGCGCTGGTTGCTGCCATTGCAGGCATCGTGAGCAAACTGGGCGGCTCGTCCGGTGGAACGTCAACGCCCAGCGGCGGCACCAGCTCTTCCGGCAGCAGCAAAACCGTCGCGTCCACCACGGACATCACCACCTCTGTGGCCGAAGATGGTACCAAGACCGTGACCAAAGTGGTCACCGAAACGCTGCAGGATGAGGCTGGCAAGCTGACCCAAAAGGTGACAAAGACGGTGACCGAGACCGGCACCAAGCTGGTGGATGGCGTGGAACGCTCCTGCAAGACCGTCACCACTTATGTGGACGATATCCTGCAGCGTGTTGATACTACGCTGGAAGATATCGCACAGAACAGCACTCCCGACCCGGACCCCACCCCTGAACCGACACCCGACCCCACACCTCTGCCCGGCGCAGGCTCCCTCGAGGACGCCATCACTGCTAACACCAAAGCACTGGAAAAGACCAACTCCGCCCTTGCAGACATGATCCGGCAGGCGGGCAGTCTGGTGCTTTCGGACAACATGAAGCTGGGCTCCACGGTAGCTGCATCTGGCACCGCACAGGTGGCCGCTGCCGCCAGCAGTTACCACCGCGAGGGTGACACCAACATCACCCAGTACATCCAGAGCAAAGCACAGAGCGCCGCCGACCTTGCCCGTGAGACCCGCTGGGAAGCCGACAGAGCAAGAGCTCAGAAACGATGAAAGGAGGCCGTCATGCTCTTTAAAGATCATCTCCAGATCGTAACGGATGCTGGCATTACCCTGCATCTGGGCTGGGACTACGACACGCCCTACTTCATCGACCCGCTGAACGGCGTGGACGTGGACCTGAAAACTGCGCAGGGTGTCAACCAGGTGGGCACCACCGTGGAAGATCAGATCGTTCCCGGCGTGTCCCGCACCCTGAGCGTGGTGTTCTGGGGCGCAAACAAGTTGGAAAATGCCGCGTTCTTTACCCACAGCCTGACTTATTTTACCAAGGGCACCCTGTACTTCGGTGATAAGTATTTCACCCGCTTTGTGGTGCAGAAAACGCCGTACTTTTCCAGCTACACGCCTGACCCGCGCTGCAGCCTGATGCTTTACAGCCCAAAGCCCTTCTGGTACGACCTGAATGCCGTCGCAGGCACACTGAACGGCTTTTTGCCCGCGTTCCGCTTCCCTGTTAATTACAGTCAGCCGCATCGCTTCGGTGTGCGTGCCAATGTAGGCTGGGTCAATGTCTGCAACCCCGGTGCGCTGGCAGTTCCCTTTACCGCCACCCTCAAATGTGACGCTGAGGTGGTCAATCCGCGCATCCTCAGCGTACTGACAGGGCAGTTCATCGGTCTGCAGACCACGCTTGCGCGCGGGGATGTGGTGGAAATTTACCGCACGACCACCGACAAGCTGGCAGTCAAACGTACCCGGAACGGCACAGAGGAAAACATCTTCTCTTTGCTGGACGAAGATTCTGATCTTTTTGAACTGGCCGCTGGTGACAATCTGCTCAAAACCGAAGCCGACAGCGGCGCAGATAACCTGCAGGCCACTTTCCGCTTTTATCCCATGGTGTCGGGCATCATCCCGGAGGAACTGAAATGAGACTGGATGTTTTAGAAGCCGATACCCTTGTCCGCGTAGGCAGTGTGGAGGTGTGGGTGTCTCTTTACTGGGACAGTCCCTACTACTCTGAGGGCGGTTTTACCCTTGAAGTGCGGCCCACCACTGAGAACCTGCAGCTCCTGCAGGAAGGCCGCTGGCTGGTGCGCAGCGACGAGAGCCCCCGCATCCCCATGCGCATCTGCAGCCGTGCTAACCAGAATGACGATGCAAATCTGGTAGTCTCCGGCTACCCGGCCACCTGGCTGCTGACCAAGCGTGTCTCTGCTGTAACGGTGAAAGATCAGAACGCAGAACAGGCCATGCGCACCCTTGTGGCTGCGGCAAAGCCTTGGCCGCGCCTTGAGCTGGGCACCGCATACGGCTTTGACACGGTGTTTGAAAAGCAGACCTCGGGCGGCAGTATTTTTGACTACTGCCAGACCATCGGCCAGGCCTGTGATTTGGGCTTTCGCATCGTGCTGGACGGCAAAGGCACCGATAAGAAGCTGCTCTTTGAGTGTTTCCGCCCCACCTTTGACCCGAACAATCTGTTCAGCCCCAAGTGGGGCAACCTGCTCAATGCGGGGTGGGCCTTTTCCGACACCGCCTACGCCAACGTGGCCCTTGTGCAGGGCGCAGGCGAAGGCAGCGCCCGGGCCACAGCCTGGGTGGGCGACGTGAACAGCACCGGCTCCGACCGGCGGGAAATGTACATTGACGCCCGGGACATCCAGCCGGATGAAGAGAACGGCGAGACCACAGCCAGCCTCTCCTATCTTCAAAAGCTGGCTGACCGCGGCGGCGAAAAACTGCTGGCTCAGCTGCGCACCGGCAGCATTGAGTTCGATGTAGACGACGATGCCCTGCAGGTAGGCGACGTGCTGAGCGCACGCCTGCCCAAGCTGGGCTATCGGGCCATGGTGCGCGTAGCCGACATCATCACCCAAAGCCAGGACAGCGGCACCACCCGCACCGTCCGGCTGGGCACACCCACCTGGAACAAAATCTGACAGGAGGTCTCATGAGCAATATCACGATCTATCCCTTGAACGGCATCGACTATGACGCCGCCGATGCCGCCGCGTATAACTCGCCCCGCACCTCGGGCGTATATTCCAGTGACGACGATTTTGCCGTAACTGCTGCGGGCGGGCTTAAAGTTACCGTTTCCGCCGGCATGGGCTGGATTCATCCGGAGCGCTTCGCCGGATACTCCGTCACCATGCGCGACCCGGAAACTATCACCATGCCGCTTGCCAACGGCAGCCTTCCCCGCATTGATCGGCTTGTGCTGCGCTACGATGCAGCTACACGCAGCAGCAGTCTGACTGTGCTGCAGGGCACTGCGGCCAGCACTCCCAAGGCACCTGCCATCACCCGCACTGAGCTGGTATATGACCTGTGCTTTGCTCAGATCACCCGCCCGGCAGGCTCCACATCCATCACTACTGCCAACATCAAGGACACCCGCGCAGATGAAACTCTTTGCGGCGTCATGTCGGATGGCGTCAAGAGCCTGCCCACCGCTCAGCTGATCGCTCAGTGGAAGGCCGCACAGGACCAGCAGGAAGCCGATGCCCGCGCCCATATCAATGCGCTTGAGGAAAAGGCTTCCACAAGTGCCGAAGCAGCTGCCAACTCTGCCAGCGCTGCCGAAAAAAGCCAAAAGGCCGCTGCAGGCAGTGAAAAAAACGCCACCGAAAAAGCGGGCGCAGCAGCAGAAAGCGCAGAAACCGCAACGTCGGCAGCGGGCACCGCCACCACGCAGGCAGGTATTGCCAAAGATAAAGCAGAGGAAGCTTCCACGAGTGCGGAAGATGCCGAGGCCAGCAAGGAAAGTGCGGATCTCAGCGCACAGGCAGCCGAGGCCAGTGCCAAAGCAGCGGCTAAATGCGTCAGCGATGCAAAAGCGATCGTTGGTGTTGATAAGACCTTATCGGTAGATGGTGCTCCTGCCGATGCCAAAGCCACCGGCGACGCCTTGAAGGACAAAGCAGGCAAAACCGCCGACGACCTGACAGCGATGGTCAACGCACTGACCACACAAACCAGCACCCCCACGGACGCTGACTACTTCGTGAGCCAGGCTGCAGGCGGCGGCACCACTACCACCACGTACCACCGCAGGCCTATGAGCGCACTGTGGGCGTATATCAAGAGTAAGGCCGAAAGCGTGTTTGCACTCAAGAACCATACGCACAGCTATGCAGGTTCTGCGTCTGCCGGTGGCAGTGCTACCAGTGCCGTAAAGCTGGACACCTCTACTGCAGGCACGGCAACGAAACCTGTGTATTTTTCCGGTGGAAAGCCTGTGGCGTGCACCTATGAACTGAAAAAGACGGTGCCTGCGGATGCAGTTTTCACTGACCATACCTACGCCGCCATGAAGGGTGCAACCGCCAGCGCGGCGGGTGCGGCAGGATTGGTGCCTGCACCGGCAGCAGGCAAGCAGGCGCAATTTCTGCGCGGTGATGGTACGTGGGCTGCGCCTACAAACGCCACTCAGAGTGCACCCGGCCTGATGAGTGCTGCAGACAAAACAAAGCTCGACGGCATTGCAGCAGGTGCCACTGGCAGCAACATTTCTGCCAGCGGTACAAACTACGTGCGCTTCAGCGATGGCACGCAGATTTGCTGGGGCATCACGGCTAAGATTGACAATTATGGGGGAGCATCAAAGGCCAATTTTCCTGTGCCGTTTGTAAATGCGGATTACGGCATATCTGTGATTAGGATAATCAATTCGACGGGTACTACCTTAGATGCCCCACCATATATATGCCCTAGTGTTGGCAGTGGCGCACAAAAAACTTATTGCAGCATAAATTATTCGAACCCAGGCGATCGTTATCTTGCCATTGGCCGCTGGAAGTAAGGAGGGATATACATGGATGCAATTGCGATTGGCTACACCCTCGCAAAGCCTGTAGAGACGCAGGAAGAGTGCGACGCCTACGCTGCCATGGCACAGGCCGTTGCTGCCCACAATGCCGCCTGCACTGTGGGAGACACCTTGTGGACGATCGAGGACAAAGAGGACTGCTACGCCGTGGCAGGCGGTGTTGTGCCGGAGCCTGCTGACCAGCCCGACCCGGGGCCCACGGTAAAGGAGCAACTGGCGGCGCTGCAGGAACAGAACAAGATGCTGACACAGTGTCTCTTGGAGATGAGTGAGACTGTGTATGCTTAAACACTTAAAACAGAAATTAGAAAGGTTGGTATTTATGATGGCAATGTTATGGGCACAGGAGATCATGTCTCAGGAGACCACCGAGGAAGCAAAGGCAATGTATGCCCGCTGCCCCCGGCTGCTGAAGGAGAAGGTGAAGGCTATTCTCATCAACAGCGGCTTTGAAGAAATCGTGGAGGGCTAAGCTATGGCACTGGAAGTCTATTCTCTGAGCCAGAACGGCGCAAAGTATCTGGCTCCTAATTTTCAGGTGCGGGAGTTCCGCTGCCGTGACGGCAGTGACCCGGTGTTTGTGGACACCGAACTGGTGACGCTGCTGCAGAACATCCGGAACCACTTTGGCAAGGCGGTACATATCAACTCGGCTTTCCGCACGGCCAGCTACAACGCCAGGCCCGACGTGGGCGGTAAGAAGTACAGCCAGCATCTGTACGGTAAGGCTGCGGATATCTGGATTGAGGGTGTGAGCGTGGACACGCTGGCGGATTACGCAGAGACCCTGCTGCCCGGCACCGGCGGCATTGGCCGCTACTACAAGAACGCGGCGAACCCGAACCGTAAACAGGCTTTTGTACACGTGGACGTGCGCAAGGCAAAGGCCCGCTGGCTGGGCTGAGGAGGACAACATGAAAGACTATTTCTGCATGGCCGTGGGGGCACTGGGCGGCGTGATCGCCAGTCTGTTCGGCGGCTGGGATGCTGCGCTGCAGACCCTTATCATCTTTATGGCCATTGACTACATCACCGGCCTGATCGTGGCCGGCGTGTTCCACAAAAGCCCCAAGAGCCAGACCGGTGCGCTGGAAAGCCGCGCAGGCTGGAAAGGTTTGTGCCGCAAGGGCGAGACCCTGCTGATCGTGCTGGTGGCCTGCCGGCTGGATACTGTGATGGGGGCCAGCATTGTGCGGGACGCCGTGGTGATCGGCTTCATCTGCAATGAGACACTGAGCATCATTGAGAACGCGGGCCTGATGGGACTGCCTATCCCGGCAGCTATCACCAAGGCCGTGGACATTTTAAAGCAGCGCGCGGAAACCGAGCAGAAAGGAAACTGACATGAAAGCACATACTTACAATGAACCCGCCCCCTCTGCGGGCACCATCGGCCGCACCGTCGTGCTGGCAATCGCCCTTGCAAACCAGCTGCTGAGTGCAGCAGGCAAACCCCTGTTGCCCATTGACAGCGCCAGCGTGGAACAGTGGGTGACGGCTGGCCTTACCACCGCTGCCGCCCTCTGGGCGTGGTGGAAAAATAACAGCTTCACCCAGGCAGCCATTCAGGCAGATCAGACCTACGAACGCCTGAAGGCACAGGGTAAGTAAGCCAAAACAGATATACATAGCAACAGCCCCGGGGAGCCTGACTCCATAGCGGAGGCGACACGGAGCGCCGCATAAAATGACAAGAGCCGCAGCCCCGTGAAAAGGGTAGCGGCTCTTTTTTTATCTAAAATGTTGAATTCACGTTTTATTATCGGGAAGTGTTACATTCGCTTTTTTCCTTTTAGGAACATGATGCGGATTGAATTTCCTGAAATTTCGCTCTAACTTAACAAAATTACAACAAACGCTCTTATACATCGGCACCTTTTTTATGACAGCACGATTATACGTCGTCTGAGCACGATGAATAATCACTTCCTCATTCTTGTTGCAAAATTCAAGCTGGTTAAGTAGCAGCATCTTATACTGTTGATCCGTAACTTCTTGAATGTTAAATTCAAGTAAGCAGGAAGGCAACACAGGTATCATATTGTTAAATCCCATCACGCCAAGTCGCCCGTCATCCAGCTTCATTACGGGTCCACCACCTTTTATATTTGCATGGTTCGGTTTTGGGGATTCCAAAGGAACATAATAATTTATTCCATCAATGGAAAGAACAATGCCTATATACGGACGCCGTTGTCCTTTGTTATGCTGGACTCTATTATCCAGACTATGTAGGAATCTGATGTAATGCTCATCAATATGATAGAACCTAAACTTCCCCATGAATTCAACTCCTAAACCCAAGAAGGTGCGGAACAGCTAACTGCCCCGCACCCTTTTTTAGCTCCTCACTATACGGCAGAGGTTCTCCGCTTTTTTCATTCTCTACTTACGGTAAGAGCTCACCGCTTTTTTCATTCCCCAATTTTTCAGGCAGGGAGGGGCTACCCTCTTTCAGCAGACACAGCAAAAGACAGCACAGTCTTTTTTGTATCATGGCAAAGGTTAAACCTTTGCAATTACATTATATGCTTTTCTGTCGGTGATGTAAACATTTGTGAAAGTTTTTACACAAACGTATGTTGCTTACGCAACATGTCTGCTCTGCTTAATATTTTTATCTATGTGCGTCGGTCGGTTGGGACATGTGCGTCGGTCGGTTGGGACATCCTGACCGAACTTTTCTGCATAAAGGATCCGCAGCAGTTCCCACACCTCCTGCAGACTGGTAACTGTATAAACCGCAGCTTTAGCAGGCAAAGGAGCACTCTGCGGCGAGGGTGCACGCTTTGTTTTGGTATCGTTTTTCATGTTTTAGCTCCAAAAGTGGGTTTAAGAGTGGGTTGTAGCAAAAGAAAAGCACCCAGAAACCAACGTTTCTAGGTGCTATTTCTTGGTGGGCGCGGGTGGATTCGAACCACCGAAGCTGAAAGCAGCAGATTTACAGTCTGTCCCCATTGGCCACTCGGGAACACGCCCATATTCTTTTGTGCAATCCAGCGGACTACCTGTATATATTACCACCGGAACCGTCGTTTGTCAATATTTTTGCCGAGTTTTTTTGATTTTTGATGCAAAAATGGTGTTCTGCCCTATGCAGATTTGTTAGATTGTTTGATAGATTATCTCTGGCTTTCCTTCTTCCAAACGCTGTGCAAGAGCCGTCATTGCAAGCTGGCACCCGCCATATTGCAGCCACCCGGGATGCTGTACCGCGATTAAAATATCGTCTGTACGACAAAAGCCGCCCGGATTTCAGTGAACCCGAGCGGCTTTTTGGAGCTGGTGACAGGAGTTGAACGAGCCACCGGCATTGCATCACCGAAAAATGATGATTTTTGCGCAGAAATATGCACGTTTAGCCGTCTTTTTCCTGCACCATCCTACACAGCCCACACACCCACAAAATCAAAAGTGTGTTAAAATGTGTGTTATTTTCCGGCGTGCAGCAGCTTCAAAAACATCCCGTTGACGGCCTGCGCGGTCTCCACGTCCTCGCCGGTCAGGGCGTGGCCATACACACCGAACGTGTCCATGTCCTCGCTGTGGCCTACAAGGTCTTTGACCTCACCGGCAGGCAGCTTCTTTGCCACGCTGACAAAGGTGTGCCGCATTTCGTAGGCCGACACAGGCGGGATATCGTTTACCCGGCAATAGACTTGCCAGCGCTTGTAGTAATAGGCTTCGCTTTTCAGGCAGAACACGCTTTCCCCTGCCCCTGTGAGCGCCCGCTGCTGTTCCAGCACGGCCCGGGCCAGATCGGACAGCACAAAGGCCCGCACGGCGTTGTCGTTCTTGCCGCGCGTCTGTTCGCCCAGCACGTTCACGGCACGGGAGACAAATACTGTGTTGCCCTTGACATCGGCCCAGCGCAGGCCCACCAGTTCGCCCGGACGCAGGCCCGTGAGCACTTGGAAGCGGTAGGCGTGTATAAAATCATCATGCACCCGCTTGCCCCTGTACAGCGTCGTATCCACCCGGAACAACGTTATCAGGGCATCTGGCTGCAACACCTTCTTGCCCTTTGGCCGCGCCCCGGCGGGCACGTGCAGCCCCTCAGGGTGGAAGGTGGTCAGCTTCTTTGCCCGGCACCACTTGCAGAAAGCCCGCATATCCGCGCAGAGGGATTGCAGGGACTTCTTTGCAAGGCCGTCACTGTAGGCATCGTTTACCACGTCCTGCAAGTCCTGTTCGGTCAGGCTGGTGATGCGCTTCTTGCCGATCGCGGGCAGTATCCGGGTACGCCAACGGCTTTCAACGTTCCGCTGGTTGCCGGTGCCGGTGGTCTTTACCACCGTGGCATACCATTCTTGATACAGATCATCCACCCGGCGGGCCTTGACGCCAATGCCATCGTCTAACCATCTGTCAGCCTTTGCATTGGCTTCCCGCTGGCCTGTGCGCCCCGGTGTGCTGCTGTAAAACTGCTTGCGCACGCCGTCTTTCTGTACGGCAATGCGCCAGCGCTGGTATTTTTCTTCCCACTGGGCCGTGTTGGTGCGCTTGCTCATGCTGCACAATCCGGGAAGTTGACCACAGTAATTTCGGCCACGGCCTTTTCGACCGTCCGCAGGATGTGCTCTATCTTCTCCACTGTGTCAGCTGACAGAACGACCTCGCCGCACTGTTCGCACTCCATGCAGGGAACATTTTTGATAACAACAACGCAGTTCTTCAACTGCACTGTGTGAATGGTCGTACTGGGCTTCATTTCGCCCTTGCAAAAAAAGCAAGTCATAATTTATTCTCCTTTCTTCTTTCGTTCAGTATACGTTGCGTTCCAGTGGTCGAGATCTGGCCAGTAGGCTGTCAGAATCCACAGCGTGTCCTCATGGATACCGCACACAACGTGCAGCCAGCGGCCTGCCAGATTGACCCCCAACACCAAACAGGATGGACACCGGTAATCATCCGGGCGATATTCGATGATCTTCCCGCTCTGGATAGCCTGCCGGATGTCAGCCAGCAGGATACCGCGTTCATAAAGCCGGGCTTGTGAATGGGCCGTCAGGAAGATTTGCCCGCCCTGAGCCAGTGTGCGCAGGTTTTCTATTGTCAATTCCATTGGTTCACCTTCTTTTCACACGCTCACAGCTGCCCGCTGTGGGCGTTTTTATTTTTCGGCGGGGTCTCTTTATCGGCTGGGGCGCTGGGCACGGTCTGGATGTCCTCTGCCGGGCGCTGGTAATACACAATTTTAGATAATTCATAGATAAATTGTTCAGCTTCACGTTTTCCCCTTGCATTTAGCTGTGTCATTTCGTTTATCGCTTTTAATAGATAATCTTGTTCTTTATCTTTACATTCCAAAACTTCCTGTTCATTTCGAGCGATTAGCTCCTCATCAGCCTGAAACTGTTCTTTGTAATCCTTTGCGTAGTAACAATAATCGTTCACAAAAGTTAAATCATAGAGTCTTCTTATTGCTGTTATTTTTCCGTCTTCGTTTAATCTGCCAAAAGAGTCGAGGAGTTCTTGCTTATATTTTCGTTCTTTAGAATCCTTTGAAATCAGTTCATCAATATTTGTTACACTGTCAGCCATTTGACGCATTGAAAATGCAAGTATTCCGGGGGTGTGCTTCACATCATCCTCAGGAATCAATTCAAGCGGGTGACAACCGACTGCATCCGCAATACGTCGGATGGTTTCGTATTTTGGTTTTTTTACACCTCGTTCGTACTGACTTATAGCTTGAGGTGTAACACCAAGGCGTTCTGCGAGTTCTGCTTGTGTCAATCCTGCCTGAAGCCGAACTTTTTTTATCAAATCTCCAGTCTGCATTTTTGCACCCCCTATAATGTAAGAATACCACGAACAGTTTTTTTTGTAAAGCAAAAGGTTTAATTTCACCATTGACAAAACCAAAAGGTTGATATATGATATTCATGTAAACCGTCGGGTTTACAGAAGGAGGTGAAACCGAATGTCGAAGTCTATTGTTGTTGATCGCGTGAAAGTGATTGCCGAAATGGCCCGCCAGAATCTGACCGGCGAAGAGTTGGCCCAGAGGGCTGGTGTGGGCCGCAGCTCTGTTATCAAGATGCGCAAAGGTCAGCCGGTCTGGCGCACCACCGCAGGCCATGTTGCAAACGCTCTGGGCGTGTCCGTGGACGATTTGAAGGAGGATTAACCATGTACCGTAAATTTCACAAACTGCGCGTCCGGTTCGCTGAGCTGGAAATGACGCAGAACGAAGTAGCCCGCAAGGCAGGCATTGCCACCGGAACCATGACAGCCCGCATGACAGGCAAATATCCGTTTACAGCAACGGAGATGTTAGCAGTGGCAAAGATTCTGGACATCAAGCCGGAGGAATACGGAGAGTATTTTTTCGCTGATACGCCCAAGAGTAAGAAGGTAGGGTGATAGCTTGCAGCCGGATAAAATCGTAACACCGGGCAGCTATGTGGACTTCCTGAACTATCTGGACACCGTGACCACCGAAGAAGCACTCTTTTCTCGTTTGACGTACTGGTTCGCGAACCAGAACACCGCCGACGACGTGCGAGATCGTTTCGACGTGGTGGAAGATCGGGCAAAGGAACTCAAGCTCTGGAACGGTCTGGATCTGAAAATGGAACGATGGGCGCGAGCCAACAAGGAAGAACTTGCCCGCATCGGAAAAGACGCTTTCGGCGCTCTGATCGGAGCAGATTATGCAGCCTATCAGGAAGGTGGGCAGGCCCAGCAGGACAACGCACAACCGCTGAAAGTCCATTCTGCACGGGAACTGGCCGAAATGCTGATACCGCCGATACGGTACATCGTTGACGAGCTTGTGCCCGTGGGTCTGGGCGTTCTGGTGGCAAAGCCCAAAATCGGTAAAAGCTGGATGATTCTTGATCTGTGTCTTGCCGTGGCTGCTGGTGAGCCGTTCTTGAACTTTCCCACGCACCAGCACGGCACGCTGTACCTTGCTTTGGAAGATGGCCCCAGCCGGATGCAGCGCCGAATCAAAAAGCTGATGGAAGGGCGGCAGGCCCCGGAGAACATGCACGCGCTGTTCGACGCGCCGCGCATGGACGAAGGCTTGCTCGATGTTCTGGGCAGCTATTTGGACGAACACCCGGAGATTCATCTTGTTTGTATCGACACGCTTTCAAAGGTCAAGCCCAAAGCAAAGCCTTTCGAGAACGCCTACGATGCAGACTATGACTATATGGGCATCCTGAAGAAGTTTGCCGACAGCCGCGGCATCTGCCTGCTGATCGTGCATCACACCCGCAAGGGCAAGAACATTGATGATGCATTCGACAACATCAACGGATCCACCGGCATCATGGGCGCAGCCGATTTCACCATCGTGCTGGACAAACAGAACCGCATGGACGATGATGCATCGTTTATCCTGACAGGCCGCGACATCGAGCAGCAGGAGCGCGTTATATGCTTCGACAAAGCCCGGTGCCGCTGGATCATGCAGGGCACTGCCGCAGAGATTGCCGCCCAGCGCAAAGTGCAGGAGTACGAGAACAGCCCTATTGTGCAAACCCTGCGCATGCTGCTTTTGCAGGGCGATGGCACATGGACAGGCAACGCAGGCAAGCTCATGGAGCTGGGCCGGGAGTACACCCATGAAGAACTCGCCCCAAGTTCACAGGCCCTTGCAAAGGCCGTTGCCGAGCTGGAGCCGATGTTGTGGGAGCGGGATGCTATCAAGCACACTTACACCAAGCACGGGACAAGCAGCAAGGTGCACCGGTTCCGAATGAACCGCACCGACAACACCGTAGAACTGCCGGAAAGCGAGCAGCTTTCGTTAAAGTAAAAAAATTCATTCAAATCATTCATTTCATTCTTTTTGTTCTCTGCGAAACGTCCAAATTGAATGAAATGAATAAAAAGAATGAAAAAAATGTCTGTAACGAAAGGAGATGAAACCCATGTCAACCTATTACCACACCTGCCCCCGCTGTGGGGCTAGCCTTGACCCCGGCGAGAGGTGCGACTGCACCGAAAACCCCCGCGCTGTGTATCTGGCCTACATCGGCAAAGCAATGCAGCAAGGCCGCGTGCCTAGCGTTCTGCGGCCATTCTGCCAGCGGGCATTGTGCGACCCCAGAACCCCGCTGGATACGCTCCGCACCATCTGCAGGCAGCTGAAAGAGTATGCAGAGAACTGATATTTTGACCGGCCCCGTAGAGGGCCAGAAAGGATTTTACCATGAAAGCATTTGTTACTACCGACCTCGACACCATCCGCGACATGCTGACCGGCGAAACGCTGCAGAACGTTGTGCCCGACGGTCTAGGCAATGTGTTGCTGACGTTTGAGAGCGCCTGCCCGGATGCATCCGACCTGCTGACCGTGAAGCCCGGCGGCAAGATCATTGCAACGGTGTTCCTTGACCAGGACGACGACGCAAAGCCCGTGGAGGACTGCCCCTTTGATGCTACTCCCTGCACCGGTGACTGCCCCGATAGCACTTGCCCGCGCCACCGGTAAGCCCTACATGACCGCATAAAGAAAGCCGCTTCCCAGTGTGACGACCGGGGAGCGGCAAAAGGCGGTATTTGCTTGCAGGCATTACCGCCCCCATTATACCGAAAAATGGAGGATTTTACAATGTCTATGTATCATTTTACCTGTGTTGCCCCTCTGGCATTCGTCTTTTTCTTTGGTGCCGCTGTGATGTGGTTCAGCGGCATTCGGTAAGGAGGTGGGCAGCATGAACGAAAGCCAGACCGCCCCCGAACAGGTGCAGCCGGATTTCTGCATGACCATGACAGACGACAGCATGAAGCCTGACGGCATCCACAAGGGCGACAAGGTTGCTTTTGTGGCCTGCGACCGCGTAGAGAATGGCCAGATCGCCGCCGTGAAGGTGGGCGAGCACGCTTACCTTGCACACGTGTGGATTGACGCGGGAAAGCTCATTCAGCTGATACCGTCGAACGCTGCATACGCTGCACGTATTTTTACCGGCACTGAACTGGACACCGTGCAGATCATCGGCAGGGCCGTGGAAGTCCGGCATATTTTTGACTGGGAAAAGAAAGGAACCGAAAATGAAGCGCAATGACTTAAGGGAACTGGGGCTGACCCGCGACCAGATCGACACCATCATGACCATGAACGGCGCGGACATCACCCGCGAGAAGACAAAGGCCGGTCAACAGACCGACAAGGAAGTGCAGCGCCTGCGGGAGTCCTGCATCACTCTGTTGGAGCTGCTGGAAAGCCCGGAAGCCGTTCGCGGCGTTCTGCTGTACGTTTCCCGTCTGTACACCGAGCAGGAACGCAGGGGGGCACGCAACGACCACCCCGCCGCAAAATGACCCCCAGGGGGTGCCGGTATGAAAGTGACCCTCTCCTATACCCTCAGGGAGCTTGAACAGGCCCAGAGGGTGCAGGCCCTGCTGGTAAAGCTCTTCGGGAGCTGCCGCGTGCACAGCAGCCAGCGCGGCGACCGCTGCATTCTGTATTTGACCTTCCGGTTCTGACATGGTATACTAAGCCTATAAGGCATAGAGTACCGCGCAGACGAACGTCTGTTAAGCTATCAAGCACAGGGAAAACGCTTCTTTTGAGCGGTTCTCTGTGCTTTTTTTATTTTGTCTTGCTGCCGTGCCGGTGCTCTGGGTTCTCTCTGAATGCTGCTTTTCTCTGGGTTTGTTGCACTCCTGCCCACGTCATACTCGGAAACCGTCAAAAACAGTGAAAAAGACAAAATGAACGGTGTGTTTGTGGCTGCACGATTTTAGCCAATGCGCACAGTCGCAGGCACACCGCTTTTGAAGAATTTCGCCCGATAAATCGTTGTTTGCGCAAGGTCTGGCATGGGGTGGGGAGGGACCCCCTCCCTCGCCCTCGGCGCCCCCCAGTGCCGTTAGCGCCGATTTACACGAGCAGCGATTTTATAAAAGGGCTTTTTGAGCGTCCAATCATCCCCAATGGCAGGGGGTGCGGATGAATAGAACCGTACACGGCCACGGAACAGGCCGGGAAAGGAATTATACCATGAGTGAAACTGTCAATCAGGAACCCGTTACCACTGCAGCCGGAGAGCAGCAGGAACCGCGCACTTTCACACAGGCCGAGGTAAACAGCATCGTTGCCGACCGCCTGACCCGTGAGCGTGCCAAGTATGCCGATTACGACGACCTGAAAGCCAAGGCCCAGCAGTTCGACACCACAAAGGCCGAACTGGACGCGCTGAACGCTGCCAACGCCCAGCGTGACATGAAAGCCCGCGTGTCTGCTGCTACCGGTGTGCCGGTGGAACTGCTGACCGGTGACACGGAAGAAGCTTGTACCGCTCAGGCACAGGCCGCTTTGAAGTTCGCAAAGAAGGATCTCGGCTATCCCGTTCTTAG
This sequence comes from Faecalibacterium sp., assembly GCA_050873025.1. Lineage (GTDB taxonomy): Bacteria > Bacillota > Clostridia > Oscillospirales > Ruminococcaceae > Faecalibacterium. The sequence goes on along the minus strand of JBNMHZ010000001.1, from coordinate 74,984 downwards.
GGACGGCGGTGCAATTCCCTACGAACGTATGCCGGGTTTTAAAGATACCAGCATTGCCGATGCTTTCAGCCGTGATAAAAAGCACACACCGAAGCCCTTCAACCCCTATGGATTTTGATTTTATACGAGGATAATAATACATGTCTGTTGAACTCACTACCAAATTTGCCCCGCAGACCGATGAGCTTTTCAAAGCGGAAAGCAAGATCAGCCTGCTGACCAATACTAATTTTGACTGGACGGGTGCCCACGCGATCAAGCTGTACAAGATCAGCACCACTCCCCTGAACGACTACAGCCGCAACCGCAGCACCGCCCCCGAGGACAGCAGTGAATCCCTATCTCGTTATGGTCAGCTGCTTGACCTGTCCGCCACCACCGAGGAACTGCTGTTGAAGCATGACCGCTCTTTCATCTTCAACGTTGACCGTCTCGATCAGGACGAAACGCAGCAGCAGTTGGAAGCCGGTACCGCGCTGGCACGCGAACTGCGCGAGGTCGTTGTTCCCGAGGTGGACACCAACGCTTACACCGTCATGACCACCGGCGCAGGCCACAAGCCCGCCGCTGCAGCGCTCACCAAGTCCAACATTTATGCCGCAATTCTGGCTGCGTCTCAGGCTCTGGATGATGCAGAGGTGCCGGAGACTGAGCGCGTGTTGGTGGTCACCCCCGCAACATATGCCATTCTGAAGCAGGCTGTTGAGTTCGATCATACCGAGATCGGCGCAGAAATGCGTGCCCGCGGCGTTGTGGCCATGCTGGACGGCGCCAGCGTCGTAAAGGTGCCCTCTGCCCGTCTGCCCGCGAAGTTCGGCTTCATGCTGGCGCACCCGTCCGCCACTGTGGCCCCTGTCAAGCTGGAAGATTTCGGCATCCACGATGACACCCCGCTTTCCAGCGGCAGCATCGTGACCGGCCGCATCTGCTATGATGCATTTGTGCTGGACAACAAAAAGGCCGGCATCTACTATCAGGCCACCACCTGATTGTGCATTTTGCCCCCGGCGGCGCTCTGATCGTGGGGTGCTGCATCGCAGGCTTTCGGCAAAATGACGAATTCCTCGCTCACAGCTGCCCGCTGTGGGCGTTTTTCTTTGAAGGGAGCAAGATACATGCCCAGACCGACAGATCCTGAGACCGAGCGCAAACGTGCATGGCTGAACCGCTACCGGGAAAGCCTTGCCGAACAGCGCCGCATTGCTGAACAGCTGGAAGAAGCCCGCGACCGCTCCACGTCCATCTGTGTGAGCCTGAACCCAAGCAGATCATCGCCCACCGGCACACACTCCGACCGCGTGGCCGACAGTGTGCAGCGTATCACCGCGCTGGAAAAGAAGCTGTACGAGGAACAGTGCAGAGGGCAGGACATCGCCGCCGAGATCATCAATGTGGTGTATGGCCAGTCGAAACTGACCCTGAATCACATGAGGGTTCTGTGCTGCCAGTATATCGACGGCATGAACTGCGCTCAAACTGCTGCTAAAGTGGGGTTAAGTCCAACATCTATTCCGAACTACAGGCGAACCGCTCTGGCAGCATTGGAACTGCCAGAACCTACCCCAGAAAACGCAATGTGTGTTAAATAGTGTGTTGCGCAAAGCAAAAACCGCCTAGATTTCAACGAATCTAAGCGGTTTTTCTTGGAGCTAGTGACAGGAGTTGAACCTGCAACCCACTGATTACAAATCAGTTGCGCTGCCATTGCGCCACACCAGCAATTGTTACTAATATAGTATACCACCGGCGGGGGCATTTGGCAAGCTATTTTCGATTCCAATTTTACAGGTACATATCCGGATCCGCATTCTGCGCTATTGCAGGTTATGCATCAATGAACGATCATCTTCCCGCCCCTGCCGCAAGAGCCTGCTGAATCTTGGCAAAATCTTCAAGGGTAAGGGCCTCCGGGCGGATACGTACATCAAACCCGGCGGCTTCAATAGCGGCGGTCACGGCATCCTTGGACATTCCCAAGCCGCTGGCAATGGCGTTGGCAGCGGTCTTGCGGCGCTGGCCGAAAGCGGCACGCACCAGAGCAAAATAGCCTTCTTCGTCCTCCACCTGCACGGCAGGCTGCGGGCGGATGTCCATGCGCACCACGGCACTGGTCACCTTGGGTGCCGGGTAAAAACTTCCCGGTGCGGCGGTGAACATCATCTTAGAGGTGGCATAGTAGCTCACGGCACAGCTGATGGCGCTGGAGGCCCGGGTGCCCGGCGCTGCCGCCAGACGGTCGGCAGCTTCCTTCTGCACCATAACGGTCAGGCTTTCGATGGGCAGACGATCGCCCAGCAGCTTCATGACGATGGGACTGGTGATGTAGTAGGGCAGGTTGGCACACACAGCCACCGGCATCCCGGGGAATTCCTCCGCAATGAGGGCTTTCAGGTCCACCTTCAGTACATCCTGTAATACCAGTTTAAAATTATCCACACCGGCCATAGTTTCTGCCAGCAGCGGCGGCAGGCGCTCGTCCACCTCAATGGACACCACCTTGGCGGCACGCTTTGCCAGCTCCCGGGTCAGCACGCCGATGCCGGGGCCGATCTCAATAACGCCGTAGCGCTTATCCACGCCGCTGGCATCCACGATTTTGGGCGGCAGGCCCGGGTTGATGATAAAGTTCTGTCCAAAGCCCTTGGAGAGGGCAAAATCGTATTTTTCGCACAGGGCGCGGATCACCGAGAGGTCGGTCAGTTCGGGCATAGGTTCCATCCTTTGTTGTTACGATTCAAAATAGCCGCCGCTTGCGCTCTGGCTATATTCAGCGAAAATTTTATTTTTATATTGCAAAACTGGAACGACTGCGGTCGTTCCAGTTTTGCTTTTTCACGAGGAAGAGTCGGTACGGCGGACGGCATTAACCGCCCAGCCGCGTTTTTATGGAAAGGGCCTGCTCGGCAAGCACAGCATCATTGCCCCAAACACATTTTTCACGGAAAACTGCCCTATCAGCCTGAACGCTTTTTACCGAAAAGGCCGGCAGGTCAAACCCATATCCCTGCCATTGAAGGCTTTCCGAAACGGCCATTCTGCTTTGTTTTTCCGCAAAAAAACGGGCCGTTTATTCTGCGCTGGAAGAAGCGGCGTCGCTGGCTGCTTCACCGGAAGCTTCGGCTTCTGCAGAGGGAGCCGTCTCTTCCGAGGAAGCGGTTTCCGATTCAGCGGCGGCACTGTCGGCCGCTTCGGAGGCAGCGGCAGAAGATGCCGCATCGTTGACGCCGCCCAGAGTAGTGGTGCCGCTGAGCTGCTGTGCCGCGCTGACAGCGCGCTGCACCTGCGGGTCGGTTTCCGGCGTATAATCGTAGAAGTTCGTGGTCTCCTCTGCGGTGAGGGCCTTTTCCACATCCACGCTCAGGCCGGTGCCGTCAAAGCAGGAGCCATCGCCGCAGATGAGCTTTGCCACCGTGATGCTCACGGCGCTGCCATCAGAAAGGCGCTGCGGGCTGCTCTGGATGGTGCCCTTGCCCATGGTGGTGGTACCCACCAGGCGTGCACCGTTCATGGTGCGCAGGCTGGCGGCAAACAGCTCCGCCGCGCTGGCGGTATTTCCGTTCACCAGGCAGACGATGGGCAGCTCCACCTGGCTCTCACTGTCGCTGCTGCCAATGATGGTGCGGTTGCCGTTCTTATCCTCGGCATAGGCCACTGTGCCTTCCGGGACGATCAGGTCGATGCAGCTGATGGCATCTTCCAGCACGCCGCCGCCATTGTCGCGCAGGTCGAACACAAGGCTCTGGGCCCCGCTGGTGGTCAGGGAGCGGATGGCATAATCCAGTTCGCTGGGCGTGCTGCCGTCGAACTGGCGGATCTTGATGTAACCGACATTGTCCAGCATCTGGTAATCCACGGTGGTGCTGGTATAGCCGGAGTGGGTCAGGTCTGCCGTTTTTGAAGCGGCTTCGCTGTTCAGCCAGGTAACACTGACGGTGGTGCCGGCCTCACCCTGCAGGCGGGACTGCACAGCGTCCACGCCGGAAAGGCTCTTGATATCGGTGCCGTCAATGGCGGTGATATAGTCGCCCACCGCAATGCCGGCCTCCTGCGCAGGCGAATCCTCGTAGACCTTGGTCACCTTTGCGTAGCCGGTCTGGTCGATGCCAAGCTCCACACCAATGCCCATCACCTTGCCGCTCTGCTGGTTCATCAGCTCGGTATAGGCGTTGGCGGTGTAGTAGCGGGCGTACTTGTCGCCGGTGCCCAGCAGATAGCCTGCGGTCAGGCGGTCGTACAGCATGGTCTCATCGATGGTGTAATAATCGTTGCTGCGCACGTAACGGTCCACCTCGGCCACCTTGTTGTACATGCTCTCCTTTTCCTTCACGCTGCTCACGGTGCTGTCGAACAGACGCATGGCAATCAGCATGGTGATGGAAAAGGTCACGGTCATGGCCAGGATCACGATGGTGACAGCCATGCCCACAGAGATCTTACGGTTCATGCTTGCCCCTCCCCGTTAATACAGCAGCATCATGATCACACTGCCCAGCAGCGAGAGCGCAAACACCCCTGCCAGCAAAAGGCAGCCGATGCGCAGCCAGCGCTTGTGTTTTTGTTCGTTCATAGAATACCAGACTCCTTAAATACACTCAGTTGTGCGGGAACGGGATATAACCGCGCGGATTGACCGCATTGGCCTTACTGCCGCCCTTCCAGACCTCCAGATGCAGGTGGTTGCCGGTAGAGTTGCCGGTGGAGCCCACATAGCCGATCAGGTCGCCCTGGTTGACATACTTGCCCGCGCTGGTGGCCACCGACTTCATGTGGCCGTACAGGGTGCTGTAGGCCACGCCGTCCGACATCTTGCCATGATAAATGATGACATAGTTGCCGTAGCCGCCGCTGGACCAGCCCGCCACCTGCACATAGCCGCTGGCGGCTGCGTAGATGGGCGTGCCGCCGGGTGCGGCCATATCGATGCCGGCGTGCAGCTTGTTCACACCGGACACCGGGTTCTTGCGCCAGCCGTACTCACTGGAAATGCGGGTGTAGCTCTTCAGCGGGCAGGAAAAGCCGGTAAAGCTCAGCTGCGGCTTGCTGGATGCGGCAGCGGCGATCAGTTTCTGGATCTCTTTCTTGACGGCCTCATAGTTCAGCTCATCCGATTCAATAGCTGCCTGTGCCGCCTGCTGGGCCTTTTTGGCGTCCTGTGCGGAGAGCTGTGCGGCAGAAATGCTGCTGTTCAGCTCGCTGCGCTTGGCCCGCATCTGGTAGTTCTGGGTGTCCAGCTCGGCCTTCTGGCTCTGCAGCTCCTTGCGCTGATCTTCCAGCTCGGCCTTGTCCGCTTCCAGCGCAGATTTTGCAGCCTTCATGTTATCCATGATCTCGGTATCTTTGATGGAGATATCCTGCATCACTTCGTTAAAAGTCAGCAGTTCATACAGGTCGTTGACTGCGCTCAGCATAGCCACGCTGCCGCCGTCCCGCAACTCCTGCATGGCGGCCATGTGCTTTTTGAAATCGCCCCACTGGCCGTCGATTTCTTCCTGTTTCTGGGTGATTTCCTCTTCCTTGGCGGTGATCTTCTGCTCGGTCTGGCCGATGCTGTTCTGCACCGCCGCGATCTGGGTGCTCAGCACGCTGATCTGATCCTGAATGACGCCTACGCGCTCCTTCAGCTCACTTTCCAGCGCCTTGGCGGCAGCTTCCTTCTTCTTTGCGTCCGAAAGCTCCTTCTTGTGCTGGTCGATGGACTTGGAAAGGCTGTTCAGCTTGTTCTGCAGGCTGGACATACTGGTAGCGGCGGTGGCCGGCTGGAAGCTGATGCTTGCCACAAGGCACACCGCTGCCAGGCACAGGCTGACACCGCGCAGCAGTTTATTGCGGGCCGGTTCCGGCCGGGCGTGGCGCGGAGCATAGCCGGGCATCTGCAGCCGGAAGGGCTTTGCATGAAGTGCTTTTTTCATGTGCGGCTCCTTTCGATCACACGTTCAGATGCTTGCGGATGGAGAACATACTGCCCAGACCACCCACGATGGCACCGCCGATGAGGCTGTAGGGAACGATGGTGGACCAGACTGCACTCACCGGTACCAGAGCCTGACCCATGATCATCTCCCATACGCCGCCAAGGCCGTCGGAAGCCTGCACCATGTAGGAGTAGCCGCCCAGGCTGACAGCAGCAGTGACCACGCCGGAGATCAGGCCGATAGCCAGACCTTCCACAAAGAACGGCAGGGTGACCAGACCGTTGGTGGCACCCACGTACTTCATGATCTCGATCTCACGGCGGCGTGCAAACACGCTCAGGCGGATGGTGCTGCCCACCGTGATGATGCTGACCACCATCAGCACCAGCACGATGCCGCGGCCTGCCTTGGTGACAGAGCGCTGCACCTGCACAAAGACGTTGGTCATTTCCACGGGGGCGGTCACGCTGTACACGCCGGGAATGGTCTGCATCTGTTTGCTCATGGCTTCCATCTGGCTCAGGTCCGCAATGGAGACGCGGTAGTTCGCCTTAAAGGGGTTGTCATTTTCAAACTCATCCCACAGGGAGGAGTAATCCTGCATGTAATTGCGGTAGGTGTTCAGCACGTCCTGCTTGGAGACGTACTGCACACTGGTCACGCCGGGCATGGCGGACAGTTTTGCCCCCACGCTCTGGGCGGTGGAGTCGTCGCACTCCGGGTCCAGATAGACAACAGTCTCGTTCTGGCTGCCCAGATAGTTCACCATGCTGTCCACGTTCACCTCGGCAAGGCTTGCAAAGGTGTTCAGGGTCATGCATACGCTGATGGACAGGATGCACACAAAGGTCATGGCCCAGTGCTTGCCCAGGTTGCGGATACCACGCCGGATCAGGAAAAAGAAGGTAGACGGTCTCATCATACGGTGGCAGCCTCCTTCTCTGCGGTGTCAACAGGTTCCAGTTCGGTCTCGAACAGGCGCTCCCGGCGCTCGGCGCGGGCACGGATGGCCTCCGGGTCGGCGGGCACGTCCGAGATGATGCGGCCCTTTTTCAGGGTGACCACGCGCTGGTGGAACTGGCGCACCAGCTCATGCTCATGGGTGACCACCACTACAGTGATGCCCATTTCTCTCACCCGCTCCAGCAGCTCCATCATTTCCAGGCTCAGCTCCGGGTCGATGTTGCCGGTGGGCTCGTCTGCGATGACCAGCTTGGGGCCGTGGGCAAGGGCGCGGGCCACAGCCACGCGCTGCTGCTCGCCGCCGGAAAGGGTATCCGGGTAGGCTTTGGCCTTATCTTCCAGATGCACCAGCTCCAGCATATACTCCACGCGGTCACGGATCTCCTTGCGCTTGACGTTGGTCACGTGCATGGCAAAGGCGATGTTCTCGTACACCGTCATGGTGGGGATGAGCCGGAAATCCTGGAAGATGATGCCCATCTGACGGCGCAGATACGGCACCTGATGGCGGTGCAGGCGGGCAACATCCTTGCCCAGCACGGTCACCTTGCCCTCGGTGGGCAGTTCCTCGCGTAGCAGCAGCTTGAGCAGGGTGGATTTGCCGGCACCGGAATGGCCCAGCAGAAATACGAATTCGCCGTCGTCCACATGGAGGTTGATATCGTCCAGTGCAAGCGGTCCGCCCCGTTTGTATTCCTTGGAGACGTGTTCTAAATCTATCATGGGATAATATTAGCTCCTGACATCAAGATTTTTGATGGTCTTTTGCACACAAGCAAAAAGAACCGGCCAGCATCGGTTGCGAGCGGCCGGTTCTGCACTGCAGGCAGCCCTGCAGCCCTATTAGTATTTGGCCGGGTTGTTGGACAGGTACTTCTTGACCATCAATGCTACCTTAAATACGATAGCGTCGTCGAACTCACGCAGATCCAGACCGGTCAGCTTTTTGATCTTTTCCAGACGATACACCAGCGTGTTGCGGTGCACAAACAAACCGCGGCTGGTCTCAGACACATTTAGGTTGTTCTCAAAGAAGCGCTGGATGGTGAACAGGGTCTCCTGATCCAGGCTCTCGATGCTGCCCTGCTTGAATACCTCGCGCAGGAACATCTCGCACACGGTGGTGGGCAGCTGGTAGATCAGGCGTGCAATGCCCAGGTTATCGTAGCGGATGATCTGCTTTTCGGTGTCGAACACCTTGCTCACTTCCATGGCGATCTGCGCCTCCTTAAAGGAGGTTGCCAGATCCTTCACGTTGGAAATGGGGGTGCCGATGCCCACTACAGCCTTGATGTAGTGCTCGCCGGACAGGGTATCCACGATGCTGGCCGCCAGCTTTTCCATATCGGTGCGGTCGATGCCCTTGCGGATCTCCTTCACCAGCACGGTGTCCGTCTCGCTGATGTTGAACACAAAGTCCTTCTGCTTGTCGGGGAACAGGCTGCTCACCACATCGTAAGCGGAGATGTCGCCTCCGGAAGTCACACGCACGATGAACACCACGCGGGAAACATCGGTGGCAAAGTGCAGCTCACGGGCCTTGGCGTAGATATCGCCGGGCAGGATATTATCCAGCACCACATTCTTGATGAAGTTGGATTTATCGAACTTTTCATCGTGGTACTGCTTGATGCTCTGCAGGCTGATGGACAGCATTGCGGCAAACTGACCAGCCGTCTCGTCCACACCTTCCACGAACACTGCATAATCATTATGCTTGGCGCTGGAGAACTGCTGGTAGGTGTAGCCATCGCGCACAAAGCGATCGCCTGCCGTCAGGCGTTCTGCCATGAAGCCTTCGCGCACCTCGCCGATCTGGTTCAGCTCCGAGCAGGAAATAACAGCGCCGGTCTCATCCACCACGCCGACCACCCGGTTGATCGCGTCTTTCATCTGGTAGATCACGCTTTGAAATACTCTATTGGCCATAATGGATACCCCTTTTCCTCGTTTGTGCAAACCGCAGCGGCAGCCGGTTGTGATTTTCAACAATTTAGCTGCATTACATTTTATATTTTACACAAAAGAATTTACTTTTGCAACATATTTCAACAAAAAAGATAGTTTTTTCTTGTGAATATTATCTGCGGAGGCTGTTCCGGGCCAAAAAAGTGCCTTTTTGCGTGGTTCTGCAACCTATTTTAGCGGCAAAATGTGTTGCTTTTTTGAAAAACGAGTGAAAAGCGCACCCTCTCAGCTGGAAATTTCTGACACTTCTTCGGCAGAAAGCTCCCGCCACTGGCCCGGTGCAAGGGCCGCATCCAGCGCAAGGCCCCCGATGGCGTCCCGGTGCAGGCCGTTCACGCCCGCGCCGTACACGCCGAACATCCGTTTGATCTGGTGATAAACGCCCTGCTTGAGCACTACCCGCACGGTGCAGCCGTCCGCGGAAAGGGCCGTCACCTCCGCCGGGGAAAGGGCCGTGCCGTCTGCCAGGCTCACTCCCGCCGCAAAGCCTGCCTTCATCTCCTCAGTGAGCGGCGTATCGATCACCACGGTATAGGTCTTGGAAACGTGGCGTTTGGGCGCAAGGATATCGTGGGCAAAACTGCCGTCGTCGGTCAGCAGCACAAAGCCGGTGCTGGTCTTGTCCAGCCTGCCTGCCGGGAACAGCTGCCGCCGGGGGTAGGCATCCCCCACCAGATCCACTACGGTGGTGTCCCGCTTATCGGTGGAAGCGCTTACCACGCCCTCGGGCTTGTTGAGCATGATGTACACGAACTGCTGGTAGCACAGGGCCTTGCCGTCCACCGCCACGGTGTCGGTGTCTTTGAGCTGGGTGTCGCCTTTTTTGCAGACGGCACCGTTCACCTGTACGCGGCCTTTGGCAAGCATTGCCTTTGCTTCGCTGCGGGTGCACTGGGCCGTCTCGGCCAGATATTTATCCAATCGCATGATGCGGTTCTCCTTTATATATAAGGTGTGCTACCAGTGTAGCATGACGGCGGCTATTTCTCAAGCGGCAGACACAGGCAAATGCAAAAAACTCCCCGGGATGCGCCCAGCCGGGCAGTGTCTCGGGGAGTGCCGATGCTTTTAAAAATCAGGCTTTCGTTTTTTCCCTGTGTTCAAGGTACCGGTAGAAGCACACATTCAGCACGATGCCCACGGCGGTGGAAGTGGGTGCGGCCAGACCGATCTTTGTCAGGCTGGCCTCCGGCTGGATGCTCATGAAGTAGGCCATGGGCAGGCGCACCAGCAGGGTCTGCACAAGGCCCTGCACCATGACCCACACGGTCTTATCGTTGCCGTTGAAGTAGCCCACCATGCTGAACAGCACCGCTGTGACGATGGTCTCCGGCGCAAAGCCCTTGAGGTAAGCAAAGCCATTGGCAATGACACCCGCCTCGGTGGTGAAGGCACAGCACAGCACATCACCCTTGCACCACACCAGCGCAAACACCGCACAGCCGAACACCAGCCCGATGCCGATGCCCGTGAACATGGACTGCTTGGCGCGCTTTTTGTTGCCCGCACCCACGTTCTGGGAGACGAAGGACGCCATGGACTGCATCAGAGCACTGGGGATGAGCATGGCAAAGTTGACGATCTTACTGGCCACGCCGTAGCCGGAGGATGCTTCCAGGCCCAGACGGTTCACAAAGGCACACAGGGCCAGGAAGGAAAGCTGGGTCAAAAACTCCTGCAGTGCCAGCGGCAGGCCGATGCCCAGAAACTTGCGGCACTGGGCGTTCAAGCGGAAATCGCTCTTCTGCAGTTTGAACTGCAGTTCTTTTTTCTTTTTGAGCAGCATCACCACCGCGCACACCACGCTGACGGCCTGCGCCGCCACCGTGGCAATGGCCGCACCGGCAGCATCCATGTGCAGCCCGGCCACCAGAAACAGGTCACCGAACACGTTCACGATGCAGGCCACCAGCACGAACAGCAGCGGCGACTTGCTGTCGCCAAGGCCGCGGAAGATGGCGGACAGCACGTTGTACGCCACAATAAAAAAGATGCCTGCGCCGCAGATGCGCACATAACTGACGGTCAGCTCCACAGCTTCCGCCGGGGCCTGCATGAGCACCGAGATGGGCTTTGCAAACCCCACCAGCACCACGCACAGTGCAGCGGCCATCATGGCAAACACCACGGCACCGCCGCCGATCACCTGCCCGATGTACTGGGGCCGCTTTTCACCAAGATAGCGGGCAATGAGCACCGTAATGCCCATGGCAAACTGCGTTACCACAAAGGTGACGAGGTTCAGCACCTGGCTGCCGGTGGACACCGCCGAAAGGCCGGAGGTAGAGCCAAAGCGGCCCACCACCAGCAGGTCCACAGCGCCGTAAGCCGCCTGCAGCACCAGTGCGCCCAGAATGGGCAGCATAAACAGGGCCAGCTTTTGCAGGATGCTGCCCTGCGTAAAATCGGTTTTATCGTTTTTCATTTGCATTTTTCCTTTCCCACATAACTTTGTGGAACGTCTCAATGGTGCGGATGGCGCTTTCCGCCTGGGCATCCGAGATCTCTTCCATATACGGGGCCAGCACGGCAAAATACTGTGTATCGTATTTCTGGTGCAGCGCCCTGCCCTTTTCGGTGATGGAAAGATAGGTCACCCTTCCATCCTCCGGGGCAGCGGTCTTTTTCAGGTAGCCTTTGGCTTCCATCTCCTTGACGGTGCGGGTGACGCCGGGGCGCGGCAGGTCCAGTGCTGCGCTGATGTCCGACACCTTTACCCGGACGCCCTGCTGTTCCAGTGCCTGAATGGTATCCAGATAATGGATGTAGGAGGGCATCACGCCGTCCGGCAGCGGCGGCAGCATATCCCGCGCCCGCTTTGCCAGATAACAGGCATCCATCATGCGTTTGATATGTTCAATGTCCATGGAAAGCTCCTTTTCCAAAAAAGTTACCAAAGATAATTATCAACGATAATTATATACACAAACGACTCTTTGTCAAGACCCTGCAGGCAAAAAAGAACAGACCGGGAAGCGTTTTGTACCGCTTCCCGGTCTGTTTTGCATTTTATTCAGCTTTTTCGCCCATAATGCTCTTCACAAGCTCTGCCCACTGCTGCGGGTAACAGGCCAGCAGCTCTTCATGCTGCAGGTCGTGCTCGTGCAGGATGGGGTGCGCAAAGTGCTGCAGATAGCGTGCACGGTACTTTTCGCCCATTTTGAGGGCGTAGAACACGTGGATCTCGGTGCCGGGCACATCCAGCTTGTCCGGCAGCGGCGTGACCAAGTCGGAGTAGAACTGATTCATGCAGCTCTGCCGGGTCACGTAAGGCCGCCCGCCGCCCATCATCTGCATGAAGGCGTTCACGTAGTCGCCCATCTCCTGGGCACGCTTTTCCAGACGCTTCTGCAGGAATTTCGCCTTGAACTGCCCGTCCCGGATCACCGGATAGATCAGCGGCAGCAAAAGGTTCGTCTGCAGCTTTGCCGCAAAGGGCGAAGCCTGATCCAGATCGGAGCTGCCCAGGATGCCGTAATCCATATGGATGTTCTGCCGTGCCGCCAGCAGCCCCACAAAGGAGCCTCCCAGTGAGCAGCCGTAGGCCGCCCGGATGTGCCCGCCGCAGTGGGTCTTGAGGTAGGCTTCGATCTTTGCCGTTTCTTCCAGCATGGTGGGGAACTGAGTGTTCTCGGTCTCATCAAAGCCGTCATAGCTCACGCACAGCACCCGGCAGGTGTCGGCCAGCAGCGGGATGACATGGCCAAAGTTGCCCTTCCAGTGGCAGCAGGTGCCCGGCAGAAGCAGGATGGCCGGGGCATCTTCGGCACCGAATTCGTAGACCTTCATCGGCCCACCCCTTTCAAAAAGCCGCTTTTGGCATTCTGCTCCGTATCGTCCGACTCATCGTAGGCGTCGTAGGGTGCATTGGGGTCGTGGACACGCTTGCGGAAGGGCGAGCACAGCTCCGTCTTATGGGCAAACGCAAAGGCAAAATCGTCCGTCCAGCCGGTGTGCCCGGTGATGAACAGCGGCTGCAGGCCGCGCCGCTTCAGCTTTTTCTCCAGCAGCGCCAGCGACCGCACAGCCAGTTTGTTGCTTTCTGCCAGCGCCGCAATAAAGCTGTAGCCGCCATCTGCGCCAAACCAGATGGTGTCACCAGTGAAGAGGTATTTGTCATCGATCAGGTACACCATGTGGCCCCAGGTGTGACCGGGTACTAAAAAGCACTCGATGCGGATGCCGTCGATCTCAAACACCTGCCCGTTTTTGAGCAGCACCTTCTCGTTGTTGATGGTCACCTGCGGCAGCTTGTAGGTGTGGTAGATCACCTTCCGGCGCACTTCACCGGTCAGGTAGCGGTTCTCCACCTCGCCGATGTAAAGCTTTGCATCCCGGAACAGGCCCGGGCTGTCCGCTTCCACCGCGCCCACATGGTCGGTGTCCTGATGGGTAATGAGGATGTGCCGGATGGTGTGCGGGTCGATGCCCAGCCAGCCCATCTTTTCGGCCAGACGGTCGTAATTGTAGCCGGCATCGATCATGATGGTGGTGTCGCCCTTGCGGTAAAAGAAGATGTTGGCCACCCACTCCCGCACACAGGCCACATTTTCGTCGATCCAGCCGGTGTTCAGGGGCTTGAAGATTTCGGTACCCCGGTACATGCGGCTCATGGCCACACGCTGGAACTCGGTTGCTTGCTTTGACATACTGCTTTCCTCCTTTTTATGCTTTGCGCAGGGAGTACCGGTGCGCCGCCTGCACCTCCTGCGCAAACTGCTGCGGGTGCTCGCCTGCAAGGGTGCCATGGCCCAGATCCGGGAACACTTTATAGGTAAAAGCATAGCCCTTTGCCTGCCATTCCCGGATGTGCTTTGCCAGCTTTTTCTCGGTGGAGCTGCTTATGCCGTGCCAGATATGCATATCTGTGCGCTTGAACAATTCAAAATCGCGGTGACGGCCCAGCATGCATTTATCCTCGTTCACCCAGCTGCGCCAGGTGGCGTCCTTGTACACGATGCGGTCGAAGGATTCCGGCGTGCGGTTCATCATTCTGCACACGATCTTTTTGCGGATGGGCCCCGCTTTGCCGATGAGCTGGTAGGAAAAGCCGGTGAGAAAGAAAATGACGATATCCTGCAAAATGGGGTTCTTCACGTCCGGGTAATCCATGGTGGGCATCCCGTCTGCAATGGTGGTGGTGATGGTGAGCCGCCGGTCGGCCAGCACATCCATTAAAATAAACGTGCCATACGAAACACCGTAGAGGATATCGACCTTTCCGCCGTAGTGTTCCACAATGTAGTCGCCCAGCCGCCGGGCCTCGTCCGGCACGCTTTTAAACTCGGTATCCGGCTCGTCGGGGTTGAAGCCGTCGTAGGCTACCAGGATCACATGATATGTCTTGGCCATCTCTTTTGCCGTGGGCTCTGCACCACGGTAGCACACCCCGCCGCCGGGCAGCATGACCATCAGCTCCGGGTTTTCTTTGCCGTATTCAAAGTATTTCATGGCCGTTTTCCTCCCCGCAGCGTCTGCCGATGCAGGCACAGGGCTTCGCTCCCTGTTCTCCATCGGCATTGCCCCTGTTGAGTTAGAACCATCTAACTTTTATGTTCTGAAAAAAGCTGCTCCCACAGGGCAGCTTTTTGTCCTCTGTTAAAAGAATACGACACTCCGTCGGCGCTGTCAAGGTTCGAAAGTGTTTTCGCTTTTTCTGAAAATGCTTTCGCTTCTCACCCTTCGGCAGCGGGCAGCTTCATATACAAAAGCGGGTACGGCCCGCCCTCTTCGTCGTGGTCGGTGCGCTTGTAGGCGGCAAAACCAAGGCGGCAGTAAAAGCCCACTGCCTGCGGGTTCTGTTCGTTTACCGTCACTTCCCGCACGCCGTATTGCCGCACTCCCAACTCCACCAGCTGCCTGCCAATGCCTTTGCCGCGCACTGCAGGCGCAAGGAACAGCATCTCCAGCCGTTCCCCTTCCACACCCATAAAACCTGCAGGCACACCCGGCTCTGCTTCAGCCACCACCAGATGCGTCACGCCGCCAATGGCCTGCGGAACATACTGCCGGATGCGCAGGATCTCGGCTTCCGGCAAAAACAGGTGCGTTGCCCGGACGGAATCCTCCCACACCTGCAAAAGAGCCTGTACCAGCTCCGGGGAGCGTCCGGCCGCTTCGTAGAATTTCATCGTGTTCCTCCTCATTCTGTGTTTTTTTTAAGCATATCATAATCCGGCCCAAAGGCGCAAGCGGTGTGTCTGAGCACTGCTGTCAAGTGCGCATCTCCGCAAGGCATACTTTTTGTGTAAGTTTGCTCTTGTAGAAACGGCTCAAAAACGGTAGAATAGTGTCTGCAAAGGCAGTGTGGCCCCCGGCGGGTCACACTGCCTTTTTTTCTTTTTTAATGATAGGAGAGTAATCATACGATGCAGGAAAAACAGAAAACCACCGCACAGGTCCTTGTGGACTGTCTGGAAGCCGAAGGCGTGGATGTGATGTTCGGCATTCCCGGTGAGGAAACGCTGGACCTGATGTTTGCCATCCGGGACAGCCATATCCGGTTCATCCCGGTGCGCCACGAGCAGGGCGCGGCCTTCATGGCCGATGTCTATGGCCGTCTCACCGGCCGGGCAGGCGTGTGCCTTTCCACCTTGGGCCCCGGTGCTACCAACCTTGTCACCGGCGTGGCAGATGCCTATCTGGACGGTGCACCGCTGGTGGCCATCACCGGCCAGGTGGGCACCGACCGGATGCAGCTGACCAGCCACCAGTATCTGGACCTTACCGCCATGTTCGAGCCCATCACCAAGCGCTCCAAGCAGATCATCCGTCCGGACACGGTGGGCGAGATCGTGCGGCTGGCCTTCAAGCACGCGGAGAAGGGCAAGCCCGGTGCTACCCACATCGACCTGCCCCAGAACATTGCCAAAATGCCCACCGATGCTGTGCCGCTCAAACGCCAGCAGCTGCACGACCTCTACGCCGACCCCACCCACATTGCCGCTGCCGGCAAGATCATCAGTGAGGCAGAAAACCCGGTCATTCTGGCCGGTGCCGGTGCGGTGCGCGGCCATGCCGCCGCAGCCGTCACCGAACTGGCCGACCGGCTGCACATCCCGGTGGTGAACACCATGATGGCCAAAGGCATCATCCCCATGGACGACAAATACAGCCTGTGGACCATCGGCATCCCCCAGAAAGACTATGTGAACCAGCTGTTCGACCGGGCCGATCTGGTCATTGCCATCGGTTACGACATCGTGGAGTGTGCCCCCGCCAAGTGGGGGGCCCGCCCGGACATGACCATCCTGCACATCGACACGGCCCCGGCCGACGTGAACAAGCGGTATCAGCCCGCGGTGGAAGTGGTGGGCGATATCTCGGAGAGCATTTACGAAATTTTGCGCTGTGCCCGCCGGGACCGTGAACCGGAGTTTGCTCTGCAGCTGCGCGAGACCATGGTGGCCGAGCACACTGCCATGGCAAGCGACGACAGCTGCCCCATGAAGCCCGCCCGCATCCTTGCCGACGTGCGCAAGGTGATGGGCCGGGATGACATTCTCGTGAGCGATGTTGGCGCGCACAAGATGTGGATCGCACGCCACTACGACTGCTACGAGCCCAACACCTGCCTGATCTCCAACGGTTTTGCCAGCATGGGCTTTTCCATCCCCGGTGCCTTTGCGGCAAAACTGCTGAACCCCGATAAAAAGGTGCTGGCCGTGTGCGGTGACGGCGGCTTTATGATGAACAGCCAGGAGCTGGAAACTGCCGTGCGTGAGAAGGTGCCCTTCGTCACCCTGATCTGGGAAGATTCCAGCTACGGCCTTATCAAGTGGAAGGAGCAGGAGCAGTTCGGCGGCGAGCACTGCTATGTGGACTTTACGAACCCGGACTTCAAGCTGCTGGCCGAGGCCATGCACTGCAAGGGCTACCGGGTGGAAAAAGCCGCCGACCTCATCCCCACGCTGGAAGAAGCGTTCCGGCAGACCGTGCCCAGCGTCATTGTGGTGCCGGTGGATTACAGCGAGAACATGAAGCTCTCGGCCCACCTGAAAGAGGTGTACCAGCAGAGCGGGGAATGACACTTCTAAGGTTCCGGAAAGCCTGCTGGCTTTTCGGAACCTCTTTTTTATGCATAAAAACGCCCGCACCCGGCAGCTATGTGCAGCATACCGGGTGCGGGCGTTCTGGTGTAAGAGATTTCGGAAAAAGGAAAAGGAGGTAAAAGAGAATTTCCGTCTTATGCGGCCTTTGCCGGGGCAAAGACCAGTGCTTTCTTCCGCCGGGCCTGCATCGAACGGACGATGCAGCTCAGGGTGAAGTTGATGATAAAGTAGATGACACATGCCGTGCCGAACAGCACCATCACGTCCGAAACATTCACGGTGCCAAGGCCGTTGTAGGTACCGGCGGCACTCAGCAGCTGACGGATACGGGCCATCAGCTCAATGGTGGCCACGTTGGCAAGGTAAGAGGAATCCTTGATGGTGGTGATGACCTGACTGAGCAAAGTGGGCACGATGTTGCGGTAGGCCTGCGGCAGGATGATGTACAGCAGCACCTCGGCGGTGTTGAAGCCCTGTGCGTAACCGGCTTCAAACTGGCCCTTTGCCACGCCGTTCAAACCGCCGCGCACGATCTCCGCAATGACCGAGGAGTTGAACAAAATCAGTGCCAGTGCTGCCTTGAACAGCAGCTTCATCTCCACGCTGGTCAGGCCGAACATCTTGCGGGCGAAGAACGCCGGGCAGGGGCAGAACACCACGCACACGAAGATCCACAAAAGATACGGCGTATTGCGGAACAGCTCGATGTACGCCGCCGAGAGCCAGCCCAGAATGCGGGCCGGGCCCTTTTTGCAGTAGGTGCGGGCCAGCGCCAGCAGGGAGCCTAAAATCAGGCCCAGAATGACGCCCAGCACCGAGATGATGCAGGTGAAGGCCACACCGCGCAGCAGGTATACGAATACGCCCGGCTGTACAAGGATGGAAAAGCTGGAAGCAAGGGTGCTCATCTTATGCCGCCTCCTTCAGTGCCGTGCGCTTTACCGTGCGCAGGGCCGGGTCTGCCCTGCCCTTGCGCTCCTTGAGGGAAGCTTCCCAGCGGGTAGCCAGCGTGGACAGCGGGAAGCACACCACAAAGAAGATCAGGCCGCAGACGATGTAGGCCGGTGCATAGGCACCGCCGGTGGAAGCACCGGTGACAAAGCTATAGGTCACACTGATGAGGTCCGCACCGCCCACGATGTACAGGCAGGAGGTGTTCTTGAACAGGTTGACCACCTGATTGACCATCGGCGGCAGCATCACCGGGATGCTCTGGGGCAGGATGATGTAGCCCATGCGCTGCAAATAGTTGAAGCCCTGTGCCTGGGCTGCTTCAAACTGGCCCTTGGGCACCGACTCAATGGCGGCACGCACCACCTCGCCCATGTAGGCACCGGTGTAAACGCCCAGCGCAATGATGCCGGTGCGGATGACGCCAAGGCTCAGGCCTGCAAAGGCCAGCGCGTAGTACAAAAAGCACAATTGCAGCAGCAGCGGTGTGTTCTGAATAAATTCCACATACACGCGGGCAATGAATTTGAGCGGCTTTTTGCCGCTGGTGGCCATCAGACCGATGACCGCGCCAATGGCAAACGCCAGCACCAGCGCACTGAATGCCGTGAGCAGGGTGTTGCCCAGCCCCAGCAGAAAACTTTCCCGGTGGTTCCACACCGTTGCCCATGCGTCCCACGAAAACAGACCTGACATGGTGAACTCCCCTTTCCTTACAACCCTCCTGGCTGTGATGCTTTAATCCAGACCGTTGTCCTTGATAAGCCCATCAATGGTGCCGTCGGCCAGCCAGCCGGTCACCAGCTCGTCACACAGGGCGGAGAAACCGCTGCCCTTCTTGGTGGCGATGCCGTACTCCTGCGGGCTGAACTCGGCGTCGATGTAGCTGCGGCCATCGGTCTTGTAAATGGCCAGAATGGACTTATCCACGCAGAAGCCGTCCACCTCACCGGCGCTCAGGGCCGTGCTGATGGCGGGGTAATCGTCGTACTGACGGAAGGAGATGCCGTCCTTCCAGGTATCGGCATTGAAGGTGTCGGCGTCAAAGCCGTCACCGGTGATGACACCGGCATCGATCATGGCCTGCACCAGTGCACGGGCGGAGGTGGAGCCGGAGGAGACGCCCACCACCTTGTCCTTCAAATCGGCCAGTTCCTTGATGCCGGAAGCATCCTCCACCAGCACACTCACGTAGTCGGTGTAGTACGGAGTGGAGAAATCCCAGCTCTTGCGGCGCTCTTCGGTGATGGTAAAGGTAGCCAGCACGCAGTCGATATCGCCGGAGTCCAGCAGCTCTCCGCGGGTGGCGGCAGTGACGGTAGTGAACTCCACATCCACACCCAGGTGCTCCGCGATCATCTCCGCCAGGCTGTCCTCAAGGCCGGTGTACTCACCGGTGAGGGTATCCTGAAAGCTGAAGCCCTTGACGGCGTTCTTGACGCCCACCTTCAGCACACCGCGATCCACGATGGCCTGCACATCGGCGGACAGTGCTTCGGAGGAAGCCGCTGCGCTGCCGGATGCAG
Source organism: Faecalibacterium sp. (assembly GCA_050873025.1). Taxonomy (GTDB): domain Bacteria; phylum Bacillota; class Clostridia; order Oscillospirales; family Ruminococcaceae; genus Faecalibacterium. Next base: position 55,613 of record JBNMHZ010000001.1, on the reverse strand, counting down.
CAGAAGATGCCGTGCTGGAAGCAGCCACGGTGGAACTGGACGAACCGCCGCAGGCGGTCAGAGCAGTGAGGGCAAGGGCCGTGCCAGCGGCCTTGACAAAACTACGACGCGAGATCTTTTTCATAAGTATTCACTCCTCTATCAATTTTACAGCCGGGCGGCTTTCCCTTCCGTCCCTCATTGGCTGCGGTATCAGCAGCGGTGTGCCGCCCACTTTGCGGCATCCCCCGCGTTGACCATAGTCTTTTACCGGATGATCTTGCCCAAAAACTGACGCACGCGCTCGTTCTTGGGATTCGTGAAGAAGTGCTCCGGCGTGCCTTCTTCAATGATCTGGCCGTCTGCCATAAACACCACCCGGTCGGCCACCTGACGGGCAAAGCCCATCTCGTGGGTGACCACCACCATGGTGATATTTTTTTCGTGGGCCAGATTCACCATGACGTCCAGCACTTCCTGAATGGTCTCCGGGTCCAGCGCACTGGTGGGCTCGTCGAACAGGATGATCTTGGTCTGTGCACACAGCGCCCGCGCAATGGCGATGCGCTGCTGCTGGCCGCCTGAAAGCTGGGTGGGGTAAACATTTGCTTTATCCCGCAGGCCCACCACCTCAAGATAATGGTACGCCAGCTCCTCGGCCTCCTGTTTGGTCTTGTGGTGCAGCTTCATGGGGGCGAGGGTCAGGTTTTTCAGCACGGTCATGTGCGGGTACAGGTTGAACTGCTGGAACACCATGCTGGTGGTCTCCCGCACGAGCTTTGTCTTATTTTTGCTGGTCAGCTCCTGCCCGTCGATGTAGACATGGCCGCTGGTGGGCTCTTCCAGAAAGTTCATGCAGCGCACGGTGGTGGACTTGCCCGAACCGGACGGCCCGATGATGACCAGCTTTTCGCCTTCGGCCACTTCCAGGTTGATATCCTTTAAAACGTGCAGATCACCGAAGTATTTCTCCACGTGTTCCAGCTTGATCACGGTGCATTCCCCTTTTCCTGTTTCATCTTGTCCCCGGAGCCGCATTGCTCCGCAGGAATACAAAAAAGGCGCCTGGTGATCTCTCACCAAGCGCCTTTGCCTTTGATGCTTAAAGTATAGCGTTTTCCGTTATTTCTTTCAATCTGAAAATTGCAACAACTTTTCGCCCCAGCATTTTCATGTTTTGTAAAGTTATACAAAGTTGTATCTTAATTTTTGTCGATTCTTAAAATTCACAGGCTGCAAGTGCTCCCTTCGGGTGCCCATAGCCGCTCTGCCGGGCCGCTGCCATCTCTGCCCTCGGCAGCCCTGGCCATGCGTTCCCCCTGGCACATGGCACATCCTGCCTTTTGGGGCAGGTTCACATGTCAGGCCGTAACGAGCGCCATCAGGTAGAACTCCGTTTGTTCCGTATTTGTATCAGGCAGGATGGTGATCTCTACCGTATGTGTTTTTCGTTCCCCATGGTGGAGGATGGGCTGCAAGCACAGGCAGTCGCCCCAGTCCTCGTCAAAATTGCCGTCCAGCAGAACGGGGTGTGCGGCGTCCCCGTCCAGCACCAGCTGCGCACGCAGAGCGGGGCGGCGGATGGTCTTGCGGTACTGCACCGCAATGCAGGACGCTTCCACTTCAAATGTGATCTTGTCACCGGGTCTCTGCCCGACCCAGCCGTTTTTCCAGTGGTCGAGATGGCCCAGCTTTTCCGCAGCGTCTGCGCGGAATCCTTCCAGTTTGGGCGAAGCATCCCGGATGGTCAGCCGCCGGGCGTTTTCGTAGGCGTCAGCCGTCAGCGGGGCAGGGAAAGCGGCTTCCTCTTCCAGCTCGTCCCGATGTGCATTGACCGTTTTCAGCAGTCGGATGATCTCCCCTGCCACCAGCCCGTGCCCGAAGTCGTTAGGATGCAGGCCATCCGGACTGAGCAGTGCCCGGCTGGCATACCGGCCTGCGTGCAGGTCTTTATAGATGCTGTCCCGGATGCTGACATGGGGTACACCATAGTGGTTTCCAACCTCCACATGGTCGTCTTCGGCGGTCAGGCCGGTGTCATAGTAAATGTTGTTCAGCAGCACCACTGCCGGGTGGGAAGGCCACGCCAGCAGTTTGCGCAGAAGGCCCTCGTAGGTTTCCTGCCGGAAGGGCAGCTTTGTATCGTTGACACTGAAATCCACCACCACAAAATCGGGCTGATACATCAAAAGGTCGGGCACGGCACGACAGACGCCATAAAAGGAATCTGTGCCGCCGATGCCGCCGTTGACATAATGGAACCTTGCCATCGGGAAGGTATCCACAAACCACTGATACACCCGGAATGCATAGGTGTTTCCGGACTGGGCGGCAAGGCTGCCCTGGGTGATGGAACCGCCCAGAAAGCCGATGGTCAGTTCTTCTCCGGCAGCGGCACGGCAGAACAGATGTTTCAGGCGGGCAAAATTGGGGTCAGCCATGGCAGAACGCTCCTTTGCAGCAAAGAATGATTGCACAAATAGTGTAGTGCATTTTTGGAAGAAACGTCAATAGGCGCGTGCATTTTCAGCGTACAGCACAAGAGCGGTGCAGGCACGCTGGCAAATCTGACCGGGAAACACGGCAAAACGAACCGTTCCGGCCGCTTAACACGAAAATTAGTTTTTGTTAGTTCAGGCCATTTAACTTGCGCTCCGGGCATGGGCGTGCTATCCTCGGGCAAAAATCATACAGGAGGGGCAAACCATGCAGACTCTTCAAAAAGCAGCGCTGGCACAGCTGCCCGAGGTGCGGGCTCTGGGGCGGCACACAGGGCGGGACCCGCTGACGTTGTTCTGGACAGCCAGCGGCATGGAGCTGGATTTTACCGGCAGTGAACTGTGGGTGGATCTCTTTGCCGATTACGAAGTGATGGAACCCTGGGTCAGCGTGGAGCTGAACGGCGCGTGGCTGGCCCGCTTTGCAGTAAATCCCGGTGCTAGCCGGGTCTGCCTGTTCCGGGGCATGACGCCGGGGAAGAAAAAACACGTCCGCCTTTTAAAAGATGTACAGGCCATGCACGACGACCCGGCCCACCTGCTGCAGATCACGGGGCTGGAATATGCGGGCGGGGCCTTCCTGCCCCTGCCGGAACCAAAATACCGGCTGGAATTTGTGGGCGACAGCATCACCAGCGGCGAGGGTGCCCTTGGGGCAACGGCAGAAGAGGACTGGGTGAGCGCGTTCTTCTCCGCCGAGAACCACTGCGCCCGTATGACTGCCGATGCACTGGGGGCCGAATATCGCTGCATCTCTCAAAGCGGCTGGGGCATTGCAGCCGGCTGGGACAACGACCCCCGCCATGTGATGCTGCCTTACTACACACAGGTGTGCGGGGTGGCCCGGGGTGCGCGCAATGCCGCCCTTGGCGCACAGCAGGAAAACAACTTTGCCGCGTGGCAGCCGGATGCGGTCATCTTTAATCTGGGCACCAACGACAACGGCGCTTTTGATAACCCTCCGTGGACAGACCCGGAAACCGGCGAGACGCATCGGCTGCGGCTGCTTTCCAATGGCGTTTTTCACCCGGCAGATGCACAAAAAGTGGCAGACGGCGTGCAGCGTTTTCTGACCTTGGCACGGGCAAAGAACCCGCAGGCAAAGCTGGTCTGGTGCATCGGGATGCTGGGCAGCCGCATCGAGCCGGTGCTGCGGCAGGGCGTGGCGCAGTACCAGTCTGCGTCCGGAGATGCATGGGTGTTCGTTCTGGAGCTGCCGGAGGCGACCCCCGAAACGATCGGGGCCCGCCAGCACCCCGGTGCAGCGTGCCACCGGCAGGCGGCAGCCGTGCTGACGGCGTTCCTGAAGGAACATCTATAAAGAATCTTTACAAAGCAAAAGCATCTGCACTGCCCTCTCAGTCAAACCCTTTGGGTTTGCCAGCTCTCCCAAAGGGAGAGCCAAGGGCATAACGCGAGCGATGCCGGAGAGGGTTCACGTGGACTCTCTGCGCACAAACCCGCCCGGCACGATCACCGTAGGGGCAATGGCCGATTTATGCGCCATTTTGCGGCGCAGCTGTGCCACCACCGTTTTTGCCATGCCATCGATATCCACCCGGTAGCTTGTCAGCTGCGGATTGCAGATGGTAGAGTAGCGGTAATCGTCGTAGCCGGTCACTGCTACATCCTGCGGCACCCGGTAGCCTTCCCGCTTGAGGGTCTCCACCAGATTGTAGGCCACCTCGTCACAGTTGCACACAAAGGCATCCGGCATCTCGTGGGGCAGCGAGAACGGGATGAACTTGCCCTGATCGTCGCGGTCCTCCAGCCGCCAGTCGTCCCGGATGGGGAGCCCTGCGCGGAGCAGTGCTTTTACATAGCCAAGGTAGCGGTCCATGATAGAGCTGGTGGAGAGCACGCTGCCCACAAAGCCGATGTTCCGCCGCCCGGTGGAGATCAGGTGCTCGGTCAGCGAGTAGCTGCCGCTGGTATTATCGCTGAGCACGCAGTCGGCGGCAATGGCGTCGTCGTAAAAATCCAGCAGCATAAAAGGCACGCCGGTCTGCACAGCAGTGGCCAGATACCGGCGGCTGATCTCGCCCATGAAGATCAGGCCGTCCACCTTGCGGTTTACCAGGAATGTAGGCATATTGCAGCTTTTTTCCGTCTGCGGAAGGACGATCTCCATCAGCACCGAGATATCCTGCTCCGCCGCGCACTTGAGCACAGCCCGGTAAAGGTTGGAGTAAAAGGCGTTCTCGTTGAAAAAGCGGTCCGCCACCAGAATGCCGATGCTTTCGCCGCCCATCCGGGCCTGCGCCCGCACCGGAAGCTGGTAGCCCATCTCCTCCGCCATGGCAACGATCTTTGCTCGCATCTCCTCGCTGACGCCATCCTTGCCCGCAAGGCCCTTGGAGACCGACACGGTGCTGATGCCCAGCCGCTTTGCGATGTCTGCCATCCGCACTGCTTTTGACATGATGATTCCGACCTTCTTTCTACTTAATAAAAAAGTAAGCGTCACGGTTATTTAGTCTGTATTAAGTATAACTGCTTCCATCATCAACGTCAACAAAAGAAGCTGGCTGCTCAGCTGTACATCAAGTGGTTCAGCGAAAGCTCCAACTTTGCCTTTGATCAGGGCGGTGTGCCGGTGCTGAAGAGCCAGGCATACCCCGATACCCTGAAGGCATTCGACGGCATCGACCTGATCGAGGATACCCCGGCTCCCGCAGAGCTGGACGATATCGTGGCCGACTGGAACGCTGCCTGGGATAAGGCTGTGGATGCCTGCGCCGCAGTAAGCGTTTTGCCGTAACAAAAAATGCGGGGTGGACGGTTCGTCTGCCCTGCTTTTGGTGAAAGGAGGCTTTTCAAATGGCATCTTCCGCGACCGTATCCGTCCCCAAAAAGCGTAAGACCTTCAAAGAGTTCTGGCACAGTATGCGCGGCCAGCAGATCATCGTTACGCTGGTGTTCCTGTTCGTACCGCTGTTGCTGCTCTTCATGTTCACCTATCTGCCCTTCTTCAAGATGGTGGAGTTCAGCTTCTTCAAGATGAAATACATCGGCAAGCGCACCTTCGTGGGCCTGAAAAACTATATCGATGTGTTCTCCCGCGACGACTGCTTCCACGCCCTGAGCCTGAGCCTTTACTACATGGCCGGTTCCGTGGTGCAGATGGCACTGGCCCTGCTCTTTGCCACCATCCTGAGCTTCAAGTGCAAGGGCAGCAAGTTCTTCCGCGGTGCGCTGTATTTCCCCTGCCTGATCTGCGGCATCTCGGTGGGCTTCATCTTCAAATTCTTCTTCACCCACGGCTTCGTGCTGGATACCCTGCTGAGCTGGGTGGGCTTCAATGTGGATAAGCTGCCGTTCTGGCTGCGTGATGAGTCCATCAACAACATCGTGCTGGTGGCCTGCTCCATCTGGAAATACATCGGCCAGAACATCGTCATGTTCATCGGTGCCATTGCTTCGGTGGATCCGGTGCTGTATGAGGCCGCCGAGATCGACGGTGCCAATGCATGGCACCGCTTCAAGGACATCATCCTGCCGTCCATCAGCACCATCGTGGTGCTCAACCTCATCATCTCGGTGTCCGGCGCATTGTCCGCTTTCGAGATGCCCTACGTCGTTACCGGCGGCGGTTTCAACACTTCCACCTACTTCGTCGTGATGGATAAGATTGCCCACACCGACCAGAAAGTCGGTCTGGCATCGGCCATGGCTGTGGTGCTGCTGGTGCTCATCATGATCGTCACCTACGCCCAGAAGGCGGTTGAAAAATGGCTGGAGAACCGCAGCAGCGGTTCGGCCGGAAAGTGAGGCGCGAACCATGAACGAGACCACATCCCTTAAAGTCAAGAGCTTTGTCATCAATTTGTGCAAATATGTACTGCTGGTGTTTGCAGCCTTCGTGGCGCTGGTGCCCATCGTTTCCTGCATCTTCACGGCCTTTAAGACCGAGGAAGAATACGCCAACACCAACGTCATCACTCTGCCCAAAAGCTTTCTGAACTTCCAGAACTTCATCACCGCGTGGAACAAGGCCAACATGGGCAAGGCATTCCTCAACAGCTTCATCATCCTGATCTGTGTGCTGGCAGGCAGCATCATGATCAGCGCCATGCTGGCCTATGTGCTCAACCGCTTCAAGTTCCCGGGCAACAAGCTCATCCGCAATCTGTTCACCATCGCCACCCTGATCCCCGGCATTGCGTCGCAGGTGACGGTGTATCAGATCATGACCGCCCTGCATCTGGTCAACTCGATGCCCGGCTACATCATTCTGATGATGGGCACCGATGTCATCACCATCTACATCTTTCTGCAGTTCTTCGAGAATCTCTCGCCCACGCTGGACGAAAGTGCCATTCTGGACGGCTGCACCTACTTTGGTGTGTTTTTCAAGATTTTGCTTCCTCTGCTCAAACCCGCCATCGTCACCAGCGCTATCCTGAAGGGCGTTTCCACCTACAACGAATACTATATGGCAAACCTGTATCTGCAGGATAAGACCAAGTATCAGGTGGTGGCCACCTCGCTGTACGTGTTCTCCGGCCCCATGGGCAACCAGTACAACTACATCTGCGCCGGTGTCATCATCACCATCATCCCGGCCCTTGTGGTGTTCCTGCTGTGTCAGGATCAGATCTACAGCGGCATGGCTGCGGGTGCTGTCAAGGGCTAAAGCTGCGACCGCTGCCTGCGGCAGAAACAGGGAGCAGCTTTTGGCGCCGCGGTCTGCAAGACGTGAGGCCCGCCCAAGGGCCGAAGCGGATGCAGGGAACCGCAAGAGGAAAGCCGTTTTCGGCCTGTACAACCTTTTCAAGCTATCCTCATTTTCTCCTTCATCATCTGCCGTATCTCCCGGTCTTTGTGCAGAGGCCGGGAGAACACGGCAGGAAGAAACACCAACCTTCTATTACAGGAGTTTTATTTATGAGCAACGTAAAAATGATCTGCGATGCCCTGCCTAACATCCCCTGGCAGGAAAAGCCTGCCGATGTCACCGGCCCGGTGTGGCGCTACACCGAAAACCCCATCATCGGCCGCAACCCGCTGCCCGGCGTGGCCCGCATCTTCAACAGCGCCGTCGTCCCTTATGAAGGCAAATTCATCGGCGTGTTCCGCGGCGAACAGGTAAACGGCGTGCCCTACATCTACCTGGGCCACAGCGAGGACGCCATCCACTGGACCTTTGACAAAGACAAGATCCCCTTTGTCAACGAAAAGGGCGAGCCCGCCATGCCCGTCTACGCCTACGACCCCCGCCTGGTCAAGGTGGAGGACACCTACTACGTCATCTGGTGCCAGGACTTCTACGGTGCGTCCATCGGTATTGCCAAGACCACCGATTTCAAGAAGTTCGTCCGCATCGAGAACCCGTTCATCCCCTTCAACCGCAACGCAGTGCTGTTCCCCCGCAAGATCAATGGCATGTACACCCTGCTGAGCCGCCCGTCCGACTCCGGCCACACCCCCTTCGGCGACATCTTCCTGAGCCAGAGCCCGGATATGGAGTTCTGGGGCCGTCACCGCCATGTGATGAGCAAGGGCTCCAACTGGTGGGAGAGCGTGAAGATCGGCGGCGGCGCTGCCCCCATTGAGACCAGCGAGGGCTGGCTGCTGTTCTACCACGGCGTCACCGGCACCTGCAACGGCTTCGTCTACTCCATCGGCGGTGCCATTCTGGATAAGGATGAACCCAGCAAGGTTCTGTACCGGTGCGAAAACTTCCTGCTGACCCCGGAGCAGTGGTATGAGGAGCGCGGCTTTGTGCCCAATGTCTGCTTTCCCTGCGCCACCCTGCAGGACGCCGACACCGGCCGCATTGCCCTGTACTATGGCTGCGCCGACAGCTATGTCGGTCTGGCCTTCACCACCGTGGACGAGGTGGTGGATTACATCAAGGCCCACGATTACGCAGGCCCCACCGACCACGAGGTCGGCATCCGCTGACACTTTGGAGCCTGTCCCGGTTTTCCGGGGCGGGCTCATTTGGGTAATACACATCGATTGGAGGAATTTACGATGCCTTCCATCAAGCAAGCCGCGCAGCAGATGCTGACCGGAACCATCATCCCCTTCTGGAAGCGGATGCGGGACAACGAGCATGGCGGCTTTTACGGCTACATGGATTTTGACCTGAACCTTGACAAGACCGCCGAGAAGGGCTGCATCCTGAACAGCCGCATCCTGTGGTTCTTCTCGGAAGCAGCCATGACCCTGAACCGCGCCGACCTTGCCGACGATGCCCGCCATGCCTACGAGTTTTTCACGCAGCACTGCTATGACGTGGAAAACGGCGGCGTCTACTGGAGCTGCGACTATACCGGCAAGCCGCTGGACACTACCAAGCACACCTACAATCAGGGCTTTGCCATCTATGCCCTCTCAGCCTACTACCGCCTGACCGGCGACGAGGCGGCCCTTGCCCGTGCAAAAGAGATCTTCCACCTGATCGAACAGCACTGCACCGACAGCGAGGGCTATCTGGAAGCCTTTACCATCGACTGGAAGCCGGAAAGCAATGAGAAGCTCTCGGAAAACGGCGTCATGGCCGCCAAGACCATGAACACCCTGCTGCATGTGTTTGAAGGCTATGCGGGGCTGTATCAGGCAAGCCATGACCCGGAAGTGGGGGCAGCCCTGCGCCGCATCCTGGATATTTATGCGCACAAAATTTACAGCCCGGAGCTTCACAGGCAGCTGGTGTTCTTTGACGAACATTACAATTCCATCATCGACCTGTACAGCTACGGCCATGATATCGAGTCCAACTGGCTCATCGACTGGGGCTGCGACCTGCTGGGCGATGTAGAGCTCTCCGCCCGCATCCACGCCATCAACTCCGATCTGGCTTCCCACATTTATCAGGAAGCCTACACCGGTCACTCGGTGGTCAACGAATGTGAACGCGGCAAAGTGGACACCACCCGCGTGTGGTGGGTGCAGGCCGAGGCCATCCTTGGCTTTGTGAACGAATACCAGAAGAGCGGCGACCGGAAATACCGCGATGCCGCCGCCGATATTTACCGCTACATCTGCGATGTGATGGTGGACAAACGCCCCGGCAGCGAGTGGTTCTGGGATGTGGACGCAGACGGCCATCCCAGCAGCCGCAAGCCGATCCTGGAGCCGTGGAAGTGCCCCTACCACAACGGCAGAATGTGTATGGAACTGATGAGGAGAAATCCCGATGTCACAGTCTAAGCTTCACCCGGAATACCTGCGGCAGAAAGCCCTGCAGGATGCATACCTTGCCCGCAAAAACAAAAAGACCGATTTCTACAACGGCATCTATGACCGCTGGGAAAACCCGGTGCTGACCCGCGAATCCATCCCCCTGAGCTGGCGGTTCGACCTGAACCCGGAAACCAATCCCCACTTCATGGAGCGGCTGGGTGTGAACGCTGTGTTCAACTCCGGTGCCATCAAGCTGAACGGCAAATATTACCTCGTGGCCCGCATTGAGGGCAACGACCGCAAGAGCTTTTTCGGCGTAGCCGAGAGCGACAGCCCTGTGGAGGGCTTCCACTTCTGGGAAAAGCCCATCCTGCTGCCGGACACCTGCCCGGAGGAGACCAACGTCTACGATATGCGCCTGACCCAGCATGAGGACGGCTGGATCTACGGCGTGTTCTGCTCTGAGAGCAAGGACCACAGCGTGAATGACCTGTCCGCCGCCGTGGCCGCTGCCGGCATCGTGCGCACCAAGGACCTCAAGACCTGGGAGCGCCTGCCCAACCTCGTGACCAGGCGCAGCCCCCAGCAGCGCAACGTGGATCTGCTGCCCGAGTTCGTGAACGGCAAGTATGCCTTCTACACCCGCCCCATGGACGATTTCATCGATACCGGTTCCGGCGGCGGCGTGGGCTTTGGCCTGTGCGAGGACATCACCCACGCCGTCATTGATGAAGAGATCATCACCAGTCCCCGCCGCTACCACACCATCACCGAGTCCAAAAACGGCGAAGGTGCCACCCCCATCAAAACGGAAAAGGGCTGGCTGCACATCGCACACGGTGTACGCAACACCGCTGCCGGCCTGCGGTACGTCATTTATGTGTTCGTCACTGCCCTCGACGATCCTTCCAAGGTGATCGCCGAGCCCTCCGGCTTCCTCATTGCCCCCCGTGACTGGGAGCGCGTGGGTGATGTTTCCAACGTGGTGTTCACCAACGGTGCCATTGCGGATGATGACGGCAGCGTGTACATCTACTACGCCTCCAGCGACACCCGCCTGCATGTGGCCTCCACCACCATCGAGAAGCTTTTGGACTTTGCCTTCAACACCCCGGCCGACCCGCTGCGCAGCGTGGACTGCGTAAAGCAGCGGTGCAGCCTCATCGATAAAAATCTTGCATATCTCAAGAGCATCGGCGAGTAAGTTTTTGCTCTGCTCTTCCTGAAAGGAACCGCTATGAAAAAGACCAACATTGAAAGTCCGTTTTACCGCACCATGGGCAAAATTGGCGACCTTGTGTTTGCCAATGTCCTGTGGCTGGTGTGCTGCCTGCCCGTCGTTACAGCCGGTGCTGCCACGCTGGGGCTGTTCACTGTGGTGAACAGGATGGCCGCAAAAGAGGACTACACGGTGCGCACAGACTTTTTCAAGGCGTTCCGGCGGGACTTCAAGCAGAGCACGGCCCTGTGGCTGGTGGTGGCCGTGGGCGGTTTTGCGGGTTTCCGGGGGCTGCACATCGCCACGGCGCAGGATACCGCGTCAAACGGCATTCTGGCAGCAGCGTCCTTCCTGCTGCTGGTGCTGGTGGGCTGCTGCGGCAGCTGGGGCTTTGCACTGCTGGCCCGGTTCAGCTACCCCAAAGCCCTGCTGGCACTGGCCGACGGCGGGCGCATGACGCTGGCAAACCTGCTGCCCAGTGTGGGCATCCTGGCCTTTCTGGTATGGCTGCCGCTGCTGGCAAAGGCGGCCCCGGCATGGTTTGTGTATCTGGCCCCGCTGATGCTGCTCATCGGCGGCTCCGGGTCGGCACTGGGCATGGCGGCGCTGATGCGCCCGGCTTTTGCTCAGCTGGAAAAGGCCGGACGGAAAGAGGAACCGGAAGAGGTAAACGAAAAGACTGACACGGAGGGACCCAAAGCATGATCGTTCGTTCAGAAAACATTTTCACCCTGCACACCGCCCACACCAGCTACCAGCTGGCTGTAGGGCCGGAGGGGATGCTGCTGCACACCTATTACGGTTCCCGTCTGCCGGACAAAGCCCCAAACCTGACCGAACCGCGGATGCCCCACAGCGACCCCGGCTGCTGGCCGGACCTGATGCCGCAGGAGCTGTCCGGTGCCGGCACGGCCGATAACCGTACCCCGGCCGTGGTGCCGGAATACGCCGACGGCACCGAAGCAGCAGCCTTTGTGTTTGACCGTGCCGAAGCCCATGTCGGCAAGCCCCAGCTGCCCGGCCTGCCCATGTTCCGGGATGGCAATGGTGTGGAGACCCTTTCGGTCTTTCTGAAAGATGCAGGCGGGCTTTCCGTGGAATTACGCTACACCGTATACGAAGCCGAGGATCTTATTACCCGCACCGCTGTGTATACCAACACCGGCGCAGAACCGTTCACCCTGCACAAAGCCGCTTCTCTCTGTCTCGATTTTGCGCCGGACGCGCTGGAACTCATCACCCTGAACGGCACCTGGGCAGCGGAACGCACCCCGGAACGGGCAGCCCTGCGCTGCGGCGTGCAGAGCATCGGCAGTATGCGGGGCATCCCCGGCCATGCCCACAACCCGGCTGTGGCCCTGTGCCATGCCGACACCACCGAGACCACCGGTGATGCCTGGGGCTTTGCTTTTGTGTACAGCGGCAACTACCTCATTGAGGCCGAACGTGCCGATGCAGGCGAGCGGCTGGTAATGGGCATCCACCCGTACCACTTCCACTGGACGCTGGCCCCCGGTGAGAGCTTTACCGCACCGGAAGCCGCCATGGTTTACTCGGACAAAGGCTTTGGCGAGATGAGCCGCCGCTTCCACAACGCCATCCGCACCCGGCTGCTGCCGCCCAAGTGGCAGGATATGGCCGCTCCCCGCCCGGTGCTCATCAACAGCTGGGAAGCCTGCTATTTCAACTTCGACGAGAAAAAGCTGCTGGAACTGGCACAGGCATCCAAAAAGGCAGACATTGACCTGTTCGTGCTGGACGACGGCTGGTTCAAGGGCCGCAATGATACTTCTTCCAGTCTGGGCGACTGGGTGGCCGACACCAGCAAGCTGCCGGACGGCCTGCCCGGTCTGTGCAAAAAGCTCAACCTGCTGGGCCTGGAAATGGGCCTGTGGGTGGAGCCGGAAGCCATCAGCCCCAACAGTGATCTTTACCGGGCACACCCGGACTGGGCGTTTGCCATCAAGGGCCGCAAGCCGCTGGAGATCCGCCAGCAGTACACGCTGGACTTCAGCCGCCCGGAGGTGGTGGACGGCATCTGGCAGCAGCTGGATGCCATCCTGCAGAGCTGCCCGCTTAAGTACCTCAAGTGGGATATGAACCGCAGCCTGGCCCATGTGTATAACGCAGCCCTCCCCGCCGGGCGGCAGGGCGAAGTGTATCACCGCTATGTGATGGGTGTGTACGAGCTGCAGCGCCGCCTGACCGAAAAATACCCGAACCTCCTGCTGGAAAACTGCGCCGGCGGCGGTGCACGCTTTGACTGCGGTATGCTGTATTACAGCCCGCAGATCTGGTGCAGCGACAACACCGATGCCCGCAGCCGCCTTGTCATCCAGTACGGCACCAGCCTGTTCTACCCCGGCTGCGTGATGGGTGCCCACTTCTCCACGGTGCCCAACCACTGCACCGGCCACATCTCCACCATGGAAGCCCGCATGGCGGCGGCCCTCTCCGGCACCTTCGGCTTTGAGCTGGACTTGACCAGGTACAGCGCAGAAGAGCTTGCCGAGCTCCGCCCCTATGTGGCGTGGTACCGCCGGCACGGGGCCCTGCTGCGCAGCGGCGAGCTGCACCGGCTGGTGAATCCCGAACCCAATGGCCTGGGCGCTGCGTGGATGATCGCCGCAAAGGACGGCAGCGAGGCCGCCGTGTTCGCCGTGGGCGATGCCCTGAGCGGAACGCACGGCACCGCCAGTGCCAACAGCCGCCCCCGCCTTGTGCTGGAAGGGTTGGACCCGGCGGCGCAGTACACCGACGAAGAGAACAACACCTATGCAGGCGCTCAGCTGATGGCCACCGGTCTGGAACTGCCCGGTGCCTACGGCCAGACGCCCGCAAAGATCTGGTATTTGAAAAAGATTTAACACTATCGCCCTCTCAGGCGCTAACGCGCGGCTCTCCCTCTGGGAGAGGTGGCACCGAAGGTGGCGGAGCGGGCGAGGATACTGACGAGAGGAGAAAACTTCATGAATGAAGAAATCAAATCCGTATACGAAAAATGGCTGACCCAGCCGGAGATGCCCGCCGATCTTGCCGATGAGCTGAAGAACATTGCAGGCAATGAGGAAGCCATCACCGACCGGTTCTACCGGGAGCTGGAATTCGGCACCGGCGGCCTGCGGGGCGTCATTGGCGCGGGCACCAACCGGATGAATATCTACAACATCCGCAAGGCCACGCAGGGCCTTGCCAACTACCTCAATGCTTCCGGCCTGCCCAAAAAGGTGGCCATCGGCTACGACAGCCGCATCAAAAGCGATGTGTTTGCAAAAGAGACAGCGGCAGTTCTCGCCGCCAACGGCATCAAAGCCTACATCTACCTGTCCGGTGCCCACGTCCGGGATAAGGACGCCGTCAACGCTACCCTGCTGGTGTGCGAAGCCGCGGCCTGGTACGCAAAGCAGGGCATGACCCTGCTGGATGCCATCAACAAGCTGTACGCCGAATTCGGCTGCTACCGCAACGCCCTGCACAGCTTTGCCTTTGAGGGCGAAAGCGGCATGCACACCATGCAAGCCATCATGAAACGCCTGCGCCAGGCCCCGCCGCAGAGCATCGGCGGCATGGCGGTAGAGAGCGTGCTGGATTACGACACCGAGGGCACCGGCCTGCCCAAGGCAAACGTGCTGGAGTTCCGCCTTGCAGGCGGGGCCAAGCTGATGGTGCGGCCTTCCGGCACAGAGCCCAAGATCAAGGTGTATCTGTCCGCCGTGGCCCCCACCGAGGAAGCCGCCGACGCCATCAACGAGACCCTTGGCAAAGCCGCTGCCGACCTGTTAAAAGCATAATTTCCCCGCAACTGGCTGCCCCGTTCCTGCCGAAAAATGGACGGGGCAGCTTTTTTGCACCCTTTTTTCGGGAAATCGGCCATTTTATACGTATTTCCAGGCACATTGGAGGGAATAAAGATGAAAACGATTCAACTAAGACCCAGCTGCAAAGACTACCTCTGGGGCGGCGAAAAGCTGCGCACGGAGTACGGCATCCAGAGCGAGCTGCACCCGCTGAGCGAAGCATGGGTGCTCTCCTGCCACCCGGACGGCCCCAGCTATCTGCCGGACGGCTCCACCCTGAAGCAGTACATTGATGCACACCCCGGCTGCCTTGGCACCCACTGTGCAAAGTTTGAAAGCTTCCCCATTCTGGGCAAGTTCATCGACGCAAAGAAAGACCTTTCCATTCAGGTGCACCCTTCCAACGCCTACGCGCTGGAACACGAGCACCAGTACGGCAAGACCGAGATGTGGTATGTGCTGGAAGCCGAGCCGGGTGCCACCCTCTACTACGGCTTCACCCATGAGATCAGCAAAGATGAGTTTGAGCGCCGTATCAAAGACAACACCCTCACCGAGGTGCTGAACGCCGTGCCCGTGCACAAAGGCGACTGCTTCTTCATCCCCTCCGGCACCCTGCACGCCATCCGCAAGGGCATCGTTGTGGCAGAGATCCAGCAGAATTCCAACGTCACCTACCGGATCTATGACTATGGCCGCAAGGGAGCCGACGGCAAACTCCGTCAGCTGCACATCCCGCAGGCGCTGGATGTCACCGAGCGCAAACCGCCTGTAGAACATGATTTCCACGGCCATCTGGCACAGTGCGATTACTTCACGGTGGACGCATTGGAAGGCGATTTCAAAGATGTCTGCGATGATGCATCCTTCACTTCCCTGCTGGTACTGGAAGGCGAAGGCACCCTGACCGAAACCGCCACCGGCGAGAGCCTGCCCATCCGCAAGGGCGAGAGCCTGTTCCTCCCGGCAGGCACCGGCACCTACACCGTACAGGGCACCGGCCTCAAGTGCCTGCGCACCCGCGTGTAAACAAAGGATAAAAAATTCCCGGACGGTCTGCCGCTGTCCGGGAATTTGTGTTATAGTAAAAGCATCAGAAAATGAAAAGAGGACACTGCCATGGCATCCTACCGCTATGAACGCGATATCAAACCCGAAGACCTCATCCCGGAAAAGCCCCGCACCCTGACCCCTGCCGAAGCACGGGCCAACTGGTGGCATTACCACTGGTACTATGTGGCAGCCATTGCAGCGACGGTGCTGCTGATCGGGTATTTTGTGTGGAGCCGGGTCACCGAGGTAAAGCCGGATTATACCGTGGCCGTGGTCAGCCGCACCGACCCGGATGCTGCATTTCTGGCCGAAGTGGAAACGCGGCTGGAAGCCCTTGGTGAGGATGTGAACGGCGACGGCAAAGTAAAAGTGAACGTAAAAGGCATCTGGCTGGCCGTGGACTACTACGAGGGCGATGTCTCGCTGCAAAAGCTGATGCAGTCCAGCGAGGACAAGCTGAACTCGGATTTTTACCTTGCCGAAAGCACTCTTTTTATTGTGGACGACCCCGCCGGTATGGAGCAGAAATACGGCTGTTTCCAGAAGCTGGACGGCACCGACCCTGCCGAGGGAGAAGTTGTGTCTGTGGATGATTTTGCCGTCCGGCTGGAAGATACGGCCCTTGCGGGGATCAAAAGTGCATCAGACACCCAATGGTACGCGGCCCGCCGGCTAAACGAGGGCGTGGAAGCGGGCACTGCCGCTGCGGTCGATGCACTGTGGAAGGCGTTGTGGCTGCCCTCGTGACCTATATGTTTGGCTTTGAGGTATAAGTCTTACAGGTAATGGAGAACGCTGTGCCTTGCAGTGGGCAGCATAACGTAAACGCTCCTCCCGGAGTCATCCGGGAGGGGCGTTTGTCTGTATAGCGGTATAAACGAGCAGCTCAATGCAGCGGCATAATGGTTTCCGGTGCGGCCGCAAGGAATGCCGGGGCTGCAGGCTCTGCAGCGGAAAGCGTGGTCTTGCTCACCTTCCACCACAGGCGGCTTTCGCCCGGCAGCTGGAGAATGAGGTTCCAGTCGAAGGGATTTTCACTGGTGGAGATTGCTTTCACAGGCAGGGCATTCTGCTCATCTGCAGCACAGGGTACAAAGTCGTGGGCGCGAATGCCCACTGCCGTGCAGTGTTCCGGCACCGGCAGTGCGGTGGTCAACTGCAGGTCACTTCCGTCCAGACGCACGGTGTGCTCGTCCACACGGGCACAGGGCAGGATATTCTTGCAGCCCGTCAGCCGCGCAGCGGCAATGCTGCGCGGGTCGGCAAACACCTCTTTGGTGGCACCGGTGCGCAGCACGCAGCCAGCATCCATCACTACCATATCCCGGCACAGGCGGTAGGCTTCGTCCCGGTTGTGGGTGACCAGCAGCGCCGTGCGGCCAAACCCGGCCAGCAGGCTGCCCACTTCGCCCTCCACTTCCTCGCGCAGGTAGCTGTCCAGCGCACTGAACGGCTCGTCCAGCATCAGAATTTTCGGCTTGCCCACCAGAATGCGGGCCAGCGCGGTGCGCTGCTGCTGCCCGCCGGAAAGCTGGGCAGGATAACGTTTTGCCAATGCTTCCAGCCGCATGGTGTGCAGCATTTCGTCACAGCGGGCCCTGCGGGCGGCTTTGTCTTTTTCGGCTTTCAGGCCGCAGAGGATATTCTGCTCCACCGTCATGTTGGGGAACAGCGCATAGTTCTGGAATAAAAGGCCCACGCCGCGCTGCTGGGGCGGCAGGTCGATATGCTGTTCACTGTCAAACTGTACCGTGCCATCCAGCACGATGCGGCCTGCATCCGGCTTTACGATGCCTGCAATGCAGCGCAGTGTCATGCTTTTGCCGCAGCCGGACGCACCCAGAATGGCTGTGGCGGTGTTGCCGGCAGAAAATTGGGAATGAAGGGTAAAACCGTCCAGCTTTTTGGTGATGTTCACTTCCAGGCTCATGTGCGCACACCCGCTTTCTGTTTTTTCTCCAGCAGGTTCACGGCCAGCAGCACCACGGCGGAGATGACGATATCCACCAGCACCCAGCGCATCGCCCCAGCTTCGTCGTTGGTGCGCCACAGTTGATACACCGTGGTGGCAATGGTGGCCGTCTTGCCGGGCGTGTAGCCCGCGATCATGCTGGTGGCACCGTACTCGCCCAGTGCACGGGCAAAAGCCAGCACCGTACCGGCCAGGATGCCCTGCCGACAGTAGGGCATCCGCACCCGCCAGAAGATCCATGCATTGGACTGGCCCAGCGTCTGAGCCGACCAGGCCAGCGTTTCGTCAAAGCTTTCAAATGCGCCGCGTGCCGTGCGGTACATCAGCGGGAAGGCCACCACGATGGAGGCAAAGATGGCGCTGTACCAGTTCATGACCAGCTTTACGCCGAAGTGCTCCATGAAGAAGATGCCCAGCGGCCGCTTTGCGCCAAAAAGCAGCAGCAGAAAGTAGCCCACCACCGTAGGCGGCAGCACCATGGGCAGAGTGAGGATCACATCCAGCACACCCTTGATGGTGCGGGGCAGCTTTGCAATGTAATAGGCGGCAAAAATGCCGAGAAAGAACACTGCTGCGCAGCTGATGAGGGCGATGCGCAGGCTGTTCCATAAGGGATACCAGTCCATAAAGGATACCTCTGTACACAAAGGCTTCCCCCGACCGAGGGAAGCTGACACCGAAGGTGACTGATGAGAGCGCATTCAGCAGCAGCGATCCGCACCCTCATCCGCTTCACTTCGTTCAGCACCTTCCCCCGGCTGGGGGAAGGCTTCAGAAAGCAGCCGGTTTTACATCGCGGTGAAGCCCACACCCTCGAACACCTTGCCGGCCTCTTCGGTCTGCAGGTAGGCGAGGAATGCCTTGGCGGCGTCCGCATTGGGAGCAGCCTTGAACACAGCGGCGGGATAAATGACCTGACCGCACATCTCCTTGGTGGCCTCGTCCACGGGGGTCAGACCGGCACTGTAAGCATCAGTGCAGTACACGACACCAGCATCCACGCTGGCTTCGCTCACCTGGGTGGTCACTTCCTTGACGTTGGAGCCGTAG
This sequence comes from Faecalibacterium sp., assembly GCA_050873025.1. Taxonomy (GTDB): domain Bacteria; phylum Bacillota; class Clostridia; order Oscillospirales; family Ruminococcaceae; genus Faecalibacterium. The sequence continues at coordinate 36,911 of JBNMHZ010000001.1, read as the reverse complement.
GTGATGACACCGGCTGCGGCCAGTGCTTCCTCGTCGAGGTCGTAGTAGGCCAGGATCTTCTGGGTGTACTGGCCCACGGGCACATCGCTGTTGCCCATGCAGAACAGGATATCCTGTGCCTTGAGGTGCTCGGCCAGAGAATCGAAGCTGTCAATGCCCTTGTCATTGCTCTCGGGCACGCACAGCACCACCTTGTTTTCCAGCAGATCCACACGGGTATCGCTGTCCACAAAGTCCAGACCCTCGGTGTTCACATCGGCGGAAGCGGTGATATCCAGCTGGTTCATCTGCTTCTGACCGGCAGAGATGAACAGGTCGCAGTCTGCGCCCTCCTGGATCTGGGTCTTGAGGGTGCCGGAGGAATCAAAGTTGAAGCTGAAGGTCACGCCGGGGTTCTCGGCAGAGTAGGTCTCGGCAATGGCGTTCAGGGTCTCGGTCAGGGATGCGGCTGCAAAGACGATCAGCTCCACAGCCTCACCGGCAGCTTCGGAAGAAGCGGCCTCGGAGGATGCAGCGGAAGATGCCACGCTGCTGGAAGATGCGCTGCCTCCGCAGGCGGTCAGAGCAGCGGAAGCACCGGCAACACCGGCGGCAGCCAGAAAGCTGCGGCGGGAGATCAGATTGGATTTCATAGATTTTCTCCTTCTTTTTTGTGGTTGAATTTTCCCTCTATATTCACGCCCTGCACCGCAGAGTGGGGACAACTTGTTACTTGCGGGCACACTCGCCGTCCAGACCGGCGGCAATGCGCACGCCGTGCTCCAGACTGGGCAGGATGTACTCCAGATTTTCCTTTACGGCCTTAGGGCTGCCGGGCAGGTTGACGATCAGGGTCTTGCCGCGCAGCACGCTGGCGGCGCGGCTCAGCATCCCGCGCGGGGTAATGGAAAGGCTGTGGTACCGCATGGCTTCGGCGATGCCGGGGGCATTGCGGTCAGCCACGGCATAGGTGGCCTCCGGGGTGATATCCCGGGGCGAAAAGCCGGTGCCGCCGGTGGTGAGGATCAGGTTCACCTGACGGCCATCGGCCAGACGGATGAGCTGAGCTTTCAGGGCCTTTGCTTCGTCCGGCAGGATCATGGTCTCTTCCACCACATAACCAGCGGCAGTAAGCATTTCCACGATGAGCGGGCCGCTTTTATCTTCCCGTTCGCCGCGGCTTCCCTTGTCGGAAAGCGTAATGACAGCAGCACGCAGCGGTGGGTTTTCCAGCGGGGGCAGAATGGTCACTTCGTCCCCCACGTGGATCTCGCCGCCCTGCAGCACGCGGGCAAACACGCCCTCGCGGGGCATGATGCACTCGCCGGTCCGTTGCTTGATGACGCAGTCGTTGTGGCACTCTTTGCCGATCTGGGTCATTTCCAGCACCACATCGCCAATGGCAAAGCGGCTGGTGACCGGCAGGTTGCGGAAATCGAAGCCCTCAATGACCAGATTTTCGCCAAAGGCACCGTAGTCCACCCAGATCTTTTTGCGGAACGCCTCAATTTTTTCGGCACTCAGCAGGCTGACCTGCCGGTGCCAGTTCCCGCCGTGGGCATCGCTCAGGATGCCCCACTCCGGGGTCAGCACTGCGCTGGGCACCTCGGTTTTCACGGTGCCGCGCTGGGGGCTGGTGCAGATGGCCAGAATTTTTCCCATAAAACGTTATCCTCCGATTCGGTACATGCCGCGGGTGGCGGGCATGGAAGTGTCTCCAAAATGGTGTTCCCGGGGTTTGGCCCAGATGGTCTCCCGGATGGCCTGCAAAAGCTGCTCGTCGGACGCACCGCCGCGCAGCAGGGCCCGCAGGTCACACCCGGCTTCGCTGGCAAGGCAGGGGCGCAAAAAGCCCTGGCTCGTCAGCCGCACACGGTTGCAGGAAGCACAGAACTTGCCGTGTACTGCTGCGATAAAGCCCACGTCACCTTTCCAGCCGGGCACGGTGTAGTACACCGCCGGGCCGTCGCCAAGGGCCGTGCTCTGCGCAGCCGGCACCGGCGCAAAGTCCGGCCAGCGGCGTGCAAAACGCTGCCGCAGTTCCGGGCCGGAGATGCAGGGCATGGCCGCGCCGTAGCCAATGGGCATCATCTCGATGAAGCGCACCTGCAGCGGGTGCTCCTGTGCGAGGGCCGCAAGGTTCTCCAGTTCGCCTTCGTTCACGCCCACCTGCGGCACGCAGTTCAGCTTGACCGGGATGCCGCTGGCAAGTGCCGCGTGAATGCCTTCCATCACAGCGCCGAATTCGTCCCGGGCGGTGATGTGCTGGAATACCTCCGCATCAAGGGTGTCCAGGCTGATGTTCACGCTGTCCAGCCCGGCTTTCTGCAGGGCGGGCAGCTGCCGGGCCAGCAGAATGCCGTTGGTGGTCATGGTGACCTTGCGGATGCCGGGCGTGGCTTTGAGGCCCGCTACCAGCTGGTCCACACCCTTGCGCACCAGCGGTTCGCCGCCGGTGACGCGCACGGTGTCGATGCCGCACTGGGCAAACAGCGCTGCCAGCCGCAGGAATTCTTCGTAGGTGAGCACGGCTTCGCGCTCCAGCTTTTCCACGCCGTCCGGCATACAGTAGCGGCAGCGCAGGTTGCACAGGTCGGTGACGGAAAGGCGCAGGTAATGGATGCTGCGCCCGGTCGAATCAAACATAGCCGCCCTCCGCCCGGATGTAGTGGCCGCTTTTGCCGCCGGTCTTTTCCACCAGATGGATCTCGCCCAGCTCCATGCCCTTGTCCACGGCCTTGCACATATCGTAGATGGTGAGCAGCGCGGTGGAAACGCCGGTGAGCGCTTCCATCTCCACACCGGTGACTCCGGCGGTCTTGACGGTGCACAGCGCTTCCACGGCCTGCCGCTCGGGCAGGAGCTTGAAGTCCACGCTCACTTTGGTCAGCGGCAGCGGATGGCACAGGGGGATCAGTTCACTGGTGCGCTTGGTGGCCATGATACCGGCAATGCGGGCCACGCCCAGCACGTCGCCTTTTTTCACGGTGCCGCTTTGCACGGCGGCAAAGGCTTCGGCGTTCATGGTAATGATGCCGTGGGCCACTGCTTCCCGGAAGGTGACCTGCTTTTCGCTCACATCCACCATCACGGCGTTGCCAGCGGCGTCAAAATGGGTCAGATTGGTTTCAGTCATGATATTATCTTTCTAATCAAGTAAAATTATATTGGCAGCCGAACTTTCCCCTCATCCGGCGCTGCGCGCCACCTTCCCCCCAAGGGGTGAAGGCTTTGCCGTCCTGTAAGGCTTCCCCCGGCCGGGGGAAGCTGTCACCGAAGGTGACTGATGAGGGCGTGGGAAAATTGCCCATTCTTAAAGGGAAAGGCCTCAGCAGTGCCCAAAGCCGCAGTTGGGCCAGTGGCACTCGGCACAGCCCAGGCACAGGCCGCCCTCGCCCAGGCGGGCAATATCCTCGGCGGTAATGGGATCATCCGCCAGCAGACGCGGCAGCAGCAGGTCAAAGATGGTGCGCTTGGCGTACATCACACAGCCGGGCAGGCCGCATACCGGCACACCGTCCAGATAGCTCACCAGGAACATGGCACCCGGCAGCACCGGCGCACCATAGGTGATAATGTCCGCACCGGTGTTCTTGATGGCCAGCGGGGTGCGGTCGTCGGGGTCCACACTCATGCCGCCGGTGGTAAAGATCAGCTCACAGCCTGCTTCTTTTGCTTCCAGAATAGCGGCGGTGATGCCCGCCGGGTCGTCGTCACACACCTTGTGGAAGATCATCTCGCAGCCGTACTCGGCCAGCTTGCCCACAAGGATGGGGGTGAATTTATCCTCGATGCGGCCCTTGAACACCTCGCTGCCGGTGGTGATGACCGCAAACTTTTTTGCCTGCATGGGCAGCACGTTCAGGATGGGTTCGCTGCCGGCTGCCGCCTGCATGGCGTCCATCTTTTCCTGCTCGATCACCAGCGGGATGATGCGGGTGCCTGCCAGCTTCTGGCCTTTTTTCACAGGCAGGTCGCCGTGGATGGTGGCGATCATCATCTGGGGCGTGCGGTTCACGGCAAGCAGGGCTTCGCGGTCGATCTTGATCAGGCCGTCGCAGTCGGCGATCAGTTCAATTTTGCCTTCTTTCGGCTCGGTGCCGTGGATGTTTTTGCCGGCCGCTGCCTTGTACAGCAGGGCGGCGGCTTCGTCCTCGTGGAGGATGCCGGGCTTCTTCTCCCAGACATAGAGGTTTTCCTTGCCGATGGAAAGCAGCACGGGGATATCCTCCGGCTGGATGATATGGCCCTTGCGGAAGCGGGCACCCTTGAACTCGCCGGGAATGATTTGGGTGATATCGTGGCAGAGCACCTGCCCTGCCGCGTCTTCGGTACGAATCAGTTTCATAGTTTCTTCTCCTTACAGGCCCGGCATTTGGGCAATGATCCAGTCCGCCAGCGGCTGGGGATCATCCAGCCCGAAATCTGCACCCGGCACATCGCCCACCACCGCCAGCGGCTGGAACGACACCGGTGCATCCGCAACGGCCTTGCGCACCACTTCGATCTTGGGCCAGCCGCTGCTCTTGAAGCCTTCCAGCAGCACCAAATCATAGCCGTGCCGCTCAAACAGGGCCAGCAGGTCCTGCTCGGTCAGGCGGAATTCCTCGGTCAGCAGATAGCGCTTTTCGGAATACACGGCCACACCCTCGGCCCCGGCTTCCCGCAGGCGGAAGCTGTCGGTGCCGGGCACATCCGGCGTGAAATCGTGGCCGTCGTGCTTGATAACGCCCACCTTCAGCCCGCGGCTGCGCAGGGCAGGCAGCAGCTTTTCCAGCAGGGTGGTTTTGCCGCTGTTGTGCACGCCGCTCACGGCCAGCACCGCCGGGCGCTTGAGTTCCATTTCTTCCATCAGAGCCTGTTTCTGTTCACTGTACAAAGCAAAGCACCTCCACTTTTTCGCCCGGGGCCACCGGGCCGCTGCCCGCAGGCAGCTCCACCAGACAATTGCAGCCGATCATTGCGGAAAGGCTGCCGGACGAATGGGCTTCGGCGTTGCCCTCGCCGGGAATGGTCACATTTGCGCCGCTGGCTTTTGCCCGCAGATAACGGCTGCCCTTGCTGGCCTTGGAAAAGCCGGTGGTCAGGGTGCGGGTGGTGCGGGAAGGAATGCAGCTTTCCTCGCAGCGTCCCGCCGCCCGCAGCAGGGCCGGGATGGCATATTGTTCCAGCGTAGCGGCGGCGGCAAAGGGGTTGCCGGACAGGCAGAACACCAGCTTTCCGCCATCTTTGGACGCCAGCATGGGGCTGCCGGGCTTCTGGGCCACACCCGCAAAAATAATCTCGGCGTGCAGCCGTTCCAGCACAGTGGGCAGATAGTCCTTCTGGCCCACCGAGACGCCGCCGCTTGTGATAACAGCATCACAGCAGGCAAGCAATTCCTGCATCTGCCGGGCGATCTCGTCCGGGTCGTCCGAGCAATGCCGCCGCTGCACCGCAAAGCCCAGCTGGCGCAGGCGGGCAGCATTCTGGATGCCGTTGGCATCGTAAATTTTGCCGGGGGCCCAGGGCTCTCCCGGAACCAGCAGTTCGCTGCCGGTGGCCAGCACGCCCACGGTCAGGGTACGGTACACGGGCACTTCGGCGATGCCCTGCCCGGCCAGCACGCCCAGATGCGCCGGGGTCAGCACGGTGCCTGCGGCGGCAATGACAGCACCGGCGGTGATATCCTCGCCCCGGAACACCACGTTCTGCCGAGGCTTCAGGGCAGCATAAAGCTGCACGGTCTCTTCGCCACTGTCGGTCAGCTCCTGCATCAGCACGCAGTCAGCCCCCGCAGGCAGGGGCGCACCGGTCATGATGCGGGCCGCACAGCCCGCAGGCAGGGGTGCTGCGGGGGCGTCCCCGGCGTAGAGCTTCATGGTCACCGGCAGGGTGACCGGGGTTTCGCGGCTGGCACCGGCAGTATCGGCGCTGTGCAGGGCGTACCCATCCAGCGGGCTGCGGTCAAAGGGCGGCTGATCCATCCGGGCGCAAAGCGCGGCGGCGGCAATGCGGCCGCAGGCTTCGTCCAGCGGCACAGTTTCCACTGCCGGGCGCGGCAGAGCCGCCGCTGCATCCAGCACGCGGCACAGCGCCTCGGCTGGCGCGCAGAAAGGCTGTTTCATAAAAAATCCTCCAAATGCCCGGCCGCACCCGGCCTGCTATGGCTCAGGCGGGGCGTGCCGGGGATGTTCTCTTTTCATCATAAAAAGGCAGGTTGAAAAAGAAGCGGAGACGTTCTGACCGAAAATCAAAACGCCTCCGCAGAATATCCGCACATACCGGCGCAGGACAGCTTGCAGGCTGCCTTTGCCGACGGGCACTCCCCGGCCCATACCGCCCTTGCAGTGACAGTACGGCCCGGAAAGGCCCTGTGTGGATGGGAGGAGTTCTTTTTTTCAAATTGCAGCGTTTCTTCTGCGGGAAGGCGGCGGGGTTTCCCCTTCCACCCTTGAATGCCGGCCAATCTGTTTTGATCCGGGCCCTTAGCATTGCGGCGCGGTGTCCTGCTCTTTGTGGGAGTTTAGACGCCTTTGCTCAAAGAAGCTCTTATACCCTGTTCAGTTGTGTGGGAATGTTTAGTCGCAGAACTCGTCCACGTCGCTGATGGCTTTTGCATAGCGGCGGGTGAGGTGCTTTGTGGAGAAGAGGAACCGCTCATTCTCGTTGTTGGTCAGTTCCTCGATGTCGGAAAATTCCGGCCTGCCCTGCATGGTCTGCCAGGTCTGCTCAATGGCTTCCTGGGTCAGGTTGTAGGGCGAGCGGCGGAAGTACCGCAGCGGCGTAGCGCTGGGGTAGACGCGGGCATTGAACCGCACCATCTCGGCCACCATAACGCAGAGGTCCTTGTCCTCGATGAGCTGCGCGATCATGGCGTAGTTATCGCTCATGTTGGCGTTGGAGTAGTAGTAAGTGTCCTTTGCGCCGGTGCGGGACACGATGTCCGCGCACTGCGGGTCCTGCGGCATCTGGGCCAGCAGCTCGTCGGCGTTTTCCACCTCAGTCAGCAGCAGCGTGTGGGATGTGACCAGCGCCGCAGCAGAGCGGGAGCGGATGTAACCGGCCAGCTCCTGCACCGGGGAAAGCTTTGGCAGTTCCGGCGCGGTGACGGTGGGCTGGTCTGCGTAGGGGTCATTTTCCGCTTCCGGGGCAGCGGCCAGAAAATCCAGCAGCTCCGGTTTTGCGGCGGCTTCCTGTGCGGACTGTTCAGCGGTTTCCGCTGCTTCTTCAGCCGCAGTCTCGGCAGCCTGCTTTGCAGCCAGTGCATCGGTCTCCTTCTGCACCGCGGCCATCACATCCTCGCCAAGCTTGGCGGCACTGCCGTCGAACATGCTTCCGGTCTCCTTCAGGCGGCGGGCGGTCTCGCTGGCGGCATCGATGTCAAAGACTTCTGCCTTCGGCTTTTTCTTGGCTGCCATTTCTTCCTTCTGCAGGTTCAGAATGACCTGTTCCGGGTCAGCAGCGGCGTCCACCGTGGTGGTGTAACCGGGTTTGCGTCTGCCAAACAGCATGATAGTTCCTCTCGTTTCTCGAATCGTTTACTGGGCTGCGGCCTCGCTGGATGCAGCTTCCTCAGCGGGAGCCTGATCGTAGATGCCGCGTGCTTCCAGATCGTCGGCCATGTCGGCCAGATCGAACTTTTCCAGCGTCTCGCGGGTGGGCACGCCGGTGGTCTTGTCCCAGCCGAACACGTCGTAGAACAGGTCTTTGGCCTTTTCCATATCGGCGCGGTCCAGCTTGGTGGTGCCTTCCTCGAATGCCTGGAAGTCGGGGTCCTTATCGAACACCCAGTCGCAGATGGCGTCGTGCTCCTGACGCAGGTTTGCGCTGCCGCAGTTCTTCTGGAAGCTGATGGCGGTCATGGCGCGCAGCATCTGGGTGATCCGCTCGCCTGCTTCCTGCAGCCCTGCCTGCGTGTAGGTCTCGCCGGTAACAGCAGTCATAAAGTCTGCCTGCAGGTCCAGGTCGCCCTTGTAGTTGCGCTCCTTGGAGGGAGACTGGGTCATGGGCCACATCCAGTTGCACAGGGTAGCGGAATCGTGGAAGTTCTTGTCGTTGACGCAGTAAGCGGCCAGCTTTGCCTTGTTCTCGTTGATGGGAGTGTAGGCCTTGGCGCGGTCGTAGCAGCCCTCGCCAAAGAAGCCCTCCATGACCTTGTTGGTCACGTCGTAGGGAGCACCGGAACCGGTCTCGCACACGATCTCGTGGATCATGCAGTCTCTATTATACACCAGATTATACAGCATGCCAACCTGCCATGCTTCGGCAGGGCCGTGGTGGTTGGGGTAGCCGTTGTACACGAGGTTTGCGTTGGTGGCGGCGTCGGTGCGATCCAGCCAGCTCTTGGGCAGGCCGAACTTTTCCATCATGGCCAGCGTGCCCTTGGCGATAACGGACAGGTCGCCCTCGCCATAAGCCATGCGGCGGATCAGCTCCACCTCCCAGCGGGGATCACCGGCCTTTTCCCATGCCCAGGGCAGGGAGTCGTACTCTTCCTCGCTGATGTACTGGATGGCTTCCTCGCGGGGCAGCTGCAGGAACCACTGCAGGTCGCGGTTGATGTTGCCGTAGTTGTCCCACAGGCCCATATCGTCCACGGCATGAGACCAGGCCAGGTTGATGACCATGCGGCCGTCGCCCTCGTACTTGAAGTCGTGCACGCCGTCCGGGTAGACGCGGGTGCCGTACAGCACGGGCATACAGGTGTTGGAGTTGTGGGTGGGCAGGTCGTAATCGGCCAGCGGGTCCACATCGTACTCGGTGTAGCAGCGGATGGGGCAGGAAGAGCAGCCGCCCTGCTTGACGGTATACTCGGCTGCCGGGGCACCAAAGTCAAAGTAGCCCTTGAAGCAGCGCAGTGCGATCTTGTTGATGTCGTTGTAGGGCTGCTCACCGGTATCCACGGGGCCGCCGGGGGCTTTCTTCCACTCGCGGCCCGGGGCACCGGCCCAGCGGTTGTTGCCGGAGGTGGCGCTGTACTCGGCCCAGCTCTGGGGCTGTGCGGGCACGTTGTGGTTGTTGTTGCCGCCGATCAGGTTGCCCAGCATGTAGTTGGACAGTTCCAGCACCTTTTTGGGGTCAGCCACCTTCACGCTGCCGGTGCCGCGCACAGCCAGACCCTTGAACTTCTTGTTGCCGAGGGCTGCACCCACGCCTGCACCGGCGGAGTTGCCGAAGCTGGTGTTGATGGTGGAGTAGTCCACCAGATTCTCACCGGCAGGGCCGATGGAAGCAGACTCGAACTCGCGGCCGTTCTGCTCGATCAGCCACTTGTTGGCTGCAAAGGTGCCCTTGCCCCAGATCTCGGAAGCGTCTTCCAGCGAGACCTTGTCATCCTCAATGCGCAGGTAGACAGGCTTTGCGGAGATGCCGGTGATAACGATGCCGTCCCAGCCGGCATACTTGAGCATGGGACCGATGTGGCCGCCCATGTGGCCGTCCACGATGGACTTGCCCTTGGACCAGGTGGAGCGGAAGGTCACGTTCATGCGGCCGGAGCAGGGCACACCGGAACCGGTGAGCGGGCCGACGCCAAAAATGACCATCGCCTTTTCGTCATAGGGATCCAGATCCATGGGAGCTTCGTCGTACATGATGCGGTAGGCCATGCCCATACCGCCGATATATTTATGGTATTTTGCGTCGTCCTCGCTGGTGATCTCACCGGTGGTCAGGTTGACGCGCAGGATTTTGCCTGCCCAGCCATAACTTTCAGCCATTGTTGTTCCTCCTTACAGGTCCATGTAGGCAGCCTGTGCTGCGCTGGTAACGGCATCCCAGTCCACGATGGACAGAGCGCCGGACGGGCAGCCTGCCACGCAGGCACCGCAGGCGATGCACTTGGACGACTTGCCGGTCTCCGGGTTGACGGTGGGCATATGCCAGGGGCATGCCTCATGGCAGGCACCACAGCCGATGCACTTATCGGTATCCACCACGCGGATGCCGCGGCCATCGGTGGTGATGGCCTTCTGCGGGCAGGCATTGCCGCAGGCCGGGTCCTCGCACTGGCGGCAGGTATCCGGGAAGTACACCCAGCAGTTATCCGTACCGGACAGGATGCCGTTGCCGGCACCGTCCAGATTCAGACGGCGCTGGATCTTGACACGGCTGATGTAAGAGGAGCACACACCGTCGTTGGTCAGCGTGCAGTTGATCTCGCAGCGCTGGCAGCCGGTGCACAGGTCCGCATTGACCACCAGCAGGCCCTGAGGCAGTGCCCAGGTAGCCACGGCCCCGCTGTCCACCTGCTTCTGCGAGCAGCCGAACAGGGACAGCATGGATGCGGAGAGGGTGAGCCCTGCAAGGCTCTTGCCCGAAATTTTCATAAACTGGCGGCGGGTCATGTCAGCCGTCAGAAAATCGGTTTTTGCCATAGTTTCCATTCCTCCGTTGAGGTCACTCTGCGCTGAGCACCTCAGTTACATAGAAATACGAGTTGTTGACGATGTTCGTCACCGCCGTCGAGGTAATGGTCGCGCCGGAAAGGGCGTCCACCTCGGCAAAGTCTGCACCGGCGGCACCGGTCTCGCTCTGCTCTGCGTCGGTCTGAGCGCTCTGGCTCAGGCCCGCGTCTTCCAGCTTGCGCTGTGCCACGGCTTCCGGGCTGGAATCCATCGGAGGGATCAGCTCATCGGCCAGCGGCTGACCGTTCAGGGCCGAGAGGGTCAGCCCGGCCGCATACATCTTGCGTGTGGCCTCAGCCTCTGGAGAGGTGTCGGACACGTTCCACTGTGCGGGGTCAAAGTCCTCTGCAGCAGCGGCGTCACCGGATGCACCGACCGCATAGGCTGCACCGGTGGCCGGGTCGGTCACGGTATAGCTCTTGCCTGCCAGCGTGAAGGGAGCCGCGCCCTGGTACTGGGACGTGAACTCCGGGTCAACGCACTGGCCGCCCAGACTGTCGGTCTCACCCTGCGAGAGGATCTCCACAGCGGAAACATTGCCCTCGGCGTCAAGGGTCACAGCAGCCTGCACCTCGCTCTGGAAGCCCTTCTGGGCTCCCTCCACGCGGTAGCTGCCATCGTCGAGCTGGTACACTGCGTTGATGCCGTAGGTGGCTGCATCCGCCTCCGACACCGGCAGCAGAGTACCGGCAACCGTGGTGCGTGCGTGCTGCACGGCGATCAGACCGACCGCCATTGCAATGGTCGCAGCACCCATGGCCGCATAGCCCGGCAGCCGTTTGCGCCACAGCGGGACGGGCTCAAACGGATTGGTTGCCTGTTTCATGATATCACCTGCCTGTTTTTGTTTGTGCGGGAAAAAAGCTCCCGGACATGAAAATAGCCGCTCGGGCTGCTGCAACAGCGGAGCGGTCTCTTCATAAGAAATTTTACCATGCAGGTTTTGTGTAAGTCAACGCAAACCAGCGCATTTTCTCTGTTTTGTAACCATCATTTTCCCTGTTTTGACAAAGTTAGCGGGTGCTTCCGGCCGCACACCAATTGCATGCCGTATTCCTGCGCCAGCTCCAGCGATTGCACGGTGGGCATGGTTTTGCTCACCAGCGCCGGAACACCTGCCCGGATGGCCTTGCGCACCATGTCCACCGGCACCCGGCCGCTGGTGTAGAGCACGCATTCTGCCAGCGGAGCGCCCTGCAAAAGCATCTGCCCCACAGCCTTGTCCAGTGCGTTGTGCCGGCCAATGTCCTCGCAGGCAAAAAACAGTTTGCCCTGCCGCAGCACAAAGCAGCTGTGCACAGCCCGGGTAACGCGGTACAGCGGCAGGCCGGCACTCATGGCCGCTGCCAGCGTGTCCAGCCATTCCGGCTGCAGTTCCATCTGCGGCACGGTGCGCAGCGGCGGCAGCTCCACCGGACTGCCCAGTGTGATATTGTCGGTGCAGCAGCTGGAAACCTCCTGCGCCGCTGCGCTGCGGGCACTCAGCGGGTGGTTCAGATAGACATTGATCTTCAGCCCCTCCGCGCAGACTGCCACCTGTTCCACCTCCTGCACCGAGGTGATCCAGCCTTCCGTCAACAGCCGGCCCAGCGCCAGCTGCGGCAGCAGTTCCGGCGTGCACACCACCCGGAACGCCGGCTGCTCGTTCACATAGATCGCGGCAGTGTGCTCTGCCGGAAGCGCTGCTTCGGTGCCGTCCGGCATCCGCACTGTTTCAAAGGCAGCCGCCGTGCCAAAGAGATCGTTGATCTGCATAAAATCGATTTCCTCCCTGCAAGCCGGGATGCAGCAGCACTGCTTCACCCTTAGCTATCGTTTAAAGTATAGCAGAGAATCTCTCCGGAGAAAAGACAGATGAACTTTATATTTCAGATGGAAGTCAGCTTTTCTGTTCAAATAAACTGTTTTTCCAAAGAAAGAGGCGGAGCATTTCAGCTTTCTCCTGCTGTTGAGCTTACAAAACTGCAGCAGCCAGAATCAAATGAACAAACACATCGGTGCAAGCACCTCCGCGATTCCATCATGGTCATGATCGGCGGTATGATTTGGCAGGCGTTTTTTCAGCGGTTCCGGTGCATTGCCCATCAGCCAGCCATGACCGGCCAGCTCCAGCATTTCCACATCGTTGTAGTTGTCGCCGAACGCCACGGCATCCGCTGGGGAGATCTTCCACAGGCCGCAGAGCGTTTTCACGGCTTCAGCTTTGGTCGTGCCGCCGGGAATGATCTCAAGCAGAATATCCGACGACTTGACGATCGAGTACTGCGGAAAACGCACTTTCATGGCCGCTTCTATGGCATCCGTGCAGGCCGAATCACAGATGAACAGCAGTTTGTGCACCTCGTCGGCGGTCACATCCTCAAGCGTGCCCTGCTGAGCAGTCGCTTTGACGATGCGTTCTTCCCGGACAATGCGCGGGTCGGTACGGTCGGGCGTGACCCACTGGTCAAACGAGTATGCAGACCATGTCATGTTGAAGTGCTGCTGCGCGGCAAAGTTGAGGAGTTCTGCCGCGTCTGCCCGGCTCATTCCACGGTGATAAACGACCTGCCGTGTCTCATCCAGGATCAGCGCTCCGCTGTAGGAAACGACACTGCATTGCAGACCATATTCTTTTACGATCGGTTCAATGCCGGAAGCCCCGCTACCGTGACCTACGGAACGAGGTGCAGCCTTATCTGGACGCTATGCGCCACGCCCCGGAGCGTGTGCGCAATTTTTTTGAGAATCTTCTGGCACGGAAGCCGGAACGGACGGCAGATGCACCGTCCAAGGCCAGCCGCCAGAAGAACGCCGAACTTTAATCTTATCTGGATGTAAAAAGGAGACTTGCCTATGATGAAAGACCGCACTTCCCCTATCCCCAGCAATACCACCTCTGTGAAATTCAAAGATTATACGAATAAGTCCTTGCAAACGGACTCGAATCCCGCTACAATGGAAATGTCCAAAATCCCTGCCACAGAATCTTCTGACCAGACCAAAGCAGCCAAGCACGAACCTCTTGTTTATCGGGTAGAGGAAATCGCCCAGCTTTTGGCGATTTCTCCCCGTGCTGCGTACAACCTGTGCAACACCACGAAAGATTTCCGGGTGCTGCGCATCGGCACCAGCATCCGGGTGAACAAGCAGAGTTTCGACAACTGGTTTGCTGCGGTCTGAGGGAGGTAATCTATGGCATCTATTATGAAACGCGGAGATTCCTACTCCGTCCGCTACAAGTACAAAGACCATTCCGGCAAGCCCTGCGAGGGATGGGAGAGTTTCAAGACCAAAAAGGAGGCGCAGGAACGAAAAATCACGGTCGAGAAAGAACTGCTTGACGGCACGTTCCTCGTTCCCGATACCATGACGGTCGAGGAAATGCTATACAAGTGGATACCGATTCAGTCCACCAAGCACAAATGGGCACCCAAGACCTACACCCAGTCCGTGGCGATGGTGCAGAACCTTATCGTGCCTTATATCGGCAGTCGCAGGGTGCAGGAGCTGCGCACCTACGATGTTGAGAAATTCTACGCTACCCTTTCCAAGACCCCTTGCGGACAGTACGTGCAGGGTGTGAAGCAGGAGCTTTCCGAAAAGCAGAAGAAAAGGCTGCTGTCCAGTACTTCTATCCATGAAGTTCACACGCTGCTCAAGACGGCTTTCTCCTATGCGGTGGAATGGGACTTGATTCACAAGATCCCCCTGCCCCGTGATGCCCCCAAGGTCAATGCAGAAGAACGCACCATCTGGGACGAAAAAACCATGCTGGCGGCCTTGCAGACCATTGAGAACCCCGCTCTGCATCTGGCTGTCCACATGAGCATGATCCTTTCGCTCCGTGAGAGCGAAATTCTCGGCTTGCAGCCGAGTGATCTGGATTTTGATGCCGCTGATGGGCGTGGAACGATTGCGGTCAACAAAATCATGCAGAGAGCCAATAAGGACGCTCTGGAAAAGCTCGACCCCAATCAGGTCTACCACACCTTCCCGGACAGGCGTGAGGGCAGCAAGTCCTCTCTCATTCTGAAAAAGCCCAAAACCAAGAAGTCCAACCGTGTCTTGTATATGACCAAACCTCTGAAAGAGGAACTTCAAGCATGGCTTGAAAAAATCCATCAGGATGAGCAGAACGCCCCGGAAAAGTATAGCAACTGCGGGCAGCTATTCCGGCTCCCGGATGGTCTGCCCATCGCGCCGGAGCTGCTGACAAAGTGGTATCGCCTATGGAGAGCGGAACACCCGGAGTTTGAACAAATCGTGTTCCACGGTCTGCGCCATTCCAGTGCCACCTATCAGCTGTTGCAGTCTGACGGTGACTTCAAGTCGGTACAGGGCAACACCGGCCACGCAACTGCTGCTGTCCTGATGGACACCTACGCTCACACGCAGGACAGGCCCCGGTTGGAGCTGACCGAGAAAATCGAAGCGAACTTCTATTCCCAAGACCTGACCCCGGCAGTACCCCAGCCCCGGCAAAATGAAAAGCCGGTGGCAACAAAAATCACTGGCAGAGAGATTCTTGAAGCCATCCGGCTGATGGACGCAGACGAACGCAGAGAATTGACGAGAGCCTTGTTCGCCTAAAATTTCTTCTTTTTATGCAAAGGAAGGCAGGCTGTGCAAGCCTTGCGCAGAAAAGCCCCCGATTCGGGCAAATGTGCAAACGGTGTGCAGAAAGTGTGCAGCCGCTTTCCTACATAAAGAAAAAACGTCAAATCTTACGATTTGACGTTCAAAATTTGGTGCACCTCCAGGGACTCGAACCCTGGGCCCACTGATTAAGAGAGCAAGCCGCAGATTCGTCTCAATTTATGGAAATTTCGATTTATCGCGGTTTTCAATCGAAACATCGTGTTTTTTCTCTTTGAATTTTCTGCGTTCTTTGTCGAATTTTGCAGTGAAAAGCACCCTTTGCACGTTTTGAAACCGTGCAAAATCCGTGCAAAAACCGTGCACTTACTCTGGAGCAAACTAAAAATCGACCCATCCAACCACGACTTGACGGCATTGGTTTGAGTGGCCGTACTCTAGTGCTTTCATTTTCAACATATATGCAACTATTACAAGTGTCTTTGGGACGACTAAGCATAATAGTTATAAGTGACGACAGCTGAATGTCCGATTTTTGCTTCACAATCCCTATATTCAGACCCATACACCCAACAGGAGCAGCAGAATGCTAAGCACCGCAAGTGGGATCAGCGCGCAGGTAATAAAAACATGCCGGTATGTATCCTTCAGGCTGGTTTTTGCCAGTTCATTCGCAATCGCAACGCCGGTCGCATAGGGCATGGAGTCCAGTCCGCCGGATGCGATTGCTGTGACCCGGTGGATCAGTGCTTTGGAAAACGTGATCTGCGCGATCTGCTCTGAAAACAACTTATAATAGAGCTGTAAACTTGCTGTGGAAGAGCCGGTCACTGCTGCTATCACATTGATGGCAATAATACTTGTCAGCAGCGGTGATACAGATATCCGGAGCAGCAGCTGCATACAAAGCCGAAAGCCGTCGGTAGACTGCACAAGTGCTCCATACCCCATGATGCAAGATGTAGCCGCCAGTGTCTTTAACCCCTGTATCGAGCCTTCGTTGATGCTTTTCTGCACAGAAGTTCCGGGGTGCTTCAGTATAATGCAGACTCCGATTGCCACCACCATGGCAGCAGCCACTGCGGTCCGGCTTTCGAACCCGACCCGGCTCATTAAAAATGTGATGACCCACAAACAGATACACGGCAAAAAGGAAAGATAGTCTGTTGGGACACTTTTCATCTTTCCAGCAGCTGTCGTTCCTGTGTCGGCTGGCCGTTCTGCCGCGGCGGTATGCCGAAAGTACAGATACCCCATGACACCGGTCAGTGCCGCTGCTGTCGTGCCAAACAGCGGCGCTGCATAGATGCTGGTGCCCAGAAAGCTGGTGGGGATCATATTCTGGATCGAAGGTGTACCGGGCAGCATCGTCATACACATCGTGGTCGGACAGAACAGCATTACAGCTGGCAGCAGATCTCTTGAAATATTCGCTTCCTGAAACAGTCTGAAGGCGATCGGATACACGGTAAACGCGATCACAAAAGTACCGATTCCACCATAGGAAAGTACAAAAGAGACTGCCAGAACCGCCAAGATCACCCGGCCCCGGAATCGGGTGTATATCACACGGGCCATCGCATCCGACAGCCCCATATCCTGCATGCACCTGCCAAAGGTCGTTCCCAAAAGAAACAAAAGCCACCAGCTGCCAGCAAACTCCGAAAATCCCTGCGTATAGCTTTCCGCAAAGCCTTTGAACAAATTCATCCGGTTAAACAGCAGGAGCAGCACACTGGAAAGCACACTGGCTACCGCCATATTCCATCCACGAAAGGTCAGAAAAATAAAAAGGACTACCGAAACGACCAGCCCCACAAATCCCAGCATATCAAATCATCTTCCTTCTTGTTCAATGATCTCTTTCAAATGCCATCCAATTTCTTCGAACGAACCGGATACGCTGAAAAAAGAATCGAATCCCGCCGCAAATTCAAGCAGCTTTCTCTGATACTGTTCTTTTTTGGAGCAGCCGAACATCTCATCGATCTGATATCGTTTTCCCTGAAACATCGGTTCCTGCAAAAGGTATTTCCCGCCGGATGCATGGCAGATAAGCTCCTGCCGCTGCTGCACCAACGATACAGACACACACCGCGCACCTGTACAGCCAAGCACAATACCAATCCTTTTAGCGGATATCTGCTGCATCACACTTCCCTCATTACGGGCATAACCCAACATCTCTCGCTTTGCTCCGCGCAGGCGACGTACTAGGTTGCCGGTGATGCAGCCGCCTACCACAACATGATCATCTCCGATCAGAATGGCTCCCGGGAAAATTTTACAGAGCATATCTGCAAAATAAGATTTCCCACCGCCGGGTTCGGCAAACAGAAACACCTGCTGCCCCGCAGCAATCACTGCAGCGCAGTGCAGCGGAATACTGCCCCTATCCAGTAAAATGCCATCCGATGCCACCCGCAGCGCATAGCAGAAAGCCCCGGCTTCAAGGTCTGCCGGAAATATGATCTCCCTGCTATCCGGCCGAACAGAAAATGTCTCTTTCCCGTTGCAAAGCCGCCAGCAGTCCCCGTCAGGCAGCGCAGTCAGGAGCCGAAAGTTCAGCTTTGTGTTGACCGCATCGGAAGTAAGTAGTGTTGTTTCCTGCGGCGTTTCCGGCAAGAGCTGCACCGGGCTGTCCGGCTCAAACAGCAGCTTCATACTGGCTCCCCCCAGTACAGCTGCTTCACACTGTAATTTTCTGGCTGATGTCGCACATATGCCTCACCCTGCGCAATCATTTCATCCAGCGAATCCAGCGCAGACCCGCAACTCACCTCGGAATCGATGTAGCAGGGATGCCCTTTTCCGTCAGCACCAATGGTAATATCATTTTCTTGCAGGCAGTTTTCGCAGCCAGCCCGGCAGGAAAGGCGGTAGACTGCAGCCCGGATCGTGCCATGTTCACCGGTCACTTCGTATATCGTCTTTTTCCGGGTCTGCTCTGTCAGCCTGCACTGGTACGTTTCGCCGACTCCCGTCAGCAGGTTCTGCACAATCTCATTCTGTGGGCAGTAGTACGCAAAAAGTTCCGTCTGCTTTCGGGTCAGAAGCAGCTCCATAAAATTAACTGCGGCGATCCCATTTTCATCCGCGTAGCAAAGCAGCTCACGCATTGCCTGCGGCGAGCTGTTGATACCGCGCAGCACAGTGACATTGAGACGGCATTCTATCCCCTGGGAATGGAGATTCCGGAACAACAGATCATAGGTTTCCCGCGGAACGCTGCATCCGTAGATCTGCCCAAATTGCGCTTTTCTGGCGCTGTGAAACGAAATATTCAGTTTTATCTTTCCCGGATAGCGCTTCAGTACCCTAATGCGTTCTTCTGACCACAGCACGCCGTTCGTTGCAATTTTGAGTCTGGGCGGATGATCCCAGCTGCCGCAATACCGCAGGATGTACTCGACTGCCGGGAAGTACACCGCAGGTTCTCCACCCGTGATAGTAAGCTCCTCCAGACCAGATTTTTTTGCCTGTATAAGGATGCGCTCCAGCTGCGGAATCGTAAGTTTTTCGGTCTGTGGGAGCACAACTCCGTCGTGATGACAGAAAAAACAGTTGAAATTGCAGGCGTTCGTTATACTCAGGCGCAGCCGGAGCGGCTTGTGCACTGTGTAGCGGAGCAGCACTTTTGTGCCGTCTCCGTGCTGGGTCTTGTCCACCCCGATGATGTCAAACCCTTTCCGGATCATAAGCCGCAGCATATTGGGTTTATAGTTATCCGTATTGCCCGTTACGAACCGGTATCCCCGCCCGGCTGCCTGCTGGATCAGCCAATCGTAGAATTGTGAAAAGACACCCTTAGCCTGATACTCCGGCAGTGTCCCGCCTACCCAAGCATGATAACGTTTTTCCTCCGGGAGATCAATGACAACACAGTATCCCAGAATCGTTTTTTCCTGAAAGAAGCCAATGTTTGCCAATCGTTTTCCATTCTCCCTTTTGCGCTGATAGCTTTCCAGCGGAAACGGTTCATCATACATCAGCGGGTGCAGTTCCACCAGCTTTTCCACGGGAACATCTTCTCGAAACTCAATCACAGAAACAGCCTCTCATATTCATGGATCTTTTCGATGTATTGATCGATCCGGTCATATTCTTCAAATGTAAAGGTCGGGATATTGACGATCTGCGCATAGTACGACTGTGCATTCGGATATGTTCCGACCGGATGCTTGGTAAAGTGTCCAATGGGGAATCGATCCGGCGCAAACAATGCGTAATCCGGGATCGGACGGGATTTCGGGACACTGATCTGCAGCTGTTGGTCGTTCATCCAGCGGACAAAGTGCTCCCGATCGACCTTGCGTGCAAGGTCCAGCCGCGGCATAAACCCATACCACGCGCCCATTGACGTAACATAATCACGTCGGGCCATCGGCCGCAGGAAGGTGCCCTGCAACTGGGACTGGAAATACCCCAGCGTTCTGGCGCGGGATTCGATCCAAGAAAAGCAATAGTTTTTCAGTTCGTGGTCGATCATCAGCGCAGCCAACGGATGCATCCGGAGTTTCAAGCCGTAGCCTGTCCGGTCAAGCGGCCGGTAGATCTCATTTTTGACACTCTGGGCCGGGCGCTTCAAGTTATGCCCCAGAAGGACCGCCCGCTCGTAAAGATCCTGATCGTCTGTTAAAAGGATGCCGCCTTCGCCGCCGGAAAGAAGCTTCCGTCCCTGCAGGCTCCAGCAGGCAATGTCTCCAAAGGTTCCAACATACCGGCCCCGGTACTGTGCGAAATGAGCGTGAGAACAGTCTTCCACATATCGCAGACCGTATCGCCGACACAGTTCCAGTACTCGTTCCTTATCACAGGGATGTCCCCACTGGTCGTTCGTCACAATGGCCCGGGTCTTTGGCGTGATCAGTTGTTCAATTTGTGCTGTATCAATGTTGCCCGTGTCCGGCTCTACATCACAGAACACGATCTTTACACCAAAATGCAGCAGCGGTGCAGCTGTTGCGTGATAGCTGAATGCCGTGCAGATAACTTCGTCCTCTTCTGAAAGTCCAAGGGCAAAAAAGGCCGAGTAAAGCGCCATCGTACCGGAAGATACTGCTAGTGCATATTTTCGGTGGTGCAATTTTGCAAAGTCGCACTCTAATTCGTGGATGATCCCGCTTTCGTCCGGGATCGAAAGCGGCTTTCCCTGATCGATGTAATCCTTTACCAGATCCCCCATCTCCGGAATATAGGGCGGCCATCTGTATTTTTCCATAGATTTCTCCCTGTCAGTATGCCCTCAGACTCTCCGCAAAGGTCGGAAAATCAAAGCCAAGCAGCCGCTCGGTCCGCGTGCAGTCCAGTGAAACGTCCTTGGGCCGGAGTTGATTTTCCGGGCCTTCGGGGCAGATAGTACCGGCATCAAGCCCATAATGCTGTGCAATGAGCCTGCCCATCTCATATCGGCTGATACGGCCCTTGCCGCAGCAGTGCAGGATGCCGCAGACCTGCTTTTCCAATACGGCATCCAGCTGACGTGCCAGAAGTTCCACATCCGTCGGACTGACAAACTCATCTCGGGGCAGAACGATTTCCTTTTTATGCGCAAGACAGTAGCGAGTCTGCTGGATGATATAGCCCTGTACCGCCAGTTCCCGCTGCTCTTTGATCGAATCAAAATAGGCAAGCTGTTCTTCAGGGATTCGGCCAAATACCAGCGCCGTGCGGCATATCGCCGCATTGGGGTCCGCCCGCAGCAGCTGCTCTGCTTTTATTTTAAGTTCCCCATAGTAGTTGATCGCCTGCACCGGCGCATCCTCTGCGGAATTGGCCGTTGTGCCAGGAAACACCTGATCACTGGACAAAAAGACCATTTTGGCCCCGGTCTGCCGAGCCAGTGCGTGAAGGTGCTTTGTCGCCAAATAATTGGTACGATATGCTCTTTCCGGGTCGTTCTGACACCGGAGCAGTGATTTTTCCGCCGCTGTATGAACTACTGCGTCGATTGAATGCTCTGCAAAAATACGCTGCAGCAATTCTGCATCGCAGATATCGCCCTGATAAAAATGTCCATTCCCTGCTTCCGGGAAAGCCCCCGGTGTCTTATCAATACCGACGATATGATACTTTTCTTTTACAAATCTGACAAATGCGCTGCCGATAAAGCCATTGCACCCTGTTACCAGGATTGTCTTTTTCATTTTTTTCACCTGCTTAAAAATTGCTGCGTCTCTGTGGAGAAGTCTTCTTTCCGGTAAGCAGTGTTCATCACAGAACCCGGCACTCCCGTGCGGACGCTTTGCTGCCTGCAGAAGTTTGCAACTGCACTTTGCAGCATCTGTACAAGCTCTCGGTCTTCCGTCCGCATCCTTATTTCTGCCGGATTATACAAAAACTTGTTCAGCAGTACACCGGGGTAAAAGCTGCCTTCTCGGTAAAGCTGTGTCGGCAGGGTATAAAGCCGGATATCCCCCGACAATTTCCTGCACGGCTTTTGGTAAACGAGCTGTTTTGCATCAAAGCTGCAGTAAGTGTTTGTACTGTTCTCTATTGCGTCTGTTACTTTGATCCGGAAGCGGTCCTTTCCGGTAAAAGGCTCCTGCGCCAGTGCCTGCAGATACTCCCGTGAGACAAAATCTGCCGATATCCGGATGCCATGTGCCATCAGTTTGGTCGAGACCATGTCTGCAGTTCCTGCTTCAATCAGCTGCTGAGCAGCATTCCAGTAACCGTTTTTCATGTACGGGCACCGGTCCAATGCCTGCGAGTCTTTATAAATAAAGATGCAGTCCAAATCATCACAACCGGGCAGAAACTCCGGATGCAAAAGTGCGCTTTTATATCCTACCGAACCGACTGCCAGAAGCGAAATACCGGCTTGTTGTGCATAACAGCGCATTTCCCGGATCAGCGTCTGAGCATTTTCAATCTCCATTCTGTTCTCCATTTCCCGCACGGATGTGTGGCTGATGCTTTTCATGTCAAAATCAGTATAGCATAATTTTCTAGCAAAGGAACAAAGCCTTCAAAAACCGTCATTTTGTCTATATATTCAGAATTTCTTTGTGAAATCCACCAAAATTTTCTTTAAAGCCGGCCATTCACACATCAAGTGTGCGAATTTCATTCTGCATAAAATCGCAGATTTGCATTGACACACTTTGAAGAAATTGCCACACTAACTATAAGATTATACGGCATTCTGTATAACAACACCTTCCAAGCGAAAAAGGAGCAGACCTATGGCAGGATCTGGTTCGATAAAATTGATTATTAGGTTAGCAGGTGCTATCGCTGCTACCGCCGCTGGCGGTGTTCTGTCTTCGGCTGTTACAAATAAAAAAGAGGCATCGCCTTCTGATACATCAGAAGGCGATGCCCCCCGAATTCTGCTCTGCTCCATCGGTCTGTGCAGGTAAAGCAACCTGCCATGCGAAACATTTCAGCTTTCCGATCCTCCAGCTGTGTCACGCCTCATCCCGAAACCGGCAGCCTCTTAATCAAAGAAGCTTTTGACCAGCTTCACCGCACCATACGCTGCTGCGCCAACAACAAGCGGAGTCGCAGCCGTAACGGCGATACCGGTGGCCATGCTGCCAAGACCGGCAGCTGCAAGCCCGCTGGTGAGTGTAGCTGCGCTGGAGCCTGTTGCGGCGGCTCCGATGCCTGCCACAGTTCCTACCGTACCGATCGCGCCAGCAACGAGTTCTTCCTTGTCAAACATATTATTTTCTCCTTTTAAATTATAATCATAAAGTTTGGTCATCATATAAATGTATCGGGCCTTACAGTTCACTCCGGCCGCTACGAATGACATCGGCCAGCACCTTGCGAGCATCCCGGCGAAGCGGTGACTCCGGCGGCTCTGCGACCAAGGTATAGCGCTGGCTCAGAAGGCTGTGGTCGCGCTCTTCTTTGTCCGTGCCTGTCAGGACATCCATGAGGGCATCCGCAAACAAATCAAACATCTGCTGTTCCTCCTTTCGCAGGCTGCTTATCGGTTGTCGATGCGGTGGCCGACGTTGTTGCCCGCCAGCGCACCCATCACGCCACCGACCACAGCGCAGGGGATCGTTCCTGCAACGGCTCCGATGGGGCCGCCCACCGCAATGCCAATAGATGCGCCTTTTACGGCACCTGCCGCAAAACCAGCAACTGCACCGCCGAGAGTAGAAACAAGTTCAATCATAATACGAACCTCCTTGAATATCTTATCGAATTTATTCCCCAAAACCGTCAGACACGAGCTTCCGCTCAGAACCCTGCCAGTTTCTTCAGTACGCCGAACGCCAGAGGGGCAGCTTTGACAGTGACTTTAGCAACAACCTTGATAACTTTAACTTGCACGAACATTTTTATTTCTCCTTGAATATGTTTACTTGATTTATTGTAAAAGAATTGTTAGCGCCGGGCTCTAGCTCAGAACTTCGGCATCTTCTTCAGGACGCTTAAAAGAACGGGGAGGACTTTGATGGTCGCCTTCGCTGCAACCTTAACGACCTTGACCTGTACGAACATTTGTGTTCACTCCTTTCGTGTGTCTGCAGTATATCGCATGGAAAGCACCGGTTTGTAAAAGTGGTTTTTCGGAATCGACCCGCAATGGCTGCGAGGTTTTCGGCTCCACTTCCAGCTGCTGTTTTCCTTTCGGACTTGGTGTTGTCTTGCTGTGGCTATATCCTACCATACCGTCGGAGGAACGATGTAAAAGTGGTTTTTCCGCAAAAGAAAGCCCGGAACCATTCTAAAGCCATTTCATGCTTCAGCTCAGTTCCGGGTCTTATGCAGTATTTTCAGTGGGGTCGTCCAGCGGTTTCTTTTCCGTGCAGTCAAATCATTTAACGTGTTTTTCTTCGACGCCGCAGAAGCTGCACACTCTCTGGAAGCGTTCGAATGCGGCCGCGCTCTCCGGGAATGCAGACGCATACAGCGGCGCAATGACCTCCATCGTCTCCTGTATGTCATCGCGGCAGTCGTCGGGGACTGTGTCGGGCAGAGCTTCGACCAGCCGGGCGACCTCTGGTCTTACAGCCTCCGGGTCGAAGATGGAAAGGCCCGCTGGGAGGGCGAATCTCTTCTCAAAAAACCGCCTGTGGATACGGAGAAGCCCGATAAAAATTACTGTGACCGCGTCCTGCGGGGAAGCCAGTTCCTCGACTGCTGCCTGCATCAGCGACTGCATATGGTACTCTTCCGTATAATCTTCCGCGTTCTTTCCCTCCACAGCCAGACGGCAGCAGAAAGCATACATCCTCTCGACGCACCGATGCATCCCTTCTGTATCGCTCAGCCCGTGTTCGAATCGCAGCTCTGCTTTGTAATTGTCCACTGCGCTATACCGAAGGTCGGGGTCTTTGTCTTCCGCAAGCAGCACATCCAGCTGTTCACAGCAGCGCAGGCCGTTCGCATAGTCCGAAATATCCGAATATGCTTCACGGGCTTCTTCCCAGACTCTTACGGCATCTTCCGCCGAAGTGCACGCTTTTGCATCATGTTCAGCGACCAGATAATAATTGCATTTTTTCCGGAGCTGCTCTGTAACGTCCGGGTCGCTCCCCGACTGGTGATAATACAGGTCAGCCTGCAAGATGTGATAGCGTTCCAGATTTAGTTCCGAAATAAGGCCGGGCTTTTGGAGAAGTTCTTCCATCAGCGCCAGAAATCTGGAGCGTTCAGGAAGGGGCTCAGACGAAAACAGCTTGACGGCTTTTACCGCCGACTCGAAGCAGAGGTCATAGTCCCGGTCTTCCCGCCTGCACGCTTCACAGACAAGCAGATAAAGCTTTTCTGCTTCCTCGCTGTGCCATTCCAGCTTACCGGCGGCGTGCAGCACAAGCCGGACGACTTCCTCAAAGCCGAGGCGACATCTCAACTCGTCAAACAGCTTCTGGTAGACTTCCGACAGCTTGGGCTCTATATAGTCGCAAGCGTCGAACTCTCTCATGCGTTCGGCGAGCCACTGGCCGAGTTCTTCATCGATTTGATACGGCTCACCAAGCTCTGCACGCAGTCCGCAGGCAAGCAGCACTTCCACTTTGTCACTGTCGTCCAGAGCATCGTATGTCCCGCAGTGCTCGTCGAGCAGGGCGTTATACCAATCGGCGCTTTCTTCTTTTCTGCCCATCCGCCCACAGACATCCGCAAGGGTTGTCAATGTAGTAACATCGGTAAAGCCATATTGTCGGTCGTAGGTCAGCGCATCGAGCAGGCAGTCATAAGCATCCTGAAGATACCCCTCGCTGATGTAAAGCTGGATATAATTCCAAGCCATCCGCGACAGGAGTTCTTCCTCCGGATCTTCCTGACTTTCCAGCGCCAATTCCAGAAGCTCAATTGCCTTTTTATAGTTTCCTTTTCGCGTTTCATCGGCCGCCGTATCGGCATAGGATTCAAACCCACAGTCATCCGGGTAAATCGTTATCTTAACGGAATCGGAAGGCGGCGTATTTTTCTCCCGAAGCCGACGGGCCTCAGCCATATAAAAGGCCATCTTACGGGGATCCGCAAAAACGGATATGCGGCCAAACTGTGTCGTATCCTCTTCCGAATAAAAGGCCGCAAGTTTCCGAAGCAGTTGTTCCTGCACTGCATCGTCCTGTTTTGTTGTCACGGCCAGCAGGTAAGCATACCGCAGGATGCAGGCTTCCTCCAGATACAGCGCACTCGCCGGGTGTTCTTTCGACAATTCAAGTTCAAAGCCGCAGATACTTTCCGCTGTCGAATCCATCGCTTTTGCGAGTTCCAACAATTTTCCCATCATCTCCGCCCGAACAACATTCAAATTAGGTAGTGCCGGAGATCTCCGAAGAAATCCAGATAGTGCTTCACGGTCAGCATCGTTGCACACAGCCGCATCCGGGATAGCAAGCGCTTTTATATGTTCCCCCACATCAGCGGTTTTCCCGGGCTCTCTGAGCGCAGGGGCGAAGAGAAGCTTCCATGCAGCGCTCTCATGCCGATAGACACACTCCTTCCGCTCGTTCAGGTAGTCTTCATCGTCATAATGTTCGACAAGAGTATCCTCATACTTATGGCCCTCGTCGCATATTCTCGCAAGCTTGAACTGGAACAGCAGGTCGGTGCTCTCCTGCGAGGGGAACCGATTGCAGACGGCCTCCGCCTTGTCCATCGACTCATCCTGCGCCTCGTTATATGAGGTCAGGCCGTCGGTATGATAGAGATAATACATTTCCGCAGCCGAGAGCGCTTCTTCTTCCATGCTGTCCAGATACCGGCAGATGCGCTCCCAGAAAAGCTTTACGAGTGTGAGTTTGTGTCGGCGCGAGTGGATGCTTTCTGCGCTGCTTTTCATATATCCCAGCATTCCCTGCACGACGGGCGCAAAAGAGCTGCACTCCGGCACCAGCGTCTTATAGGAGAGGTCCAGAATAATCTGGTGCAGGGACACGATATTGTCCCGGGACAGCTCGACCCAGCCGGTCTTTACGAGACTTTGCAGAGTATCCTCCCGGTACACAGTGCCCAACAGCTCCCGCATGGTATCCTTTGCAATGCGCACAGGGCCCAGCAGCGAAAATGCAGCCAGAAGGTCACTCTCATTCTGCGAAAAGCGGCTCAAATCAAACAGGATGCGCAGATGCTTTTCCACGCTTTCGTTGGTCATGCGCCGGTCTTTCCGGTGCCTGACGTGAGTGGCGCCCTGCGCGGCGGTGATGCCTTCCCGGGTCTTCATGGCTTCCAGCAGCACCGCCGGGTCTTCTTCATTCTCCTTCAGGTACTTTGCGATGAGGCAGACGGTCATAGTGTGGCAGTCCACATAGTCCATCAGCGCCTCAATCTGGACACATTCGTCTTCGGTATAGTCCAGCTGGTTATACCTGTGGAAGATCTCCCACAGAGTATCCATCTCATGGATGGCCCGGACTGTCCTCTGCGGATAATCGTAATCCGAAACATCCAGCCGCGTAGTGACAAGGAGCTTGCAGTCGATGTCCAGTAAGTCCTGAATTTTGTCATCGAAGGTATCGAAGTTGTCCAGAATAAGCAGGTCCTGTGGGGTCAGGTCTTCTTTCAGGAGCCGCAGGCGGGACGGGTACAGCTTCTCCGGGGAAATTTTGCCCTTGTCCCCGTCATCTTCGGAAACATCGCCGTGGTAGATCTCAAAGGAATCCTGACAGAGCGTTTTCTCGATGGAATTCTGGAAGGACAGAAACAGGATGCGGGTATACTCCCGCTGATGAAGGTATGCATACCGCTTGGCCAGTTCGGTCTTTCCGATGCCGCCCACACCGCTGAGGAACAGCGCATTTCCCTTGTCCTCGCTCTGGCCGCTGAAAAATCTCTGTATCTCGTCGAGCAGGTCTTCGCGGCCGGAAAAGCCTGCCGACTGATAGGTGAAATTGCCTTTTACAAAGGTCATGCCGGGGTCGGCCAGACGGATGAGCTCATCCAGACTATGCAGCAGCTCATCCGCATTCTGATAACGCTTTTCAGGTGTCACGCAGATGGTCTTGTGCAGAAACTCTGTCAGCAGCGGGTAGACCCTTGGGTTGACATTTCTGAGGAAGGGAGAATCAACGTCATACCCAAACGAAGAAAACGAGCGGCGATCCGAAGGACCGGAGTGCCTACCGAAAAGCCGTTGAAAAACGATCTCTCCGATGGCATACAGGTCGGTGGCCTCGCTGATCTTATTTCGTTGGGAGCGAGTCACCTGTTCCGGCGCAGCCCAGCCTTTCGTATAGGACGAGTACAGCACTGCAACCGTATCACCCTTTTTTACAACGCTGTCGAAATCAAAGAGCAGCAGCATTTCCGGCGTCTCCGGGTAGACGAAGATATTGTCCGGCTTGATATCCAGATGCAGGAACCCTGCTTTATGATAATTCCAGACGACCTTGGCCAGCGCTTTCATATGGCGCAGGAGCTGGTACAGGGTAGGCTCTTCCACTTCCGTATAGGTCTGGCCGTTCATGACCGTCATATCGATGTAGGTTGTCCCATTCGCATCAAAAACGTCCTGAATGTTGCTCGTAGAGTTCATCAGGCCCTCGGTGCGCCGGATGGCCCGCTGAAGGGTATAGCCCTCGCGGAACCAGCACAGTCCTGCCTCATACTTTTCGCGTCCACCTACATCCGGCTCAAGCCTCCCATTGGGGCGGCGCTCGATGTGCAGGCTCACAGGGTAGTATTCCTTTAGCAGATGGTCGGTGGTAAAGCCGACACTGTTCACGAACTCCGCCCGGTATGCAATGCAGGACGCACCGGCACCGATGACTTCCAGATGCTGATAATACCCTTCTCGATTCGGATGCAGGAGTCGGCAGCGCCCATCCAGTCCCTCACGCGTATCTACCACTTCATTCACCTCCAATTTTTGTGTCCAGTATATTGGAGCATCTTATCTGGTTTGTAAAAGTGGTTTTGCTCCACGTCATTCTCTGCAGTAGTCCGCAAGCGTTTCGCGGAAATGCCGGAGCGGATTCGGGAACACAGCGCAGTGGAGGATAAACCAGTCGAAGGGGTTCCGCTTGTAGAGCTGGGAATAGCCGCACGATTCCAGACGCTCATCCAGCTCAGCTTCAAATTCGTCTGAACCAGAATATTCCTCGAACTTCGCATTCGGCTCAGGCTTGGCGTAATGCACCCACAGGCCCATCTCCTTATAGAGGGCAGCATAGAAGTTATAGAACGAGAGGATGATCAGTGCCTTGCGGTAGACCTCATCGGATGCATCCTTTCCGTTCATAACGTTGTGGAGCGACTGCTTGCTGATCCAGTTGTCTTTGAGAAATTCCGGGAAATCGTAGTCATCCTTGACCGACAGCCCGTCGTCTCCCTTCCGGACAGATGCCCTGAAGCCGTAGATGGTGTTCAGGAGGCTGTCATTGCCCCGGACGGCAGACTTCTTTTCGGAAGTTTCTTCGAGGCCGACATCCACAAAGTCATTTCCTGTATCGTACTGAGCCAGCTCTTTGCAGCTTTCCAGAAGAGCCTTTATCTCATTTCTCGCACTGTAGTGCCATTTTTCTTCCGTATAGGTGTGGGCCGTCAGGTACTCCACGAGGTCGTCTTCATCGCGCATCATCTCAATCTCCTGCCCGATCTGCTCGGTGCAAACATTCCCCTCCGGGATGCTCTTCTGCGCTTCTTCCACCCTCGCGATGATGCGCCGGGCGTCGCCATACCTAAGGCCCTTCGACAGGCAGTAGAAATACACCGCTTCGTTGGTATTTTTGTAGTTGAAGGGGCGGCAGAGGCAGGATTTCAGCATAAAGACTGCTGTATCTGCAGAATCCATTTCCAGCGCAAAGCAAAGCCGGAAAATATTCTCCCGGTTCTGCTGGTTGGCTCTGGGGGCGGCGGGCTTTCCGTTTTTGTCCACCCTCATCAGCCAGTTGGTGAGGGTCGCACTGCTGACCGGGGCAACGCCGTTTTTCTCGAACTGCGCCTGAAGAAAGGCAACTTTCTTCTTCGGGTCGTCCATCGGGCCGTCATAGCCCAGCTTGCAGAGCCTCCCGTCGATGCCCTCCCGGAACAAGACCCCCGGCTCGATTTCTTCGAAATATTTCTTTTCCGGGAGTCCGTTTTCGGAGAATTCTTCTTCAAGTTCCCCTATCTTTTCCCCGGCCATTCTGGTGAGGCTTCCGTCTTCGAACTTCGGTTTCTTTCGCATAAAACATTCCCTCCTGTGCAGCATGATATTCCTATCCTCAGGGGTCTTTTCCTCATTATATCGCCTGCATCTTGCCTGTTCAATGCCTGCACGCAGAACCCGGCAGATTTTCTGGGCGCAGAGTCAATTTTTGCCCAGAAAGCGCAAAGAAGCCGCAGAACTTTGATATGCTACCCCTAGAATAGACAGAGTATGTCCGCTTGTACAGTTCATTCTATTACAAATGGCTGAACCATCCAAAAAGCCAGCATGAGCTTGAAAACGAGAAGATTTCTGCGGCGATTCAACAGATTCATACAGAACACCCGGATAAAGGGCACCGTCTGATTCGGGATGATTTGGAAAAAGATTACGGCATTCTGACCAGTAATAAGCGTGTTCTGCATCTGTGCAGGGTGCTCCATATTCAGTCTATCGTAAAATTCAAAAACCATGGCTGTACAAAAGCCGCATCTGACCCACAGATCACTATGCCGAATATCCTGCACCGTGAATTCTGGGCTGGAAGGCTAAATGAAAAGTGGTTGACCGATGTGTCGGAGTTCAAGTGGTACGAAGGCCCAATCGTCCACAAACTCTATTTGAGTGCAACTCTTGATCTATGTGACCGCAGGATTGTCAGCTATATTATTCGTGACCGAAATGACAACAAACTGGTCTTTAACACCTTTGACAAGGCCGTTCAAGAAAATCCAGATGCACACCCGCTGTTCCACAGTGATCGTGGATACCAGTACACCAGCCGAGTCTTTCACAAAAAACTGCTGGATGCTGGTATGATGCAAAGTATGTCTCGTGTGAGACACTGCATCTCTCGATTTTTATTTTACCACATCTTGCAGGAAAGGCAAAGGGAGCGAGTGACGGTTTTCGACCTCGGTTGTCTATTCAAACTGAAAATACAATCTTTCCGATAGAAGTCATTCAAATAAGCGATGCCATCGCGCAGCCTGGCATCGAAACGATGCAGTTCAAGGGCTTGGGTGTTCCCAACAAGCATTTTGCAGTGCAAAATAAGCGTTTGTATAGACAGACGCACTGCTTGCGTCCTCTGTGAAGCCTTTCAGAGTGCTTTCAAAATTCGAAAATCATTTTGTAACCGAAACCGTCTGTTTTCAAGTTCAACTTGAAGTGGACGGTCATTTTTCTGTATAAAAATTTTTGAGTTCGCAAACCGCAGCAAGCAGTGTGAGCTGGTACCAACTCACAATTTTTGAATCTGATTTTACAAATCCGGCTTCAAAAACACTTGTTGGGCTTCGCCCAAACCCGATGTTCCGCACAAAAACTGTGCTGGCTGCGCATCCTTACGGGCGCTAAACAAGTAAATTTTCAGGCGCAAAATCTGTTCAGAAAAAATCATCGTTGAATCATGCAATATGACATAAAACCGGAACTATTACTTCCGGTTTTGAGGGCAAAAAGCGGAAGTATCACTTCCTAAAAATTTGCGTGCTATTATGGTATGCTCTATCCAGAGCCGTTCACAAGAACCGGACCTATCACGTCCAGTTTGACCACCCAAAACCGGACCTGTTACGTCCTAAAAACGCATACTCATTTGTGATATGCTTTCTGCAAACCACCGTGGTTGGCAGATGAAAACCGGAAGTATGACATCCTAAAAATTCTCGCCAACGTATGCTACACTTTTCTTAACACCATCATTGAACCTTGAGAACCATATGACCGTCTGCATGAAATACATGGCCACGACCCCACACGGGAGAGCCGGAAAACGCCGCTGGAAAGGGGCAGGAAATCCATGCAGGGAGAACGGCACTCCAAATTTGAAATCACGTTGATACGCTAAACCGGAATCAATAGTTCCGATTTTTCTTTGAAATCCACTTCAAACTCTTCGAAAACCGGAACTACCAGTTCCTAAAAATCAAATCTACGATGTGATACACTAAGACCACAGAAGCACATTCTTCATTGTCTCAATGCAAGTTCGGGCAATGAATGTCCGATTTTTCGCAGAAATTTAAGTCAATTTTCGTAAAAATCGGACATAATGTGTCCTAAAAATTCTTCTGTGAATATGTTAATCTAGTTTCAAGCCCATTGTTGAACCTTGAAAACCGCATGACCGTCTGCATGGGATACACGGCCACGACCCCACACGGGAGAGCCGGAAAACGCCGCTGAAAATGCGGCAGGAAATCCACGCAGGGAGAACGGCTAGACATCTGAAAACTTTGAAGGGAGACTTTTCCTATGAAGAAAAACAAATTTGAATTTATCATCGACCCTGAATTTCAATCTCAGATTCCTGCACTGACTGATGAAGAATTTCAACAACTAGAAGACAACATTCTTTCAGAGGGAGAAGTCCTGTCTCCCTTGATCGTCTGGGGCAATATCCTTGTTGACGGTCACAACCGCTATAAAATCCTCCAGCAACACCCTGAAATTCCCTACACTACTCGCTCAATTTCCTGTACCTGTGAAACCCGTGAGGATGTTCTTGCGTGGATTTGCAAGCATCAGTTGGGACGGCGCAACTTAACGCCAGAACAGAAAAAATTTCTGATTGGAAAGCAGTATCACACCGAAAAATCTACCCGTGGTGGAAATCATGGCAATCAGTACACACAGGTGGCAAACTGTCAAATTGACAATTTGCCATCGGTAGAAAATACAACTGAACGAATCGCCAAAGAAAATAACGTAAGTCCCTCTTTTGTGATTCGTGCTGAACAGTTCATGAAGACTGTTGAGCTGATGGAAAAATACTGTTCCGGCATTCAGGAAGAAATCTTATCCGGAAAACTCAAGCTATCCCAGCGTGAAGCGGCCATTATCCGAGGAACTCCCACAGAAGCATTGCCCTATGTTGTATCAACATGGCGAGAGGAAAAGCTAAATGGTAAAACGGACGATAGTGCAGACGTCTATGAAAATTTAGAATTGCTTTCCAAGGTCTCAGAAACCAATTTTTCTAGTGCTTCCTCCGCAGGAATTCAAAAAACTGGTCCACTCCCGGAGAATCGGCTTTCTGCTTCATCGGGAAAACGACGTACTGAACTTCAGACGATTCGTGAGATTAGCGAAAAGATGGAATCGGTTGATCATGTTGCCGATGCCGAAGGGATGTTCAGCGAAATCGAAAATGCCTCTGAAAATTTTATTTTTCGCATTGAGCAATGCTTTGCTCGCTATCCTGACTTTCTGGCGAATGTAGAGCTTGAAGCAAAAGTCGTTGCCACTTTACAAAAGGCAGAAGATTATATCACACGTCTAAAAGAACAGCACCGACAGCATCTTCTGGAGACTGCCAACAACCAGCAATGCACTTTCTAAAAATTTTTTTGATAATTGTATTCCAAAATAGCCCTGCGGATTCCTATTGGTGTAGGGACATCCAAGGATTCCTTCCAGAGTTCTTTGAAAATTTAACGAGCCATCCCAGCAGGATACCACTGATGCCGAATGTGCATTCTGCGCATCGTGTCAGCGAATACGCCGGAGAAAATCGGGCAGGAACAGGCTGGGACAGCATGGACAGTAGTTTAGAGCAAGATTCGCCTAGAGCTACTCAAAACTCGCTTTTGCGATTTTGAGTAGCTGGCATCTTGGTGAGGATTGCATTCCCCACACCCTGCTCATCTCAAAGATTTTGCAGTTTGGTTCATCCCAAAAGATTCACAGCCATGCTGCATCTGCACCATGGAATCAAAATATTTGAGCTAATATTTTGATGTAAAAGCACCGGAGGTGAAGTTCATTAACTATTTAACCGCCTCTACCCCACTGCCGCAGTATCTGCCGTATGCCCGTTTCCTGCTGGATACCGACCTGAGCCACACGTCAAAGCTGCTCTACACTCTGCTGCTTGACCGGGCAACTTTATCCCAAAAGAACAACTGGATCGATGCGCAGGGCCGCATCTATGTGATTTATCCGCTTTCCAATCTAGCAAAAGATTTGGGATGTAGCGTTTCCAGCATAACACGCTCTTTTACCGAACTGGAAAATGCAGACTTTGTTGAACGTGTCCGTAGTGGCTTTTCCAAACCCAGCCGCATTCTGCTCAAAGCTCCGCATACTACGCAAAATTGCGCAGTCACTGTACGCAAAAACGCTGAATGTGACTGTGCAGAAATGAGCAGTATGATTGCGCAAAAATGCACACCTAACCAACGTAATAAGAACAACCTGAAAGATAACCACCTGATGAGAACCAATAGCACTCATTTGACGCTGGGTGAATATCAAAATGTCTTTCTAACAGAAAAAGAGTATAAGCAGCTTAAAGCCGACTTCTCCGGACTGGACAGTTTGATTGAACAGCTTTCAGCTTATATCCAGTCTACGGGCAAGAAGTACGCCGACCATGCCGCCACCCTGCGCATCTGGGCAAAGCGGCAGAAAACAGAACGAAAATCGACACCGGGCATCCCGGACTACACGTTCAAGGAGGGAGAAAGCCTATAAAGACAATTGAAAAAATCTTGGAACAATCCGCTTCAAGTATTTCCGAAAACACCGAAGATTATTACAACAAGGATGGATTGCTGTACTGCGGCAAATGCCACACCCCGAAAGAAGCGTTCTTCGCCAACGGCATTGCCCTGATGGGCAAGAACAAGCACCCTGTCGAGTGCACCTGTCAGCGTACAGAAAGAGAAAAGCAGGAAGCCATCATCAACCA
Source organism: Faecalibacterium sp. (assembly GCA_050873025.1). GTDB lineage: Bacteria > Bacillota > Clostridia > Oscillospirales > Ruminococcaceae > Faecalibacterium. The sequence continues at coordinate 2,728 of JBNMHZ010000001.1, read as the reverse complement.
GCAGAAGCATATCGATCATGTTCGACGGCTGAAAGCAGATGGATTTTCCGACCCGGCAATGCTTAACTGGAGATTTGAGAACGACAATGGCCGAAGCCCTCAGATGCACCATGCACACCGCTATGTAGAGCAGTGGCAGACCATGCGCTCCGAGAACCTAGGACTTCTTCTCTGGGGCGGCGTTGGTACAGGCAAGAGTTTCCTTGCCGGGTGCATTGCGAACGCCCTGATGGAGCAGGAAGTACCTGTGTGCATGACGAACTTCGCACGAATCCTAAACGAGCTGAATAATACCTTTGTGGGTAGGAATGAGCTTGTAGACAAGCTCTGCCGCTATCCCATGCTCATTATCGACGACTTCGGCATGGAGCGCGGCACAGAATATGCACTGGAACAGATTTACAACATCGTGGACAGCCGATACCGCAGTCAGAAGCCGCTGATCGTCACCACCAACCTGACACTGGATGAGATACGTCATCCGCAGGACACCGCCCACGCTCGAATCTATGATCGTCTGCTGGAAATGTGTGTTCCCATCTCCTGCATCGGGATGAGCTTTCGGAAAGAGAATGCGCAGGAGAAGTTGGAACGCTTAAAACTTTTGATTGGATAAAACGGAAAAAATGTGAAAGCAAAATTGCCGGGTATGTGAATTACCCGGCTGCAAGGATATGGAGGCTTGCCTATGAATTTGAATTGGTCTGCTGCGACCGAAACTGTGAAATCTGAAAATTATACGAAAAAGTTCTTGCAAAAGGACTTGAATCTTACTACAATGGAGGTGGTCACTCAAACCAATGCCGTCAAGTCTCCGACTGACAGCCCGGAAACCACAAAGCTGGTGTACACGGTAAACGATATTGCACGGATGCTGGCCATCAGCCTGCGCTCTGCTTACAACCTGTGCAACAGCACCACCGAATTCCGTGTCTTGCGGGTAGGCGGAAGCATCCGTGTACCGAAAGACAGTTTCGATGCGTGGCTCTACCGGGCAGCTTAATAAGGAGGCAAACAGTATGGCATATATTACGAAGCGCGGCAACTCTTACAGCGTCCGATACACTTATGAAGATGAACACGGCAAGAGCTGCGACAAATGGGAGAGTTTTCCCACAAAAGAGGAGGCAACGAATCGAAAAAAGCAAATTGAGCATGAACTGGCCGCTGGCACGTTCCTGATTCCATCCTCGGTGACAGTAGCAGAGTTCCTCATGGATTGGCTACCCAAGCAGTGCAGCAAGCACAAGTGGGCACCCAAGACCTACGAATCCAACCTCTCTACTATCCAAAACCTTATCATCCCCTATATCGGCAGCATGGAGATGCAGAAACTCAAGCCCTACCACATGGAGAATCTCTATACGACCCTGAGCAAAACGCCTTGCGGCTCGTATATCGAGGGAAAGAAGCAGGAACTGACCGAAAAGCAGAAGCAACGGTTTCTTTCCGGCACAACCATCCATGAGGTACACCGGCTGCTGGGAACAGCGTTCCAGTATGCCGTGGAGTGGGGAATCCTGATCAAAAGTCCTGTCCCAGTGGACAGCCCCAAGAAGTCCACGCAGGAGCGCACCATCTGGACGGTAGAGGAAATGCGGGCGGCACTGGACAGCATGGAGGACCCCATCCTGCATCTGGCAGTCCATCTCACACTGGTAGGCGCACTGCGAGAGGGCGAGATCGTAGGTCTGACCCCGGAGGATATTGACTTTGACGCAGCGGATGGCATCGGAACATTCCGTATCAACAAGTCCATGCAGCGGGTGCGAAAAGAAGCCCTGAACCAAGTTGACGATGGCTGCATCATCAAGGTATTCCCGGACAAGCTGGAACGCAGCACCACTTCCCTCATCCTGAAAAGTACCAAAACGGCGTCCTCCTGCCGCACCATCTTCATGACCTCTGCACTGAAAGAGGAACTGAAGAAGTGGCTGAATCAGTTGGCGGCAGACGAGATGAAAGACCCGACCCGCTATCGTGACAGTGGAATGCTGTTCCGTCTGCCCAACGGTCTGGCCGTGGAGCCTGTACTGATCCGCAAGAAGTTCCTCAAATGGCAGGATGCACACCCGGAGTTCCCGCGTATCGTGTTTCACGGTCTGCGCCATTCCAGCGCAACCTATCAGCTGATGATTTCCGGCGGCGATGTAAAGGCTGTTCAGGGAACCACAGGACACGCTACGGCGGATATGCTGGTGAACACCTACGCCCATATCCAGCAGTCCTCCCGTGTAGAACTGGGTAAGAAGTTTGAGGAAGGTTTCTATGCTAACCCCAGCCCGCAGGCTGTACCCGCCGAAGGCGAACCGACCATCTCTATGACCGCTTTGCTGGAACTTTTGAAAAATGCAGACCCCGAAGTAAAGGCGCAACTCCGGCTTGCACTGCTGACCTGATGCAGAATCCGACACGCATTTTCAAGCAATTTCGCCCCTTGCAAAATCTGCTGGCGAAAATCACGACCGTGCAAAAACCGTGCATTGACCGTGCAATCCCCGATTTTTCGGGGTTACATAACAAAAAAGAACGCCAAATCTTACGATTTGACGTTCAATATCTGGTGCACCTCCAGGGACTCGAACCCTGGGCCCACTGATTAAGAGTCAGTTGCTCTACCAACTGAGCTAGAGGTGCAAATATGACCCGTACCGGAATCGAACCGATGTTAAAGGCGTGAGAGGCCTCTGTCTTAACCGCTTGACCAACGGGCCATATAAAAGTCGGC